>CAZRWW010000005.1:9633-111854 GCA_964603725.1 uncultured bacterium
GCGCTACCGCACGACCGTGACGCGCCGCGCTACCGCACGACCGTGACGCGCCGCGACCGCGTTTCGCCATCCGCCGCCAGCCGGCAGTAGTATGTGCCGCTGGCCACGGGTCGAGCGGCAGCGTCGAGGCCATCCCAGACGAGATGGTGCTCGCCCGCCGCGAGCGTTCCGCGCGAAAGCGTGCGCACGAGCCGGCCAGCCGCGTCGAACACCGCGAGCTCAGCCTCCGTGGCGCGCGGCGTCGCGAAGCGCAGCGTGACGCCGCCGCTCGCCATGAGGCTCGGCGCGGCCGGGTGCAGCACGGGGCGGATGACGAGCGGCTCCGCGCCGGACACCGCGGCGGTGGGCGGCACGACGATGCGCACGTCATCGATGTACCAGCCCTCGCGCATGTCGGCGCCGTCGCTGCCGAACGCCCAGCGCAGGCGGGCCAGGCCTTCGTAGCCGGCCAGATCCACCCACACCTCGGTCCAGTCGTGCGCGCCCGACCAGGCCGGCGTCTCGGCCGCGAAGGGCCCCGGCGTCGTCCCGGTCCGGATCAGATAGGGATAGCCGCCGGCCGGAGTGAGCTGGTGCCAGGCGGTGCCCTCGTCAACGGAGATCTCGATCAAGCCGCCGTCGTAGCAGTAATCCGGGTAGGCCGCGCTCGTCTCGGCGTCCATCCAGTGCCAGAACTCGAGCCGCGCCCCGGCCGGCAGATTGAACTCCGCCGTCGACAGCAGCGCGTAAAGGAGGTTGCCGTAAGTCTGGCTCCCCGCGCCGCCGCACTTCCAGCTCGTCTGCCCGGCGTAGGTGTGATTGCGATGGGTCTCCAGGTGCCACTGATCGGCCCACGCGCCGGGGCCGGGGCCGTGCGTCCAGGAAGCGCCGCTCGCCTCCATGTCGTCGGCGAAGATCTCGCCCACGCAGAAGATGAAGGGACAGGCCGCGACGTACGGGCTCGGGCCGGTAAGGACGAGGCGCAGGTGGTGTGAGAAGACCGGCGGGCAGGCCGGGTCGATCGCGACGGTGAACCCGTCCGCCACGATCGCCTCGCCCGGCGCGAGGATGCCCAGCGCGTGCGGGGTGGGATCGGGCGCGAAGTACGACGATGCGCTGCCCAGCGCGGCCGCCAGGGCGGGCGTCGGGCTGCCGCCGACGTTCTCGATCCGCAAGGTGACGGCGACCGTCTCGCCCGGCTCGGCCGTGCCGTTGCCGTTGCCGCCCAGGCTGTCGTCGATCCGCGCGACGCCGATCAGGTAGCCCGGGGCGCGCGCGGTCGCCGCGAAGCCGACCTGCCCCGGCTCCTCACTCAGCGCCAGGTTGAACGGGAGGGCTTCCCCATCGGGCACGTCGTAGGTCACGTGGAAAACGAAGGGCACGCTGTTCACGCCGAAGTCGCCACCCGGGATGTCGCCGAATGCGGCGGCGCCCTGGGCGAGGCCGACAAATGGCGAAGAGGAGCTCAGGCCGGCTGTGACCCCGAAGGCGTCGAGCTGGCCGATGTTGTGCAACCGCAGGCGCAGCTCGATCGTCTCGTCGCATTCTATGACGCCGTCGCCGTCGCCGTGCGAAGCGCCCTGGGCGTCGTCGTCGATGACCAGCTCGTCGATGACGAGGTAGATCCGGTCGAGGCCGAATTCGAGAACGATGTTGTCCGCGGAGACCTCCGCGGATTCGGTGGCCCCTCAGCAGTTGTAGATGTCGGTCAGCAGTGAGATGCGCAAGAACCGCACCCGGGCCGGGTCGACGGCCGGGAGATTCCCCAGCTCCTCGTTGACGTTGAAGCTGTAGTCCATCCACATGAGGGCCGGCATCCCGATCAGGTGCTGATCGGGTCCGTTCACCCAGGTGCAGTAGTGCGTCCAGTTGCCGATGCGGGTCTCGCCCAGACGGACCTCGGACGCGTCCAGGTACTCGATCGCCAGCGCGGCCCCGGCCCAGGCGGTGGACGTGGCGTAGCTGTTAAAGTTGAACGAGGCCGAGAAGACGACGTCCGTCTCGGGAATCCAGACCGTCTGGCTCAGCCGAACCCAGCCGGAGCCCGTGTTCTGAATGATGTGGGCCTCGTAGTCCGGATCCGGATCGTAGCCCGGGCCCCGGTCGACCGAGAAGCTGGCAGCGGTGTTGGACTGCACCCAGTCGGGCGCGAACGGCAGCTCGAAGCCACCGTTGGCGACCAGGTTGGCGGCCCGGGCGGGCGGCTGCGCCAGGGCGAACAGCGCGAGCCCGAACATCGCGATCATCCACGCGGTCGTGCGCATCTTGGGTCCCTCCCTGCAGGCTGATCATCAGGCGCGGCGCCTGGACGTCCGAAGGTCGCCTTCATCATACCATCAGCCGGGCCGTTCCGGCGCGGCAATCCCTTGCGTGTCCGGCCCCCGAGCCCTATCCTTGGCCCCGCCATGGTAGACCTTCACCACCGTGATCGGCGGGAGCGGCGCTCGGGATCGTCCCGCGCACCATCCGCAGGGCAACCTCCTGCCGCGCATGCGCCTATCCTGATCTGCGCTCTGGCCGTCTTGATCGCGGTGAGCGCCGGCGGGTGCGGCCGCAGCGGCTACGAGTTCCTCGTTACGGACGAGGCGGGCAGTCCGCTGGCCGGCGTCGAGGTGAGCTACCAGGTGGCGGCGCAGGGGGCGGCCGAGAGCGTGGTCGTGGGCGCCACCGATGCTGCGGGCGCCATCGTGGTCAGCGGCAAGCACTTCTCCGTCGGGCGCCAGTATCTGTTTCGCAAGGATTGCACCGCCAGCGCGAGCGGGGGCTACTTCGATCCGGCCAGTTGTTCCATCCTGATCGGCGGCAGCGGCCAGTTCACCTTCGCGCTGCGCGACGGCCTCGTTCGCCGCCCGGACCTCGACCGCCGGCTGCCGGGCCGCAAGTGGCCGGGGCGCGCCGTGAAGCTCACCTGCGAGGCGGGCGCCGGTGGCGCGCAGTCCGGCGGGCGGCAACAAACCCTGACGCGCATTCTCGATCTGACGGCGCCGGTGGGCGCGCGGGTGAGCGCCAACGGCCGGCCGATCGGCAGCGTGCCCGAGGGCGGCTGGCTGAACAGCGAGTTCTGTCCCGGCGACTCCGCCGCGTGCTTCGCCGCGACGGTCACCATCGGAGTCAGCCTGGACGGCTTCGCCCCGTTCGCGCGGGAGGTCCCGCTGCCCGAACCGCTCGGGACCGTGACGCTGGCAGCCGAGTTGCAGCCCGGATCCGCCGTGGCCGCGGCGAGCGGCGCCGGCGGCAGCCGCCTGGCGGGCGAAACGGGATCCGCGGCCGGCGCGGGCACCGGGGGAGCAGCCGGCTCATCGTCCGAAACCGGCCCCGGCGGCCTGGTGCAGGTTCGGATCAAGAACGGCGGCGTGCCGCAAGCCTGCGGCCCAGAGGGGGATCGCCCGCCAACGCTGCTGGTCAACGACGAATCCACGGTTGTCCGGGGATCCTCGGATGCCGAGGGCCTGGAAACCTACTTCGATTTGCTCCTGCAACCTGGTCAAGACTACTGTGTCGCGGTCCGCTGCTCCGACGAGGCGCCCGGGGCCCTCTCGTGGAATCCCTGGGACGCCGGCCGCCGGGCGGGAGCCTGGTATTCACTGCGGATTCCCAGCGATGCCGGCCGGCTTTACTTCGTCATCCCGTATCAGCCGGGGGGAAATCTGAAACTCACGCCGCAGCGCGGCGGTTCCTGGAAGGGGTTCCGCGACGCGCAAGCGGTCCGAGTCACGCGGGGCTGCACTCGCGGATGAGGCGCATGCCCTCCGCAGCGCCCCGCTGCACAGGAGGTCGAGCATGTCACTCCCGTTTTGCCCTCACGAATCTCGCGGGTCCCGGAACCGCCGCCGTCACTCCCTGCGGGCGGTGATGATCCTGACCGCGACCCTCGTCGCCCTGGCCGCGCCGCTGCTCGGGCCTCGGGCGCCGCTCGCCCAGGATGAGCCCGCCGCGACCGAAGGCGAGGGCTGCGATCTCCTGGTCCAGCGCGCCATGGAGTCCTTGATCAGCGATCGTTACCGCGAGGCCCTGAGCTACGTCGAGCAGGCCTTCGGCGTCGCGGAGCCCACCTCGCCGTGTCAGGCGCGGTGCCTGCAGACGCGCTCCTGCGCCTATCTGCGCATGGGCGAGCGCGAACAAGCCGTGCGGTCGCTGGCGCAGCTCTTCGACATCCATCCCAACCCGCCCTATGACGGGCGCATGTTTCCCCCGGCGATGAACCGCCTCTTCCGCGCCGTGCGCGATTCGTTCATGCAGGCCGGCACGATGGACATCGGCACCGTCGCCGTGCTGGACTTCAAGGTCCTGAACCCGGGCAAGTTCCGCTATCAGGACTACGACTACGATGCCCTCGGCAAGGCGCTGCAGATGATCATCTCGACGGATATCGTCGAATCCACGAATCTCGCCGTCGTGGACCGCACCAACATGAAGGACGTCCTGGCGGAGCTCGAGCTCAGCGCGAACGCTGATCTGGTCAACCAGGAGAACCGCACGCGCCTGGGGCAGCTACTCAACGCGCACGCCTTCGTCGCGGGCCAGATCGCGCTGTTCGACAAGGACCACGTGCGCATCGACATCCAGGTGACGCACGCCGCCACCAGTCGCGTGCTCGCCCGGCAGTACGAGGGTCCTTTCACAGGCGAGGCGTTCGACTTGCTGAAGCTCCAGCGCGGTGTCCTGGCGGGCGTGACCGAGGCGCTCAACGAGTTCCGCACCGAGGTCAAGCGCACCGACCTGCTCGCCCCCGATCCCATCTACTTCGACGACTTGCAGAAGTCGCGCCGCGCGAGCAAGAAGTACATGGAGACCTGGCTCCTCCAGGGACAGGCGCTCGACCTCGAGGACAAGGGCGACCTGAAGGGCGCCATCAAGGCCTGGGAGAAGGTGGAGAAGCTCGACCCCGAGAACCAGGTCGCGCGCGGGCGGATCTGGGCGCTCAAGTCCGAGCTCTAGCGGTGCTCTGGCGGTGCTCTGGCGGCGCTCTGGCGGTGAGGATCCGGAGGTCAAGGTGGTGATGGCGCGGTTACGGCGCGGGCCTGGGCGCGCGTCGCTCCCCGCGAGCCCGGCGGCTGGCGCGGCGAGGCTCGCCGTGGCGAGCGCGGCGGCGCTGCTCGCGGCGGCGTTCCTGCTGGCGGGGGCCTCGGCGGCGTCCGACGACCTCTTCGAGCTGATGGCGGCGGGACGGATGGATCGCCTGCTGGCCCTGGCCGGCGAGGAGCTGGATTCGCCGGATGTGCCGGCCGCGCGCAAGCTCGACCTCCTGCGCGCGCTCGCCACGGTGCATCTGGCCGAGGCCGCCGCGCGCGACGACGCGACCCACCGCGAGAGCGCGCGGGCGGCGATGGTCGCGATGCTCAAGCTCGATGCGACGGCCGACTTCGTGCCCGGCCATCGCTACCCGCCGCCCGTGCACGCGCTCTTTCGCCAGGTCGCCCGGGACCTGCAGGCCGGCGCCGAGCTGGCCGCCGACCCGCGGCGCGTCGCCGTCGCGCCATTCTTCCTGGTCGACCTGGGAGCCAGCGCGAAGTTCAACTGGGCCGACTACTGCAGCGCGCTGCCCTACATGATCACCGGCGATTTGGAGGACGTCCCGGGCCTGATCGTGCTGTCGCGCGAGCACATGGATGCGATCCGCGGCGAGCTGGCGCTCTCGTCGCAGGCGGATCTCGTGTCGGCCGAGAACCGCATCCGCCTCAAGCGCCTGCTGTCGGCTTCTTCCTTCATCTACGGCGAGGTGCAAGCTCTGCCCGGCGACGAGATCTGGCTCGAGGTGCGATGGGTGCAGACCGAGTCGGGCGCTGTGCTCGTCGCCCGTCACGACAAGCGGCGAATCCGCAAGGGGGCCGACCTGCTGGCGCTGCAGCAGGACGTCATCCTGGGCGACTTCATCCCGGCGATGTTGGCCGGGATCGGCTACGAGAAGCCCGGCGACGAGGTGGCCGCCCTGCGCACCGGCGTGCAGCGCAAGATGGCCCAGGCGGCCAAGGGCGACACCTACCTCCACTACGTCGCCGCCGTCGCGCGGGCCACGGCGGCCGAGCAGGCGGGCAACCTGGGCGAGGCCCTCGAGCAGTGGCAGAAGGCCGGCGCGCAGCTTCCGGACCACGCCACCCCGCTCGAGCGCATCCGCGCGCTCAAGCTGTTCTACGGCGGCGCCGAGTCGGACAGTCTCCCCGGCGGCGAGCCGGACGCCGCGCCGCAGGGCTCGCCGGGAGGCTCGTCGGGAGGATGATCGGGAGGATGAATCGCATGGGCACCCTTTCCAGGAGACCCGCATCCACCGCCAGCGCTTCCGCCGCCGTCGCCGCCGCATCCACCGCCGTCGCCGCCGCGGCGAACGCCTCCGCCGCCCTCGCCGCCGCGATCGTGCTGGCGGCGATCGTGACCGGCGCCGGGTGCGCGTCGCTGCGACCGTCCGGCGTGACCGCGGTCGGCGGGCAGCCCGCGGCGTGGGCAGCGGCGGTGCCCGACCTGGAGCGGGCGGCGGCCGAGCAGCCTGGGGACATCGACCACCTGGGGCGCCTGGCCCTGGGGTACTACTTCGCCGGCCGCTTCGACGAGGCCGCCGCGACCGCGACCCGGGCGCGCGAGCTGCGCCCGGCGGACGGGATGGCGGCCTACGTGGAAGCTCTGCTCCTCGAGCGCGCCGGCTCGTGGGCGCCGGCCGAGGAGATCTACCGCGGGCGCGAGACGTACCAGCCGATCAGCGGCGAGCTGAAGCGGCTCATGCGCGCTCGGCAGCAGATCGTCGCGCGAGAGATCCTGCGCGCCGAGATCCGCGAGCAATTGCGCGCCGCCGGCGGCCGCCCGGCCGGGACGATCGAGCCGTTGGCCCTGGTGATCCGCCGCTTCCAGCCCATGGGCACGGCGCGGGTCGATTCGGCGCTGGCCACCGGGATCACGCACTTCTTCACGCAGACCTTCGCCGCGATCGATACGCTCACGGTGATCGACGAGACGCGCCGCCGCCTGCTCGAGGACGAGATCGCCCTGAGCTCGGCCGAGGCGCTCGACCCCGCCGCGCGGCTCGTGGCGCGCACGATCGGCGCCGGGCTCGCGCTGGCCGGCCGTTCGGGCGTGGGCCAGCCCGACAGCAACGAGGTTCTCGTCCAGTATCAGATCGACGACCTGTTCCTCGATCCGCAGAACGCCGCCTGGCGCGGGACGCGCGAGCTGGCGCAGTTTCAGTCGCCCGTTCGCTACGTCCTCGACGACCTGGGCCGCGAGGTCGTGCGGATCGCGGAGGGACAATTGGGCCTCTCGCTCTCACCGGAGCTGCGCCAGAAGCTCGCCCAGCCGCCGACCAAGTCCTACGCCGCGTTCCTGGCGTACTCCGAAGGGCTGCTCAGCGAGGGCCGCGAGGACTACGCCCGGGCCTTCGAGCGCTACCGCGAGGCGGCGCGGCTCGATCCCGGGTTCGGCTGGGCCGGCGCGGCGGCCGAGCGCGTCGGCGGGGCGGGCGACCGCGGAGAGGCGCTGCCGCCGGGGGAGACGCCCGCGGCGGCGGGGGACGATGATCTCCGGCGGGAAGCATCCGCGCGCGTGGATGGCCAGGTCGATGATCTTCCGGGGAGCCGGGGCGAGGACCCGCGCGTGAATCCGCTGCTCACCACGGAGCGCGTGCGCATCGTCGTGCGGCCGCGCTAGGCCGGAGCGCCGCGCCGGCGCCGCGCGCGGGCGGCGGCGGCAACGCGGCGGGCGGACGCGGGAGCTTCGTCGCGGGAGCGCCGCGATCGGAGGCGGGCATGAGACGGCACGAACAACGGATCATTCTCCTTCGAGGCCCGCGGTGCGCGCTGATCGTGGCCGCGTGCGCCGCGCTGTTGATCGCCCCCGCGCCGGCCGCGGAACCCCGGGTGAGCGTGGGCCTGCAGAGTCGCGGCTGGACCGTGGACTTGCCGGGCGAGGACGCCCAGTTCCGCCAGACGCTGCTGACGACCCTGATCGAGGCGCCCGGTCTGATGGGCCCGCTCGACCTGCGCGCGCACCTGCCCGTGGCGTGGAGCCGCGATGATGAGCTGGACACCGAGATCACCGGCCCGGGCGACGCGCAGCTACGCCTGACCTGGCGCGCGCCGGCTTCCGGGTGGTCGTTCAATCTGGGGTGCGACGTGCCGACCGGCCAGACCGGGCTCACGGTCGCCGAGGCGCGGCTGGTCGCGCGCATGCTCGCGAGCCGCGTGCTCGATTTCGGGCTCAAGCGCCCGGGCGAGGGCCTCGACTTCATGCTGGGCGCCTCGCGGGCCTTGCCGGTCGGCCGCACCACGATCGCGGGCTTTGCCCTCGCGGGCCACGTCAAGGGCGACTATGCGCTCTACGAGGATGGCGGCCGCGAAATGCAGGTCTTCCCGGGCAGCCGCCTCCACGCGGCGATCTCGCTGCTGGCCCGCGAGCATCCCGAGGATCCCAATTGGGACCTCGACCTGACGCTCGGGTTCGAGGTGGCCGGGCAATACGAGCTGGAGTCATCCGCGGGCGCGCCGCGCACGACGATCGATGAAGGCGCCCAGGGCACGCTGGACGCGCGCTACCGCCGGCGCGCGGGCGACGACGCTCACTGGAGCGCGTCACTCTATCTGCTCGCCCACGATCGCAATCGCGTGTCCGGCGCTCCCGCCTCCGACGTCGAGATGCTGGGGCTGTCGACGCGCTCGGTGAGCGAGCTCGGGCTGGGCTACCAGCGCGCGCTTCGCCCGCTGGGCGATGTGTCGCTCGCTGCCAGCCACGCCATCTTCCGCATCGACCCCGCGAGCGGCGTCAACAGCCACGTGACGTCGCTGGCGCTGGCGCTGCGCCGCGAGCTGAGCGAGCGACTGCAACTGAGCGGCTCGGCCGGCTACGGCTTCGGCCGCACCCCGTGGACCGACGCGAGCGCGCCGGAGGGTTCCGCGAAGCGCGGCCTGTCGGGAACGACGGCCGGCGTGGCGATCCGAGTCGCGTTCTAGGCCCACATACCTGGATGGTGAAGGGCATGATGGCACCTCATACACCTCCCCGCCGCCCGCCCGCGGGCAACCGGACCCGGAGTCGCGCCGAGATCCGTCGGGGCGCGCGCCGCCCTGCCGGCCTCGCGGTTGTTCTCTGGCTGGGTCTTGCCTTGCTGGCGGCACTCTGTACAACGAGCTGCCAGCAGGACGAGACGGTCATTCCCGCAACGCGCGGCGAGAACGGATTCGCGCTCGGCCTGCGGCTCCCGCCGCCCGGTTCGTGGGATGAGCATATACAGGTCTCGCTGCAAGACTCTCTGCACGTATGGCTCTATCGCCTGGGGACCGATCCAGCCGCGCGGTTCACGCTGCGGCCCCACCCGGACAACCCGCAGCCGGCGCCCTTCGCGCGCGCCGGCGGCGAGGGCACGCAAGACCTGGTGCTAGAGATCGATCCCGTCGCCGCCGCGACCTGGTGGCGCATCTTCGTGCGCCGCGGGCAGCTCCTGGGCCAGACGACTTTCGTCCTGGCGCCCAGGGATCGCGAGCTGCTCACGCACGTCGTTCTCGGTCCGACCGCCGCCGCCGCGAAC
This sequence comes from uncultured bacterium, assembly GCA_964603725.1. Classification (GTDB taxonomy): domain Bacteria; phylum Eisenbacteria; class RBG-16-71-46; order CAIMUX01; family WJJG01; genus CAZDKK01. The sequence goes on from CAZRWW010000005.1 coordinate 19,118, forward strand.
CGACTCGTCGTCTACACCGGCCTGCCGGTCGGTCCGGGCAGCTCGCCCCCGGCGGGCGGCGCGTCGCTCGACCCGGGCGCCACCCTGCTCTTCCCCGTGGCGGTCGAAAACGCCGCGCCGTTGACCGCGCTGGCGATGGAGTTCGCCCTCGATCTCGCGGAGGCGTGCGCCGTCTATGCCGATCCCGGCAGCCGGCTCTTCGATGCGGGCGACAGCCTGGCGTACGCGTTCGCCGTGGCGCCTCTGGCGGGGTTCGGCGAGGATTGCCGCCGGTTCTCGCTGCAGATGCAGCCTTCGCCGTCCACCGCGACCCCGATTCCGGCCGGCACCGACATTCTCTTCTACATCGCCGCGTTCGGCGACGACTCGCCCACCGCTCTGTGCGTCGATCCGCGGTCGGTGCGCTTCACCACCAGCGCGGGGATCGACACGCTCGCCGCGAACCGGGTGGTCAGCCCCGCGGACTGCGTCTACCCCGCCTGCACGGCCGTGCTGCTCAGCCCGCCCGCCGGGTCCGTGCTCTGCACGGGCTCGGAGGCGACGATCACGTGGGAGGCCGGCGCGTGCTGTCCGCCCACCTTGGGCATCGTCCTCTTGCGCGACGGCGTCGTCTGCCGCGAGATCGTCGCGTCGACGCCCAACGACGGCGAATACATCTGGACCGTGACCGGTTGCGCCCAGGCGGTCGCCGGCTACACGATCGCCCTGCTGGATCAGGACCAGCGCGTCGTCGGCGCCAGCGCCGGTCCCTTCGGCATCGCGCCGGAGTGCCGGCTGCGGATAACGGCGCCCAACGGGGGCGAGCAGTACCGCGTCTCGGAGAACGTGCCCATCGGCTGGGAAGTGTCCGGCTGCTGCGGCAGCGCGGTGGACATCGAGCTGCTGCGCGACGGCGCACCCTGCCTCACCATCGCCGCGGGGACGCCCAATGACGGCGAGTTGCTGTGGACCGTCGCCACCTGCGCCGGCCAGTACGGCGAATACACGATCCGCGTCACCGATCTGGACACCGGCGCATCGGACGAGAGCGATCGGCCCTTCATCATCGGTCCCGCGTGCACGCTGGACGTCACCTATCCCGACGGCGGCGAGTTGCTGTGCGCCGGGGAGTCGGCCGCGCTGACCTGGAATGCAGGCAATCTGTGCGGCGCCACCGTGCGCCTCGAGCTGCTTCAGCACGGCGCGGCTTGCCTGACCATCGCCGCCGCGGCGCCCAACAGCGGGTCCTACCCCTGGACGGTCGCTCCCTGCACCGCCGGCGCGGACGGCTACCGGCTGCGCGTCTCGGACGAGCAGAGCGGCGTGGCGGACACGAGCAGCGCCGAGTTCTCGATCGCCGGCGGTTGCGCCCTGGCAATCACCTCGCCCGGCGGCAGCGCCAACGTCTGCGAGGGCGATCCGGTGGAGATCACCTGGACCTCTTCGACCTGCTGCGGCCCGGCGGTGCGGCTGGCGCTGCTGCGCGCGGGCAGTCTCTGCCAGGTCATCGCCGACAGCATTCCCAACACGGGCACCTACGTCTGGAACGCCGCCCGCTGCGCCGGCGATGGCCACGAGTACACCTTGCAGGTCATCGACCTGACGACCGGCGAGCTCGCCGTCAGCGACGGGACGCTGCGGATCGACGCTTGTACGCTGGCCGTCACGGCGCCCGATGGCAGCGAGCCGCTGTGCTACGGCGACGAAGTCGAGATCGTCTGGACCTCCTCGGTCTGCTGCGGCTCCGAGGTCGCCCTCGATCTCGTCTGCGACGGCGTCACCTGCGCGTCGATCGCCTCCTCGACGCCCAACGACGGTGTGCACCTCTGGACCGTCGCGCCGCCGCCCGGCATCGGCGGCAACTACACCGTGCGCGTGACCGATCTCGCCAGCGGAGAGTCGGCCGCGAGCGTGCCCTTTGTCATCGGAGCGCAGTGCTCGATCGCGGTGACCGGGCCGCTGCCGGAGGACTTCATCTGCGAAGGGCTCCCGGTCGACATCACCTGGACGTACTCGGCGTGCTGCCAGCCCCTGGTCCGCGTCGAGCTCCTGCACCTGGGACAGGTGTGCGCGACGCTGGAAGAGCAAACCGACAACGACGGCGTGCTGCAGTGGGTTGCCATGCGGTGCTCCCGCTTCACCGACGGGTACACGATCCGCGTCGCCGAGGTGGGCGGACAGGTCTCCGCCGTGAGCCCGGCCGCTTTCACCATCAATCCGCCCTGCGCGATCGAGGTCCTGGCCCCGGCCGGTCAGGAGACTCTGTGCCAGGGCCAGTCCTACGAGATCAAGTGGGAGGCCAGCGCCTGCTGCGTCGAGACGGTCATCATCGACCTGTTGCGCAATGGGCTCCCCTGCGATCAGATCGTCATGACGGCCAACGACGGATCGTACGTGTGGTCGGTCGCGGCCTGCGGCGGCCCGACCGACGCCTACGCCATCCGCATCACCGATCCGGCGGGCGGCTACAGCGGCGACAGCGGCCCCTTCTCCATCCAGACGTGCACGCTGGCCGTTACGGCTCCCGCGGGGGGCGGCACGCTCTGCGCGGGCGATGATACGCTCATCACCTGGACCTACTCGGCCTGTTGCGGCGAGACGGTCGCGATCGAGCTGCTGCGCGGCGGCAACGTCTGTCTGACGATCGCGTCAGCCGCGCCCAACAACGGTCGCCATGCCTGGGTCGCCGAGCAGTGCGGCGGCCTGAGCGACGACTACCGCGTGCGGGTGCGCGATCTGGCGGGCACGGCGGCGGGCGTGAGCGCGTCGGCCTTCACCATCGAGCCGGGCTGTCTCCTGACCGTGACGGCCCCGGTCGCCGGCGCCGAGCTCTGTCCCGGCGAGCTGTTCGAGATCACGTGGAACGCCTCGAGCTGCTGTCCGGAGACCTTCACGATCGAGCTGCTCTGCGAGGGCCAGGTCTGCGAGCTGATCTCCTCCGACGCCGCGGGAGGCCTGGAGCCCTGGGCCGTTCCGGCCTGGTTGGCCGGCACCGGCAACCTGCGCATTCGGATTCGCCCCGACGGCGCCGAGGCAGCCGCGGAGAGCGGCCCCTTCAGCGTCCTCATAGACTGCGCGCTCGCGTTCACCTATCCCAACGGCGGCGAGGAGCTGTGCGCGGAAGAGCCGATCACGATCACCTGGAACCACTCCGGCTGCTGTGGAACGGCCGTCGAGATCGCCCTCCTGAACCAGGGCGAGGTCGTGGCGTACCCGGCCACGACGACGGTGAACGACGGGGCGCTGCCCTGGACGCCGCGGCGTTACGGCGGGATCTCGATCGGGTATCAGCTCCGTATCCGCGATCTGTCCACCGGCGTCATCGACTACACGGATGCCCTGTTCAGGATCAACCCCGAGTGCTCGGTGACCGTCCTCACCCCGAACCTGGACGAGTGGTACTACATCGGGATGCCGGTGCCGATCACCTGGAGCTCGGGCGCCTGCTGCGGCAGCACCGTGCGAATCACGCTGCTGCACAACGAGGTGGCGTGCCTCACGATCGCCAGCTCGACCCCCAATGATGGGTCGTATCTCGACTGGCAAGCGACCCAGTGCGGGACCTGGGCCGAGGGCTACAAGATTCAGGTGACCGATCTGACGACCGGGGCGTTCGACCGGTCGGACTACCCGTTCATCATTTCGCCGTGAGCGCGTAGCACACGACTTCCAGCGGACTCTCGGAGGCCTCCGCCGCGCTGCCCGACTCCTGAGCCCCCATCGCGCTCAAGGCCGCGGCAGCGCCGCCCACGACGCGAATCAAGCGGTCGGGCGACAGGAGGAAGACCTCGTCCTCCAGCAGATCTCCCGGGCAGGTCACCGCGAGCTGCTCGACGAACCGGCCGTCGGGCGCGAAGCGATCGATGACCATGAGCCGCCCGGGCGGAGCTTCCCAGTCGCCGCGGCTGGTGCGAACCCACAGCGAGCCGTCGTCCATGGCGCGCAGGCCGGTAATGTCCGGCTCGGCGTCCGCGACCGTGATCCCCGGTTTGGCGTTCGGGATGTAGCGCCCGTAGGCTTCGATCATGCGTCGGGCCGCCTGCCGGAGCCGTTCGTTCCGCGTCAGGCTCTGGTACTGGCGCGTGATCACCCGCGCGCGTTGGCCGTCCGGACTGTAGACCTCGATGCGGTAGGCGTTGCGCTCCGGGGCCACCGCGAGCTGCCCGTTCGCCGCGACATCGCAGCGCGACCAGACGAAGTCCTGGGCGAGCTCATCGAGCGTGTAGTTGCCATAGTCGACCGCCGCCTCCTTGCGGACCAGGCAGTGCCGCTCGGCGCCGTCGGCGGCGCACAGCGACAGGAACCGCGTTTCCGTTCCGCGGCCGTCCTGCCCGAAGGTCATGCGCACGCCGGCCAGCGCCAGCGTCCCGCCCCCTCCCAGGGCGCGCACCAGCGCGGCGAAACCTCCCTGCCCGGCGCCCCAGACGATGCTCCCGGCCGAGGTGCCGTCGGGATGGAGCTTGATGACGCTGCCCGGAAAGGGCTGCACGAGGCCCAGCGCGTCGTCGGGCAGCAGGCAGCCGTCGATCGGCCGCCGCACCTCGCCCGGGCCCTCGCCCTCGCGCGACAGCGTGCGCAGATACGCCCCCGACGCGGAGTAGACCTGCATCTCCGAGAGCTGGCTGTCCACCAAGTAGACGTTGCCCTCAGCGTCTGTGAACGCCCGCGCGATCACGCCGAAGAAGTGGTCCGCGTCCGCGCCGCCGATGCGCCACAGCTCGCGGGCCTCGAGCGCCACGATCCCCTCGGCGGGCTCGGAGCCGTTGTCGACTTGCTCACCCTGGCCGGCCGCCGCGGCCAGCGGCGGAGTCGCCATGGCGAACAGCGGAGTCGCCGTTGCCAGCATCAGCGCAACCGCGGCGCAGGCGAAGCGCACAGAGAAATCCCTATCCTTCATGACCTACTCCTTCATGAGGCGCGCCATCGATTCCAGGTGCGCTTCCAAAGTGGCGCGTCCGCGCGCGGTGAGGGCGTACCAGCTCACCGGGACGCGATTGCGGAACTCCTTCTCTACGCTGATCAGATCCTCGTCCTCGAGCTTGCGAAGCTGCGCTCCGAGGTTGCCGTCGGTCTCCTCCAGAAGCTCCTTCAGCCGGCTGAAGGAGACCTGGTCGTTGCGCGCGAGCAGGACGCAGATTCCCAGGCGCGTGCGGTGGCCGAGGAGCTTGTGCAACCCGCGGAGCCCGGCCTGGATCGCTTCGTTCTCGTCACCGGGTTTGGGTGTCATCGGTCCGCCCCCTGGTCAGGGCCATGATCACCAGGCCCACCGCGATCGCCGCCCCGAGCAGTGTCCAGGCGTAGGCCGAGAGCAAGAGGGTGCCCACGAACCCCAGCGCCATCAGCGCGCCGAACCACAGGAAGACACGGTCGAGGTGCACGCCCGCCGTCCACCAGCCGAGGGCGACGATCAGCAGGATCACGCGGCTGAGCTCGCGGTGGGGGATGTGTCCGGTCACGGCCAAGATCACGGCCAGACCGGTGAGCACCAGCATCCCGCTCCAGTGCAGCGCATGGCGGATGCCGACCGCGCGGTCGAGCTGACCGAGCTTGAGCCCATGGCGCCAGCCCAGCAGGCCGCTGGCGATGCCGCCGGCGGGACCCATGATCATCCAGAAGAAGCCGGTGTGACGCGGCGAGAAGTCGATGATCGCGAAACCCGCCAAAACGATGGCCGCCCAGAGCAGGAGGATCGACGCCGGCGTGGGACGCCGCTCCGACCGCTGCACTAGGCTGCGGATGTAGCCGAGATCGGACTGAAGCTCGGTGTGGGTCATGGGTTCCTCCTCTTTCTATTGCATCGATCTAGAGTACTCTGAACTTTAGAGCAAACGAATGAGGATGTCAAGGGGTTTCGGGCGGCCGGACTGGCGCATGGGATCTTTGACAAGGATGCCAGCGGGGCCAGGGTGTGTCGCGGAAGCCACCAGGTCTCCCAGTTACATAGCTCGTTGTAACGCAATAGGTTGACCCGCCTTCCTGGCCAGAGGACTCATGGCGATGTCAGAAGCGGCGGACACTACTTGGCCGTAAGGCATGGCGTCCCGAAGATCAAGGCGTCCATAGGCGCCTCGCCACTCAATAGTTCTACCAGGAGCTACCGCCGCGACCCCACAGAGCACCTCCCCGGTGGCATGTCTGGTGCGGCCATGCCGGCAGCAGGCTGACGTTGTGCCGGCACAGATGGCGGCAACTTACTTGTTGACAGCACGTTGCAGTCTCGGTCGCCGATCCTGGTAGCTCGGGGGGTTGGCCCGGTGGAAGGCCTGGAGGGAGAGCTTAATGAGATGGCTGGCCCACCGGCAACAACGACCGCGTGACCGTGCAGAGCAATCTGGCCAGGAGTGGGCAATACGCGGTCAAGGTCGATCGCGTGGTGGAGGAGTACTACGGTCTCGATGGCGGCTTCCGGCTCCTCTCCTGTGACGCCGCCGATCAGGTCATCTCCTTCAGCATCGACGCGCTCCTTGAGAATCCGACCTCGGCGCAATACTCCCACTGGACCGTACTCGGAGCTTATCTCCTGGACGTCTTCGTTCACGTCAATACCAACTGGGATGGTGAGATTCACTCCAGCACTTTCACCGGCTCCAGCACCGTGCTCGACTTCTTCGGATTCTATGGACAATGGGACTATACGGACGACATCGGCTACTTCGACGACTTCTCGATGAAGACGGACATCCCGGAGCCCTCCGTCCTGAGTCTGATGGGCCTCGGCTTGGGAGCGCTGGCGTTCGCCTGGCGGCGCCGGCGGCATTGAGCCGTCAGGCCGGCCCGCGGCTTCACCACTCCGTCAACGCCGGCGCGGCGCGGCCGGCCAGCCCCGCCCCCCAGACCGCCAGGCGCCCTGCCGGCGCCATTCGTATCCCCTTCCAGCCTCAGGCTCGCCGTTCGCGCGGCCGCCCCCACTCTCGGGTAGAATAGTCATGCCGCGGGGGGTGGCGTCCGCGTCCCCGAGGCAAAGCGCCCGAGGAGGTCCGGCAGCCGTGATCGCTCTCTTCGTGAGCTTGCTCTGCGCCCTCGGCTCAGCGCCGGGGGCGGCGGAAACCGTTCTGCCGTCCCGCGGGTTGCCCGCGTTGCGCGAGCAGATCGCGAATCGGGATTGGGCGGCGGCGGAGAGCCTGGCGGTTCGGCTACTGGACGAGCTGGGAAGCGGCCGGGCAGCGTCTGCGGCCGACTCGCTCGACCTGGCCGAAGTGCTGGACGCCCTCGTACAGGCCCGCGCCGCGCTGGGGCGCGGTTCGAGCCCCGAAACGGTGAAGCTCGCCCGCCGGGCGCTCGGGATTCGCGAGCGCGCTCTGGGTCCTGATCACCCGGACGTCGGCGTCGCCCTGCGCGGGCTTGCACGGATCCTCTATGAGTCGGGCGATCTGGCCGCCGCCCTGCCCCTGGCGGAGCGGGCGCTGCGCCTGCACGAGGCCACCCTGGACTCCACAGACCTGAGGCTCGCCGCTACGCTCGAGAATCGTGCGTTTCTCCACGGGGCGGGCGGCGAGCTGGAAGCTGCGCTCGCGCTCTTCCAGCGCGCCCTGGCCATCAGGAGGGAGGTCCTCGGGCCGGACGATCTGACGGTGGCGGCGGTCGCGCATCGGACCGGCTTCACGATGAGCGCCCTCGGCGAGTTCGCCCCCGCGATGCAGCTCATGGAAGAGGCCCTGCGAGTTCGCCAGGCGGCGCTGCCCGCCGACGATCCCGAGCTGGCAACCAGCTACAATGATCTCGCGATTCCCCACTACTACCTGGGGAACTACGCCCGGGCCGAAAGCCTCCTCGTCCAGGCCATCTCGATTCGCGAGCGCCAACTCGGCCCCGAGCATCCCGCGCTCGCCAAGAGCATCGACCTGCTCGGCATCGTGCAGTTGGACACCGGCCGCATCGAGGAGGCTCAGCAGAGCTGGACGCGCGCTCTGCGCATCCGCGAGAAGGCCCAGGGTCCGGACCATCGCAGCGTGGCAGGCGTGCTCGTCAATCTGATGCTCGCGGCGCAGGCGCTGGGGGCCTACGAAGACGCTGCCGCCCTGTGCGAGCGGGCCCTCGACATCTATGAGCGGACCCTTGGGTCGGATCACCCGCTCGTCGGCGTGACCTTGAATAATCTGGGCAGCGTCTACCGCGACCTGGGCGATCATGCCCGCGCCCGCCGGCGATTCGAGCAGAGCCTGAGCATCCAGACAAAGGCCCTTGGTCCCGAGCACCCTGAGCTGGCCCATGTCCTCTGGAACCTGGGCTCGCTGCTGGTTGCCGATGGCGACTTGGCGGCGGCGCGGCCGTTGCTCGAGCGGTCACTGGCGATTCGCCTCACGGCGCTCGGTCCCGATCATCCGGAGATCGCCACCAACCTCGAGGGACTGGCTCAGCTTGCCCGGCGGGAAGGGCGGAGCACTGAGGCGCGGACGAACTACGAGCAAGCCCTGGCGATCGCGAACCGGCATCCAGGCTCGGAGGCTGTGGCGGCCGGGTGCCTGGCCGGGTTGGCGGATCTGGCGGCGGACCAAGGCGATCTCGCGCAGGCCGAGAGCCTCTACTCGGCCGCCCTCACGATTCGGCGTGAGCGGCTCGGTGAGGAGCATCCGCTTTTGGCCGAGACGATGGAATCGCTGGGCTGGGTCGCCGCCGCACGCGGGCGCACCCACGATGCGCTCGACCTGGCGCTGGGCGCCGAGCGGATTGCTCGCGATCACCTGCGGATGATGCTGCGCACCGCGCCCGAGCAGATCGCCTTACGGCTCGCGGCCAACCGGACGCGCGGATTGGATCTCGCTCTGACGCTTCTCAAGGATGGGAGCGATGACCGCGCCCGACAGGTCTGGGACGAGCTGGTTCGCTCCCGCGCGATCGTCCTCGACGGAGTGGCGGAGCGGCGCCGCGACTTGAGCACCGCCGCCCGCCTCGCGGCGGGGGGAACCACGGATTCGCTCTGGTCGGCATGGGTGGCCGCGCGCCGGCGTCTGGGCCACCTGATGATGCAGGGGGAAGGCAGCGCGCAGAGTGACTTCCCGCTCCGGCTCGAGGAATCCCGCCGGCGTGTCGAGCACCTGGAGCGGGTCCTGGCGACGGCGAGCGCGGAACTGAGCGGCGATTTCCCAGCCTCGCCGGTCACCCTCGACGAGGTGATCGACGCGTTGCCCCCCGGTGCGTCATTGGTCTCCTATGTCCGGGCGGAGCCAGCGTCGCCCGTGCCTGCGAATGACACCTGGCGGGCGCCAGCGGCATTCTACGCAGCGTTCTTGCTGCGAGCGGGAGTGGCCAGTGGGACGACGCTGGAGATCAGCTTCGTGCCGCTGGGAGATGCGGCGCGCATCGATCAGCTCGTCGAGCGCTGGCGGGACGAGGTGCGCTTCGGCTTCACCATCCCCGGTCGTCCGGCGGCCTTAGCGCAGGGCGAATACGAGCGGGTGGCTCTGGAGCTGCGGCAGGCGATCTGGGACCCGCTGGCGACCCATCTCGCGGGGGCGAGCCGCATCTTCATCGTCCCCGACGGGTCGCTCCACATGGTGAGCATGGCCGCGCTTCCCGCGGAAGGTGGTGGATACCTGATCGAACTGGATCCGCTCCTCCATCACGCGGGCACGGAGCGCGACCTCGTCGTCCGCGAGTGCGCCGAGGACACCCGGGAGGACATCGGCGAGCCGATCCTCGCTCTCGGCGATCCCGACTTCGATGCCCCTTCCGCGGACATTGCCGCCGCGCTCGCCGCGGGACATGACACCGCCGCTCGCGACCCTGAGTCGGGCGCGCTCCCCGTCCCGCGGGGCCAACCGGCTGCCCGCGGGTCCTTCCGCGATGCTCGCTTTCAGCGTCTGCCGGGCTCGGCGCGGGAGGTCGAGGAAATCGCGCGCATCTCCCCGCTGGCGGTTCGGCGCTTGACCGGCGCTGCGGCGAGCGAGGCCGCGTTCAAGAGCCTCGCGCCGGGCCGGCGCATCCTCCATCTCGCCACACACGGGTTCTTCCACGGTGAGGCCGGCGTGGCCGGCGAGCAGGTGGCCGGGGGCAGTGAGGCGCGCGGCATCGCGGCGCTCGTGCAGCGACCGGTCCATGCGGGGCAGGCCGCGACTGGCGAAAGCGCGCCGGCCCCCGCGGCCGGTCAGCCGCTCGAGAACCCGCTGCTGCTGTCGGGTCTGGCACTCGCGGGCGCGAACTTGCGCGACGCCACGGGCCCGGACGAGGAGGACGGAATCCTCACCGCGGAGGAGATCGGGGCCCTGCACCTGTACGGCACCGACTGGGCGGTGCTCTCGGCCTGTGACTCGGGCATCGGCGTGCTCCACGCCGCCGAGGGCGCCCTGGGTCTCGAGCGGGCGTTTCGCACCGCCGGTGCCCGCACGGTGGTGATGAGCCTGTGGGCGGTGGAGGATTCGAGTGCCGTCCGGTGGATGGCCGCGCTCTACGAAGCGCGCCTGCAAGGGCGTCTCGATGCCGCAGCGTGCATGCGCGCGGCAGCCCTGCGCCTGCTGGCCGTGGAGCGGGCCGCGAGCGGAACGGCGCATCCATATCGCTGGGGCGCGTTCGTCGCCCTTGGGGACTGGCGGTAGAGCGACCCCTACGACCCCGTGTTGTACAGCACGATGTGACGCATCCAGAGGCCACCTGGGTGCGCGGACTGCTCGGCGAGCGAGCGCGCTAGCCCCGCGAGGCGCGACGACGATTCCGCCTCCATGGCGCCGCTGACCGGCACCGTGCCGCTGATGCCCCGCGTTCCCTGCCGCTCTGCTGGATCGGCGGCGGCCGTGCGCCCGGGTTCCGCTTCCACGGGCGGGAGCGTGGCGAGCCACTCGCCCAGTCGCGACAGGGGTTCTCGCGCCGCTACGACCAGGAAGCCCTCAGGCCCCGGTCCGCCGCCCATTTCCCAGTCGAGCAGAGTTCCCTGACGAGATCCGGGCAGCCGGTGCCATGCGCCGGGACCGAGCGGGTTGGTCAGCTCCAGGCCCTCCAGTGGAAAGAGCGCGACGACGTTTCCCTGGGCATCTTCGTTCAGCACATACACGTGGACCGATTGAGAGACGCTGAGCTCAAGGTAGAGTGCATCGCCTGGACGGACCAGCGCGCCCGCGGCGAGCACTTCCTTGGCGCCGCCCCGCGAGCGGCAGAGCGCCGCTTCAACGGTGGCAGCGGTCAGCATGGCGCGAAGTCCAGCAGTCTGGCTCTCGCCGGGGGTCACGGGGAGCTGCCCATCGCCGCGCATCGCCGCGCCCGGGATGGCGCCCTGGGCAGACGGTGGAACATACCCCGGCCCGCCGGCATGGTCGCGACCTCGCGACCACTGCAACACCACCACGGCGGCGGCCACGACGAGCAGACCCAGTGCCGCAGCCAGCCAGCCAGCGGGCACCCCGCGCAGGCTGGGGCGCGAGGTCCCCGGGGGGCGCCGCAGCACGCGAGCAAGACGGGCGGCCTGGTCCCCGGCGCCCACCGTGGGCGCGAGGAATCTGATCAGCGCGGCCTCCATCTCGCCGGCCGAGCGGAAGCGCTCGGCGGGCTGGCTCGCGGTCGCGCGCTCGATCAACGCCACAAACAGCGCGGGCAGATCCGGACGCACGTCCCGCAAGGGGACGCGCTCGCCGCGCCGGTGCATGGCCTCCAGCTCAGCGCCATCTTTCGCCGGCAGCGGGTAACGGCCCGACACAAGTCGATAGAGCAGGACTCCCAGCGCGTAGATGTCGCTCGCCAGCGTGGGCGCCTCGCCGTGGAAGACCTCCGGAGCCAGGATCAACGGCGTGCCGATCATGGATCCCGCTGCGGCACCGTGACCGAGACGCTCGCTGCCGGCACCGAAGTCCATCAGCAGGATGCGCCCCCGATCGTCGCGCATGACGTTGGTGGTTTTCACATCGCCGTGGACGAGGCCGGCCGCATGCACTGCCGCCAGGGCCTGGCAAAGCGCGATGCCCACGAGCGCCGCCTCTTCTGCTCCCAGCGGTCCTGAAGCTCTGAGCCGCTCTTCGAGCGTCTCGCCCCTGACCAGATCGGTCCAGAAACCAGCCCTCGTTCCGTGCTGCGCCACGCCGTGGATCACGAGCACATTGGGATGTCGAACTCGGGCCATACGGCGCGCTTCTTCGAGGAACCGCTGGGTGTTCAAGTGGCGGGTGGCGAGGTCTTCATGCAGGAGCTTGAGGGCCACGTCGCGCTCGAGGTTCGGGTCGTAGGCGTGCCATACCGACCCATAGCTGCCGGCACCGATCTTGGCCATCACCTGGAGCGGGCCCCAGGCGAAAAGGAAGGGGCGCGGCGATTCGGCCGCCGGCCAGGGGCCCCCGGCGACATCGAGCGGCGTTCGATGGACCTCGGCGATCTTCTCGATCAGCCGCAGGCCGGCCAGCTCGGGTGCGAGCCGGGGATGATCCTGGGTCTCCAGGTCCCAGTCGATCGGGGTCCGCTCCGCGATCGACGCGGCGATGCGGTTCAGGTTGTCGCTCTTCTTAGGGCTCATGACGGAGCGCTTCCTTGTTCATGGCCTTGGCGAGTCGCACCAGCGCGCGGGAAACGACCATGCGGGCCGCATTGGCCGACGGCGAACCGAGCAGCTCGGCGATCTCCTGGTTGCTGCAACCCAACTCGATCTTCAGGATCACAGCCCCCTTCTGCTCGTCGGTCAGCTTGTCCAGCGCTTCCTCGTAGGCCTCCAGGGCTCGTGTGCCGATCGCCCGTTCGAGCGGCGATGGCCCCGGATCCGCCAACTTCTCGGAGCCGAGGGCAGCACCCGCCGGTCTCCGGGAAGCCGACCGGATCTCATTGCGCATGTTGTTGAGCAGGCTGCGGCGAAGGTAGGCGAGAAACGCCCCCGGCCGGCGCGCCTCGAACCTCCCCACCTGGTTCAACACCCGCAGGAGCGTAATCTGCACGAGGTCTTCCGTGCCCGCCAGGCCCCGGGCGCTCGAGGGCAGCCGCCCGTGAGCCCAACGCTGGAGAAGGGGCGCATAGGTCCGCACCAGCCGGCTCAGGGCGTCCGCGTCTCCGCTCCGCACGCGCATCAGGAGTTCCGCCGTGGACTCCAGGGGGGCGGGTGTGCCCCCTGCGGGAGCGCGGTCATTTCCCATGAGGACCCTCCTGAGCAGCGGGAACGGCCGGCGTGAGTGGCATCGCCGAAATGGTACCTCGCGCCGGGGCCGCGGGAAAGGGGCTGCGGCGCGCGCTCCCCGTGCGTCGTGCTCCATCCCGGTGTTCTCTTGAGTAGACACCCAGGCGTCCTTACAGGGTTGTGACGCGGGCCGGAGGAGATCCGCGCATGTTGGGCCGTACAGCACGAAAAGGGCATCCTGACCTGGCGCTCTGTTCCGCCGCCATCATGGCACTGGCAACCCTGGCACTCGTCATGGCCACCCTGCCCACCGGGGCTCAGGCCCAAGGCGGAACGAGCCCCGCGGACGTCGTCCCCGGTGAAGTTCTGATCCGGTGGACGCCCGAGGCAGAGGCGGCGCTGCGAGATCATCCTGAGCTAGCGCGCAGCGGACGCAGCGGTCTGGCCGACCTCGATGCCCTGCTGGCGGCGGCCGGCGTCACCAGCATCGAGCCGGCGCTGCGTTTCCCGCCCGCTGCGGACAGCGCTGCCGGACGGCGCCTGCGGCGAACCTCCCGGGTTTGCTACGCGGGCGCCGAGCCACCCGCGGCGATGGCCAGCCAGCTCATGCACTCCGCCCACGTGGAGCTCGCCGAGCCCAACGCCGTGGTTCACGCCGTCCACGTGCCGGACGACACGCTCTTCAGCAGCCAGTGGGCCCATCGCAACACCGGCCAGGCCGTCTCCTACGGCGGCGCCTATGTCGGCGTCCACGACTGCGACACGGACACCGAACTGGCATGGGATGCAACGACGGGCAGCCCCGGCATCCTGCTGGCGATCATCGATTCCGGGATCGACCTTGGTCACCCGGAGTTCGCCGGGCGACTCGTTCCCGGCTACGACTTCTACAACAACGATCCCGATCCCAGCGATGACCACGGCCACGGCACGTGCTGCGCCGGCATCGCCGCCGCCGCCGGGAACAACAGCGCCGGCGTCGCCGGCGTCGACTGGCAAGCCCGCATCCTGCCGGTCAAGGTGCTGAGCAGCACGGGTCAGGGCAACGTCGGGGTCCTTGTCGGTGGGATCATGTGGGCTGCGGACCAGGGAGCCAGGGTGCTCTCCCTCAGCGTCGGTAGCTATATCCCGGCGACAGTGCTCGAAGATGCGGTTGAGTACGCCTACGAGCAGGGCAGCGCTCTCTTCTGCGCTGCCGGTAACGACAACGTCTCTCACCTCATGTATCCGGCCGCCTATGCGACTCATACCGTGCCCATCGGTGCGCTCTCGCCGTGCGGGGAACGCAAGAACCCCTCGTCCTGCGACGGCGAGAATTGGTGGGGGTCGAACTACAGCCTGGATCTGGCCTTCCTGACCCCCGGCGTCCGGATGCACTCGACCGACATCCGGGGCCCCGGGGGGTACGACCCGGGTGACTACACCGCCACCTTCGGCGGCACATCGGGAGCGACGCCGCACGCCGCCGCGATCGGCTCCCTCGTGCTGAGCTTGAATCCATCGATGTCGCCAGGGGCCCTGAAGTACATCCTCGTCCGCTGCGCCGAGGACATGTACACGACGGGTCTCGATCCCGAGACGGGATACGGCCGGCTCAATGCTCACCTGGCCACGTTGAGCGCGTTCGCGTTTCCCATCTACGTCGATGCCTCCCACACGGGCACCGAGGTCGGCACGCTCCACCTGCCGTACAACACCCTGACCGAGGGCGTGAACCACGTGGAGACCGGTGGGACGATCGTGATCTTTCCCGGCAGTTACCACGAGGCCTTGACCCTCACCCGTGCCATGAAGGTGATCGGCAAGGACGGAACAGCAACGGTAGGGCCCTGAAGAGCTGGCCCGATGACCGGCGCCGGTGCCGAAGGAGGAGGAGAGGCAGATGAAGCGACAGGGTCGTGAGAATGGGAGCGCGCCGAGGCGGTGGCGGGGCGGGGTGCGCTTCGTCGGGGTGCTCGGGGTGCTGCTCCTGTGGCTGGTGAACACATCACCCCTGCCGGCGCGCGCCGCGGGCGAGGGGCCTCCCGACGGAAGGTCGTATCTTCTCCGGGCGACGATCTTCGGCGGTGCGGGCAGTTCCGGCAGCACCGCCACCCTGCGCACGGTCGGGACGCTGGGACAATCGACGCCCGCCGGCACCGCCGGCGCCGGCGAGTTCCTTCTGTACGCCGGCTTCTGGCGGAACCTGCTCATGCCCACCTCCGCCACCGGGGAGCCGCGCGTGCCGATCTTCGGCAATCGGTTCCTGGGCGGCCGACCCAATCCCTGCGCGCCGGGCGGGACCCTGCGCTACTCGCTGGCCGCCGCCGGGCCCGTCGAGCTCGAGATCCTGGACGTCAGTGGACGCCGGGTGCGGACGTTGCTGCGCGGCACCCAGGCCGCGGGAGTGCACGAGATGCGCTGGGACGGGCGGAGCGACTTGAATGCCGCCCTTCCCTCGGGAGTCTATTTCTGCCGCTTGTCGGCCGGATCCTTCTGCGCGGTCGAACGGCTGATGCTGGTGCGATGACAGGAGTGGCCACGTGGCCAGGTAGGAGGTATCACACGATGTCGCGCGTCAATACCAATCGCTCGAGTCGGCTCGCCGTACTGGTCGGCCTGCTGGTCCTGGCCGTTCCGGGGATTGCGGCCGCCCCCGGCCTGATCAACTACCAGGGGATCCTCACGGACGATCTCGGCGCGCCGGTCGGCGGCCATCACGATCTGACCTTCAGGATCTATCCGGATGCTGCCGGCGGGACCCCGCTCTGGCAGGAAACGCACATCCAGGCCGCTGTGGAGGACGGCCTCTTCACCGTGATCCTGGGATCGGTCACGACCTTCCCCGCCTCGCTGTTCGACGCGGAGGATCGCTGGATTGGCATCACCATGGATGCCAATCCCGAGTTCGCGCCGCGCATGCGCATGACCTCGGTGCCCTGGGCCATGCGGGCCGCGGTGGCCGACACGGCCCTGGTGGCCGCGGGATCGGATGGCGACTGGATCGTCTCCGGCGACGATATGTGGTCCGGCGTGTCCGGCAACGTCGGCGTCGGCACCGACGCGCCCCAGGCCAAGTTCGACGTCCTGTTCGGGGCGCTGCGCTCTAGCCGCTCCCCCAGCCAGTACCTCGAGATCCGTGACGTGGATGCTACTGGCGCCAAGGTCACCAGCATGTCGCCGGAACTGAACAAGAAGTCCCTGAGCTTCCACGCATTGCACGACGGGACCGGCAGCCCGGCGGGCGAGACCTGCATGTTCTTCTCGGTGGGCAGCGTGCTGGCGCCCACCGAAGCCCTGGCCATCCGCGAGTCCGGCAACGTGGGCGTCGGCGTCCACGACCCCGCCTACCGTCTGGACGTGGCCGGAACCGTGCAGATGAGCAGTTTCCGCATGCAGACCGGAGCCTCAGCGGGCCACGTGCTGACCACCGACTCCAGCGGCAACGGCACCTGGCAACCCGGCGGCGGCCCGGACAACGACTGGACCGTCGTTGGCGACGACATGTACAGCGCGGTCTCCGGAAACGTAGGCATCGGCACCACCGCACCGGGCAAGCGACTGCAGGTCGGTAACAACACCGTCGCGAACACGGAAGGGATGATCCGCCTAGCTTCGCGCTCGGGCACCCAGGGCTCCAATCGCACCTGGGACATCGGCGTGCCCGAGACCGATGCGGTCACCACCGGACCGGGCTATTCCTTCGTGATCGACGATACGAACGCCGGCACCGATCCGGAGTTCATGGTCAAGTACGGAACCGGCCGGGTGGGTGTCGGGACCGTGGCGCCGGAGGCGCAGGTGCACATCTACAAGGCATCTGATGCAACCGCCGAGTATGCGCTCAAGGTGGAGACAGTCACCTGGAATCCTCCCATCGCTAATCATCACTTCATCCTTATCAACGGAACGCACATCAACGCCGAGCGGTCTTCGGGAACCGACGACTTGCACTTGAACTACGACGCCACGGGCGACGTCACGCTGGCCTACGGCGGTGGCAATGTGGGTATCGGGACCTCTTCACCCGACGCCAAGCTCGAGGTTGTCGGCACCGCCAAGGTCAGTATCCTCGAGATCTCCGGCGCGGACCTGGCGGAGAAATTCCCCACGAGCGAGGAGACCAGGCCGGGGATGGTGGTCGGCATTGATCCGAGTCACCCCGGCCAGCTCTGCCTGACGCGCCAGGCCTACGACCGGCGCGTGGCCGGCGTGGTCAGCGGCGCGAATGATCTCTCGGTGGGCGCCGTGCTGGGCAATCTCCCCGGCTCCGAGAAGAGCGTGCCGATCGCGCTGAGCGGGCGGGTGTGGGTCTGGTGCGATACGGCCACGGGCGGGATCGAGCCGGGCGACATGCTCACGACCGCGGACCGGCCCGGTCACGCGATGCGGGCCAGCGATCCCGGGCGCGAACACGGAGCGATCCTCGGCAAGGCGATGACGGGACTCGCTCAGGGTCGCACGGGGCTCGTTCTGGTGCTGGTCAACCTGCAGTAGCGCGAGGGAGGACAGGTCGCCATGACCCGCATGATCAGAAGGTGGATCCTGACCACGGGCACCGTACTTGCCACGTGCGCAATCCGTGCCGCGTGCGCAATCCGTGCCGCGTGCGCAATCCGTGCCGCGTGCGTCATCCGTGTCGCGGGTGCTGTCCTTGCCGCGAGCGTGGTCTGCGTTCCCGCTGTCTGCCTGGCCGCCGAGGTCGCACGGGACGACGTGTGGGCGGCGGTAGAGACGTGGGTGCGTGAGGTGACCGCTGATGCCCGGCCCGATGCCGTTGTGGCGGATCTCGAGCCCTACCTCGACGGTGGGCGCGTCGTCGCATACATCGCGCGGCTCAGTCAAGGTGGCTACTGCATCGCGGGCGCCGACGACCGACTCCTGCCCGTCGTATCCTACGCGCCCCGGGGAGACTATGACCCGGCCTGCCCGGGACACGAGTGGGTCCTGAGCGATCTGGCCACCCGGCTCGAGCGCCTCGACGAGGCCGAGGCCGCGCGCGACCCGATCCTCGCTCAGTACCGGGAGAAGCTCGAGCAGCGCCGCAACGATTGGCAGGCCCTGATCGCCGGCAGGCAACCAGTCGATCGCCTGGAGGACGCCCTGCGGGAAACCCCGGTGCAGATGACCTTGCCCGTCACCTCGCTTTGGCATCAGCTCCCGCCGTTCAACATGTACTGCCCGGTACTGCCCCCTGGTTCAGATGCTCACTGCGTCGTCGGTTGTGTATCCACCGGGTCGGCCCAGATCATGTACTACTGGAAGTGGCCGCTGACCGGCGTGGGATCGGGCGCGACCACGTACTACTACTGGTACACCACGAACTGGATCGGCGAGCTTCTGGTGAATGACCCCGGACCGATCCCGGCTGATCTCCAGGGCCGCCTGATGTGGACGTCCCAGTATGGCGGAACGCTATGGATGAACGCCTACTGGGACGCCTCAATCCGGTTCCGCGCTGAGCACTTCAGCGAGAATCCGGCCCCGGAGTACCTGGCCGCCCTGGCCGCCCTCTATGCCCGACAGACCGCGGGCGCCCTGGTGATCAACTGCAACTTCGCCACGACTTACGACTGGGGCATCATGCACGACACGGCCCACGACCCCCCCGATCCCGGCGACGAGGAAGCGGCCAAGCTCTCCTACCACATGGCCGTGGCCGCCGTTTCGGAGTTCGGCCTCATGGGCACGGGCTCTGACCACCCACGGGCCCTCGCGGCCCTGGAGGATCACTTCCGCTACGACACCGACGCGTACAGCGGCGAGATGATCAGCACGAGCGGGATGATCACCGACATCAAATGGCTGCGCCCCGCCCAGATGTCCGGGCCGGGCCACTCCTGGATGGTCTGCGGCTACAACACAGGCGTCTCGCCCTACCAATTCCTGATGAACTACGGCTGGCCGGGCACGCACCTCACCTGGGACACGATCGACGACATCTTCCCCGGTTACCACGATAACATCCTGCGGATCGCGCCGGTCGGCGTGGTCAAGTTCGTCGGCAGTACCGTGGCAGGCGACGGCAGCCCGGCCAACCCGTATCGCGACCTGGCGCAGGCGGCGACGCAGGCTCCCAGCGGGTGCACGCTGATCTTCAAGGCCGCCACGGTGAATCCCTTCGCGGCCACATCGGTCGTGATCGACCGGCCGATGACGCTGAAGGGAGTCGACGTGACGATTCTGCCGCAGTAGCGGAGCTCAGAATCGCTCCTACCCCTCGGCCGGCACCTGCCGCGTCTCCTTGACCTCCAGGAAGACGCGCTCCCCCGCCTTCAGTCCGCCGGCGCCGCCCTTGATGAACGGTCCGACGAGCACGAGCGTGAGCACGATCGAGGTGAACCGGCGCGACTTGCCCTTGAAGGCCTGGCGGCCCTTGATCGCCACCGGAATCTGGTCTGCCCCCACGGGAATCCACCCGTCGGTGAAGACGACCTCTCCGGCCTTGCCGAACATGCCGTTGCCCTTGGCCTCCGCGACGACGAGCACGCCCTCGGTCCCGGCCGCGATGGCGACCTGCTCGTGCACCTCCACGTTGTTGACGACGCGGAAGCGCACCTGGCCCGCGGCCTCGACATGGCCGCCGGTGGCGTCGTCGATCATCTCGGCCTCGATCTCTCGCCCCTGGCGCAGCGTGACCATCGTCTGGGCGTGCGCGGCCGCCAGGGGCAGCGGGAGCTGTCCGATGATCAGCGCACTCATGAGGACCATCACGACCAACTTGCGCAGGCTCTTCGCGCGAAGCATGGAACCCTCCGGACGTTCAGCGGCTGTGGACATCGGCTGCCTGACTCGGGGCCCCGATCACCCGGCCGGGGGTCCCCACGGAGTCATGACAATCGGCGGCATCATAGCAGCGGCCGTCAGCCGCGGCTAGCGCGCTCCATCAAGCCTCGCCCATGCCCTGCCGGTCTCGGTATCTGGCCAGGGCATTGCGCAGCGCACTCGTGAAGGCTTCCAGATCTTCCGGCGTGAACAGGATGCGCCGGACACACCCCTGGCTCTTATCGAGCACGACGTGCTCCAGGAAGTTGGCCCAGTCCAACTTCAGAGCCGGGCGGAAGTTCTTCAGGTGAAGATCCCCTCTGAGGAGCCCTTTCACCTCGGACTCGGAGATCTCGACCCGTTCGATCTGATCGAACGGCACCGTGAGCTTGCCGAAGCGCGTGTCGAACTCCACGCGCCCGTCGTAGATGCGGTACTCCTGCCACAGGCTCTTGGCCGTGCCCCTTGACGCGAAGATCTGCGTTTCGCTCATGAACCCACCCCCTCCTTGGTCCTGCTCCGCGGCCGAGCTTCGCCTTACTTCACGACGATCAGCTTCCCCACTCGCACCTCGCCCTCCGTCGTGAGCCGGGCGAAGTGGATGCACGCCGGCGCCGGCCGACCCGCCGGAGCTCGCACGGCCCACTGCGCCTCGTGATCGCCCGCCGGCAGGAGGCGGTCGACCAGGGTTGCGAGCCGTCGTCCCTGCAAGTCGTGGATGTCCAGGCGGACCCGCCCTTCGTGCTCCAGGGAGTACGGGATTCGCAGCGTGGAGGCGAGGGGATCGAAGAACACCCGCAGCGCTCCGGGCACCGGCGGATCCCCGCGATGGCGGTTCTGCACGCTTGAATAGGCCCCGAACTTGACTGCGAAGACGTCGTAGACCCCGGCGCTCACCAGGGGTCCACCACCGAAGTCGACCGTTAGCGCGAAGCTCCCGGTCGCGGCCACCTCCGCGCCGGGACCAACGCAGACGTCGTTGCCCCACTGATCCCCGGCGTCCCCATGGCGCTGGCTGGTGAGATGGAAGCCGTTGTCGTTGTAGGTGGCCACGAAGATGTCGTTCAGCCCGGCGCTGGTCAGGGGCCCGCCGCCCAGATCACATGTCCCCTGGAACTGGCCGGTCAGGGCAATGGTCCCGAGAAGCTTGCCGGAGACGCCGCGGCCGTAGTCGTCCGACGAGCCGCCAAAGGAGCGGCTCCACCGGTGAACGCCGTTGGAGTCGAACTTGGCCAGGAAGATATCGTTGCCACCGTGACTGGCCAGGCTGCCGCCGCCGAGATTGATCGTCCCCTGGAAGTACCCCGTGACCACGTGCTCGGGATACACGCCCATCTGGATCACGGCATCGGAGCCGCTCTGATCTTGAGCATCCCCGAACAACCGGCTCCAGCGATGATTGCCCCCGGCGTCGTAACTGGCCACGAGCACGTCGGTGCCGCCGGCGCTGGTCAGCACCCCGCCCCCGCAGTTGATCGACCCGGCGACGCTGCCGACGATGGTGTTCCAGCCATGGACGTGGCAAGCGATGCCGTTTGCGAGCTGATTGCCGGCACTGCCGTAGCTGCGGCTCCACAGGTGGGACGCGCTGCTGCCGTCGAGCTCGGCATGCCAGATGTCGCTGCCGCCCGCGCTCACCAGCGGCCCGCCCCCGAGATCGATGGTGCCCGAGAAGTCGCCGACGAGGTAGGTCATGCCGCCGTTGCCCTGCGCGACGCCGCGGCCGAACTGGGCCGCCTGATCGCCGAACCGCTTGCTCCAGAAGCTGGCACCGCTGGGATAGAACTTGGCCACGAAGACGTCGTAGCTGCCCTGCGATGTCAACGACCCGGTCCCGAAGTTGATCGTGTTCTCGAAGTGCCCCACGAGCAGGATGTAGCCGCCGCTGAGCACATCCAGGCCGCCGGGGTACTGCGCTCCGGCCGATCCGAAGGACCGACTCCAGAGATGCGCTCCGGAAGCATCGAACTTGGCGAGGAAGATGTCGAAGCCCCCGGCGCTCGTGAGCCAACCACCCCCCAGGTTGATGGAGCCCTCGAAGTAGCCGGCAATGATGACGTCCCCGTTGTCCGCCACGACGATGCAGCGACCGTACTGGCCGCTGGCGTCGCCGAAGCCCCTGCTCCAGCCGTGAGGCAGAGTCTGGGCCGACGCGACGCTTGCTTGAAACGCCAGCCCAACGACGAACGCGCAAAGTGGAACGAAGACAGATCGAGTGGACATGGCTTCCTCCTCTCGCTTTCGGTGCGGGATGATGCGGACACTGGCACGCAGGTCAATTCTACCCCCATGGGTAACACCGCGAGCAGTGGAATCGGCACGCGTTCAGCCGTGATTCGCGCTGCGCGGGAGGACAGCGGCAGGACCCGGGGGGGGGGGGGGGCGGCCACCGGGTCTTTCACATTCCAGCTCGTTCGACCCGGTAGATCACGTCCTCAATGCGCTGCGGCTGACCCCCCTCCGCCTCGTACAGGCACCACAGGTCGTACCGCCGCACAGGCCGGAAGGCCAGCGTGGCCACCGACACCTCCGCGCGCCGCTCGGCCGGCAGCGCGGCCAGCGCGCCGCGCATCAAGTGGCGCACCGCAGGGGTCGCTCGCTGCGCCGCGATCCGCACCGTGGCGCCCTCGCCGAGCGCCGCGGCCACGTCCGTCACCCGCTGCCGCGCCGCGGGCGACAGGGGCCTGGCGGCGTTCGGGCCCTGGCCCGCGCTCGCGGCCGGAGCCGACGCTGAAGCCGGCGCCGCTGCTGAAGCCGACGCCGCTGCTGAAGCCGACGCAGCCCGCAGCATTCCGGCATCGATCGTCAGCGCCGCGCACTGATCGCCCTCGAACCAGCGCTCGCGGAAGAATCCGGCTTCATCGTAGGCGAAGAGATCGGCGCCGCCTTGCAGATAGTCGTCGTGCGACACCGCCAGCACCTGGTGGAACCACGCCATGCGCCCGCCAGCGTCCACGCCGTGGCGCAGGACCTTGCCGACCAGGTGCACAGCCTCCACGCTGGCGCCCGCGCTCTCGCCGCCGGCTGCGCCGGGACCGCGGCCCGGCCGCCGCTGGCCCGTGTCGTTCGCGCCGCCCGGCCGCGCCACCACGTGGTACAGCGCCCCGCCGAACTCGGGGGTCAGGATCTCGCCCCACGCCTTGCAAGCCTCGACCGCCCGCGCGGCGAGCTCGGCCGTGATGCCCTCGGACCGCGAAACCAGCGTGAAGCCTTGCGTGAAGGTGAACGTGCCGTAGACGAGCTGTTCAACGCGGATCATCACGTCCCCTTCGCCGGAGCGGCGCGGTCCCCCGCTCAGAGATTCGGCAGCGCCGTCGCCAGATCGGGGAACGCCACCGTCACCGGCAGATTCCCGCGGAAGACGTGCCGGCCGCCGTCCTCCTGGATCTGGAACAGCGCCCAGCGGCCGCTCACCTCCCACTCATCGAGAATCTTGTTGCCGGTGCTGTGCGGGTCGGTCTTCTCGATGCCGATCTTGACCGGATCGCCCGGCTTCCAGCGCAGGCGGCCGGGCATGCCCGGCTCGATGTCGGTCGGGTCCCAGTTGCCCGTCTCGGCGTTCCACAGGCGCAGATGGTAGCCCCGCGGGCTCTCGCTCGCCTCGACCTTGACCAACATGCCGTTCTTCTCGACCGCGTCGATCTTGCCGAGGAAGCGCTGGACGCGCTGCGCGTCGGGCGTGCCCGAGAAATCGCGCACGAAGTTGCGCAGGCGACCCTTGAACGCCTCGCTGAAGCGGTAGTCGAAGCCGCTGCCTTCCATGTCCTGGACGATGCGGTCCAGCTCCTCGCCCGCGCCGGCGGACGCGACTTCCTGGCCCAGGCCGCTCAGGCTGGAGGCGATGCGCCCCCCGAGCGCCTGCCCGCTCACCGGACCGACGCTGCGGAGCTGCGCGGCGATGCCCGTCAGCTCGTTGGGGTTGTCCTGCGCCGCGATCGCCCGCTCGAGCAGCCCGCCGATCTCGCGCACGTTGACGTACGTGGCGCGCCACGGCCCCGTGTCCTGCAGGTCGTCGGCGTAGGCCTCGACGTAGGACTTGCACAGGTCGTTGATGCGCTGCAGGGCCGACCACGAGCGGCCGCCCAGCCCGGCGACGCCGCGGATGATCTGGTCGAGGTCCTGGCTGCGCACGTCGCCCATTACGCCGGCCTGCCGCTGGCGCCAGCGGTTCTGCCACTCGCTGACGTTCTCGGGCCGGAAGAGCTGCCGGATCGCCTGCTCCACCTCGGTCGCGGCCGCGCGCGAGCTCGCCGTCAGGGGCTGCAGGCGACGCTCGACAAAGGCGCGGTCCCATTCGCTCTCGCGCCGCGCGAGGGTCTCGTCGCACGAGCGGTACTCCTGCGACGCGGTGGGGAACTGGTCGCGCATCTCGCGCAGCGCGCGGCGCGCCTCGGAGAACTCCTCGTAGGCGAGATTGGGCACCGCGTCGCGCATCTTGGCCGAGAGCGCGCGGGACTGCTCGTATTGGAGGATCAGGCCGGCCGTCTCGCGGAACTCAGGCTTGAAGAACCCCGCCAGCAGGCTGCTGCGATAGCCCTCGAGCGCGTCGACCTTCTCCGCGGCCGTGCCGCCGCCGACGCCGCCCAGGCCGGCGAGCTTGCGGATCTTCTGGATGCGCCCCTCGTGCCAGGCGTTGACCAGCGAGAAGAGGACGATGAACACGGCCGCCGCGCCCGCGACCCACCACTTGATGCGCCGGGCGATGAGCGCCTTGCGCTTCTCCATCAGCAGGTGCACCGACCAGACGAAGGGCTTCTCGAGCCCGATCGGCCGCAGGTCCTTGGGGGGCCGCGTCTCGCCCGACGGCGCGCGCTCCAGCCCCCCGGTCGAGGAGATGAAGAAGATCTGCAGATCGGGCGACTTGGTCAGGCAGTAATCCACGAGGGGCTTCAGCAGCGAGAGCGCGCGGTCGACCTGGTCGCGCCAGGGCAGGTGGCGCGCGACGTGCGACTGCTGCAGCACGGCCGAGACGAAGCTGTCGTAGCCGCGATAGCGCGAGTAGCGGATCGTGTCGCCGACCAGCACCACCTGGTCCTCGCTCTGGAAGCCGTCGAGCAGGTCGGCCTTGGTGATGACGACCGCCACCGGGATCTTCAGGCGATTGCGCGCGCCCTCGACGAGCTGCGCCAACATGAGCTCGAAGGAGTCGATCTTCTTGCGTCGCCGCGCGCCGGCCTCGCGGCCCTCGACGATCAGGTCCTCGGCGTCGACCAGCACGAACACGGCGTCGCAGCTCTCGAAGTACTCGAGGAACCCCTTGCCCGTCTCGACCTCGCGGTCGATCGAGACGCTCTCGCCCTGGTAGTCCTGCGACTCGAACGGGTAGCGGATGGTCGTGTCGATGACCGCCGTGAAGCGGTAGAGGCGCTCGGTCGCGGTCGGGGGCGGCCACTGCCCGCCGGCGAGCAGGTCGAAGTAGCTGCTCATGTCCTGCCGCGTCTGGAAATCGTCGGTCTCGAGCGAGAAGTCGCGCCGGCCGTGTGTCTTGTGCCACAGCATCGTCAGGAAGACGGTCTTGCCCGCGCGCGTGTGGCCGAAGATGCCGATCTTGCGCTCCTTCGGCCCGCGCGCCCCGCGCTGGCCCTGCGCCTTGGCCGCCTGGCCCTTGACCTTCTTGGCCTGCGCCGCGCTTTTCTTGAGCAGCTTGAACATGGCTCACTCCACCCGGCCGGCTTCGTTGTAGTAGCGCTCGAGGATCTGCCCCTGCTGGCCCTGCCGCCAGCCCCAGAAGGCGACGGTCAGCACGACGAGGATGACGGCGATGATCATGTAGGCGATCTGCATCCGATAGACCATCTTCCAGCGGCTCAGGCGCCCGAAGGTCGCTCGCCCACGTCCGAGCGAGGCGAACCACTTGCGCAGCCGCGCCCAGAACCCCTCGCGCGCGATGTAGCCGTGGCGCTCGAGGAAGTAGCCCAGCGAACGGCGGACGGGCGCGACTTCCTGGAAGAAGCCGGCCTCCGCCAGGCGCTGCTCCAGCGTGTGCGCCTTCTGGGCGAGGTTGGGAACGTCGCTGTGCCGCGCGCGCCGGCGCCCGAGCTCGAGCAGCAGCGTGTCGCTGCGCGCCTCGCGGACGGCCTCGATCGGCTGATCGTCGCGCCAGTGTCCGCCGGGGTCCTTGTCCTCGAGGAAGCGGGAGACCTCGTGCACGAGGTAGTAGCGCAGGCGATCGGCGTCCTGGAGCGCGGTTTCGTCGAAGATGAGCGGCACCAGCTCGTCGTAGATGAAGGGGCCGTCAATGGAGGAGGTCGCGCGCTTCTCCTGCGACAGCTCGTAGCCCTTGCGATGGCCGCGGCCCTCGTTGGCGTAGTTCTCGAAGAGGGTCGCCAGGAAGTGCGCGATGATGACGCGCAGGCCGGGCTTGTCGAAATCGATGGCCTGGATCAGATTGTAGAGCGTCTGGTCCATCTCGGACAGGCGGGCGTCGTTGCCCCGCAGGTTCTTGAAGTCGTCCAGCACCCCGACCAGGTTGCGCTCGAGGCTGTCCTGGTTGAGCGCGCCCGGGTCACGGTCGAACGCCTCGGCCTGGCGGAAGACTTCCTCCAGTTGCTCGATGCCGACTCCCATCGCCCACGGCTCCTTTCACACGTCCGGCCCAGCACTCGGCCCCGTTCTCCGCGCACCGGCGCCGCACGCCCTGCCGGTCCTCGCGGGACGCCACGGCCGCTACAAGTAGTACACCCGGATGTCCGTGTCCTTCTTCTGGAGCAGTTCCTTGAGATCTACAACGCCCGAGGAGCGCAATGTCAGGTAGTTGGCATTCTCACGTTTGTTGCGCTCGACCTCCATGAGGAGGTAGATGCGCCCCGGGCGCTCCTTGAAGTCGGGCTGCAGCTCCGGGCAGTAGAGCGGACGGTCGTCGTTGACGCCCCCTTTGAGGCGGATGTCGCGCTCGTCGACCCCGGGGGCCACGTTATTGCGCAGCACGAAGAGGACGCTGCGCAGCGCTCGGGTCTCGAGGTCGCGGAAGTAGAGCACCTGGCTCTCCTCGGTGAGGCTGCTCTCGATCTTCCCGACTTCGAGCAGATAGTAGTCCTGCTGGCGGTAGGTCACCTTGGGCTTGGGCGCCTCGGCGACCTCGCCGCCGGCCGAGGTGAGCTTCTCGCCGATGAAGCGCAGGCAGTCGCGCGTGTACTCGAGGAGCTGCGCGCCCTCGCGGATCTGGCGGCCCATCGCCTCGTGCACGTAGGGCGAGGCGACGTAGCGCGCGACCTTGTTGTGGAACTCGACGCCGCCCGCGGGCCCCGGCAGCCCGCCGGTCTGGAGGAAGTGCTCGTCGAGCTCGGCTCTCACGGGCGCGGCGCCGGTGAGGCTGTTGCCGAAGACCCGCAGCAGCGAGCGCAGCGAGCCCACGAAGAGCGGTGGCGGGGCCTCCTCCCATCCTCCGAGGTGTTCGATCGCGACCGACCAGCCGGCCAGCACTCCGTCCAGCATGCCGCGCGCGGCCAGGTTCCAGGGATGCAGGTCGGCCGCCGGCGGGGTGGCGCGCAGGACCTCGGCGACCTCATCCAGGGTGAGCTGCGCCACCCGGCGGATCTCGTCGGTCGTGCGGCGCAGCATCTGGGTGGCCGCGATGGTGAAGGCGGGCGGCAGGTACTCCGCGCTCTCGTCGGCCTTGTAGTTCGCCACCGCGATCTCGGCGATCTTCAGGCACGAGCCGTCGCCCGGGGCCTGGGTCTCGATGAGCAGCACCTC
Source organism: uncultured bacterium (assembly GCA_964603725.1). GTDB lineage: Bacteria > Eisenbacteria > RBG-16-71-46 > CAIMUX01 > WJJG01 > CAZDKK01. Next base: position 46,554 of record CAZRWW010000005.1, read on the forward strand.
GTAGCTCGGCGTCCGGCGCGGGGCGTTGCCCGAGGGATCGGGAGGGCCCAGCGGCTGCTTCTCGGCGCGGGCGCGGACGTAGACGGGAACCGTCTGGGCGGGCTGCGGATTCAGGTCGAGCGTGCCCACGACCGGATAGCGCTGTTGGGCCTCGCTGTCGTTGTCGATGTGGATCAGCGTCCCGTCCCGCGTGACGGCGCGGCAGTGCAGCACCTCGACCCGCAGGCGATTCTCGCTCTCGAAGGAGGCGCTGATGTGAAGCGGCGGCGCATCGCCGGTGGATGCGGGCAGGATGCCGTGTAGCGGCAGCCCGTAGCGGGCCAGCCAGCGCAGCGCCTCCTCGTGGTAGCGTTCCTGCGCCTCGAAGTGAGTCCGGGAGACTAGCATCCCGTCCCACCAATTCACGGACGAAAGATCGAATCTCCGCAAAGCGCCGGCCCTCCTCGCGCGCGGGCAAGGCCCGTGCGGAACGGGTGATAGCGTGCCCGAGGGCGCGTGGGCGGCCCCTCGGTGGTGGGAGTTTGGCACAGGGCGGGGGGGGTGTCCAGACGGGGTTGGCGGGCGAAGTTGGTGACGTCGGCGGGACGGGCGGGGCCAGCGAGGCAGGCGGCGCTGGCGTGGCCGGCGGAATGGGCGGGGCCGGCGAGGCCGGCGGCGGCGGCGTTAGCAGGGCCGGCCGGGCCAGGGAGGTGGGCCGGACCGGCGGGCCTCGCCATGGCCCGGCGCCGCCGGGAGATGCTGGTTGGAACCGCGATCGCCCCGGGGGTTTGAATGCAACCAGCAGTTCGTGGGGCTTGCTCGGCATCGTCCCGCGGGCCGCGGTCGCGAACGGCTGGCGCCCCGCGCGCCTGCCGTTCGGGATACTCGTAGGGAGGAGTTCATGACCAGGCAGATCATGAAGTCGGGATTCTTGTCTTGTCTTCCGCTCATCGTCGCCGCGGCCGCCCTGGCCCAGGATTCGCGCGAGGTTTCCTGGCGCTACTACCGCCCCGGCAACACCGGCATCCAGGGTGACTACTGCGAGGCCATCTGGATCGGCCCCGACGGCGATCCGTGGATCGGCGGCTACGATCCCAGCTTCGAGGAGGGCGGCGTCGCGAAGTTCATCCAGGCGGAGAACCGCTGGGTCAACATCTCGAACGTCGACTATCCCGTGATCGGGCACCCCAACACGACGGGGACAGCCCGGGTGAGCGACATCGTACCCGACGCGCAGGGCAACCTCTGGATGGCGACCTGGCGCGGCGCCCTGCGCCTCGACCCCGCGGTCGGTCCCTCCTCGCTCGTCAACTACGCCTCCGCCAGCCCCGCTCTCGCGAACGGCGGGTGCCGTGACCTCGACTTCTCGCCGGACGGCAAGGTCTGGTTCGCCCTGCTGGGATTCGGCGGCAGCATGGGCGGCATCGTGCGCCACACGCCCGGCACCGGCGACTGGCACTTCTGGACGGGCGGCAACCCGCCGCAGGGCGGCAACAACTGGCCGATCCTCGTCTGGAGCGTGCGGTCCGTATCCGTGCAGCCCAAGCCGGGCGGCGGCTACATCGTCTGGGGCGACGCGGACAACGGATCCTCGATCGTCGCGTTCGACTCGGGCACCCAACTCTGGACCTACTACGAGTTCTCTTACACACCCGGCAGCATGCTCGACATGCCCGGTCGGGAGAGCGTGGATGCCGCGGGCAACCTCTGGATGACGCGCTTCGTGAATTTCGTCGGCGGCAACGCCGTTTTCTCCCTGGACTACCGTCGCCCCGACGGCACGTGGGTCACGCCCGCGCAGCCCCCCATCCCCTCGGGCAACCCGTCGATCTGGGCCTTTCGCGCGTTCGGTGACCGCCAGGCGCTCCTGGCCGATGGCAACGGCCGGATCTGGCGGTACAACGGCACTGCGTGGCAGGACCTCGGCATCTGGCGGCCGGGCGGATACACCTACGACGTGTTCGTGGATGAAGCGGGCGTCGTCTGGGCCAGCGGCACGGGCGGCGCCGCCCGGCGCGATCCGGGCACGGGCGCCTGGCAGCGCTACCGCATCACCAACACCAGCCAGTACGACCTCTTCAACGCCGACTTCTCCCTCGACGCGGCCACCGGGCGTGTCTACGCCTGCGCCAATGCGGGTCCCGGCTACGGCGGCATGACCATGTTCGACGGCACGCGCTGGATCGGCTTCAACAACCACACCTACGGCCTCGGGGTGTCGTGGCCGTTCCCCACCGACAACGGCCAGGCCGTTGGCTTCCGGCCCTCGAACGGCAGCGTGGCCGTCAATCCGATGTACAACGGCATCCACCAGTGGAACGGCAGCGCCTGGACCAACCTGAACGGCATGAGCGAGAGCCGCGGCCTCGTCGAGGATTCGCTCGGGCGGCTCTGGTCGCTCGGAAACTACTTCGAGCTCCGCTATCACAACGGGACGAGCTGGGTCTCGGTGCCGAACAACGGCACCTGGGGCAACAACATTCAGCTCGATCCCGATCGCCCGGGAACTGTCTGGGTGAGCACCTATGCCGAGGTCATCCGCACGGACGGCAACTACCGCTTCTCCCGGACCTACAATCAGTTCCCCGAGCTCAACCCGCAGAGCGACATCTTCGGCACGGTCGCGGCCGGACCGGATGGTATCGCCTGGCTCGGCTCGACCCAGGGCCTGTTCAAGCTCGACGCCAATACGGGAACCTATGAGTACTTCACCACGGCCGGCGGCATCTCCTGCCGCGGCGCAAGCCCCATGGTGGTGACCCCCGACGGTCGCGTCTGGTTCGCCGTGTTTGATCCCTACGGCACCGGCCCCCATGGTCTGGTCTGGTTCGACGGAGTCGACGCGGAGATCTTCCCCGCGCCGCGGGACGGCGGGCCGCAGTGGGGCGGCCTGCCGCACGCGCAGATTCGCCAGATGCAGGTCCGCGAGATCCCAGGGGCCTATGAGCTGTGGATGATCTGCGTGAGTCGCGGCCTGGCGGTGCTCACGGTGCCCATGGTCGATCCGGCGGGCGTCGCCCTGGCGCCTGAACCCGTGCGGCTGTCGCTGGAGGGCCGGCCGGCTCTGTTCAGCGGCGGCGCCGAGGTGCTCTTCGATCTACCTGTAGCGGGATCGGTTCGTCTCGCTGTTCTGGATGTGCAAGGTCGCGAAGTGCGGCGGCTCGTCGACTCAGACTTGCCGGCCGGGCCGCAGCGCCTGCGCTGGGACGGACGGGACACGGCCGGCCGGGAGATCCCTGCCGGCGTGTACTACTATGACCTCGCGACCGCCGCGGGGAGGCAGACGCTGCGGGCGGTGCGAATCAGGTAGCGGCAGGTGGCCACGAGGTCTCTGGAGATCCTCGCGGCCCCGACCCCATCGGATCCGTTGGCAAGACGCGAGGCAGCGCCCGGACTCGAGCGCTGCCTCGCGGGGTTGCCGAGGTCGGATGGGTTCTTACCGGTACAGCGCCTTGATGGCGCCCCAGGTCGCGCTTTCCGCCGGCGAAGGCGGGCTGCCCACGTCGTAGCCGAACCACATCTGGGTTCCGTCGTCGGCCGTCCAGAACAAGCCGTTCGCCCAGGACGGCGAGAAGCCGTAGTGGCCTTGGGGGATCGTCCAGCTCTCGATGAAGGCCCCCTGCATGTCATAGACGTAGGTGAGCGTGCCGTCCCAGGTGAAGATCCGGCAGCCGTCGGTGGCAACGGCCCCGCTCGAGGGGGAACTTCCGTAGTAGAAGCCCGCCATGCTCGTGACCAGGGCTCCGGTGGCGGCGTTGTACCAGTAGATCGTCCCGCTCTCGTGCTCCAGGATGTATGCGCCGTCGGGTGTCAGCGCGGGCGAGCTCTGCGGGGACTGGAAGATCCCGGTGAAGACCACACTGAAAGCCCCGGTGAGGGGATCGACGCGGCACCATTCGCGGTAGTAGGTCTTGGCGTAGAAGTGGCCGTCCGCGGGATTGTAGTGAATGCTGCGGGCGTCGATTGCACAGGCGACCGTCCGGACCGGGTTCCCGGCGAGATCGTAGGTTCTGATCTCACCCCATGAGGCGTTGCCGCCGTTGATGGTGTAGTAGTACGAGCCATCCGATGCGATGTTCATGCGGTGCATCTGGATGGGATCGGAGAACGACATCACCAGCGTCGGGGCATCGCGGGTGGGCTCGGTGGGAATCAGCGGACTGACCACGTCGCCTGCGACCGTGGTGTCGGCCAACGCCCACGCGCCCGCGAAGAACGCCACGGCTACTGCAAGACAAGACAGGCCTCGGAAGATCTTGGCTGGGGTCAACATCGACGGTCCCTCCTTCTCAGAGAAGCTGTCTGCATGCGACGCTCGGTCGCCAGCGTGTGCCGACCGGCGCGCTGGATAACACGGTCCTGCTGATGCGTCTGACGCGGCGCAAACCTATTGACATATTAATGCAGCGGTGGAGCCGATTCAAACCCCTACGTCGCGGCCGCAGGCTCGTCGGGGGCACCGCCACGCCACGGGGCGCTCCCGCGGCTGCGCCTCGAGCGGGGTGTCTCACGTCGGGGGATAGGTGTGTACGCAGGGATACTATCTCTTATACGCTATCTGTTAGTTGCGTTACGCACCGGGCCGCCGGCACGGATCCCCCACCGACTCTATCCGCAGCTACCCTCCCAGCCCCAGCTCCCGGCGGATCGACGAGAAATCGAACCGCCGCCCAGCCGGCACGCGCGCCTCGCAGTTCTCGCACTCCTTGAGCAGCAAATCGACCTCTTGCCGGCCGGCCTTGGTTCTCACAGCGGCCCGCGGGGTCTTGTTGCCGAGCGCGGGAATCGGCTGGTCGATCCAGTCGGCGTAGTGCTTCGCTTTGACGGCGAGGAGGAGTTGGTCCTCCTCCTCCGAGGCTTGTCTTGGGGCTGAGGGCTTCTCGGGCGGGCCATCCTCGCGAAGCCGGGCCAGCGGATCGGCATGCTCCCGGGCGCGGTGGCGAATCAGGCTGCCGAGCGACGTCTCCACGAGCGCTCGCAGCGCATCCGCCCGCTTGACCGAGTTCGTCTCGACGCGCAGCTCGTTGCGCTTGACCACAGCCCGTCCGATGACGGTGTTCTCCCAACCCGCATGCATCGGATTGCCCGGTCTCGTGTAGACGTGGACCTGCTCGGCGTCTTTCGGTTCGGGATCGCGCAGCTCGGACTCGGCCTCCATGCCCTCGATGGCCGCCAGGCGCCGCCGGACCTCCGCGCGATCGGTGGAATCGATCGCGAAGTGGTCGATCGTGAACAGGAGCGGATCGCCGTCGGTGTTCCGCAGCTCGGGCGGCCGGCTGGCGCGGAGCTCGGCTTCTTCAATCGCTTCTTCCCAGCATTGGATCAGGAACCGTCCGATGGCCTCGCCCCGCAGTCGCTCGATCGGAACCTCACTCTTGCGCCGCAGCTTCTCTTGCGCCCGCTCGACCACGTCGGCCGCATCCCGCGGAGGAAGCGAGCGATGGTAGACGCCGCACAAGACCGACTGCCCCCGGTGGTCCACCACGCGGGCCAGCAGGGCATCGCGCCGCTTCAAGGTCTTCGAAGCCGAAACCTCATACACCGAGCGAGTCTCTCCCGTCAGCAGGTCCTTCAGGACCAAGCCACGGCCGGGGTCTACCTCGACCGCCTCCCAGATCGAGAGCCACGCGGCCCGTTGCGCCAGCAACCAGCGGAGATCTTCCTCGGGAACGCGAGAGCCCTGTTCGATCAGGAACCACTCCGCGATCGGCTTGCCGTCGAAGCGGTGGTGGTGGAACGCCCACGGACCGGCGAGCGCCCCGGGCATCGACAAGTCGTTGAAGATCCTCGCCGGACGCGCCATCCAGTCGGGTCCGAAGCGGCTGCGGGCATAGCGGTCCATCCGTTCCACCAACCGGTGGTCCAGATCGTGAACAGCAGCGGGGGCCTCCTCGGCGTCCGGCTGAGCGCCCCGATGAGCGTCCCGCTGAGCGCTGCGCCGAGCGTCCCTCTGACCGTCCCTCTGACCGTCCCGCGTCCCGTCGCGCGCTTCTGGCGACTCCTTGGGGAGGCAGCAGAGCTTGTACTTCTTCCCGCTGCCGCAGGGGCAGGGTTGGTTGCGTCCCACGGCCGGCCGGGTCGCGGCGCCGCGCCTGGACCGGCGCGGCTGATTGACCTGGAACAGGTCGGCGGCCCGCGCCGGCAGGGTGAAGCGAACCTCGACATCATCCGCATCGAAGTAGGACTCGCAGATCGGTTCGGGCTCATCCTGCTTGAAGAGCTCGCGATGCTTGCCATAGAACGCGCACAGGGAAACTGCACAGGCGGCCATGATCCGCACGTCGCGTTCGGTCAACGGACGCAGCATCCCATCGCGATCGTGGTGATAGACGATCGGATAGGCCTTGGGGCCGGCTACCGGCCATCCGTGATCCAGCGCCTCGCGGAGCATGCGGGGCGGGAGATCCGAGCCGACCTCGAAGTTGAGGCAGCGCGCGCTGCTCCCCATGTCGATCGGGGCCCCGCGCCGGCGAGGCAGTTCGGCCTGCTCGAGGAAGCTATCGAAGTCCGCCAGCGAGGGGAAGAGGATCAGCCCCAGGCTCTGGCCGAGTGCGCCGATGATCGAGAGGCACGCCCCCTCCACGCCGTAGTCGGGGATGTCCACCCTGAGAACCAGGCTGTCGGCGGCCACTTTCCAGGGAGCAAGCTTGTACAGAAGCTCGGCGCTGCGGAACAGGCCCTCGACCGCTTCCTTGCCGACCCGACCCTCCTCGAAGTAGCTCGGCTCTTCTCGGTCGTCGTCTCCAGCGCCGGACTCCGCGAAGTTGCGGAGCATTTGGTCGAGCTCGGGAGTCGGCGCGACCACGACCTCCGCCTCCGGCAGGATCCGCCGCACTTCCTCGGCCAGGAGCCCATCGGACACGCGCACCACTTCGGGCCGCCGAGGCGGCCCGACCAGCGGGGACTTCATGGTCTCGAGCAGGGTTGAGCCAAAGGAAACCGGCGGCTCCTTGGGATCGATCAGGCGAAACTGGAGGACCAGTTCGTCGGGCATCTCCAGCCAGAGGATGACCTCGGGGCGGAAGGGGGTTCCCTCCGTGACATAGAAGGGCGAGACCACGCGGCCTCCGACCCATTCGGTTCCACTGGGACCGGGGCGACGGCGGCGACGCGCCTGGGTTCTGCGTGCTGTGTCTTTCATGCTGAGGATCCTACCTGACGGGGGCGCAGCAGCGCCAGTGGCGGCTCATCGGGCTTTCGGCGTCCCTGCGCCCCGTTGCAAAGCGTCGCCACACCGCCTCCGATCATGGGCGCGCGAGGGCTAGGCCTTACCGCTCCGTCTCGGCGCTTCATCTCGCGTTCGGGCCCCTCAGAACGGCCGCTGCCTCCTGAGTCCTGCGAAACCCGACGCGCTATTGCGCGAAGAGCCCTACGCATGGGAATGTGCGCCTGCATCGGCCCGGATCGTGCGCGGCAGTCCCGTTGGCGTCGACACGTACGCGCTGGATCAAGGAGAGGACCATTATGCTTTCCCCTGAACTGGCTGACGCGCTGCGCGCAGTCCAGCGGCCCCAGGTCTTCACGGCGAGCAATGCGCCCGCACTGGAGCGCGTTCGTCAATGTCTGTCGACCCTGTCGCTGGTCATTCCGGAAGTGGACGGCAACGATCGACGGTGGGCGTTCTGGCTCCGCACCCAGAGAGGATCGCTGGAGGACTTCGGGGACGCAGAGGACCTCTTGAACTGCGGAGACGTGGAATCGCGTGAGGAACTCGAGGAATTGTGGCATGCGGAGTTCCCCGAAGCCGTCCAGTGGTGGCATCTCAGCATCGTGCACTTCCCCAACGAACTCTGGTTCACCGTGGGGGGGAAGCTGCAGTTCGGTGTTGATCTGGAGGAGGGCTCGTTCAGGGCGATCGATCCCGCTGATGAGGATACCGACCGCTTTCTCGAATGGCTTCTGGATGAAGTGGCTCGCGAGGTCGCTGGACTGCGTGCGGATGCGGCCGCGTACAATGCGCAGATAGCCCGGGGACTTCCCCGGCGGAAGAGGTACGGTCGCATGCTGCGCGGGGACCTCTGGCGTGAGGCCAAGGATCCGGCCGCATTGAGAGCGCAGTTCCAGGCGGTGGACATCCCTGCGTTCGAGCGGTTGGTCCGAGAGCTCGACGAGGATACCGGCGTTCCGGAGATGACGCTCGCGTCCTATCTGGGTTACTGCCGCGTCTGCTATGAAGCTGTGGCCTACGAGAGGCTGATATCCGTTCAATCCCCGATCGACATGTATCGGCGGATGGCAGATGGACGAGACGACGGCATGCTGGACTTGCCTCCTCATGACGCGGCCGCCTTCGAGCGATGGGTGAGCCAGGGCCTCCATGGGGGACACCCGTTCGAGATCTGTCGGGGTGGGAACAGCACGCACATCTCGCTCTATCCGTGCAAGCGCGAGACTGGTTGGCAGCTTTGGTTGGCCGGGTTCAGTCGTTCCAGGATTGCCGAGACGGCCAGGATGGCTCTGGCGCTCCACCACGGTGGTGCGCCGCTCATCCTCCAGGACAAGGAAGAGATGCTGCGCATGCTGACGGGAGCCGACTTCATCGGGATCGTGCCCGACGATGTGCAGGTAGGCTACAACCACTGCTCCTTCCCCAGGGAAGATCGGATCTTCGACTTCGCGCATCTCTGGCAGATCGAGGAGGTCTGCGGATCGGTGCCCGATTGCATCCACTGGTACCCGTTGGAGGAGCTTCGTCCGCTGGCAGGCGCGGATGCCCAGGGGGCTGGTTCTTGAACAGGCTCCCAGATGCGGGGTGGGGACGCCAGTGCCGTGAGGCGTGTACAAGTCTCCACCTCGCACCCCTGGTTCGCACTCTGGAAGGCCAACGGCTTGAGTGCCTGCGGGGCGCTTCCGCGTGACACTCCAGGGCCAGTCATGCGTCTCGGTTGTTGGCCAAGACGAGCTGAGCAAGGACTCCGACAGGGTCTGATGAACCGCTACGTCTCCACATGGCCGCGGGCCTAGGCGACCACCGCTGCGGCAAGACGAGGAGCCTCTCGGTGCTCGTCTTCCTCAATAGGCTCCAGATCTCCCGGACGTGCTGGGTCAGGCGACATAGACTTCCTTCCCCGCGGCCAAGATCGTCCGGTATCAGCAGGTCGATATCGCTCGCGGGGCCCACTCTCTCCCGAGCAGCCGATCCGAAGACGATGATCCGTAAGGGATGCGCGGCATCGATGATGGCGCTGACCAGCGCTTCCAGCGCCTCCTGTTGCGTGGTCAACTGCACCTCCCGGCATGGGCTGCGGGCGAGAACCGCGACAACCACTGGCCCAGATACTGCCTTACTCCACCTCGGCGATCTTCCCGGCGTCCGAGCCGAAGCCCACGCGAGGTAGCGGCGGGTCGCCTCATCCAGGTCCTACAGGCGCGCCTTGTCGACGGCGAGGAAGCCGAGCGTGTTGCCGAAAGAGCCCCGGCGTGTTGCCGGGCATCTTCGCTCTCGCAGAACGCGCGGGCCTCGGGATTCGCGATCCTGATGGAAGCTACGCAGAATCCGGTTGTACAGAACCAGATCGACGTAGAAGTGATCGCCGTTGAGGGTGATGCGCTTCTGACGGCCGATAAAGCAGAAACCCTTGCCGAGCTCGAGCAGGAAGTTTCCAAGGCGGTGGATGATTGCTTGCTCCAGATCGCGCTCATGCCACTCTGTTCGCTCTTGGAGGTCCAGGAATTCGAGAACCATCGGGTCCTTGAGGACGTCCCCGGGGGTGGCCAGGAGCTGGCCCTGCCTGGCGAGGGCGAGGACTTCGTCCTTGTCCCGGTTCCTGGCCAGGCGATCGAAGAGCAGCGAGCCGATCTGCCGCTCCAGCTCGCGGACCGACCAGCTCTCGCGGGCGGCTTCGATCTCGTAGAAGGCGCGGGCTGCGGGATTCGAGACTCCCATGAGCGGGAGATAGTGACTCCAGCCAAGTGATTGTGGGAAAATGGGTTGGCCGGCGGCTCGAGATTTGGCCAACTGTGTTGGCCAGATCTCTCTCCGCCAGTGCGTGACCGGAGGTTCGTTCTTCGCTGGCGCGCCCCCCTTGCTCGGAGCACGAGAAGGAAGAAACGGTTTCTGCCCCTCGCGGTCGTGGGCACCCCCCGCAAGTGCAGATCCCTGGGGATAGGTCAGGTAGAACTGCCTCATGCGTCGCAGGTTGCGCGGGCTGAAGCCCTTCCCGACCCGTTCGGTCAATCGAGGGGCCAATCGCTGAATCAGTTCCTCGCCGTATCCTGCCCGCTGCCGCCCCTTCTGTTCGACCTCCACGATTCGTCGCCCGACCACCCAGTAAGCCGCCACCATAGCGGTGTTGACAGAGCGGCAGATTCTGTCTCGGGCATCTTCAACGACCTTCACGATGTGTTCGCAGAGTTTGAGTTCACAGCGTCGCATTGCCTTCGAATCCAAGACACACCTCGACCATGCGGTGCGTGACCGTGAAACACTCGGATGGATGATCTCCGGCAAGCACTGGTGAGGCGGTGGAGATGAGTGCTCGTTCGGTATCCGGCAAGACTCATGTGGATGCAGTCAAGCAGTGTCTTGGAACAGGCAAGACGGCAGCGGGGTCCGGCGCCCTTCGGATTGCGGCACCTTCAGCGGATCCCTTTCACAGCGCGCGTAGCATGGCACGTGCCATCTCACGCGCCAATGCGAAACCGACCCGGACTTGTCCTCACTCCACCTCAACCCCCTGACTCGAGAACCTGAGCGTCCTCCCATTCTCCGTCACCACCCGCACCACGTGGTCGGGCACGCCCTCGGGCAGAGTGGCCTCGATCTCGAGCGTCACCCTGACCTTGGCGCCCGGCAGCGCCGCCAAGTGCGCGATCACCTCCTCGGCGATCTTCCCGGCGTCGGAGCCGAGGCGCATCGGGTTGGTCAGCTCGACCGTGCCGTAGAAGCGACGCGGCTTGGGCGCGGGCGGGGGAACAGGCTCGGGGCCACCGATCGCCACCTGCTGCCCCGCGCGTAGCCCGCGATACCGCCCGGCCGCCTCATCGAGGCTGTCGGCGTAGCCGAAGCCCTCGCGCTCCCACGTGAGCAGCGCGACGCCCTGCCGCTCCGCCTCGATGAGCACCGACGGCTCGACCAGCCGCGGCAGGTAGGGGTACTTCGCGAAGTCTTGGGCGAGCTGCTTGACCGACACATGATCCCCGCGCCACAGCGGCACGCGATCGAGCTCCATGCGCAGGCGCGTGGCCGCGAAGCTGGTAATGAGCAATTCGTCGTTCTTGAGCTTGCGACTCGCGCGGACGGCGAGCACCTCGGAGCCGGTCAGGCGGATGGCCTGCCACTCGACCGGGCTCGGCGGCGTCGATTGCTCGGGGACGAGCAGCCACTGCGCTGTGAGTGATCCCCTGTCGAGACAGGCAAGCCGCAAGCACAAGACCCTATCTTGCGTATTCGCAATGCGATGCGGCCGGGCCCCACAACGAGTTTTCGGCCTCAGATCTCCCTGCGCCATCCTGCTGCGCCATCGTGAATGTCCCCAGATTGATGAGGCGTCCCCGGGCACCGCTCCGAACGCGAAACCTCGCGGACCCACTCGTCTCTCTGTGCAGCTTGTATTCGTCAACCACAGGATGACGATTATTGCTTGACAATTATGCGCTCGATCATCAATTCTCGTTTGACGATTGGAGGTGATCCATGCGAATCGAGGAGGCCCTGAGCTTCATCCAAGAAGGCGAAGGCACCCGGGTGGAATTCAAGGCGAAGATCGAGCCGATCGCCAGGGATGTATGCGCCTTCCTCAATACGGAAGGCGGAACCGTGCTCTGCGGAGTCTCCGATACGGGAGGCATCCTTGGGGTACCGCCGCAGGGAGCCACCCAGAGGGTATCCGAGGTGCTCCAGAAGATCACCCCCGCCCCCATGGTGCAGATCTCGCGCGTTCGCATCGGCGATCGAACCATTGTGGCGGTTCAGGCGAAGCCTTCTGCCAGTTTGCATTCGGTGGGCAACGTCGTGTACGTCCGAACAGGAGCCAACAACAGGCCGCTGGACATCCCCGAGGTCCTTGAGCGCGCCTCGGAGAACCTGTTCCTGCTCTTCGATGAACAGCCGTCACGGGCGGACGTCAAGGAGCTCGATCGCCGATCGGTGGAGGCCTTCCTGGCCCGGAGAAGCGAGGTCCGTGGCGTGCGGACCCGCGGGAGCCTAGAGGAGAACCTACGCCGCCTGAAGATCACGACCCAGTCACGCGGTCGGGAGGTCCCCACTTGGGGTGGGCTCCTCATGTTCGGGCGGCACCCCCAAAGGCACCTGCCGCAGGCCCGCATCAGCCTCGTTCGATTCGCGGACGCGACCATGCAGAGCTACTCCGATAGCCGGGAATTCACCGGCAGACTGCCGGAGGTGATCGATGGAGTCGAGCAGTATCTGATCGACAACTTGAGGGAGATCGGGGGGATCCCCTCGGGATTCAAACGCAGGCGACTCCTTGAGTATCCGCTAGAGGCGCTGCGCGAAGCTGTGGTCAATGCTGTTGCCCATCGCAACTACCTGGACCAATCCGACACAAAGGTCTTCATCTTGCCTGGTCAGATCCGCATCAAGAACCCAGGGGCTTTCCCGCCCGGTGTGACCCCGGATGAACCTCACCACAAGCCACGGAATCCGCTCCTTGCAAGCCTTCTCTATGACATTGGCTACGTGGAGCGATACGGATACGGCATCACCAGGATGCGGGAAGCGTGCGATGCTCACCCACTGGTGACAGTGGCAATCGACACTCACGGAATGCGCACTGAATTGGTGTTTTCGCAGAAGGCAGCAAGCATCCGATTGGATGAAGTCGAACGCGCGATACTCACCTTCGTTGGAGCAAGACCTGCCAGCGCCAAGGATCTCACCCAGCATGTAGGCATGAGCCGGCAGGCATTGAATGCGAGGATCCGTAGACTGATGGCGCTGAATCTTCTCTCGCGCGAAGGTGCGGGAAGATCAACGCGCTATCGTACGCGTTGAGAAGTGAAATCGAGCCTCGACGGCCACCTCGAGTTCGCGTGCAGAGCGCCCGAAGAACTCGCTGACTGCCAGGGTTCCAGATCACCCTTGTCGGCCAGACCCGGCTCGGGGTCCAGGTTGACCTGTTGTATCCCGCCGACGTATACCTGTCAGGCGGTGACCATGCTGAGGCGCGAGGAGCTGCTGGCCGAGATCGCCCGCGAGGAATCCCGGCTCGCCGATCTCCGGGCCGAGGCCGAAGCGGCCGGGGCACGGCTGGCGGCGCTGCGCGAGCAGCTCGCCTCCGCGTCTCACGTCCCTGTCGATAGCCCGCTGAACGCATCCTCCCCCACGGTCGCTGCACCGCTAACCAACGCCGCCAAGGTTGCTCTGTTCCGGTCGCTCTTTCGCGGCCGCGAGGACGTTTTTCCCCGCCGGTGGGAGAACGAGCAGAGGGGCAGATCTGGCTACTCGCCAGCCTGCGGCAATGAGTGGGCGTGGGGTCTGTGCGAGAAGAGGAAAGGCCCCGGCGCCGGCCGGCGCGCCACCTGCAGTGATTGCCCCAACCAAGCATTCATCCCGGTCTCGGACGAGGAGGTCGCCAGGCATCTCCGGGGCGATCAGGTCATGGGCGTGTACCCGCTCCTGCTCGACGAGACGTGCTGGTTCCTCGCTGCCGACTTTGACAAGCAGGCCTGGCAGGAAGACATCGCGGCCTTCGCTGAGACCTGTCGCCGGCACGGCCTGCCCGTGGCGCTCGAGCGATCCCGGTCGGGCAATGGCGCACACGCCTGGTTCTTCTTCGCAGCGCCGGTACCGGCGGTCGCGGCCCGCAAGCTCGGCTGCTTTCTCATCACCGAGACCATGTCGCGCCGGCATCAGCTTTCCATGGAGTCCTACGACAGGCTCTTCCCGAACCAGGACACCATGCCCAAGGGTGGGTTCGGTAACCTGATCGCCTTGCCGCTTCAGCGCAAACCCCGCGCCGCGGGCAACTCGGTGTTCGTCGACGACTCGTTCAGGCCGTGGCCGGACCAATGGGCGTTTCTCGCCGGTGTGAGGCGGATCGGCTCAGCCACCGTTCACGCGATCGCCGATGATGCCAGCCGGCGCGGGCATGTGATCGGCGTGCGCATGAGCGAGGTGGCGGATGCGGATGAACGGACGCCGTGGAGGAGTCTTCCTTCGGGTCGACCAAGGGCGGTTGCGATCAACGAGCCGTCGCCGCCCGCTGTCAGGGCCGTGCTCAGCCAGAGACTGTTCATCGAGAAGACCGGCCTTCCGCCGGCCCTGCTCAACCAGCTCATGCGACTTGCGGCATTCCAGAACCCGGAGTTCTACAAGAAGCAGAACATGCGCCTCTCGACGGCGCTCACGCCTCGGGTGATCGCTTGCGCCGAGGACCTGCGGGAGCACATCGCCCTCCCGCGTGGGTGCCTCCCCGAAGCCGCGGCGCTGCTCCAAGAGCACGGCGTCAAGCTCTCCATCATCGACGAGCGCGAGGTCGGCACCCCGGTCGACTATGTCTTCCAAGGAGTACTCACACCGCTCCAGGAGCAGGCCGTCAAGGCTCTGCTCCCCCACGACATCGGGGTGTTCGTCGCGCCGCCGGGGATCGGCAAGACGGTAGTCGGCACGTACCTCGTCGCCGCCCGCAAGACGAATACGCTCATCCTTGTCCACCGCAAACCGCTCCTGGACCAGTGGATCGCGCAACTTGCGCTGTTTCTCGGCATCGAGACCAAGGACATCGGTCAGATCGGCGCGGGCAAGGCCAAGCCCACCGGCCGGCTGGACGTGGCGATGGTGCAGAGCCTGGTGCGCAAGGGCTCTGTATCCGACCGCGTCGCCGGGTATGGCCAGGTCATCCAAGACGAGTCACACCATTGCCCCGCTGTCAGCTTTGAGCGCGTGCTCGCCGAGGTGAAGGCCAAGTACGTGGTCGGTCTCACTGCCACACCGCAACGCCGCGATGGACACCAACCCATCCTGAACATGCAGCTCGGTCCAGTGAGGTTCGCAGTTGACGCCAGGAGTCAAGCCGCGCGGCGGCCCTTCGACCACAAGCTCGTCGTCCGGGAGACGGAGTTCTCGCCGAACCGCCTGCCCGAGGGCGCGGGTGTCCAAGAGCTGTATGCGGCGCTTGCTGCCGACCAGCGCCGCAACGACCTGATCTGCGATGACGTGGCTCGTGCGCTCGACGAGAAGCGGTCCCCGATCCTACTCACCGAGCGGCGGGATCACCTGGAGCACCTCGCCGAGCGACTCCAGAGCTTCACCCAGCATCTGGTCGTGCTCCACGGCGGCATGAAGCCCAGGCAGCGGCGAGAGGTGATCGCCAAGCTCGCCGCCATCCCCGACGGCGAGGAGCGGCTGCTCATCGCCACCGGGCGGTACATCGGTGAGGGCTTCGACGACGCGCGCCTCGACACCCTGTTCCTGGCGTTGCCGGTGTCGTGGAAGGGCACGCTCATCCAGTACACAGGCCGGCTACACCGATTGCACCCCGGCAAGACTGAAGTCCGCATCTACGACTATCTGGACCGGGCGGTGCCGATGTTGAGGACGATGTTCGAAAGACGCTTGCGCGGCTACCGCGCGATCGGCTATGCACGGGACGAAGGTTTACTGGACCCAGGGGAGGTCGGGGGGGGGTCCGTCGGCGTGCATGGACAGGGAGCCCCGTGCGACCTGCAGGGAGGAGAGTCATGACCGGCAGAAGAGAGCAGCCAAGACCGAAGCGCCGCCGAGAGGGTCCAACGGCGGCCAGGTTAGATGAGATGATCGCGGAAGCTACGGTAGACGCCTATGACGAGTCCGAGCAAGTCGTTGGCTTCTACACCATGCTCGAGGATCATCTCGCGGTGCCTTTCAAAACCGAGGTGCTCCGCGTCGAGGTCACCGTCGAGCGAATCGACATGACTGATGACGATCAGATCGTCGCGGTTTGCTCCCGAGGGAAGTCGCGACAGCGGGTTCCGATCCTCGACCTTCCGCTGCCGAGTCCCCCGCCGGATGGTGCCGACTGGATCATGGCCTATCGGCGCTGGGCCACCGGAGGAAGGTAGGCATGCCGCGCCGGCCAAGCTCTACCAGGTCGCTGCGAAGTACATCCGCCCAGAGCAGTTTCGTCCCGACAGCGGCAAGTGGACGGAGCCGGACCTGCTTGCGGATGTGAAGGCCTTCGACAGAGCGAGCCGTGCTGGTGAGTACTATGAGATGAGCGTGCTGCAGGCCCATTCGAGGGGAGTGTTGTGATGACAGCGGGCAAACCGAGAAGAGCGGGCGCGTCGACCGGAGGGCGCCGGGCCAAGACCAGGGCCAGGACCAAGGCCAAGACCAGGGCCGGGACCAAGGCCAAGACCAAGGCTAGGGCCAAGGCCACGAGCACGGCCAAGACCATAGCGAAGAGCAAGCCGCGCTCTGCGCGCACTTTGGACAGGATGGCTCCGAAGGAGTTGGCCACGATCCTACGCGCACTCCTGGCCAAGCACCCCGAGCTTCGCGCCGAGGCCGAGCAGATCGCCGTCGACATGATCGCCTCGCCTTCCATCGAGGACGTTGCCGAGGATGTGTACTACGCCGTCACGGACCTCGGTATCGACTCGTTGCACGGGCGCACCGGAAAGCAGCCTTGGGGCTATGTGAAACCAACCGAGGCTGCCTGGGAGTTACTCGAGGAGGCAGTCGGGGATTTCCTGGCCGACATGAAACGGCGCGCTGAGCTGGGGCTATGCGAGGCGGCTGAAGCGATGTGCTGCGGCATCGTACTCGGCTTGCACATGGCGGATTCAGAGGGGCACGATGGCCCGCTCGGTTGGGCTGAGGATTTCCCCGCCGAGGAAGCCAGTCATGCGGTCGCGGAGTTGATCAGATCGTGTCCCCCGCGGGGCCGCATGGGTACTCGCAAACGCCTCATCGCTGCCCTGGGCCAGCTTGTGCCGGACTGGAGGGAAATGCTCACGCGAGCCGCGGATAGCGCGATGAAGAGACGCTAAGGACCTTGATGCGGTCGCGGCCTAGATCCACTCCGCCGGTGAGCCGACCGAATCCGCCAGCGGTTCGCCTTCTTCGTTGCGCGCGGAAGTAGTGCCGAGGAAGATCCCCTGTGCCATCAGCCGGCGCTCCAGCCATGGCTGGCAGCTTGGATCCAGGAGCTCCAGCGTCGTGGCATCCAGGCGCCGCGCCTTGCGGCCCGCCAGGGCGGCGACCTGGTTGGCGGTCTCCGCATCGGGACAACTGAGAATGACCGCCGCGCGCCGGGTCACGCGCCGGCAGCGGCTGAACCAGCCGCGGATCTCGGCCACAACGTTCTCGGGCAGCTCATTGGAGGAAACGTGCCTCAGGGCCGCCAGCACATCGTCGGCCGCGATCCCTGCCCGCGCCGCCCCGAGGATCGACTGCCTGGTGATCTGGAAGAGCGTACCGACACCGCGTCCGCGCCGTTCGGCGAAGCGTGCGATCGCTGCCTCGATCGCCGGCGCAGCGGACAGGAACACCACGTCGAAATTCGGCTGGACCACGATGCGGCCCTCTTCCGCCGGGCCGTAATCGAACTCCTCTGCCAGACCCAGCAAGTACAACCCCGGCTCTTCCAGAGCGAAGGTGATTCTGCCGTCGGGCAACCGACCCAGGCTGGCGCCACCCAGAGGGACGAGGATCCTGGCCACGAACTCCGTCACATATGTCTCCCACACGCTCTCCATGTCCTCACTGGTGCAGTGTCGCCACACATAAACCGCTCTTCCGGCAATGGGCTCGCCCAGTGAATCCTCGGCCGCCGACAGGGGGCGGCTCATCCTGGCTTGATAGAGCGCGAACTCCGCCAGCGGCAGGTGCTCCCCCGGCCGGTGGTGACGGAACACTGCGCAGTGCAGCGCAAACCGGTCGATCTCCATGCTGGTCAGCAGTTCTATGGGGCGCCAGACCCCACGCCCCGGGGCAGCGCCCCCCCACCAGGCCCAGTCGGACAAGCTCGCCAGCGCCGTTCCCTGACGGGACTGGAGCCAGCCCGTCCGATCCCGGCGCGGCCTTGACGAGTCCCAGTCATCGGTGCTCCCACCGGCGGCGCGTATGCGTATGCGGAACGGACTCTTGGCCGCACCAGGGTCCTCGGAGAGGTCCATCGCACCTCTGGCCGCATCGAGCAGCACACGCAGCCGATCCCGAACCGGCCGTGCCAGCCAGCGGCGACCCGCCGCGTTGGCCCCCAGGCAATCCTTGGACTTGTACACCACGGGTTCGAGAAAGCCGAGGTGCCAGGCCAGAATGCTCGCGCGATCGATTCGGTCCGGCCAGGACATTCCCACCGCGGTCGCCACCCAATCGGGAAGCGCCGAGCACCCGCTCTGGATCGCTTTGCGATGGCGGGCGTGGAACCTGAGATCCGCCCGGCGGACCTCTTGCGGCTCGGCGGACCCGGCGATCACGACCTGCGTCATGTCTTCGAGCAGGTAGGCCAGATGAAAGGTCTCCGCGGGCTGCACAGCCGCCGGCAGGGCGGGCACGCTGCGCCGGCAGCGATCGGCGATGGCCGGCCATACCCCCAGCTCGGGCGTCAGCGTCTGCCCATCCAGGGAGGGAAAGAGAAACAGCTTGGAGATCCCGGCGTCGATCGCCGCCCCCAGCCGGTCGAGCGGGACGTCCTCGAAGCATCCTCGCAGATCTGCGAATCCGAGCGAGGGACCATCGCTGATGAGGAACTCCACCACCTGGCGCAGTATGGCCACGACTTCCCGCTGCAGCGCATCGACCCCTTGGAGTGGCCCGCCTGGGTCATGCGGATCTTCCCATCGTCCCGCCAAGCGCTCTCCCAGCAGCTCGTCCTCGGCCAATGCCGGACCGCCGCGCAGCAAGTCCCGCACCCAGTCAATCGAGGATACCCAGCGCGCCAGCTCCTCTGTCCCAACGTACCGATGTCCGGCAAGCTCCGTTTCCTCATTGCGCGAGAAGTTGTCACGGATGTAGTGAGCCAACCCCTCCACGTCCCACTCCGCCAGGGCCTGGTGCCGCCGCATCGCGCGCAGCGCGCGGCGGAAGAAACGGAGGCGCTCCGGCAGGCGCCCCCTGCGCTTGTCCCCCAGGGTGTGCACGAACCCCGCGCGCTGCAACTCGTCCTGCACGCCCCCCAGCGAACTGAGCGCGAACGGCTGCGACACCACCTGGGTGAGGAAGACCTGGCGCGCCCGCAGGCTCAGCCGTTCCCACTCGTCCAGGTGGTTGATGAAGGCCGCCCAATCGTTCTCGAGATCCTTCACGCAATGCTCCCCGCTCGCCTTCTTCGCACCTCCGCGTCTGTCATTCTCCCCCGGGCGGGCCTCATTCCTCCACGCCCGTCATCCGTCACACACGCCGGCGGCGCCCGTCACTCCGCGCTGTGGATGCGATACTCATACCCCTGCTCACACAGGAAGAGCTGCCGCTTGAGGGCGAAGTCCTGCTCGACCGTGTCCCGGGTCACGAGCGAGTAGAAGTGCGCCTGATTTCGCCCTGCTTTCGGGCGCAGCACGCGCCCCAGGCGCTGAGCCTCTTCCTGCCGCGATCCAAACGTGCCTGAGATCTGGATGGCCACGGCCGCATCGGGCAGATCCACTGCAAAGTTGCCCACCTTGGAGAGGGCCAGCACGCGCGTCTCGCCCGCGCGGAACGACTCGTACAACCGATCGCGCGCCACCTGACCGGTCGAACCGGTCAGGACCGGCACGCCGAGTTCAGCCGCCAGCGACTTGATCTGATCGAGGTACATGCCGAGGATGAGTGCGGGTTCGTCCGGGTGGCGCGCCAGGATCTCGCGCACAATGGCAGGCTTGCGCGGATTCTCGGCGGCCAGCCGGAACTTGGCGCGCGCATCGGCCAGGGCATACGGCATGCGGTCCGCCGCGGGCAGAGGAATCCGGACTTCCGTGCAGACAGCCTTGGCGATCCAGCCTTGATTCTCCAGGATCTTCCACGGAACATCAGCCTTCTTGGGTCCGATGAGCGCGAAGACGTCGTCCTCGCGCCCGTCCTCACGCACGAGTGTGGCGGTCAGTCCCAGGCGCCGGCGAGCCTGCAACGTGGCCGTGATCTGAAACACCGGGGCCGGCAGCAGATGCACCTCATCGTAGATGATCAGCCCCCAGTTGCGTTCGTCGAAGAGCGTCAGGTGCCGGAAGTCGCCGTCGGCCCGCTCGCGATAGGTCATGATGTTGTACGTCGCCACCGTCACCGGCCGGACATTCTTGACGTGGCCGCTGTACTCGCCGATCTGATCCTCCTGGAGCGACGTCTTGTCGAGCAATTCCTCCATCCACTGACGTGAAGCGGTCACGCTGCTGGTCAGGATCAGGGTCGAGGCCTGCAGGCGCGCCATGCAGGCCATCCCCACGATCGTCTTGCCCGCTCCGCAGGGCAGCACGATCACACCCGATCCACCCCGCGGAGACCCGCCCGCATGGAACGCGTCCGCCGCCTGTTCCTGATACACCCGCAGCGACAACGGCTCGCCCCCGCGGGTTTGCGCGCGCAGCGCGATCGGCAGCGCCTCGCCCACCGTGTAACCGGCCAGGTCCTCCGCCGGGTAGCCGATCTTGACCAAAGCCTGCTTGATGCGGCCGCGCAGGAGCGGGGCCACCCGGAAGACGGTCCTGGACAGACGCTCTATCAGCAGCGGGGCCACGTGCCGGTTGCGCGCGATCTCCTCCGCGAGGTAGGGATCCCGGCTCGACAACCTCAAGCCGTCGCCGTCGCGTTCGAGCACCAGCCGCCCGAACCGCCCGGCGTAGTCACGGATCTCCGCCTCCACGTTGGCCGGCACCGCGTACTTCGCGTACTCGCGCAGAATGGCCACGATGTCTTCCGGGGCGACGCCCGCGGCGCGCGCATTCCAGATCGACAGCGGCGTGATGCGATAGGTGTGTACATGTTCAGGCGACTTGACCAGCTCGGCAAAGCGCACCAGCTCGTTGCGCGCGCTGACATAGCGGGGGCTGTCCACCTCGACCAACACCGTGTGGTCGCTCTGCACGATGAGCGGATTGTTGATGTCGGGGCTCACTGGATCGTCTCCGCCTGCACCGCCCCGGCGGAATCGCGCGGTTCGCGTGCGGCTCGCTCGGGAGCGACCCCGTACCCCAGGTGCCGCAACGCGCTCAGGAAGCGCGCGCGGGCGCGGGCGGGCACCACGACGAACCTTCCCCCAGCAGCCGCGCAGTAGCGCCCGGTGCGGCGATCGGCAGCGATCAGCGCGGCCAGGTCGGCATCCGCGCACTCGTACAGCCGGGTCTCACCCCGGTCGATCAGCGCGCCCGCCCGTCGCTCCGCTTCGGCGAGAAGAGAAGCCACGGTCTCCGGCAGCTCCCCCGCTGCGCGCGCCGCCAGGAAGTCGCGCAGATCCTGGACCGGATGGCCACTCGCCGCCGCCTCCAGGATGCGCTGGCGATCGAGCCGCCAGGTGGCTTCTCCCGTCGGCGCGGCGAACAGGTCGAGCATGTGGCGCTCGGCCACGGGCAGCGACTCGACCAGGACGACCACATCCAGATTGGGCAGGACCCTCAGGAGCGGTCGCGTCTCCTCCTCCTCGCTCGGCATCTGCTCGCGATCCACTTCGATGTTGAGACACTCCGCGCCCAGTGGCGTCAGGCGGATGAACAGCAGGCCGTCGTACCGGCTGAGGAAGGAGAACTCGTCCGCCCCCCAGATGTCACCGTAGTCGTACCGCGCCCCGGCCGGAGGAATGTAGGCCACATCGATGACGCCGAGCGTGGCGGCGTATTCGAAGAGGAAGCAGAGCGCGTAGCGCCCTTGCAGGATCTCCCACCGGCCATGGTTCTCGTAGCCCAGGCTGCCGTAGTGTCGCTCGGCGAAGTAGAGGCTCCAGGCCTCGCCACCTTGGGTGATCTGGAAGTCGCTGCCCGAGGCGCGCACGAATCGCAGGAACTCTTCGACCGCGACCCAGCGCCCGCAGGGGCAACCGGCCAGGGCCTCCGCGATGGCTGCCCGTCGCTCCGCGGGGTCGGTGAGACCACGCCGGCCACGGCCGCTCTGGCCCTTGATCTTGTCGATCCGCCGCAGCTCGTCGTGCGGCGAGTCGTAGACCCACTTCTCCCAGGCCTCCTGCAACGTCGCGGCGGGGCTCCGCAACAGGGCATCCTTGCCTTTGCGCGTGAGCTCCAGCTTGGCGCCGCGTTTGCGCGCCAGGCCCGCGGCCTGCGCGATGAGCGGCCAGGCGAAGGCCCGGATTGGACCCACGGTCTGATCGCGCCTGCGCCAGCGCGAGGTCGTCTGGTCGACCTCGATCGAGTAGAAGTCGCCGCCATGGAGGACCGTCTGCAATCTGGCGATAGAACTCGCGCTGGGATGTCCCGTCCCCTCGCCGACAGATATCTTGCCCGCATCGATCAGACTCAGCACCGCGCGCAGGTCGTCCTTGGCGGCCCGCTCCATCAACCGCTTCTCGACCGGCACGGGCGGCTCCGCGGGCTTATCGCCGTGCGCTCCGTAGTGGGGCCTGGGTCTTGGCGGTGCGAAGCGCTCCGGCAGCTCGCTGATCGTCTGGACCTCGGCCTGACGCGGCTCGGGAACGAACGACTCGAGCCGCTTCTTAAGATCGTCGGGAATCCTGAGCGGGCCCCCGTAGCGGGAGCCGAAGAAGAACAAATGCATCAGGGTCGGCCGTGCGTCCCTGGGATAGGAGCTGAGCGAACCCCAGTCAGGACTCCCCCCGTACTTGCTGCGGAACTGGTCGGTGGGGAAGGAGCCGTCCCCATGGACGGCCTCGGCAACGGCCGCCTGCTGCAGCTCGTCGAGCTGGTTCCAGAGAGCCCTGAGTCGGCCCCCTTTCATCTCTTCCAGGATCCCCGGAACGATCTGGTCCTTGCGGCCCACGGCGGGCTTGTCGAGCAGGCGCGCGAGTCGCTTCAGCTCGTCGAGCTTGAGCGCATCGTAAAGCGCCTCTTGCAGCGTCGTGTAGACCTGGTCGAGCGGTTGGGGCATGCGCGTTTGCTCCTCTCCGAGGCCTTCCTCAGGCAGCCTGATCCCCCTGGAACCCCGTGAGCATACGACAGTGAGACGCCGGTTCGCAGCACCTGAGACCCAGAGCATCAGACCGGCAAACCGCCTAAGCGGGACCTCAGAGGGGCCCACTCGTCCCGGGGGCGACTGGCTCGACGCGCTCGAGAAGAAGTACGATATCTCCACTGAAGCCCAGGGCCTCGCTGAGCGGGACCTCATCGTGGGTGGATGAGCACCATGGTGGCGCGGAATCTGCCTCCCCTTCACTCCACCTCAAACCCCTGACTCGAGAACTTCAGCGTCCTCCCATTCTCCGTCACCACCCGCACCACGTGGTCGGGCACGCCCTCCGGCAGCGTGGCCTCGATCTCGAGCGTCACCCTGACCTTGGCCCCCGGCAGTGCCGCCAGGTGCGCGATCACCTCCTCGGCGATCTTCCCGGCATCCGAACCGAGGCGCATGGGATTGGTCAGCTCGACCGTGCCGTAGAAGCGACGCGGCTTGGGGGCGGGCGGGGGGGGACAGGCACACGCTCCCCAGCCACCGCCCCGGCCTGGCCGACACCACGAGCGCGGCCGGATCCGCCGCCGCCCTCCTCGGCACCGGGAAAGCTGCCAGTAGCGCCCGCAGCGCCTGCCCTTGCCGCCTCTTCCTCCATCTGCCCCCGCCCTTGAACCATCATCCGCCGACGGAGGCAGCCCAACCTGCGTGCCAGCTGGACGGAAATCTCACAATGGATTGTTTGTGACGAAAGGCGTTCTGCTATGGGGTGGGTCGGCCGCGCGTGTCGACGGTTCCAACGCAGGTTGAAAGGCCGGCCAACTCGGGTTGGATGCCTACCCGCGCTGCGCGTCTTCCTTGACGAACTTGTGCACCGCCTGAGGGCTCACGTCGAGCAACCGCGCCGCCGCGCTCTGATTGCCCCCGGCGGTCTCCAGTGCTCACAGGAATAACTGGCGTCGCGCCGCCGAAAGGAACCCGTCGAGCGAGAAACCCTCGTGCGGCGCTGGCAGGCCGGCCAGAGGATCGCGGCGCGTAGAGGGCTCGTCGATGATGAGATCATCCGCCTCGAGCACGTCGCGCGGACAGAGCTGCGCCGATCGTTCGAGCACGTTCTGGAGGTCGCGCACGTTGCCCGGCCAGGTGTGCGCCTGCACGCGCTGCAGCGCGCCCGTCGACAGGTGCTTGCGACGGCGCAGGGAGCCGTTGAGGCGATCGAGAACATGCAGCGCGATCTTGGGGATATCGCTCGGGCGCTCACGCAAGGGTGGCAGCTTGATCACGCCGACGGCGACACGGTAGTAGAGGTCTTCCCGGAAGCGGCCCTCTTCCTTTTCGTGGCCAGATCACGATGGGTGGCGGCGACCACGCGCACATCCACCTTGGTCGGCTTCGCAGCACCCACGGGCTCGATCAGGCCGTCCTGCAATGCGCGTAGGAGCTTCGCTTGCGCCGTGACGGGCAGCTCGCCGATCTCGTCGAGAAACAGCGTGCCGCCGTCGGCCTGCACGAACCGGCCGGTCTCTCCCAGGATGAGGATTGCCGTGCTTCCGGGGGCGAGATTGACGGCCATCTCCACCGCCTTGCGCATCGCGGGATGATCGGCGACCAGCCCCAACTCCTGCAGAACGAGCGCCGGATCCTCGACACTGCCTGACGACAGGCACGCCTCAGCCCCATCCGGGGAATCGGTCCACGGCATCGCACCCGCCCGCATCTGCGGCAACTCGGGCGACATGAGGTCGACTTCCCACACGAGCGGCCGTTCGCGGGTCACGAATTGCGGCGGCCGCACGTTGAGGATCCGCGCGGGGAATTCTCCGCACGCCGCGAGGAGCAGCCAGCAGGCATGCATCTGCGGGGTGCCCGAGGCGACAGCAATGAAGTACTCGGGGCGGGAGCCAGAGGCTTCGGCGTCGACAAACTCGCTGGCGTGGCGGCGCAGGCCGCGGAGGATCGCGAGGTAGTCGGTCGGGTCGTCCAGCTCGATCTCGCGCACCTCGACCACGAGGCGCGGCTGCAGTGCGCGCAGGGCCTGCTCGGTCGCGTCGGTCTGCTTCTGCATGCGCGGGGTCGAGAGGAGAATCACGCGGTCGAAGGGCCGGCCTCAACGAGCGAGAGGATGGGGCCCAGTTGCTCTTGCTCACCGATCAGGCCGCGGGAGTAGGGATCGTGGAAGCCGGTGAAGGTGAGGAGGGTTTTCATGTGCAAGGCCTCGCGGACTGGGGGACGACTCGCTTCACGTCTGCGCTTACACCGTACAGTTGTCGCCCGTGCAGGCGACGGGGTCAAGTGCGGAGGGCCCGGCGTGGCGCAGTCGCCGCCATCGCACTCACACCAGCAGACCGGCCCATAGGCGCTCGAGAAACTTCCCCCAGGGGGCGATCTCGATGCCTTCGTCGAGAACGCGCGGCTCCTTCTCCAGGCACACGACCACGGCGTGCTTGACGCGGTGACTCTCGCGCAGGGCTCGCAGCCCGCGCAGATCGGTCTCGTGCACACGGCCCGATCCCTTCACCTCGATCGCCGCGTGCATGTCGCCCAGCACGAAGTCGACCTCGTGACCGGTCGAGGTGCGCCAGAAGCGGATGTCGAGGTCGGGTTGCCGATAGCGGCGGAAGTTCATCAACTCCATCAGCACCCAGTGCTCAAGACTCTTGCCGAATTCCGCGCCACCGATCCTGGGGCGGCGGCGGGCGAGGTAGTTGGCGATACCCACGTCGAACAGATAGAACTTCTCTGTCTGGACCATCCGGCGATCGCGCGCTCGCGTCCAGGGGGCGAGTCGGTGACCCAGCATCGTATCCTCGAGGATCTCGAAGTAGGTGCGAACGACCTTCGCGCTGACTCCGGCCTCTCTGGCCACATTCGTGTAGTTGAGCAGTTCACTCGAAGTCAGCGCCGCAACCCGGAGGAACTCCGCGAAGGCAGGCACATTGCGCAAGCGTGCTTCGGCGGCAATCTCCTCCTTGAGGTAGTCGGCGACATAGGCTCGTAGATCGGGCTCCGGGTCCGCCGACGGAAAGTGCGGCGGCAACATGCCCGTCCACATGGCATGCTCAAGGTCGAAGCCTCTCACCTCCGTGGCGGACAGCGGCCCCATCTCCACGCGCCACGCCCGGCCGGCCAGGAGGTTCGCGTGGCCTTGACGAAGCTTGCGGGCGCTCGAGCCGGTCAGCAGGAAGGAGGCCCTCTTCCTCTCGATCAGCCAGTGCACCTCGTCGAGAAGCGCCGGGATCTTCTGCACCTCGTCGATCACCGTGAGCCGCCCGTCCCAGCGTTCCCTCAGGAGCGCCGGTCTCGCCAGGTAATCAGCGAAGGTGTCGGTCTCGAGGAGATCGATGACCTTCTCCTTCCCGGTCAGGAAGGTGTGATGGATCCAGTAGGTCTTGCCGACCCTCCGGGGTCCCCAGAGGAAAGCCGAACGGCCGGGTGGGAGGTCGACCGTCAAGTGCCTACGGACGATCTGCATGGTGAGGGCAGTTTATCCGGATAATCTTTCCATTCAAGGCGAATTTGTCGGCCTTGGACCAGGCGCCGGCCTTGTTGCCACAACCACGGATTCCGCGAGCTGCGGACACAAATACTTATTTCACAAAGCATTAGACGACGTGCTTCCCGCCCGTGGCTGGCGGTGCCGCCCGTCCACCAGTCCGGGAGCCTGCAGTCGAGGCCTTCTTCCTCCCCCGTCACCAGATTCAGGCGGACCATCCGCGAGACGCCGTGGATCGGCTGCACGTCCTCGTGCATGACCAACCGCCGCTCGATGTGCGAGTTCGGGGGAACTCTGGCTCCGGTCGGCCGAGGCCGGGGCCAACGTCTTGCTTATCGAGCCGAAAGACGACGGTGTGTTTGTCGGTGCGTCGGTGCGAGATGGAACGACGTACGTGGCCCCCAGCCAAGCCGCGGCGGATCTCCTCACCAGCTCGGGACGAGGACCGGCGGAAGCGGAATCCCTGATCGCCTGGATGGCTGAAAACGAGGACGCCTGGCGTGGGTGAGTTGTATGTCCTTGCGCGACGCGTACTGCTCGAAGCGTACTGCTCTATGCGTTGGTTGCTCTTGGCGACATGGCGGGACTTGATCCGAAGAGGTCACCGGCGCACCAGGTAGTCTATGGCTGGGCTCCGGCCGGCAGGCGAGCGACAACAGCATCGTGTGCCTGACGAGCCATTTTGAGTGCCTGCTCAGCTTCCTTGTAGGACGGCGCCTCGTCTTCCCCAGGATACCGGAACTTCCAGGCATACTCGGTCAAGGGGACGACGGCATCCACAATCGTACGTAGATCGGGCACACAGGCGAGAACCTGCTCGCCGAGTTCCTCCAGATTGTGAGTCTTGCGAAACGGCGTGCTATGCCACACGAGCAGAGCTTTGAATGACTTCTCGACTGCCTGCTGAGCATGGAAGACCGCGTGTTCGGTGAAAGGCTGCTCCGCAGTGAGGTTATGGTCCCCCGCCGCGAGGTCGGTTGCCGCCTTGTGCAGCCAGGCGCGCACTTCCGCCAGCAGTTCAGGATCATGCTGCATGGACGAGCTGCCCCTCCCGCAGGATCGTGGCCGGCAACGAAGCAACCACATGGACTCGCCGTTCGAATCTCGTTCTCGTCCAGACCAGAACATCGGCGGCTATGCCGGTCCCGCGTAGCACCCGATAGGCAAGTCGACTGCCCTTGCGCTCGTCGGATGCGTCGTCCGGGACAATCAACATGAGATCGTAGTCGCTGTCGGCGTCTGCGTCTCCGCGAGCCTTGGAACCGAACAAGTAGATGCGATCCGGCTGATAGGCGGCGATCAGCCGCTCAACGATCAGCTTCAGCTTGGGATCTCTGCTGACGAGGTCCGCCGTCATGGTTTCGAGCTCCGTCGTGACTCGCCTCCAGTCCGAACGCCGCCTTCCAGGATCAAGGCACCATACGACCATGCCATGGGGCCATTCTATTCCATCCAGTTGCCCCTCTCCCATGCCTTTCGTGACCCCGTGGCTGGAACCTGAGGCCGCTCACTTCAGCCGGGAGCTTCCAATCCCGGACATGTGCGAAGCGCAGGAGCCTTGTGCAGTCACGGCCTCAGCACCGATTACTCCCCCTCACTCCACCTCGAACCCCTGACTCGAGAACTTCAGCGTCCGCCCATTCTCCGTCACCACCCGCACCACATGGTCGGGCACGCCCTCCGGCAGCGCGGCCTCGATCTCGAGCGTCACCCTGACCTTGGCCCCCGGCAGCGCCGCGAGGTGCGCGATCACCTCCTCGGCGATCTTCCCGGCATCGGAGCCGAGGCGCATGGGGTTGGTCAGCTCGACCGTGCCGTAGAAGCGCCGCGGCTTGGGCGCGGGCGGGGGAACAGGCTGCAGCCCGGGCCTCGGTTCGGGCCCGGACCCCGGTTTGCGACCCGTCCCGGGCTCAGGCCCAGGGGGCGTCACCAGCGCTTCCTGGTCTAGTTGCCCCCGCGCCACCTCCGACCTCACCAGCAGCCCCGCGGCCTCCGCGCCTCCGATGACGACCTGCTGCCCCGCCCGCAACCCCCGGTACCGCCCGGCCGCCTCATCGAAGCTGTCCGCGTACGCGAACGCATCGCTGGCCCATGTGAGCAGCGCCACCCCCTGCCGCACCGCCTCGATGAGCACCGACGGCTCGACCAGCCGCGGCAGGTAGAGGTACTTCGCGAAATCCTCGACGAGCTGCTTGACCGACACGTGATCCCCGCGCCACAGCGGCACGCGATCGAGCTCCATGCGCAGGCGCGTTGCCGCGAAGCCCGTGATCAGAAGCTCGTCGTTCTTGAGCTTGCGGCTCGCGCGGACGGCGAGCGCCTCGGAGCCGGTCAGGCGGATGGCCTGCCACTCGACCGGGCTCTGGGGCGTCGATTGCCCGGGGACGAGCAGCCACTGGTAGGCCTCCGGGATGCGGGCCGTGACGGCGCTGTCGGCGGACTGCATCTGCGTCTGGGCCTGCTTGGCCTGGTGCGGGTCGAGGTTCAAAGTCTCCTTCTCGGCGACGATCGACTCCCACGCGAGGTAGCGGCGGGTCGCCGGAGCTGCCGGCCTTCTGGTTCGGACCGCGATCGAAGAGGAGCGACGTGACGAGCGAGCTGGGGTCCTACTCGGTTGGGCTCCTGACTTCCCTGCTGAGGGAGCCTGTCGTGCGATGGCCGAACTGGTCGGATCGTGCTCTCCGAGTGACCACCTCGTTGCTCGCCGACGCCTCATCGCCGCCCTGGGCGAACTGGCGCCGGGCTGGAGCGGAGTGCCCAACTAGCCAGAGAATGCAACGCGTCAGAGAATACCTTGACAGACAATGTTGCCTTGGAATACTATGTTGTCCGCTGAGGGCAACATGGCTATTTCAGACAACATTTTGCTTCGGAATGGCCTCCGAGAACTCCAGCGTCGGCTCCCCGGGGGCTGGAATGCCGCGGTAGACCAACCCCCCCAGAAAGGCAAGAAGCGGGCGGACGCCGTCCTCCGCGTGATCGCCCCCGACGGCCGGGCGGGCGCCTTCGTTGTGGAAGTACGTAGGCGCCTGGAGCCGCGAGGGGTCGGGGAGCTGGCCGCCCGGCAAGCTGATCTGCCCCCCAACACGGCCTATTTGGTCCTGGCGCAGTACCTTAGCCAGTCCGTATGCGAGCGCCTGCGCCAAGCTGGGATGTCATTTCTCGACCTCACCGGCAACAGCTACATCGAGCTACAGGAACCGGGATTGCTCATACGGACGCAGGGTGCAGTCACCAATCCGGACCGGAGTGCCCGACCCTCGCGGTCTCTGCGCGGCCCCAAGGCCGGGCGGATCGTGCGGCTCCTGGTCGACTCCAGGGTGCCCCCCGGGGTGCGTGAACTGGCCGTCAGGGCAAGGGTCGACGCGGGGTACGCCTCCCGAATCGTGGCATTGCTCGATCGGGAGGCTCTCGTCGATCGGCGGGGGTACGGACGAATCGCGAAGGTTGACTGGGCCCAACTCCTGCGTCGCTGGGCGCAGGAGGCGCCGCTGGAATCTCGGGGAGCCCAGATCACCTGCTTGGAGCCCCGCGGCCCTGGCGCGCTGCTCAGGCGACTCAAGGAATTCACGGGTCGATACGCGCTCACCGGGACACTCGCGGCGGAGAAACTGGCTCCGGTCGCACCCTCTCGCTTGGTGATGCTCTACCTGGAAGATGCTGTCGAGACGATGCCCACACTTGGCCTCCGGTCGGCCGAGGCCGGGGCCAACGTCTTGCTCATCGAGCCGGAAGACGATGGTGTGTTTGTCGGTGCGTCGGTGCGAGATGGATTGACATACGTGGCCCCCAGCCAAGCCACGGCCGATCTCCTCACCAGCCCGGGACGAGGACCGGCGGAAGCTGAATCCCTGATCGCCTGGATGACCGAGAATGAGGACGCCTGGCGTGGATGAGTTGTACGTCCTTGCGCGACGGGGGCTGGGTCGATGTTGCTGTTGACCTCCTCGTTCCCCCATCTGTGAGTCCGGGCAAGGGGCGACGTGCGGCACATCTCCCGGGTCATGATGCACGCGCCGTCCGCATCTTTCGCCTTCCCCGGAGCTCACTGGCGGGGCGGAAACCACTCGCGCAGGCAAGTCAAAAGCCGCGTGAAGGCCGGGTCGCTGCATCGATTCAAACCGACCCTGCCGGCAAGCTCCGCGAACATCGCAGACGATGGCGGGATGCGCGCCTGACGAATCGCCGCACGAAAGGCCGTCTTTGGATCTTCGGGTTTGTCACGGTGCTTGTCCCAATACCCCTGCTCCTCGAGCCACACGCGAAGCCCCGGGAGATCACCCCGCCAGCCGAGAACCTCGGAGACGTGCGGGGAGTCACTCCATATCCAGGCTTCGACTTCGGGATCGATCACGATGCAGCGGGCGCGATCACCCCATGCCGCGGCCAGCGCCTGCTCGATGTCAGACGCCAACGCTGTCGGATCGCTGGAGGGAGCGCCTTCCCAGCTTCGATCGAGCACGACCAGAGCATTCGTGGCGGAACTCGCGAAAGGTCGCAGGATCTCGTGACCGGTGTGATAACACCCTGGATCGCGCTGGGGATGAATCAAGATCCTGTGTCGAATGGGCCGGACTCTCAACGATTCGTGTCGACCGAGAAGCCCCGCGATGGCTTGCTCGATCGACTTGTCCGCGACGAGTGCGACCAGATCCAACGTCACCCCAGAACTCCCGAAGCGAGGAGGGTTCCCAGGTCGAGTGTCCCCTGCCACTTGCGCAAGTATGGGTGCTCATCGCCGCGGACGACGTCCGTGGCGCCGGCGGCATCGAGCGCGAAACACAGGATGTCCTTCGGCTGGGCAAGACCGAGCAGCACAGGCGAATGAGATGCGCAGAGAACCTGCGAGCCATAGACCGATGAGAGCGATTGGTGGACAGTTTCCATGGCCTTGGGGTGGATCCCGTTCTCCGGTTCCTCGATCAGGTAGACGCCGTTATCATCCTTCAGGTAGGCGAGCAGCGTGAGGCCGAGCAAACGCAGCGTGCCGTCCGAGACGACCCAACTGGGCGCCGTCAACCCGCTCTCGAATTCCAGCACCAGGTACCGATGTCGGTCCTCGGGTCGTTCGACGGTTTGGATTGCCTTCAACCCGGGCAGGACGGTGCCGACGTGCGCCAGCCAGCGGCGGTGTAGATCCGTGTTGGTCTTCTCGAGGCGGTGGACCACCCAGGGCAGGTTAGAACCGTCAGGCAGAAACCTCCCGGGCGCGCCGGGCGGGCTGGGCCTGCGCATGGCACCCGCATCAAGGGCAACGCGCCGCACTCCTTCCATGAGGACGCGCTTGACCCACGTGGCCACGGGGAAGCGGTCTTCATCCTCAGGGAGGTTCGCGAGAGCGGACTTCGTGGGGCCGAGCCGAAATGGGTTGTTCCACCCGCTGGTTTCCGAGAAGAAGTAGTCGTTGCCCGATTCCTCGGTCTTGTTGACCACCTTCTTCCAGCCAGGGGGGGCGTGCTTGCCGCCGGGATGCAGGATAGTGCTGGGCGGCTCACGGAGTTCCGGGAACAGAGCCCGCTGACGATCTTCATTGCCATTCGCACCGCGGGGGGGAGCAAGCCAGAGAGTTTCGGCCGCCAGGCCGATCTCCCCGTCCTCGCCACGTGTGCAGATGGCGACTTCATAGCGGGCACGCCCATGCCGGCCATTGGGTAGCCGGCTGGCACGCTCACCGGGAATGCGTAACTCGATCGCGAGCTCGAATCGGGATCCCTGCCGCATCCAGCAGAGGTGACTGGGGTCTGCAGCGCGCGGGGACACGCCCAGGGCGGAATCGCCCAGGATCGCCGCCCGCGGCCCGGCCCGCAGGATGTCGCCCAGGAAAGCGACGACATCGAGGAACGTGGACTTCCCTGAGCCGTTCGGTCCGACCAGGAGCTGGAAGTCAGCCAGGTCCATGGTCACGACCCGGAGTGATCTGAAACCGAGCGCCTCGATGCGCGTGATCAAGGGCCACCTCACCGCGCGAACGCCTGGGCCAGCCTCCTGATACCGGAGGAAGGACGCCATCCTATCATGGATTTGGCCCTCCGGGCAGTGGGGTCAGAAGCCCCCTCACTCCACCTCAAACCCCTGGTTCGAGAACTTCAGCGTCCGCCCATTCTCCGTCACCACCCGCACCACATGGTCGGGCACGCCCTCCGGCAGCGCGGCCTCGATCTCGAGCGTCACCCTGACCTTGGCCCCCGGCAGCGCCGCGAGGTGCGCGATCACCTCCTCGGCGATCTTCCCGGCATCGGAGCCGAGGCGCATGGGGTTGGGCAGCTCGACCGTGCCGTAGAAGCGACGCGGCTTGGGCGCGGGCGGTGGAACAGGCCCCGGCTCGGGCCCAGCGCCAGGTCCTGGTCCGGGTCCTGGTCCCGGGCCGGGCCGAGGACCAGGCGCAGGACCGGGACCAGGAGGCGCCACCGCCGCCTCCTCCGCCTCCATCTGCCTCCTCGCCGCCTCTGGCTTCACCAGCAGTCCCGCGGCCTCGGGACCCCCGATCGCCACCTGCTGCCCCGCGCGTAGCCCGCGGTACCGCCCGGCCGCCTCATCGAAGCTGTCCGCGTACGCGAAGCTCTCGCGCTCCCAGGTGAGCAGCGCCACCCCTTGCCGCACCGCCTCGATGAGCACCGACGGCTCGACCAGCCGCGGCAGGTAGAGGTACTTCGCGAAATCCTCGACGAGCTGCTTGACCGACACGTGATCCCCGCGCCACAGCGGCACGCGATCGAGCTCCATGCGCAGGCGCGTTGCCGCGAAGCCCGTGATCAGAAGCTCGTCGTTCTTGAGCTTGCGGCTCGCGCGGACGGCGAGCGCCTCGGAGCCGGTCAGGCGGATGGCCTGCCACTCGACCGGGCTCTGGGGCGTCGATTGCCCGGGGACGAGCAGCCACTGGTAGGCCTCCGGGATGCGGGCCGTGACGGCGCTGTCGGCGGACTGCATCTGCGTCTGGGCCTGCTTGGCCTGGTGCGGGTCGAGGTTCAAAGTCTCCTTCTCGGCAACGATCGACTCCCAGGCGAGGTAGCGGCGGGTCGCCTCGTCCAGGTCCTGCAGGCGCGCCTTGTCGACGGCGAGGAAGACGAGCGTGTTGCGGAAGAGCCGCGGCGTGTTGCCGCGCGACTCGAGGATCGCCTTGGCCTGCCGCTTGGCCGGGCTCTCAGTGGCCGCGGGGCATGGCGTGGATGCGCACGAAGTCGCCCATGCGCCGCAGGTCGGCGCGCAGGCGCTTGTCGATCTCCATGACGACCTTGTCCTGGTCGCGGTTGAGCTGCTCGGCCCGGTCCTCGGCGAGCTTGGTGACGGTGGGCTGGGTCGAGTACCAGAAGCGCGGGCCGTCCTGGTAGAGATACGTGGCGGCCGCGGCCAGACGGCGCAGGGCGTCGCCGAAGACGTGCGGCGATTCGCCCGGCAGGACGCAGCCGAGCTTGATGCGACGGTCCTCGATGCCGCGATGGGCCGCGGCGGCCGTGGGCGCCGAGCCCATGTAGATTGTGCGGGCGACGCGGCGGGAGGCGTGGAGCTTGCCCAGGTTCGGGACCTCGCCGTCCTGGCGGAGGGGCAGCGAGTCGGGGCCATCGACATCGCGATCGATGACGGGCACCCAGTTGTCCGAGAGGTAGCGCGTCAGCTCGAATCGCACGCGCGCATCGTCGATCGGGATCATCGACGGCAGGATGAGCGGGTTCTTGTCGCCCTTCTCCCACAGGCTGTGGATCACCGCCGCCATCAGGCGCAAGACGCCGCGCGTGCGCTGGAACTTGACCAGCGTCGACCAGTCCGTAGGCGATCGAAGATCTCGGGGTGGATGGGATAGGCGGCCTTGATGCGCCGCTCGTAGTCCGCGTTGCGGCACTCGGGCGGGAACTCCTCGTGCTGGGTGCGATAGAGGTCGAAGAACTCGCGCGCGACGAGATCGCGGTCCTTGAACTGCTCCTGCGTGATGAGCGGCTCGAAGAGCCGGCGCCGGACGATCTCGAAGCCTTCCTCGGCGTCGTCGGCCTGGGCGTGCGGCGAGGCGCCTGTGTCGGAGGCAGGCAGGCTTGAAGCAAGCTCGTGTTGATGCATTGCGTGCCGGCCAGCCCCCCACCCCTCACGCAATAAACACCTCCTCCCGATGCCACTCCAGAAAGGCCCTATCGGGCCGATCCTCGCGCTCAGGAGGCAGGACCCGCAGCTCATGCCCCGCCAGCGCGTAGTAGTCCCGCCCGTTCTCGTACTCCTCACGAATCGCGGGACTCACCTGCACCCGATAGTCGGGCGTGACGGTCACGTACCCTTGGTCGAACAGGATGTGCAAGTCAGAGCGCAGGAGAAGTCCGTTGCTGACTCGGTTCGGCCCACTTGTGGCAACAGGCTTGATGTGAGCCGCCTGCAGCACGGGCAATGTTCGTTCCCCTGTGATCGCGCAACGACGGCTGTAGGCCCCGGTCACGAGCACCCGGAAGGCTCCCTGGCCAAGGCGCGCCCTGGTCAGGAACTCGCGGGAGAACCTCGGACTGTCGTCTTCAAGCTCACGACCCTGCCCCCAACCACCAAGCGGCCCGCGGAGGGCGGCGAGTCGATCGGACACAGCCTGCCAGAGTTCTCGCCCAATCTGCTCGCTGGTGTCGTAGGAGCGACCACTGACGATGTTCCCTTTCCAGTCCCTCGGCTCGGGAATCCATTGCTCGCGGGGAAGAAAGAACGCTTCCGCAAGGACGATGCACCCGATCAACGGATCGTGGGCGCCGTCACGCCGGTAGTGGCGTATGGCAGCGTAGAACGTCTCCCGCTCGGCCGAGCCGTTCTTGTCGCCAAAGGCGTCCCAGGCGAGCGACATCGGGAGCTGTTCATAACGCACGAAGAAGCCCCCGCCGGCTATGTAATTCTCGGGGCTATGGAGCTTGAAGAGGAACGGCGCACCCACGGGGATCGCGCGGAACTGGACCACGCCACTCGGCCGCCAGAAGTTCACCTCCTCGGCCGCGATTCCTGCGAGGTACCGGTACCAGTTGTTGTCCGTGACCCCGACGAAGAACTTCATCTCCCTGGCCTTCTGTCAGCTCCTGTAGCCATCAACCGCAACCCCAGCACTGGCGGCCAGACCCGCCCCGCGCGGGCGTCATGACGGGTCCGCCCCATCTTTCGTCACAAACCACTTTCCTGCCTCCTCCGCCACCCGGTCCACCGCATCCCGCCCCACGAGCTGCCGCGCCAGCTTCTTGAAGTGCCGCGTCATGGCGATCTGGTCATCCAGCTCCGCGGCCGTGACAACCACGACGTCGTGTCCCTCGCTGCGCAGCTCCGCTCGGATCTGCCGATCCATCGCCTCCGTCCGCGGGTTGCCGTGGATGTGCTCGGAGAGCCCGTCGAGGTAGACGAAGATCTTGCGTGCCTCGTCGTCCGGGTCGTCGAAGGTGATGTCGGGGGTCGTCGACCCGAGCGGGCGCGGTAGCATCCGCTGGAGCTGCCACTGCCCCTCCGGCAATCCGGCCGCCAACAGCATCGCGCGCAGCTTGCGCTCGGCCACGTTCACGGGCTGGGCCGACCCCGTGGGCGCCTGGGCGGGCATTCTGGGCGGGATGGGCTGCGCCTCTTCCAGCACCGTGCCCCACTCCGCGAGGCGCTCGACGACGAGGTGCCGATCGAGGTACTTGTGATAGAACGCGTTGCGGTAGCGCCGGAAGCAGTCGATGCAGCTACGCGGGCAGCGGGACGGGCACTCGGCCGCGATGCGCCGGGCCTCGACGACAATCTCGTCGAACCGGCCGCAGATCTGCTGCAGCAGCCCCGAGCCGCCGGGCATGGGGTCATAGAGCATCGCATCCGGCTCTTCGCGGTCCGCGCAGCCGATGACCAGCACCTGCAGGTCTTCGATCTCCATGTCCAGGATCTGCGCCGCGGCGAGGCGGATGGCCTCCGCGATCGAGTAGGCTTCATCCTGGCTTGCACAGAATGGGATCGTGAGAGCATCGACGACCAGATCGGCGTGGAAGGCGGTTGCCAGCGGCAGCGTGCTGCACTGCTCCCTGTGCCGCTTGACGAACTCGTCGCGCTGGCGCTGGGAGGAGAGGGGCGAGACGCTCTGCCCGCAGACCCGACAGACCGGATAGCCGAAGTCCTGACGCCCGCGGATCGCGATGTTGGCGCCGACGTTGACCAAGTGCACGTGCACGCCGCGACGCAAATGGACCGCCTTGGGCCCCCACTGGTAGGCTTGCCCGCCGTTGTGCCGGTCCCCCTCGCGGCCGAGGAGCGTCACGCCCATCTGGAAGCGATTCTCCTCCTCGTCGGAGATGCGCGAGGCGTGAATCAAGTGGACATCGCAGATGGGGATACTCGTCACCGCTGCCGCCGAGGGATCGCCACTCACGTCGGCCAGGCACTCGTGGACGGCCTGGCGTTCGAGGTTGACCTCGTAGGTGATCGACTCGGCCTTTTCCTCCCCGACATCCCGGGCGTAGAACTTGGGGACGAAGCGCTGGCCGTTGGCGTAGATCAGGTTGCCCGGCACGTACTCGCGGACGGCCACGCTGGGAACGCGCGGCAAGTCGAAGTCGCGCAGGCCGCGGACATAGCGCGGCACCTCGGCCATACCGACCACTGAGCCGACATCGAGGCCGTATCCCGGCAGGAACCCCTCGCTGGCCAGAACGCCCATGGTGATCGTGTCCTCGAACCCCTCGGCCTCCCGGCGCTGTCGCTTGCTGGTACCCTTCAGGCGCTGCACCAGCCGCTTGCACCGCTGGTAGAAGGCGTCCTGCTCATCGTCGAGCGCGCCGATGCTCACGCGGCGGTTCTCGAGAAGCCGCATCTGGTTGAGGGCCCAGGCCAGACGTCGATGCAGGCGGCGGGTGACCGACTCGAGCTCGCCCGTCATGCCGAGTACGTGCTCGGCGAGCTTGTCGGCATTGGCGACCTCGGCGTCGGCGCTCGGCCAACCTTGCTGGAAGGCATCGGACACCGACTTCTCGATGCGGTCCTTGTGCTTGGTGATGACGGTGTGTAAGCAGGCGACATCGCGGGGATGGGGCCGGACCTCACCCGTCTCGGTAAAGAGGTAATCGCGCACGAATGTGGGAAAGGCGGTATTGAGGGCCGATCTGATCTCCTCGCGATCGGTATCCGACAGGCCGCTACCTTCGCGGGCCATCTGGTGCAGCGTCGACAGGACGTTCGCATGGACGTGCTTGGCCACGAGGAGGTCGTTGGAGAGGTTGAACGACGGCGGGTCCACGCGCCCCCCAAGGAGCTTCAGCGGCTCGGCGAAGTAGGCCCGGTCGTGGTTCGTGGCGCGGCAGTAGGTGAGGTTGGCGGCCATGCGGTGGCGGCGACCGGCCCGCCCCGCGCGCTGCCAGTAGTTGGCCGGCAGGGGCGGAACATTGCGCATGAGCACGGCGTCCAACGCGCCGATGTCGACGCCCAGCTCGAGCGTCTGCGTGCAGACGAGGGCGTTGATCGTGTCGCTCTCGCCCTTGAAGATCTGCTCGATCCTCTCGCGCTCCTGGTGCGGCACCATCGCCGTGTGCTCGCGCGGGCGGATCATGGCGTAGTCCTGGTCGAGGACCTGCAGGTCGTAGTTGTCCTTGTCCTCGGGCAGGTACTCGAGCTCGCCGGCGCAGTGCCAGGCCAGACAGCGCATGCGCGGCGTGCGGCGCGTGGTGCGCCGACGGCAAGTCTTGCAGCGAAACACCCCCCTGCTCGCCGCGAGCATGAGCTTGCCGCAGTCGATCTGATGCGCACCGCTGCAACTGGGCAGCGCGTTGTCGCGGCTCCCGAGGAGCGTGACGGGCCTCAACAGTCCAACAGAGTCGCTCGCCAGGTGACGCCACAGATCCTGGAGGAAGTCGTCGATATCGTCTGTCTCCACACCCCACTTTCCCGCGATCTCGGAGGCGGTGGTCCGGTGCCCAGTCTTGGAGCGGAGCTGGACGATCCGCCCGGGATCGTCCGCAGCCTC
Organism: uncultured bacterium; assembly: GCA_964603725.1. GTDB lineage: Bacteria > Eisenbacteria > RBG-16-71-46 > CAIMUX01 > WJJG01 > CAZDKK01. The sequence continues at coordinate 84,873 of CAZRWW010000005.1, forward strand.
GCGGGTGAGCTTGATCCCCTTGGGGACGTCGCTCATGTAAGGGAGATAGCCGTTCTCCAGCTCTCTGGCGCCGGGCGCCCAGATCCTCGAGAAGATCCGACCGATGTCGTCGAAAAGGAGCCGCTTGCGGCGGAGCTGATCGAGGAACGCCTCGATGCCCCCGACGAGCTCATCGGCGGGCAGGCCGAGCCTGTCGGCCCACTCGCGGACGAACGGACTCGACTGCTCCAGACCGATGTAGTTGACCTTCAGACGCCCCCAGGGCTCGAGACCGATCTGCTGCTTGGCCGCCATCGTGACCTCGCGCAGGATCTGGATACGCAGCAGATAGCGCCGTTCATCGCGATGGGTGACACCGCCCGCTTCCTTGGGGGCCACCGACCACGCCTCGGGCAGCAGGGTTCTGGACAACGAGTCGTCGTTCTCGAGCTGTCGGTCGAGCATGTGGGTGAGATCGCCGATCGAGAGCGGTCGCTCCTCGAGGGCGCGCATGATCATGGCGCGCAGGCGGAAGCGGCGGGCGTGATCGTGCATCCAACCCGCCTGAAATGCCGCGTCCTGGCGGTTGTCCGCGAAGATGAGCAGCCGGCGGCGCTCGGCGTGATGGATCATGTCCTGCGCCAGGACGTGAACATCCGCAACGTTGGTGGCGCGTACCGGCTTGATCGGCTCGCGCGCCCGTCCGCCGACCTGCCCGCCCAGCGCGCCGCAGCAGACGCAGGTGGTCAGGATGTCGGGATGGTCCTCGGTCTGCCGGACAGCCTGGAGGAGTACCATCGGCCCCGTCTCGCCGCAGGCGAGGCAGCGCTCGCGCGCCACAGCATGCGCGGCACCGCACGCGCGGCAGAGGTGGAGCGGGCTCAGCTTGGGGTGGTGCGTCTCGTCATCATCGTCCTCGGACGAGATCAGGCGATCGATCAGCAGCACACGCACGCCACCGCGCGCTTCGTCGAGGGGCTCCCAGTAGATCGCATCTCCGCTGGCCTTGCCGCCACCGGGGACCGCGCCGGCGTATTCGAAGCCTGAGAGCGTTTGCTCGAAGTAGTGCTGGCCGCACGTCTTGCAGGTGCTGACTCGCAAGCGGAGCTTGCGCTCGCCTTCGTCCTCCTCTTCGGCAGAGAGATGCAGCACCGGGCGGTCACCACCGCCGTCGAAGGTGACCACCGCTCCCGGGACGCCGCGCACGAACCCGTGCACCACGGGGCGCACCAGGGGCCGCTCGTCGCGGCGCGCGGCGGCACCGAGGGTGAGCCAGATGATCAGCTCCTCTTCGGATACCGGCCGGCCGACAGCCGTCGCCAGGTCAGCGAGCAAGTCACACAGAGCCTTCGGCGTGGTGAGAAGCTCCGCGGCCCGGTACAGCAGCTCATTGCCCGAGAGCGCGTCGTGCAGGGCTGCCGCCCAGTCCGATGAGGGTCCGCCGCCGGCCGAGGGTGAGTCCCCGCGGGTGGGGAGATCACCCCCCGTCAGTGTGCGCCAGACGGAGCGGATCGCGGGCCCGGGATCATCCGCATCCACCGCGGCCAGCACATCGCTGATCCGGGCCGCCGGATCACGCGGCGCAGGGGGCACGGTGCGCTGCTCGGCCCATACCTCTTGCTCGTACACCTCGCGCACAGTGGCCACCTCGTCGCGGGGAACGCCGAAGAAGCGGCTGGCGAAGTCGAGGGCGGCGTCGGGATGATCCTTGTCGACGATGGTGGCCGAGGTCGCGACGCACACGGTCGCCTCCGGCCCGCGCCCGCAGAAACTGCGCAGACGCCGGACGAGGCAGGCGCTCTCGGCGCCCTGGGTCCCTGTGAAGGTGTGCGCCTCGTCGAAGACGAGGAAGTCGAGGCGGGCCTGGTCGAACAGCTCGACGTCGCTCTGGCGCGTGAGCAGCAGCTCGAGCTGCTTGACGTTGGTGAGCAGGATGCGCGGCTGGCGGCCCGCCGTGCGCATGACCTCGCGGCTGCAGACCTCCTCGTGAGGGTGAACGCTCTCGCCCTCGCCGCGGCGCCGCGCCTGCCGCAGGGCTGCGCGATAGTCCTCGCGGGAGGAGCCCGCATCCAGGCGCCGGCCGGTGACCTCGGCCTCCTCGTCGGGCGTCTTGCCGACGTACATGCCGAAGGTGATGCCGCTGCCGGCCAGCAGCTCGCGCAGGCGGCCGAGCTGGTCCTCGGCCAGGGCGTTCATGGGGTAGACGATCACGGCGCAGATGCCGGCCGGCGCGCCCTGGTCGCGCAGCTCGAGACAGCGGCTGATGATCGGATAGAGGAAGCACTCGCTCTTGCCCGAACCGGTGCCGGTCGAGATGAGCGTCGTGCGGCCGGCAGAGATCGCGCGGATGGCCTCTTCCTGATGGCCGTAGACGGTCTCGAAGGGGATCAGCTCGCGCATGTGCGGATGCAGGATCCGTTCCGCCACCAGCTTCTCGACGGTCGCCCCGGCGCGGAAGGCGCGGGAGAGGCTGACGTACGGGCCCTTGAGGAGCGGCGTCTCGCGGGCGGTGTCGAGCGAGAGCAGGGCGCGCATCTGGGCGTGCAGGTGCGGGTCGGCGAAGGGGTAGGCCGTGAGCTGGTAGCGCAGGAAGCTCTGGACGACCTTCTCGGTGTAGGCGAGCGGGTTCAGGGCCATGGGGTGGTCCTCAAGCGCAAGGTTGTGTCATGTGTGACGCGGTCTCCCTGTCGACTTGGTCAGTGACGCGCTCACTCAGATGCTGCCTCAGCCTGCTCATCGTTCACCTGCTCCAGACTCGCCTGCAGTTGTGTAGGCCTGGTCCGGGCGGTTCGGCCGGTCAGGGTAGCGCATCGCCAGGAGCCCCTCTCTGCACATCGGATTCAAGTATCTATCCTGCAGTCCTTTAGGATCACGGTGGAGTAGTGTTGCCAGCTCTTGAGCCGTGAGGTACCGGCTCCGGCAGAGCTCGATCAGGACCAGCCTCATTCGCCCCGGCGCCAGGCGTTTCTTCTCCCGAGCGGGAGCCGCAATGGCTTGCAGGGATGGTTCAGAATCGTGTCTGGGCGGGCTGACCAGAGGGAGCAGTTCCTGCCCCGCCTCCCGGCTGCCCAGCCCGCTGTGTGGGGAGTCCAGCCCGTTATGTGGGGAGTCCAGCCCGTTATGTGGGGAGTCCAGTCCGCTGCGTGGGGAGTCGCCGGGCACGACTGGTGGAGGCCCCGAAGTAGAGGATAGCCGGTAGAAGGCCCACCGTTTCCGCCTGACCTGTTCCAGAAGTCCTTGTCCCACAAGCTTCTGCAGCATTCGACTCAGATCGGCTGGATGCTGGTCCGAGAGCATCCGCAGCCTCGCGTTGGCAACACGACCCTCCACGTCGGCGATGACGAGGGCTTGGATCTCCTCTGCTGAGAGCCTCTCCCACCTGACGCCGAAGCGGCTTCTCAACCTCTGAATCGATTCCTCTGGAAGAAGGCTCACCATCGGGAGAATGAGCCGGACCCTGTCGGGCTGAACCGTCTCCTGGATGCTCGGCGGCATCCAGCGCTGGGACTCCCACCCCAAGCGGATCCTGTCGTAGCCGGAACCGGCCTTCTCTCCGCGGCCGATCATCTGAAACATGGTCTGGAGGCATCCGTTGCGACACTCGCTGACCCCACCCGCGAGGAGCTGCTCGTAGGAAATCAGCAAGCACCCGGGGTTGGAGATCTCGATGCGATTGCGATACTGGTCGATGACAATCCCGCCCGGCCCGCGATAGTCCGCGTGGATCATCGCGTTGACGAGCGCTTCGCGGATCGCCTTGTGCGCGGGGGTGTCGTCCCTGCGCAGCAGGTCCGGTTCGAGCTGGAAGGGGATCTTGAGCTCCGCGGTGAGCTTCGGGATGACCCTCTCGTAGAACTCGAACAGGTTGGCACACCAGGTCCCGTCGACGGTGACCCGGTCCGTCCATCTCACCTCAGGGTCGTCGGAGTAGCGTTCCCGATAGTCGACCTGGTACTTGGGTACGGCAGCAGCGTCTCGGATGGCATCATCCCGGCCGAACATCAGCAGCCCGGCCACGGTCAGTCCTTCGAGCCCGGTGGCGCGATCCTTGCGCCAGGCGCCCAACTTCTCGAGGAACGGTCTTTGTTCGAGGATGAGCCATGGATGATCGGGGACGCGAGCCGAGAATCGCCGCCGGTACCGCTGGAGACTGTCGCTGTTCAAGTCGTCGGGACCGAAGCCCTCGAGGATGCGGCTGTCGGCAGGTTCCTCGCTCCGATCCGCCAGCATCCGGCCCACTTCATCTTCGGAGCACTTGTAGTCTCCCTCGAAGTTCCGCCGATAAGTCCCGTGAACGGGATTCTGCCCGACATAGACCGGCCGGGCGCGACGAGACGCCCTTGGAACGCGCACCACGAGCACAACCTTGCCCCCGACGTTCACGGCTTCAGCATCGCTGTCTCTGAGCAGGTTGACGCTCACCTTGCCACGGTTGTTGACGGTGTCCCAGAAGCTCTTGCGCATCCGGTTGGGATCGGGAAGGCCCCCGATCGAGAACTCGTCGCCATGCTGATCGACACCCAGGACGATGGCACCGCCATCCGTGTTCGCCATCGCGCTGTAGGTTTCCCATACCGAGTTGGGCAGCCCGCCCTTGGCGGACTTGAACTCCCAGTCGAGTTCCTCGCCGACTCCGACCGCGCGGAGGATGTCTTCGGCCGTGGGCATGGTCTCGCACCTTCCTTGCCCGTCCATCAGGGGCGCACATGTGCGCTCGGGCGGCTCTGATGCAGCATCCTGCGATTCAGACCAGTGAACGATCGGTGCCGCGCCCATTTTGACGGGTCATCGGGTGGTCGTCAATCCAGGCCTGGCCGGCTCAAGGTAACTCCTTTGGGGCAGAGTCCGCTCGATCCGCCACACCGCACGCGCGCCAGGGCGACCCGAGCTTGCTCGCGCAGCTCTCCTCGTCCTGCAAGTTCCGGAGGCGGCGTTCCCGCCCCCGGCGCGTATGGGTTCCTGGCAGGATCATGGAGTGAGTTTAGCGAGTTTATCCAGTTATGCCGGGATCGCTAAACATGGCTACTTCGAGACGATTCGACCCGCATCCGTGATCCGCCATGCCCGCCCACCGTGCGGGTCGAGCCAGCCCTCGGCCACGAGGTGCTTGTGCGCCCGGCGGATCATGACCTGCCAGCGCTCCTCTTGGGTTTCCTGCGGCCGTTCGAACTCGGCCAGGCGCCGGGCGACCTCGAGGTTCGAGGCCCCCTTGCTCCGGTTGCACGAGGCGTGCGTCAGGGCGAAGTTGTTCTCCGCGTCCAGCCCCTGCTCGACCAGCGGGTCGATGTGGTCGATGTCGAGCTGGCCCTTGTGCAGGACCAGGTCGATGGGGTCATCGCAGATGAAGCACCGGCCGGACTGGCGGGCGATTCCATCTCTACAAGCAGAGCGATATCGCCCAGTCAGACGGCCTCGGCCTCGTCGGCAGAGCCACTCCCCAGACCCAGCTCCCCGTTGGGGCCGGCCTGAGCGGCCGTACCCAAGAATCCGGCCGTTCTCGGGGCGAGCAGCCTTTCCAGTGCCAACCCCAACATGCGCTCATCAAACAGCTTCAACTTGCGGTCCGCCGCATCGCGGCCCCCGGGCCAGCTGTGAAGAGCCTGGCTCAGGGCCGCTGTGGTCTTCTCACAGTCCGTCAGGTGCAGAAGCCAGTCGACCGTCGCGAGGAGTTCCATCCCGAGCGGCGACTCGAACCCATCTATGATCTCACTCGTCGTCTCGAGTGCAGGAAGGTAGATGCTGGCCGCATCGCTCTGGAGGTAATCAGACACAGCACCGCGCTGCGAATCTTCGAACCAGATCGCGTCGAACGGACCGGCGTCGCTGAGCCGCTTCTCGGAGTGTAGGTAGCTCCCGTCAAGAGCGTTGAGCAAGTGGCGGAGTTGGTCTGCGTATGGCCCGTACTTGTCGGCGGCAAAGCTCAATCGCAGAGGGCTGTCGATCCCCGTTGCAGTGATCACACGCTGCAGAAACCATGCGAGCTTGTGCACCTCCAGGTTGGTGCACTGCAGCCCCAGGACGGAGTATCTCCGCACGAGCTCCGCGATCAGGGCCCTTGCAGGGGTCAGCTGTTCCTTGCCCTTCCGCTTGGGGGCCTGCTGGTAGGTGTCCGTGGGTTCGTAGGCTATGATCTCCACGTCCTCCAGCACGGAAAGAGCACGCTCAATCTCCTCGCGGACCTCTTCCCATCTCAGGCCGCCGCTCCCGCATCCAAGCGGTGGCAGCGCCACCGAGCGAATGCCATGCTCTTTGATGGCGCGGACAAGGTCAGCAAGCCCGGTCCGGATCCACTCCATTCGCGAGCGGTGCCGCCAGTGTTTCTTGGTCGGGAAGTGGATGATCCAGCGCGGGCCCAAGAGAGCATCATTCCGGGTGACGAGCACGCGCCCGACATGCACCTCACCCCGCTTGCAGGCCTGCTCGTAGATCTTGGCGTTCTCCGGGAAGGCCTCACGGAACATCAGAGCGATGCCCTTCCCCATGACGCCCACTTCGTTGACGGTATTCACCAGTGCCTCGGCAGTTGCCGTGAGGAGATTGCCTTGAGCGTAGCGGATCATCAGAAATACCACTCCCGCCTTACAAGGACCTTGAGTCCAAGGCCGCGTTCCGCCACATGATGCTCCAGCTGGCGTTGCTCTTCCAGCCCGTAGCACCCCAGTCCAGAGAGGGCGGCTACGGGCAGGAACTGGTGGACGAGCGCCTCCGCCTGGTAGCGCTCGATTCTGCCGGGATCATCATCCGCGCGCTTGAAGTCCCGAGCGCGCAGGCTTACCCAATCAAGCCCTGAGAGGTCTTCCAGTTTGCAGGAGAATACTGCTGTTCGCAAGTAGGCATGGCGGTCCGTGAAAACGAACCTCCCGCCCTCCTCCAGAACCCTGTGCAGGGAAGAGGCCAGCACCACGACCTCGGCCATCGGCAGCCTGGGCGTGCCTTGATAGCCTGTCTTGATGTTGAGGAGCATCGGAGTGTGAGGGGTGAAATAGAAAGGGATGTAGTCGCTCAAGGTTCCGCCGGGTGAGATGGGGACCTCTCGGTGTCTCCGCTTCTCGATGAGATCCGGATTTCCGATGGCGCGATAGTCAGGGTCGCGCATGTTCGAACTGCGGCAGTGGATCCCATGGTCCAGGATCCACGGGATATTGTGGATGTGCGTGATGCGGAAGATGAGCGCCTTCTCAGGCGTCAGATTGATCTCGGGGCTCACTCGGACATCCTCCTCCGCCGCTGCTATGCCTCCTGCCCGCGGCCGCTGCCCTTCTTCCCCGCCGCCCCCTTCGCCGCCTCCCGCCCCGCGTCCGTGATCCGCCATGCCCGCCCACCGCGCGGGTCGAGCCAGCCCTCGGCCACGAGGTGTTTGTGCGCCCGCCGGATCATGACCTGCCACCGCTGGTGCCCACGGGCATTGGGCGCCCGGTCACGGGCCTGGAGGACGCCGGCCATGAGCCGTTCGACGACGGGTTCGAGCTCAACCCGCGGCGCCTCACCGCCCAGCTCGATGAGGGCTTGCAGAATCGGCTGGTAGTACTGCCACTGGGGCGTGCGCGTGCCGACAAGACGGCCGTCTTCGCCAAACCCGCGGAGCTCTCTCCACTTCGCCCGCAGGGCGTCGAGCTCGGCCTGGAATTGCACCATCGCGCGGCCCTTCGAGGCCAGCGCCTGCGCTCCCTCGTAATCCCCCTTGGCCATGAGCTGCCCGGCGGCCTCATTGAGGCCTTTGAGAGAACCCTTCAGGGCCCGGGACACGCCGTGCAGCGCCCGGTCGACCTCGCGTGCCTGCGGGATGCGCATCGTCCGCTCCTCCGTTGGCTACGATTGCTCGATCATCTCCTTGAGATCCAGGGGCCTCGCCAGCACCTGCTGCCCGGTCGGCGCCTTGCCCGTCTTGAAGACCATCATCCAGTACTCGGGGTTCTGCTTGGTGCCGAAGACGGTGGAGCCCAGGTTGCGGTCCACCCAGCACGGCAGCTTCGCGAGGTTCCTGAGGAAGCACTCCATCCGCTTCCACACCTCGTCGGGCATCGGCGTCTGGAACAGCCGCTCGCGGTCGACCGGATTGCCCGTCCAGGCGAAGTAGTTGTCGATCACCAGGCGGAGCCAGCGCATGGTGACGTCGACAACCTCCTCGCGGGCGATGCGCCAGGCCCGGAGGTGGTCGTCCGGGATCTTCTCGCCTTTGTGCATGCGCGATTCGAGCTGCCGGCCGCCGAGATCCGGATCCCACTTGTCGCCGATGAAGAAGACATCCGCGAAGAGGCTCATCAGCTTCACGAGCTGGTCACGCTCGAGCACGCGGGGGTTCGTGCCCTGTTCCATCCCTTCGTCGATGGGAGAGTCGAGCGCCTTCTTGTAGAGCAGCTCGCGGAAGAACGTCTTCTCCAGCGCCGAATACGCGAGCGGCCGGTCGGCGCCGCGCCCGGACCACTCGACGAACTCGAGCAGGCGGTTGTTCGTGTTGTGCGTGATGGCGTCCCGCTGGGCGTCGATGATGTAGCGCTCCATCTCGCGGCGCTCGCCGCGGAAGAAGCGCACCAGGTCCTGCTCGCTGAAGGAGTAGTCGTCCGGCGACATGCCGCGCATCGACTGGTACTGCCGGACACGCTCGAGATAGAGCGAGCTGCCCAGATGGCGCATGACGGCGGCGTCGAACGCGACCTGGCGCAGCTTGCCGCCGGCGTTGGTGTTGGCTTGCAGGAGGACCTTGGTGTCCGGCTCCAGGAAGACGCGCACCGGCAGCTCGTTCACGCCGAGCAGGATCTGCGCGGCGGCCTTGTGCTGACCATCGAACAGCTTGAGCAGGCCCGCGCCATCCTCATCGGGCGCCCACCAGGCTAAGCCGACGTGGAGCTGGGGGCGCTTCTTGAGGAACTCCTCGATCAGGCCCCGGATGTTGGCCCCGATGCTCCGGGGATTGATGCGGTCGTCGTGGTGGATATAGGCGATCGGCACGACCGCGAAGAAGTACTCCATGCCGCTCAGCTTGTCCTGGTGCATGGCCGCTCGCCGGATCGCGTTGTCGCCCGCCTCGGGGAACGAGTACTCGACGTCGCCGCCGTTGCGCCTCAGCCGCAGCCGCGAGGTGGCCCCACCGTGCCGCGCCAGCACGTCGCCCAGGTTGGCGCCGCGCTTGCCGTCCACCTGCGCCTGCTTCTGCAGCCGTTCGAACTCGGCCAGGCGCCGGGCCACCTCGAGGTTCGAGGCCCCCTTGCTCCGGTTGCACGAGGCGTGCGTCAGGGCGAAGTTGTTCTCCGCGTCCAGCCCCTGCTCGACCAGCGGGTCGATGTGGTCGATGTCGAGCTGGCCCTTGTGCAGGACCAGGTCGATGGGGTCATCGCAGATGAAGCACCGGCCGGACTGGCGGGCGAGCAGGCGGTGTTCGAGCTCCGCCCGGCGGTCGGGGTTGAGGGTGGTGAGGTATTTGGAGATTGGCATTGTGTACTCCCATCTCTAGCGCCTTTGCCTAGGGGCCCCTACGTCTGGGGAATCGGTGCAATCCCCATGCCGCCGGGATCCCGTCGACGTAGGACCTCCGCCACGCCGACGTGTCCATCTGCCAAGCGATGCGGCCTGTACACGCAATGGTGCCCGTACCACCCACCCCCACCTATGCTCAGCCGTGTGCGCGCCAGCCTCACACAGAAGGTCCGTGGACTGTGTGATGGTCCGAGGAAGAAGCGAAGCTTGGCCTTGACTCCATCGGTGTGTTCTTCAACTAGAAGGAGGTGACCCCAGACTCTCACCCGAGTCCCTGGGGGAATGGCTACAATGGGGTCGCGATTCTCTGAGACAAAGTTGTCAACAGGACCGCCGTGCAGAATGAATCGACGAATCGCGCCAAATTCCTCCTCGTGACCGTGAACCCTGGTCGCCGTCACGAGAAGACAGTGGAAGGCCACCTTGGCGACGGCCCTGAAATAGGCATCAGTGACCGTGACGGTGGCAATCGGTCGCTGGATCGCACTATCGGTGGGGTCCGGAAGCCAGGTCACTTTGGCAGTGAGGTCCTTCAACAATGTCTCAATCCGCTCGCGTTCAGCGTTGTGTGCGAAGACATGCATGGAACTGAGTCCCCGGAGGTGGCGGCTGCTGAGCTCCGCGCGGAGTTGCTCGGCATCGGTCATCGATGGCGGCAATCGGATCTGGTGGAAGGAGCCGCTCTCGTCGGCCACAACCACCTGGCAAACCTCGCGCACTGTCCCCCCGCCAGGGTTGAACTCCCACAGCACTGGAATCCCCCTCTCTGGATGCGGGGCAACAAAGTCGATTGGCCGCCCCCCCGCACTGCCCTTCTCGAAGGGATTGGCTGCGGTGTGTCCTTTTCGTCCGGCTATTCCCAAGTACTGGCGGAAGAAGGCCTCCGGACCTGATCGGCAGAACTGCTCCTCGGACTGCCCAATTCTCTGATTGCATGCTCTGCAAATTCTGTCCACCAACGTCGGCATGCCACGGAAGGTGCCAAGGTATCGCGGAAGCACATGGTCAGTAGACGGGGCCTCCGTGCCGCCGCAGTAGATGCAGCCGCTCGTCGCTTTTTCAATTCCCATGGACGTACCCCGATGGCTCACGCTGTCACGCTTCGCGGATTGCGGAGACTTGGCAACCTGCTACGGTGTTGCTTGGTCAAGCAGCCAAACCGGCGACTGAGCAGGCGCTGCTCGAATTCAGCGCGAGGTTCAGGATTGAGGTTTGCGACCCCTCTGGAACTCGGCATAGATCCCTCTCCTGCATCAGACCGCTTGACAGCGCACGTCGACTTTCAGAGTCTGAGTCCTCCCCTCCCTGCAACGGGTCCACACGAATCCCTGCCAGCTGTGGATCTGATTGTCTTCATGGCGACCTCCGGCTGCACGTTGAGTTGTTCAGGAAACCAGCGAAGTCGCACAAGGTGTCAAAAGTGACAACACGCGTCTTCCCACCGATTCTCCTGGCCAAGACAGACCGAATCCGTGCCCTGGCGATCCGATCGGGATTCACGAGAACGAGATGTTTCAACATCGCAGCTGCTTGCCGTCGCTGATGCGTGTCGACCATGAATAGCGCCTGGGCCGGCAGATCCGTCGCGGGCAGTGAGTAGCCAATGATCGTGAGGCAGGTGGTCTCCCGCAACGTTTGGCGCGCCTTGCGCCAGATGTGCTTGTAGATCCCGGATCGAATCGGCTTGTTCCACTCGGGTGGCACGATCTCGAAATCCAAACCGCCTCGCTGGTGCCACCACCGCTGCCGCAGTTGGAGCACCGGGGGCTCTCGGTCTTGGGGAACGGGGAACCAATTCATCGATCCATGCATCTTGAGCACTGTGATCGATTCCCCCGGATAGTCCACATACTCCCCCGTGGGATCAGAGCACGCCCAGTACTCGGTCCCCCTTCCTCGAGGACCCTTTGTGTATGCCGCGACTCCATACCCGAACCGAGGGTCCCACTTTCCTTGGCCTCTTGCTCTCAGAGTCTCATCCAACAACCAGTCATAGTTGAAGCTGATCACTGTGTCTCTCACGCTCAGAGCATCGACCAGCGTCCCATGGTAGGTGCACGCCGGCCTGCGCCCGATTGACTCATCAAGCAAGGCTGCGAGGACCTGCATGAACTGCTCTCGCATCCGCGGATATGGATTGTCCGCCGGTCTTCCCTGCAACCGGTAATCGGCAAAGATGTTCGTCAGGTGCTCGACGTGCGTCAGGAAGTCTTCCATGGTCAAAGAGAAATTGGTACCAAAGAGACGCACTGTGTTCTCGATCAGGTCAGGAAGCAAGTCCTGCCGCTTGAGCGCACTCAATCTCTGAGCCTGGGTGAAGAAGTCACCATTCAACGGCGGGAGGGCACCTGGAAGTGACTCGGTGAAGGACGCTCCTCGGGTGGCCCCTGCACCCAGCACCACAACAGCCTGCTCATTGACGCCAATGCGGTCGATTCTCATGCCCGGTTTCCTCGGTCCTTCGTGCGTGCTCTGCTCGCGTCGTCCAGGTCAGGTCCGGTCAGTCGCCAACCGGAGCGAATCAGATCCGCAAGGACGATGTAGGAGATGTACGCAGATCCGTACCGTACTGTGGCGCGATACTTGTACTCGGTCACGAGCTTCTCAAACTCGGCCCAAAGCTCCTCTGGCACCGTCTGTCGCGCATCCAAGTACTTCTGCGAGAGTTTCTCGTCTCTCAATTCCTCCTCCGCTCCCTTCAGTTTCACCCACGCTTTCAGGGAATTCAGGAAGTCCTGTCCGGGCCGTTCCTTGCCCATGTCTCGCTGTGTGGGCTAGCCGTACCTCTGCCATCTGTCAACCGACGCCCATCGATGCTGTTTTGTAGGAGCGAACGGGCGTAGGATCCCTCGCCGACGAGATTGCTCGCGTGAAGGGCACACTCCTTCCATGACTCCTCGGGATCCTCCCCCGCCTGCCAGTTATAGAAGCGTGGCCCGAACTTGCCCGCCACTCCGCGGGGCTGGCAAGCATACTCGCCCGTGCCGAGGCCGTAATCGGTCAGGCGTAGATTGTCCGGAAGCATCCAGCCCTCATCGGGATCCGACGAGTAGAATGCGCGGATGCCAGCACTTCTGCTTCCCTGATTCTCCGCGATGCATCCCTGCAGGTGGCGCATTGCCACCAGGGTCAGGACTGTCTGCCTGTGCTCGGGATCAGAATCCTGGTCGACGCGCCAGAATCCCTTGGGATCAAGGCAGCGCCCTGCACCCGACCTGGACTGACCAGTTGACGCCAGGGCGTCACAGTCCGCAAGGATCCATTGTAGGTCACGAAGGTCGAGGCCATAGGTGACCGCCACAATGGCGTCCACCATGCACCGCAGTCGCATGCGCTCCTGAGGGGAGACACCGAACAACTTCCGCCAGGAAGTGCCCGGTCGCCGTCCTGGGTGCTGCGCATGGAGCCTGCGCCAATGCGGAGCAAAGGCAAGGGAAGCGCCACCCAGTCGGAGCCCAAGATCCATCAGGGCGGTGAACTCCTGATCCGACACTCTTGGAACGGGCTGTTCCTCCACAATGTAGTAATTCAGTGAAGTGCCTCCCTGCCTCGTTCTCTGAACCCAATCGAATACCCAGGAGTTTAACGAAGCCGCAAGTGCCCCGGTCTGGAACCACTTGCCTGCTTGCAGAACCGGCACTTTGTTGCCGGCGGGAAAGGCCGGGAGCATCGACGCAATCATTGTGCGCTTGTCCGTGGTTCGAGCCACATCGCGGAACCCGACACGGATCTCACCACTGGCTTCGGCAGCTTCGGGCCAGTTCGAACTGCCTAGCAGGAACTGCGGCGATACAGCCTTGTTCTCCCAGGGGATTTCGTCCCACTTCGCGTTCAGACCTGTCCCCGCTCGCCAAGCGACCCTGGACGGATCCCACTGCCCAATCATCACCCCCTGATACAACGGCAACGCCACATCCCCGATCTTCTCCTCCCGAATCCACTCCGTCGCATCCCTCGAGAGAATGATCCCCACCGGAATATCCGCCCGCGCCACCGGCAGCGTATCGTACGGCCGCTGCGCACACCTCCTCTCCCCTTCCCGCAGCTGCTTCACGCCCAGTTCGGCCCAGAGCTCCCCGATCGGGCGCCATTCCCCAAGAAGCCACCGGCTGTACTCATCCGGCTTGTACCCCTTCGCCTCCCACTGCGGCCGGGGCGGGAAGAGCTTCGAGTCGCTGGTCATGTTGAAATCGCCCTGGGCGTACTTGATCCCCCACCCGTCGGGCCCGTCGTCGCCCAGGAGCACCGAGTTGGCGTAGATCTTCTCGAGGATCTCGAGGTCGTGCTTCGATTGGATCTCGAGGATCGCCTTCGACTTGGGCGAGAACTGCGCCACGCGCCCGCGCGAGTAGGGCGTGGCGTGCTTCCCCGCCTCCTCCCAATCCTCCAGCCTCCTCCTCATGAACGCCGTCCGGATCGCCTCGGTCCGCCCGCCCTTCTCCACGATCACGGGGTTGAACTTGAAGCGGCTGTCGATGTCGAAGATCTTCTCCCGGTTCTCGAACCCGAACAGCCACTCCCAGCGGCACTGGTCCAGGAACAGCTCCCGCAGCGCGCGCGTGCCGTGGTCCGAGTAGAGCCCGGAGGGCACGATCAGCCCCAGGCGGCCGCCTTGGCGCAGCAGCGCGTGGCTCTGTTCGAGGAACAGCTTGTACGTGTATGCCTTGCCTTCCCCTCTGTGCCGGTAGGGATGCGCAGGGTCGGCATAGCCCTTGGCGCCGGCCCGCGCCTGCCGCCAGTGGGCGTGCTTCTCCGCGCTGACCTTGCCGCGCCCGATCGAGAAGCCGTCCTGGCTCTTCTCCGCGTTCTGGGGATCGCCGAAGGGGCTGGCCGCGAACTTCATCCAGTTGGCGTAGCCGGCGAAGCCGGCGGTGTACTCCAGCCAATCTCGCTCGATGCGCACGTCGGCGAAGTACTCCGTCTGCTTGCGTAACGCTTCCTGCTTGCCATAGGACCGGTAGAGCGGATCGGTGTTCGAGAAGAACTCCTTCGAGTTCGGCTGCAGCGTTTCCCACGGCGGATTGCCGAGGACGGCGTCGAACCCGCTGCCCGCCCGGTGGAAGACGTCCGGGAACTCGAGCTCCCAGTGGAAGAACCGCTTGTCGGCGGCGATGCGCTCCGCGGTCGCCCGCGTCGCCTCTGCGGGCGAGGCGAGCGTCGAGGGCAGGGGCGCCGCGTCCAGCTCGTCGGCCGGCCAGAACCAGCAGGCGCACCAGAGGTCGAAGGCGGCCTTGATCGACTGCCAGGCCGGCGAGCCGATCATCTCCTCGCGGTAGGTGCGCGCGCGCTCGGCGGTGTCCTGCACCGGCAGCTCGTGCAGGCGCCGCAGCGTCGCCAGGGCCTCGTCGTGGGCGGTCGCGGCCCGGTCCCAGAGGTTCTCGTAGAACAGCGAGGGCGCCCCGATGAACCGCGCCAGGTCGGGGGTCAGGCGATCCTTGGTGAACGCCTTGATCGCCTTCGTGCGCTCGTCCTGCTGGTAGTGCACGCCGTTCGTGTGCTGCTTGTCGCCCCCCTCGCGGTTCTTCCAGGCCATCACCGGGTAGTGCTGGAACTGGTCGAACCAGCACCCGATGAGCGAATTCCCCGGCCGGACCTTGTGATCGAGGAACGAGAAGGGCAGATCGCGGTCCATCGTCTCGATCCACAGCGCCAGGCGGCACAGCTCGACGGCCAGCGGATCGAGGTCGACCCCGTAGATGCAGCGCTCGACGACGTGCCGGCGCAGCACGGCCTTGGCGCGCGGCTCGAAGATGGGGTCGTCGGGGCGGCAGGGGATCAGCTCGGCGCTTAAGGTCGCATCGCTGTCCGCGGCCGTCTCGCCCAGGAGGCGCAGGACCGTCCGGTCGTGATCACCCGCCAGACGCCCGTGGGCGAAGAGCGCGGCGTACAGCGCGTCGGTCAGGAAGCGCAGCGCGGCCACCGGGAAGGAGCCCGACCCGCAGGCCGGATCGCAGACCTTGAGGGCCAGGATCTCCTCCGGACGCTTCGGGCGCCAGCTTTGCGCGGGCGCATCGACGTCGGGCTGGCCGTCCGCGCCGGCGGGCGGATCGTAGGCCAGCGGGCGCAGCGTGCGGTGCACCGTCGGCACCGCGAGCTGCGGGCGCGTGTAGAAGGTGCCCGCGCCCTTGCGCGTCCCGCCCCAGCGCACCAGGTACCACTCGCCGGGCAGGACGACCCGCCGCACGAGTTGTCTTGCCTTCGCGTCGAGCTGGCCGTCGAACGCCCGCTGCCTCTCGGGCGTGAGCTTCCCGCGCGGCTTGGCGATCAGCCCGGCCGCGAGGCAGGCGCCGCGCGTCCAGGTGAGCGCGCGCTGTCTGGCCGCCTCGACATCCCGGGGCGTCTCCTCCGCCCGCGCGGCCTCGGGCTCCTCCTCGGCCAGATCCTCATCGGCCTCGCTCTCGGTCTCATCGGCCTCGTGCTCGTCGGCCTCTTCCTCGTCAGGCTCCGCTTCCTCCGCCTCCCCCTCGTCGCCTGCGCCTTCGTCCCCCTTGCGGCTCTTGTCCTTGAGCTTCTCGAACAGCTCGCGGATCTGCGCGCCCTCCATCGCCTCGAGCCGCGAGAGCGGCAGCGCCGGCTCGTCGCCCACGGCCAGGAAGACGATCGGCTCGCCCGCGGGCGCGGTGCGCAGCTCGTAGTCGAGCAGGCCCTCGTAGAGGATGCCGATGTACTCCGACGACAGGTCCGAAAACTCGACCGGCACGGTCGTGCGCGTCGTCGCCCGCCCCTGGCGCACGCGCACCTGCGAGCGGGTGAGCAGCCCGAGCATGCGGTGGACGACCGCATCGGGCATCAGCTCGAAGGACGGATCGAAGCACGCGGTCTCGAAGACGGTGAGCGCGCGCGCGACCGGATCCTGCGCATCCGTCCGGCCGGGCGCGAACAGCTCGCCGCCGTAGGCCGGCACCGGGATCTCCGTGTGGTGCGACCCCTCGTGGATCAGCCTGAAGAGCGCCAGGATGCGCGGCCAGGCGCCGTAACGGTGCGCCAGACGCGCGCGACCGCGAACGGCCGCCTTGGCAAGCTGCTCGTGCAGCCCCTGCAGGCCGTAGGCGTCGTGGTAGATCGGATTGTCGCGCGGCAAAAGGTCGCGGCTCTCGGCAAAGAGCACGACCACCATCCGCATCACGACCCGCACCGCCGCGCGGTAGATGTCGGCGCCCGTGGTCGCGATCTCGCCCTCGGCCCTGGCCAGCGCCTGCCCGTGGGCCTGTACCAGCGCCTCCACCGCCTCGCGCACGCGCTCGCCCAGCAGGGCCGACAGCTCGGCCTGCCCGCGACGGCTGGCCTGGATGAGATCGTGCAACGGCGCGGCGGCCTCGGGGGCGGGCGGATCGAACAAGGCCGGTTGCAGCAGCAGGCGCAGCCCCGCGAGCTGCGCGCCCGGCTGGCCCTCCTCGAACCAGAGGTCGGTGTCCCACTCGCAGGCGGCGTCGAAGTCGAGGCCCGCGTAGAGCAGGCGCCACTGGCGACCATTGGTGATGAGCGCCAGCGGCCGGCGCGCGCGCCGCAGCCACTGGAGCACGTCGCTCACCGTCTTGCGCCCGCGGCCCTGGCCCAGCTTGGGGTTGCTGTCGAGGAAGACGGCCAGCACGCCGCCGTTGGGCCCGGTCCACACCTGGCGCGGCTTGAGCGCCTCGCCGGTGACGAGCGTCTGCGCGAAGTCGGCGGGGACGTCGCGGCCGCGCTTCCAGCGGCTCGCGGTCTCGCTGGTGAAGCCGCAGATGGACTGGAGCACCCAGGCGACGAAGTCGGAGGTGGCCGCCTCGGCGTCGCGGCGGATGAGCTCGCGGCGGAGCTGGTCGAGGCGGTACGGCGGGAGCGGCTTGGGCGCGTGGTCCTGCTCGATGCGGCGGACCTCGTTGGGGCCGAGGAGCAGGCCGGTGTGGCGGAGGCTGTCCCACCAGGTGTGCTCGGCGCGGGGGGTCATTGGGGGCCTCCAGGCAGCACAATCTCCACCGTCACCGGCATCACCTGCGCCTCGCCGCGCATCGCGTGCCGCTTCGGGATGAGCTGCTTCGTGATGCGCTCGCGCTCCTTGGCGAGCTGCTCGCGGACCTCCTCATAGTGCCGCCGCCGGCGGGCCAGCTCTTCCTCCTTCGCCTCGATCTTGCTCCCCATTTCCTCCAGCTCGCGGACCTGGTTGAACAGCAGGCCCTGGGCCTGCTGGCGCTTCAGCTCGACCAGCTCCTTCTCGAGGCGCGCGAGGGTGTTGCTCTCGATCAGCGCCGATACCTCGCCCTGGCGGCTCTGGTAGCGGGCGTTCTCATCCTCCAGCGCCCTCGTGCGGTCGAGATCGAGCTGCCGGCGCAAGTTCTCGCTCAGCTTTTCCGTGGCCGCCTTGGCCCACGCGCGCACATCATCGCGCAGGTCGATCCAGACATCGCGTGCACCCTCGACGTCGGCCCCGCTGGGGAGCAGCGACCCGTTGCGCAGGGCCAGGGCCGGAATGTGCGGCAGGGGCTCGCCCAGGCGACCGTCCTTGACGGGGAAGCGCACGGTTCGCACCCAATGGTGGAACGTCTCGCGCAGCTCGTTGATCGCCAGCTCCTCCACGCTCACGACCAGCAGAGCGTCCGCACCCTCGGGAACACCTCCGCGATGAACAGCCCACCGCGATGCCTCGCGCTCGCTGCCGCTCTGACCGGGGAAACGCAGCCGCGTGAGGGCCGAGAGCGCCTTCTGGAGCATCGGGTGCCCGAGGTGCATCAGGAGCGTGTCCCGCCGCGGGCGGAAGACCGGCCGCCCGCCCACGCTCACGACGAACGTCTGCGGGTCGAAGGCCAACGCCGGCAGGGCCCCCACCACGCCCCGCTGCGCCGGCAGTCGCACGGTGTCGTCGATGACCGGCGCCCAGGTTGTCGGATGAGGCTGCACGATCTCGCAGCGTCCCGCCGGATCGGGGCTCCCCACGCGCGGTCGTCCGCCCGCCAGCGCCATCGCGCCGTCGAGCGTCGTGCGCAACGCCTCGGGGTCGAAGTCGAGCTCGGCGGCAATGGTCCGGAGATCCGCCGCGGGATCGGGCGCCCTCGCTTCCGGCTCGCGCACCATGCTGCCGGCTTCCCCCGCGGTCGCCGCTGCCGCCGCGTTCGCGCGATCGTCGCGCGGCAGGTCCACCAGGCCGCGGACCCTCTCGACCTTGCGCTCGAGGTCCGCGCGCACCGTCGCGAGATCCTCGCCCTCGATCAGCCGCCGGTGCGTGATCTCGTCGAACACCTCGCCCGTCGCGCCCAGGTCCTCGCGGATCGCATCCACCTTGCGCACCACGAAGTCGAGGAATGCGAGGTCCTGGTCATCGTTGCTCATGAAGTGCCAGACCTGCACATCGCGCGGCTGGCCGTGGCGATCCAGGCGGCCGTTGCGCTGCTCGAGGCGCGCGGGGTTCCAGGGGATGTCGTAGTGCAGCAGGTAGCGGGCGGTCTCCTGGAGATTGAGGCCCTCCGAGGCTGCGTCGGTGCCGATCAGGATGCGCACCTTGTCTGCCGGATCATTGAACGCCCGCTTGACCGCCTCACGCTCCTCGTCGTCCATGCCGCCGTACAAGAACAACACCCGATCGGGATCGCCCAGGTCGTGACGCAGGCGGCGCAGGAGGTAGTCGAGCGTGGTCTTGTACTCGGTGAAGATCACGAGACGCTCGTCATCTCGCCACGCGCCGGCGGCGCGGAGTTCCGGGGAGGATCCGTTCGCCAAGTGCCGGCGGATGTGGTTCAGGAGCGTCTGATAGCGGGCGTCCTGGCGTGGGTCCAGGGCGGTGATGTCGCCGATGCCCGCGTTGCCCCCCTGGAGCCCGAGACTCGCCAGAGCCTGGTCGATGGCGGCGATCTCAGCGGCCAGGGCGTCCTTCATCGGGCGTAACCACAGACCGACGGTCTTGGCCGCCGTCTGTCGCCGGCTCTCGGCCTCGCGGTCGTCGACGTCTTCCTCTTCAACGGCTCGCTTGGAGGCGAGCACTTCCGCATCGTCCACGGCTGGCCCCGATGCGGTCTCGCCCGCGGGCGCTTCCTCCTCCTCGTGCAAGCCCGCCCTTACACGCGCCCAGCTCTCCGCGAACGCGGTGGGACAAGAGAGCAGCCGCTTGCCCAGGATCTCGATGGCGAAGTTGCCGGCCAAACGCCGCTGGCGAGAGGACTCGCGGATCACCGCACGGACGCGCTTGCGGAAGTCGCTGAAGGCGATGGACAGGCGCTCTTCCTCAGGGCTCAGCTCGATGGCCAAGGCCTGCGGCGGCAGTCGGTCGCAGAACCGCTTGGGGTCGCTGCGCGCGTTGATCTCGCGCTTGAGGCGCCTGATGAGCACGTCCTGGACGCGGGTCCGCTCGACCGCGGAGAGCTGGTCGGTCTGGCTGAATCTCACCGGGTCGAGCATCTCCAGCAGGCCCGTGAATGACCGCGTGTGCCCGTTGTGCGGCGTCGCCGTCAGGAAGATGCGGTGCTCGAAGAGCGGGGCGACCCGGCGCAGCATCTGGCACAGGTCGCTCTCCTCGCCGATGGGGTTGGGGGTGAGGTTGTGGGCCTCGTCGACGATGAGCAAATCCCACGGCAGGTGCGCCTGACTGCCCTCCAGATGACTCGCGTTTTCGAAGTCGGCCAGGATATCCGCCTGCTTCAGGTAGTGATAGCTCGTGATGATCCGCGACCGGCTGCGCCAGGGATTGGCATCCATCCCCATCTCGCGCTTCAGGAGCACGGTCGAGTCGCGGTCGACGATGTCGAAGGGCAGGGAGAACTTGTGCCACATCTCGTCGCGCCACTGCACGCGCAGCGAGGCCGGCGTCATGATCAACACCCGCCGGATGCGCCGGCGCAGGAGCAGCTCGCTCAGGATCAACCCCGCCTCGATCGTCTTGCCAAGGCCCACGTCGTCCGCCACGAGGAGCGACACGCGCGGCATGCGCAGGGCCTTCAGAAGGGGGACGAGCTGGTAGTCTTCGACTTGCACAGCGCCGTGAAAGGGCGACGTCACCGGCAGGCGGTCCATGGGCCCGGACCCGTCGGGATCGATGAAGGGCATCCGCGCCGACCAGCGGCAGGCGCGCAGCAGGGCGACGAAGTCGTCGTAGCGCATCGGGTCGGTGCGATCGGGCTCCGGCAGTGCGGCGGGCGGGAGCACGTGTGCGCGCGGTTCACGCTCCCAGAGCAGCGACTCCTCCAGCGGGGCCTCGCCGTCGTTGTAGGCGATGTCGACCAAGTGGAGCCGGCCATCGGGACCATCGAAGGGGCGCACCGCGCTGATGACGCCGCGGCGGTTGCGAACGGTGGCGACCATGCCGGTGCGGGGCGGCGTGGACGCGGTCTCCCGGGGAGACCGAGGCGAGGTGGTGCGCGATGTCTCAGACGGGGTCGAGGCGGTCATGTCCTGGCCACTTCTCCTGCTCTGCCTCAGTGCAAGTGCCACGTGCGTCGGCGCGATCGACAGTCATCGGTGAGTTTGCATCCGTATGCCACCTCTCTGCAACAGGGAACGTAGGTGGCGGCTAGGGGTTACGCCCCGCGGGCCGGGCGGGCGAGGGTGCGGGTCATGCGCGGGGCGCCGGAGGGGTGGTCTCGGCAGCCTGCACGCCAGATGGGCGGGATCGGTACGAATCGCGGTGACGCAAAGGAGCGGGCGGTCCCCCGTGGGGGCGGGGGAGACCGCCCGCCATTCGTGCTGCCCCATCAGCTTACGCCGCCTGAGCGGGTTCGACCTCGGTGCTGGTGACCGCCGGGGGGAACTCGCTCAGGGCCGAGGAATCCTGCGACGCCGACGACTTCCGCACGCGGCGGAAGTAGGTCATCGCGAGGGCAGGATCCCCCACGATCTGGACGACCTGGCAGTAGAGCCCGTAGTAGCGCCGGCAGAAGGTGACCTTCGCGGCCTGAACGATCGACCAGGCCTCCTTCTTCGCGCGCAGCGAGGAGGCATAGTGCGCCAGCGCCGCTTCCAGCGCCTCGATCACCGCCCGCAGCACCTCCATGGCCGGCCCAAGCGCAGGCACCTCGTACTCGCCCAGCTTGGTCAGGATGTTGCGAGCGATCTGGAGCTCCTCGTCCGCATTGGTGCTGATGGCGCCGGACAGACCGCCGGGGAAGATCGCCCGGTAGTACCTGGATGACCGGCGGTTGTACACCCAGCCCAGCACCGCGGTGCGGGCGTTCCGCAAGGCCGCGTCGAGCTGATACTTCTGTGCGTCCCGAGTCGAGGCGGCGGACAGGTTCGCCCGCGCGACGGACCGGAAGTCGGCCTGAGCCTGCTCGAGGTCGCTGTTCATGCCGCGCGCATCCGCCGCGACCGCCTCCAGATCCGGGTTCCCATCGAGACGGGTTACCGCGTACCAACCGTAAACGTCCACCAGGGTCTCGACGCTCCAGACAGGACTTAGCTGGTTCATGGCATGCTCCTCCTTTGCGGGAATGAAAGAACCGCCAACGAGTCGGCCCCGGGGGGGCCGGGGCCGTGCTGAGGCCCCCTTCGGGGCCTCACCTTTAACGTGCCAAGCAACCCCCAAAACGCGACAAAGAATCTTTGGCCTGAGCCATCTTTTCTTGGGGCGTCCGTCGCCACGGCCTCGCCGGGGGGTACGACCGTTCATGGAATGCGAAACGGCGGCTGGGAGTTCTGGAGACCCGTTACGGAAAGCCTTCGAGCCGCGCGGGATTTCTTGGACGCCGTCAGGGAAAGCGCAAGTGGGCTCGAGGAATCTCTGGACCCAAGCACGGAATCGTATGCGGCGTCCAAGATCTCCTGCGCGCCATTTGGGAAATGCAAAACGGGCTCGAGGAATTCCTGGAGCCCAGCACAGAATCCCCGGTGGCGTCCAAGATCTCCTGCGCGCCATTGGGGAAATGCAAAGTGGGCTCGAGGAATCTCTGGACCCCACCATGGAATCGCCCGGCGGCGTCCAAGATTTCCTGCGCGCCGTTTGGGAAATCCAAAATGGGCTCGAGGAGTTCCTGGAGCCCAGCGCAGAATCCCCGGTGGCGTCCAAGATCTCCTCGGCGCCATTTGGGAAATGCAAAATGGGCTCGAGGAAATCCTGGACCCCAGCACAGAAATGTATGCGGCGTCCGGGAATTCCTCGGACGCAACCGGCGAATCCTTCGAGCGGCCAAGGATTTGCCGTGCGGGGCTTTGTGAATCCAAAATGGCCCTGAGGAAGACCGAAACCCCGCTTTGCATCCTGCGGCCCCCCTTGCCGCCGCCGCAGGCCGCTGGCACGCTCTGCAATGCGCACCTCGAACGGCAGTTAACGAGGTTCTTGCCCTCCGTCCAGAGAGCCGCGCGACCTCCCGCCGGCCGCTCATGTCTCGCCGCGACTCACCCCCGCCTCCTCGCCGACATCAAGACCCGTATCCGCCAGGCCCGGACCCGGGCGGCGCTCTTGGTCAACGCGGAGCTGATCCGGCTCTGCTGGGAGATCGGCGGGGCGATCGTGGAGCGGCAGCGCATGGAGAGATGGGGGTCGGGAGTGATCGACAGACTGGCGCGTGATCTCCAGGCGGCCTTCCCAGCCCAGAGGGGGCTGTCGCCACGGAACATCCGGCTGATGCGATCGTTCTATCTCGCCTATCCGAAAGAAGATGCAATGCTGCAACAGCCTCTCGCAGAATTGGCCGAGCAGACGACTCCGGAGGTCCTATTTCGCGTGCCGTGGGGGCACAACGCCCTGTTGATACAACGTCTTGAGGACCCCGCCGCGCGCCTATGGTACGCCCGCCAGACCCTCGAGCACGGCTGGTCCCGCGCCGTCCCCACTCACCAGATCGACTCCGACCTCTTCCCACACCAGATTGCGAAATCACCGCCACCCGCCGGCGGGTGTATCAATCGCTCCCCGGCAAGCTGCCCGCATCGGGCTGAACGGCAGCCTTGCCCAGGCAGCACTGCTTGTACTTGCGCCCCGACCCGCAGGGGCAGGGTTCGTTGCGGCCGATCGCCGGAGCGGCGATCACCGGCTGGGGCACGCAATACCAGAGCGTGCGCCCGACATCCTTCAGCTGCGCTTCACGATGCAGGAGAAAGGTCCTCACGTCGTGCCGTCGCTCGAAGAGCCCCCAAAGATCTCGGAGCAGTTGGTCGGGTGCGGATGCGGTCTTCATCTCCTCGATCTTGAAGCCGCTCGGCCCACTCAGGTCGAGCAGCACGGATCCCACGGCGTCGTCCGACTCCTTGGCGTTACCGAAGAACACGATCTGCGCCGCGTGGCAATCGCACGAGGGAGTCGGGCAGAGAAACATCCCGGCCCAATATCGGCGGCCACCGCAGAGGTACTCATCGGATCGTGTGCCGTCCAAGAGCTGGTCCACGGCCACGAGGTGATACGGCTCCACTTCATCGAGGTCGATGTCCTTGCGCGGTCCCTCAGGCGGGTAACCCTTGGCCAGGGTCCGGTAGCGATGCAGCACCTCGAGCAGTTCCCCGTCCATCTCCGAGGCCAGCCACTCCACGAGCGCCGGATCGGTCGCGCCGGGCATGTCGGGATGCGCCATTGTCTCGCCCGACTCCGGATCGACATGGGCGATCATCCTCCCCTCGAGCGGGATCCGAGCCTGGTTTTCCCCCGCTGCGCCCGCCAGATAGACGTACTCGCCCTCCCAGATGACAGCCTGGGCCTGCCGGTCGATGACGAAGCCGTCCACGTAGACGAGCTGGCAGGTGCACTCCGGGTTTGGACACATCGACAGAATGCAGGCGAGCCCCTCGCGAAGCCCCGGCCCGCGTCCATCGCGCCATAGGACGATGAGCCCCTGCTCGCCGAGCTGTCGCCGTTCGCCTGGCTCCAGGTTCATGCCTACTGCCGCGTCCGCCATCTGTCGATCTCCCGGCGCTGGTGTCCGCCATTCTCGTCAGCCGTTCATCCTGGAGTGGGGTTGGCTCTCGGGGATGTCCGGCAGCCCCTTCAGGAAGATGACATCCGAGCGGTGGTTGACGTAAGACGCAAGGACGAATTCGTTCCAGTAGTTGCGGGCGGGGCCGAACTTCATGTGGTGTTCGTAGGCTGCCATCCGATCTTCCGCCCCGGACAGGGTCCTCTGGAAATAGGCGAGCCACTCACGCTCGCCCGGATGGATCAGAAGATAGGGAGTCGTGAAGACAACGTGCTCCTCGAGATCCGCAAGAGGGGGAGGAAGCACGCGCGCGTACCATAGTTCTCCCTTGTGGCCGCGGTAACCCGACGGACTGATCGCCTCGCAGACCTCGTTGGTCACGAGCTCGCGCAGGACGATCCGCTCTCGGTCGAAACCCTCGTGCACATGGACGGCCATGCGGGAGTCCTGCATGAGGCCGATCACACGCGCCAGCTCGCTGTTCAAGCCGAAGGCGGCCCCCACGGACAGCGTGATCGTTCCCAGCGTCTCCTCGGCGAGTCCGACGCAGGCATCGAAGAAGGCCCAGCAGGTGAAGAAGGAAGTCGTGAGCGGGCTCATGGGCGGACCGCTCGGCATGTACTCATCCTCCGCCTTGGAGATGGTCTTCACGAAACGGCCCATCTCCCTGAGCGCGGAAAGCTGCTCGGCCATGACCGACACCTGGTTCTGGGCATAGACGTAGGCCGCATGGGCGGGGTGCAGGTCAGCCAGCTCTTCCCGAGACGCAATGGTCTTTTGCAGCTCCTCGGCGTTCTTCCTGCCGGCCATCACGGCTTCGAGATCGACCACCTTGCTGTTAATGTACTCGTCCATCTGCTTGACGAGCTTGTCCGCGATCGGACGACTCCGCCTCGTCTTGCTCGGCGTTGCCCTGGCGCGCCTGGACTCGAATGGAGCAGCGATGACACTCTGCGGCGCTGTCCAGTGAACCCGAACGTTGCCCTCCGGACTCAGTTCGGCCGCGACGATGTGGCGAAGATCGTCCGGGTAGTGCTCGCGTTTGTAGGCGACGAGCTCATCGATGAGCCGCTCCGTATCCGCCGATCGCAGCTCGGACCACGGAGACGTTCCGGCCCATTCGATCCTGGAGACCAGCAGGCGGTGCCGGTCGCGCGCGTCGTTGTCGCCGATGGCGCTGTTCCAGGCGGCGCCGGCCAGCATCAGGATGGCCACAGTGGCCGGCTCGGATGCGGCGGCGTCCGGTTCCTTCAATAGCCGCAGCGCCATCTCCTTGATGATGTCGGAGAGCCTCCTGTCGCTACCCATATCTGACGAGGGCATCCGATGCACCGGCAGGCTGGTTGTCCTGTCCGTGATCCCTGCCTTCTTTCGCTTGCTCACGCTTGACGCTCCATCTCCTCATCATCCTGCGCCGGAAACCGCCTTTCGGGCGCGATCGCCTGGCACGCATGGGACCCGGGGATTGTCGCGCAGGAGCCGGGCATTTTCCACGCGTAGCCGAACCCGATGTCGGGGGCTTGGCACGCGATTCGCCAAGTCGACTCTGCCCGCCACCCACCCCCCACCTCCTCGCTGACATCAAGACCCGGATTCGGCAGGCCCGGACGCAGGCGGCATTTCCCGGCCTTCGCGGTCTCTCGAGGGCCAACCTCTGTTGAATGCGATCTCTCTATCTTGAATACCGGCGAGAAGATACAATTCTCGCACAGCCTGTGCGAGAATTCACCCAAGCGGAGGCGCCGCCGGAGATCCTGGCGATCCCCTGGGGCCACAACATCGTCCCGCTCCAACGCCTGAATGACCCCGCCGCGCGCCTCTGGTACGCCCGCCAGACCCTCGAGCACGGCTGATCCCGCGCCGTCCTCGCCCAGCGCCTCCTCAAAGACCCCTGCGCTTTCGAGTTCCTCGACGTCGCCGATCAGATGTCCGAGCGCAAGCTCGAGGCCAGCCTCATCGCACGGCTTCAGCACCTGCTCCTCGAGCTCGGCCGCGGTTTCGCTTTCGTCGGCAGCCAGTACCGCATCGAGGTTGGCGACGAGGACTTCTACATCGACCTGCTCCTCTATCACCTCGAGCTCCGCCGCTTCGTGCTGATCGACCTGAAGACTGGCAAGTTCAAGCCCGAGTACGTCGGCAAGATGGGCTTCTACCTCACCGCGGTGGACCGGCAGATGCGCCATGCGCAGGACGCTCCCTCGATCGGGCTCATCCTGTGCCGCGAGCCTAATCGCCTGGTGGTCGAGTACATGCTCCAGGACGTCACCCGGCCGATGGGGGTGGCGACGTACGGAACGCTGCCGGAGGACGTCCGCCGGCGGTTGCCGAGTCCGGAGCAGTTGGCGGCGGGGCTCGCGCGGGACAGGTAGTCGCGCTGGCCCCTCTCTTGCTACCCCTGTTGGGCGAAGCCGCCCGCACGCGCTTCCCCACAGGTCACAGCGCACCGGCCATCAGCGGAGCCATGTCAGCCCGACGCCCTGGCGACTCATCCGCCACGCCGACAGAGGCCTCTTGACATTGAGGGCATATATGTATAGGATACATATATGCAGGTGACTTGGGACCCGGCCAAGGCCGGCGCCAACCTGCAGAAGCACGGGGTTCGGTTCTCGGCCCGTCGGGCGACCCGCAAGGAGCGTCTTCCATATGAAGAAGGAGTATGACTTCGGTAAGGGCCGGCGCGGCCCGGTGCTGGCGCAGGGTGGCAAGACCCGCATCACCATCT
>CAZRWW010000005.1:111954-119571 GCA_964603725.1 uncultured bacterium
AAGGGCCGGCGCGGCCCGGTGCTGGCGCAGGGTGGCAAGACCCGCATCACCATCTACATAGACAGTGATGTGCTTCAAGAGTTCCGCACACGGGCGGACGCAACTGGCCGGGGCTACCAGACCATGATCAACGAAGCGCTCAGGGAAGCTCTCGGCAAATCGCGGCAGCCCGTCGATGCCCGAACGCTTCGCCGCATCCTCCGCGAGGAGCTTCGCCGGGCAGGGTAGTCTCTGTGAGGCGCGGACGCGGGTCCGTAACAAGGCGTGTTGCCCGCTGCGGGGGCCCCACCCCGCGGCCCCCGCTCGCCCTACCTCACCAGCACCACCCTCCTGGTCGCCGACGACTCCCCCACATCCAGCCTGTAGAAGTACGTGCCGCCCGGCATCGGCCGCCCGTGCTCGTTGCTCCCAGTCCAGACAGCCTCGTGCCGGCCAGCCGCCAGCCGCGCGTCCAGCAGGGACGCCACGCGCCGTCCCTCGGCCGAGAAGACGGCCAAGCGCACCAGGCTCTCCCGGGCGAGCGTGAAGCGTATCCGCGTCTGCGGCGTGACCGGATTCGGCTGGCTCTCCAATAGCTCGAATCCCCCCGCCATCCGCGGCTCGACCCCGGCGGCGAACGTGCTCCGGAGCACCATCAAGCCCCCGTCATCGAGTCCCGCCAGGATCTGGTTCCCCCACACCGCGACCTCCGTGGCATCGTAGGGCGTGACGAAATACCCGACTTCCACGGGCGCGAACGGAACGCTCACGTCGATCACCCGGACGCCGGCCACGTCGTCGGCCACATAGGCGTACTGCCCTTGTACAACGACCCTCTGAGCATGGCCCGGTGTGTCGCAGAGCCCCACGGGGAACGGAGCGGTCGGATCGCTGATATCGACGATGCGGAGCCCCTGAGCGCCATTGGCGAGGTACGCGTAATCGCCGGCGACCGTCACGCCCCAGGTCCAGTTCTCAGGCTGGTAGCCTCCGACCACGGTCGGTTTGGTGGGGTCACTGACATCGATGATCTCCAGTCCGTAGTAGTACTGGGCGACGTAGGCGTAGTCGCCGCGGACATCGACGTCATGAGATCCCGAGCGGATGTTGGAGATCTCCACCGGCGCCGCCGGCTCGCTGACATCGAGGATGCTCAGGCCCTCCTCTTGATGAACGACATACGCATAGTCCCCCTGCGCGTCCAGTTTCACAGCGCGCCAACGGCTCTGGGTCTGGCCGAGGATCTGCGGTGCGGACGGATTGCTGATATCGAGGACGCCGAAGCTGCCATAGTAGGCCGTGAGATACGCGTACGGAGGCGCCGCGACGGCATCCATCGCGTACCAGAAGCCCTTGAAGCCCTGGATGACCGGGATGCTCGATCCGCGGGTGTCGATGACGTAGAGCCCCGCATAGGGCTCCCGGCTCCGCGCGCCGCCCTCACCCGCGCTTTCCTCGCTGGGGCGGTAGCCCCCGCACAGGTAGAGATCGGAGCCCACGATGTCGAGGCTGGTGACGTCGCCCACCAGGGCGTATCTCCCGAGGGCCGTCGGCGCGACGGGATTGGCGAAATCATAGATATGTAGTCCGCCCCACCAGGCGGCGATGTAGGCGGTGTCGCCCGCCAGGCATATTCTCCCCGGGCGCCCATAGATCTCGAAGGACGACACCACGGTCGGCGCAGCGGGGACGCTCACGTCCAGGATCTCCAGATACTCCCAGAACGAGAGGATCGCGTCGTCCCCATGAAGCGCGATGGAGACCACTTCGTGCTCGGTGTCGTACTGCGCGACCTCCACGGGGTGGTAGGGATCGCTCACGTCGACGACCCGCATTCCGGGGACCGTCGCGATGTAGGCATAGGAGCCCGCCACCGCCACGGCCTTCACGGGAACCATGTAATTGAAGATGCTCACCTGGACGGGCGCGGAGGGCACGCTCACATCGAGAATGCGCAGCCCCACGAGCTCGTCGGCGAAGTAGAGCAGATGCCCCACCAGATCCAGGTTTCCAAGCGGGGTGGAGGTCAGATAGTAACCAACCTGGTGCGGCGCCGTCGGCTGGCTGATGTCGATTATGCGCACGCCGCGCCAGTCGTCCGCCACGTAGGCGTAATTGCCCGCCACGACCACGTCGACCGCCCCGACCTCGCAGTACCCGCACCCGACCTCGACCGGCGAGGCGGGGTTGCTGACATCGACCACGTGCAGGCCCCGGCCGCCGACGTACGCGTACTGCCCGCTCACGGCGATGCAGACGGCCTCCCGCATCGGCAGGAACGCGACCTGGGCGGGCGCCTGCGCCGCAGCGACATCCAGGATGAGCAGGCCGCTGCGCGCCGCGCAGTAGGCCAGGCTGCCCTCGACCTGCACCTCTTCGAGATAGCCTGGCAGCCCCCCGACGTACTCGACATTCCATGCGTCCTGCGCGGCCGCGGGCGACGCCATCAGCGCCACCAGCGTCACCGACGCCACCAGCGTCGCCGGCACCACCAGCGTCGCCAGCGCCACCAGCGTCGCCGGCACCACCAGCGTCGCCAGCGCCACCAGCGTCGCCTGCACCTGAACGAAGGTCGCGATCGAGGATTTCATACGCCCCCCCCTAGCGAACGATCAGCACGCGCACGGCGGCAGCCTGCTCCGCGCGCGCTACTCGAATCAGATAAACCCCCGCTGGGGCAATGCGGCCGTCATCCGCGCGTCCATCCCAGGCGAGATCGTGAACGCCCGCATTCAGGATCGCGTTGCACAGCCGGCGAACGATGCGTCCGGCCGGATCGTAGACCCCGGCCTCGATGAGGCCGCCGCTGGGGGTCTCGAAGCGAATGGCCATCCCAGCAGAACTCGGATTCGGCTGGGCTCGCGCGAGGATCACGGGCCCCATCCGATCCTCCTCGCCGGCGCCGGCCAGCGGTGAGCACTGCAGCGGATAGACCTGGAGTCCGGCCGAGGAGCCCGCGATGAAGGCGTGCGTGCTCGAGAGAGCCACGCCGAAGGCGTTGTGAGGCGTGGCCACGCCGCCCACGAGCCGCGGGTTCCGGGGATCCGTGATGTCGATCACCTGCAGGCCGCTGTCGTGCGTCGCGACGTAGGCGTACGGGCCACAGACCGCCACGTCCCATGCGGAGTTCGGCGTGTCCGCGCTGCCCACGAGCTGCAAGTTCTGTGGATCGGTGACATCGACGATCCGCAGACCCGGCCGCGGCCTCGCGGCCGCGATGTAGGCGTATTCGCCACGGATCACCAGCCTGTGGGCGTACCCCGGGACGTAGATGCTGCCCACGACCTGTGGGGCCCCGGGATCCGTGACGTCGATCACCATGAACCCGGCGAATTCGTCCGCCACGTAGGCGAGGTTGCCCGAGACCACCACGCCGGTGGCCAGCCCCGGAGTATCCACGCAACTCACGATCCAGGGATGCTCGGGATCCTGGATATCCACGATCTGGAGACCGCTCCAGTGATCCGCCACGTACGCATGCGAGCCCGCGACGGCCACGTCCAGAGCGAAGCGCGGCGTGTCCACGCTGCCCACGGTCTGGGGATTCCGGGGATCCGAGACGTCGATCACCCGCAGACCAAGGTCGCCGTCCGCAACGTACGCGAGGGTGCCCGCGAGGGCAACGCCGCGGGCGTCCCCGGGCGTGTTCAAGTGACCGATGATCTCGGGGGCCTCGGGATCGGTGATGTCGATCACCTGGAGCCCGGCGTCGTGATCCGCGATGTAGGCCAAGGGACCGGCGACGGTGATGCCCATGGCCGCGCCTGGCGTATCCTCCAGGCCGACGATCTGTGGGCTCTCGGTATGCGTCGCGTCGATGATCTGCAGGCCCGAGGCGCCATCGTCCCCGCCGTCCGCCACGTAGACGTGCATGCCCGAGAGGGCCACGTCCCAGGAAGCCCCCGGCGTGTCAACATTGCCCACGATCCTGGGAGCCTCGGGATCGGTGATGTCGATCACCTGGATCCCGGAGAATCCGTCGGCGACGAAGGCCCGGTTTCCCCGGACATCCACGCCTATGGCTGCCTCGGGGGTGTCGACGCTGCCGACAATCCGGGGGTTGGCGGGGTCCGCGATGTCGATCACCTGCAAGCCCGCGTAGAAGTCGCCAACGTAGGCATAGCCGCCCGCGACTGCCAGGCCCCAGGCCTCGCCCGGCGTGTCCACGTAGCCGACGATCACCGGGTTCTTGGGCTGCGAGACGTCGATCACCTGCAGACCCAGCCCGCCGTCGGCGACGTAGGCATACGGGCCCGCCAGCACCAGGTCCTCGGCGTTGCCTGGCGTGTCCACGCTGCCCACGATCCGCGGCTGCTCGGGGACCGTGACGTCGATCACCTGCAGGCCGGCAGCGCCGTCGGCGACGTAGGCCAGTCCACCCGAGAGCGCGACGCCCCGGGCTTGTCCCGGGGTGTCCACCGCGCCCACGATCCAGGGCTTCTGAGGTTTCGCAACGGAGATCACCAGCAGACCGGCGGCGTCGTCTGGGACATAGGCCAGGGCGCCCGAGACCTTCACGTCGCGGGCGTTGTCGTAGGTGCTCACGCCGCCCACGATCCGGGGATCCCGCGGATTGGTAACGTCGATCACCTGCAGACCGTTGAATCCGTCGGCGATGTAGGCGAGGCCTCTCGCGACGGCCACGCCCCCGGTGAACCCGGCCGTGTGCACGCTGCCCAGCCAGTGCACGTAGTCTTCATAGTAGATGCACTCAGCGCGCGCCCATCCAGCCGTGCACCAGCAGCTCATGGCCAACGCCAGCGCCGCCGCGCAGACGTGGATCCCCATCGATGCCCGCATGCTCACTCCCTCTCGTCATTCGCGGGGAGGCGGCCCGGAAGCGGTCTCCCTCAGGGCTTGCGCACCGACACTCGAGGCGTCTCTGTCAAGAGAGGACAACTTCATTATAGAACCGGAACCCGCGGACGTCCCAGTGGGGAAATTCCGGCATCAGTGGCTATGCCGAGTGGTTCACAAGAGCCCTTGGGCGGCAGCCGATGCGCCCCTGCTGAGGTCGGTGTCTTCGGAGCGTCTGGCCGGCGACTATCTCAGCAAGCAGACGCGCCTCGTGCAGCGCTGCGCGCCCGCGCTGAGCGAGAGCTGGTAGATCCCCGCCGGCACGAGGTGCCCGCGATCGTCCCGGCCGTCCCACCGCCACGTGTGCGCGCCGGGAGCCAGCCGGCCGTCCGCGAGTGTGCGCACGCACGCCCCGGTGACATCCAGGATCCTGAGCTCCACCTCGTCCTCTCGCGGCAGATCGCAGCGAAGCTGAGTCGATGTCGCGAATGGGCTGGGCCGGCAGACAACTGCCAGCGTGCCGGCCGAAATGTCCGCCGCGCGCCGGTCGTCGGGCGCCGACGCCGAGCCGACGAAGACAGAATCGATCGCGCCGGGGCTCAGATTGTGGTAGCTCCCGCTGGCGTTCTCCTCGAGCAGCACGCCCCGCACGGCATAGACGTTCGTTCCCTGAATCGGCGCGGCGTCGACGTACATCGTGTCGGCGACCAGCTCCCCGGTGATCCGAGTGAAAGGGCTGTGCAGGGAGCCCGCCCGGAAGACGTGGTAGCCCAGAACCGGATCGGCCGAGGGCGACCAGGTGAGTTGACAGCCCTCGCTCGCCAGCGGCGCGATGCGCAGCGCGCTGGGCGGCCGCACCGCGCTCATGCGCAGCGTGGGATCGCCCATGAGCGCGACGTGCACCTGGCGACCTCCGTCGCTGATGGTATAGAGTGTATGGTTGTTCTGTACAAGGCGCGCGCAGTACCCGATCGGATAGCCCAGCGCCATGGGATGCATGTGCCAGGTCGGGCGTCCGGCCCAGAAGCAAGCCAGCGGGTAGCCCTGAGCCCCCAACGGCGCCCGCAGCACGTTGTTGCTGTTGTCCCAATCGCCGAAGTAGCTGCCGTAGAGGATCGTGAAGACCGAGAGGAACGTTCGCGTGGCGAAGTCGGTGGTGCTGGCCACCCCCCCGCACTGCGTGTAGCTGCTGCCGCCGCAGCCGTAGGCCCAGAGGTGGCTCTGCGACTGCAGATCGGGTACGAAGTTCCCCGCGTGGACGTTCTCGGGCCCGAGCAGGGCCGAGAAGTTGCGCCACCCGAAGGCGGCGAAGGCCGCGCCGTAGGCGTCGCCGACGTTGTCGTCGATCAGACCGCGCGCCTCGACGGCGACCGCCCCCGTGCGCCAGGCATGGTCCTTGTCCAGGTAGCGCCGCAGAAGACCGACCTCGTCCAGCGGGAAGGCGGGCAGACGGCTGAGATCGACGCGCCCCACCTGCAGATCGACCTCGGACGGTAGGAACGTCTGATCGAACTTGCCGTCGCCGGGCACATTGCGGTTCTCGGGTCGCGTTGCGCTCACGTTGTAGACGATCGAATCGGTCCAGGCGCCGTCCAGCTCCCCGTAGTACAGGTCCGCCGGCCAGGCGCCCTGATGATCCGGGTGGCCGCCGCGGATGTCGCCCGAATAGGGCACCGCGATGTGTCCAACGAGGAACAGCGTGTTGACGGAGGGATCGCTCGTGCACTCGCCGACGATCAGCTCCTTGACCGCGGGCACGGTCTCGTCGCGGCTGACGTCGCGGCGCCGCACGCGCCAACCGTCGCGGATCATGTCCAGCTCGAGGCGCTCGAGCTCGGGCGCGAGGGGCGGCGCGACCCCCTGCTCCACCAGCAGGAGCACCGTGCCGGACTCCTCGATGGCCGGGGCGCGCAGGCCCGCCAGGAGGTGGCCGAATTTCGGCGGGGCATAGGGACCACCTGTGGCCAGGATCGCGCCGGTCGAGTCATCCTTCAGATCCCAGGTGGTCTCCTGGCCGTACAGGTCGAGGGTGATCGACACGATCAGCTCGGCGCACGGCTCCCCCGGGAGCCCGACGGTGAAGCTCGTGCCCTCGACGTGCCCGAAGGCCCCGCCCGCGGCGTAGGTGACGCCGCAGCCGGTGACCGCATACTCCCCCAGCCCGTGCTCGCAGCAGATGCCGTCGCCCCAGGAGTCGCGGATTGTGAAGGTGACCGGGGTGCCGGAAGCCACCTGGATCGTGTCGGCCACGAACCCCAGAATCTTGCGCACGCTGTACTCGAATGAGGCGCCCAGAACCACGTCGTGGTCGCTGTATCCGGAGGCCGCGCCGGTGAGCACTGCCGCCGGCTCACCCCAGGTCGTGTCAGCGAGCTGTTTCTTGAAGATCCAGTAGGACTGCGCGGCCGGGTCGGGAGTCCAGGCCAGGTGCACGGCCGGCGGAGATTCCTCGATCGACGCGTGCACCTCGACGGCATAGTCGCGCGGGTGGGCGCCGGCCGGCGCGCCGGCGCCGAGCGCGGCGCAGGCGCCTAGCAGCATCCACCGTCGGAAACGGGCATGTTCAGGCATCGCGAACCTCCCAGGGCCGGCGTCCTGTGTATCGGCCGAATCCGCCGCTTGAAGCCTCTGGCAGTATGCGCGCCAGCGCGGTCCGCCGCCTGATGGGCCGCTAAGGGATTGGTCATGAATGCGTGTACCCGGCGGGATGGTGTAGAATGAAGTCGTTCCGCCATCGCCGTTCCGCGCCCACCCGCGGGCTCTTGACAACCGGCGCGCCCGGCGGCCCCGGCGGGTGTTCACTTTGGGGGATCATCATGAAGCGCTCCATCCTGCTCGTCG
>CAZRWW010000006.1:0-56647 GCA_964603725.1 uncultured bacterium
AAAGTGTCAACCCAGGCAAGGGGAACAGGATATCGGGGAAGGGGAAGGTCTCGAAGCAGTCGGAGGGGGTATAACGCATCAGCTCAAGTGCAGTGCTGCTGAAGAAGCGAGCCCAGATCTCATGCGGACGGGCTTGGAGGGCGCAGAAGGCGGCGTGGGTGGGGAGGGGGAAGACTATGAGCTGCTCGGAGTAGACCATGCCGGCGGGAAGGAAGGTGAATGCGGCCTGCTGGCCGATGCGTGAGATCACCGACAGCCGCTCCAGGTCGGCGATGGCGGCGTGGAGTTCCGGACGCGGCCGTATGAACAGCCACCACGCTTCCTTGGCCCCGCGGTCATTCTGTGCCATCCGCTCCGGCCTCACTCTCGCCTCGACGATCTCCATGAGTTCCGGCCACCTCCGCCGGCACTCCTCCTCGCTACGCTCGCCGAAGTTGATCACGTACCGGTGATGCGCATGGGTCGGGCTGGTATTCACCTCCTCGCCGCCGATGTAGGGGAAGACCACCTCGCGGCAGTCGGGATGCTCGGCGAGGATCCTCTCCATCTCGGTAATCGGCGTAGCCACCCCCTTCGCGTCGGTGTCGTCGAATGTGAAGCCCATGCCGAGGACGATGCTTCCCTGGAAGCTCTTGCCGGCGTTCGCCGCCAGGGGCTTCGGGTCGTCGTGGCCGCCGCGGTGGAAAAGAAAGGCGGTGATCCTCTCGACCTCACGGTCGTCCAGATGCTTCGCCCCCCCGAACCGGCCCTTCATGACGTGGATCACGCTCACGACGACAGCCACTGGACCTGGCCATTTGTAGCGTTTCTGAGCATTGTAAATATCCCCGCCATGGTTGCATATCCAACGTAGCCCACTCGCCCGTGTGTCACCCTGCGCAATCGTGTTCGTCGCGATGAGACCGAACGCTCCGTTCGGGCGCAGCAGGTCGAAAGCACGCCGGAAGAAGTGCGCGACGAGGTCGGCGTTCCCATGGGTCTCGGCGTGCGGCTCCTTCAACCAATCCGGATACCCCGGCACATTCCCGGCGGCGACGGAGTTCTTCCCCGCAAACGGCGGATTCCCCACAAACGCATCAAACCCGCCATTCTCCCTCTCGAACACCTCCGGAAACTCGATCTCCCAATGAAATGGCTCGAGCGGCGGATCCGCATGCCTCCGCTCCCGCAGCCACTCTCGATACCGCTCCGCCTCCCCGCTCACCACCGCGCCGGCGAACTCCAGCCGCTTCGCCTCGCGCTCCTTCGCCTTCTCCCCCTCGAAGAACGCCGCGACCGCCAGATCCCCCAGCAGCCGCACCTTCTCGAGCTCGAACTGCGCCTCGTCCCACAGATCCCGC
Organism: uncultured bacterium; assembly: GCA_964603725.1. Lineage (GTDB taxonomy): Bacteria > Eisenbacteria > RBG-16-71-46 > CAIMUX01 > WJJG01 > CAZDKK01. The sequence goes on from CAZRWW010000006.1 coordinate 1,341, forward strand.
AGCTCCCAGTCGGAGACGCTATCCCCCGCCTCCCGAATCTGCTTCCGCAGCGCCGAGACCTTGACGAGATGCTGCCGCGCTTCCATAGCCTCGAACCCCGCCTGAAACGCCGGCGCACTCGCTTCCCAATGGAACGCCTCGATCTGCCGTCGCGAGAGGCCGACCAGCGAGTCCCCATGCCGGAGGGCATGGTCCACGAACGTCAGCGCGTGATCCTTCGCCAACGTCGCCAGCCACAGCGACATCTTCGCGAGATCGACGGCCACCGGGTTCCGGTCCACGCCGTACAGGCACCGCTGCGCCACGAGACGCCGCGCGAAGATCACCTCGTCCTCGTCCGGCGGAATCGCCGGCCGCGCGTCATGCACGCGCCACGATTCGATGAGCGCATCGCCCAGATACCGGCAGGCCTCGACGAGGAACGCCCCCGACCCCATCGCCGGATCGCACACTTTGAGCTCGAGGATCGCCTCCGGCCGCGGCGTCGTCCCGTCCGCCCCGCGCAGCCGGGCCATGATCGGGTCAAGCGTGGTGCGGACGATCGGCTCCGTCAGCTCGCGCGGCGTGTAGTGCGATCCCGACCGCCGCCGCTCCTCGCTCGGCTGCAGCACCATCGCGCCCTGCGGCGCGAGATCCGGCGTGGCCGCCTGGTCGATCACCGGCGTGAGCGCCGCGTGCAAGTCCTCGATCGTGGCGGCCGCCGAGACCGCCTTGTTCACCTTGTCCGTGATCTTGCGGTCGGTGCGGTCCTGGAGCCACTTGGCGCGTTTGCCCTTGGGCTCGTCCTGCAGCGCCTCGAGATCCACCGCCGTCGGTGCGCCTTGCTTCTTCTGCGACTTGACCGCCACCGACCGTCCGGTCGCGGTCTCGAGGCGGAAGCCCATCATCGTCTCGTAGACCGAGCCGATCTGCTCGACGTCGAGCGCGCGGTAGGAGATGCGCTCGCCGTCCAGCACGAGCAGCTTCTCGAGCGCGCGGTAGACCGTGCCGTCGGGCACGAGCGGAGGGTCGATGCGCCCGTTCTTCTGGCGCGCGCCGCCCGCGCCGCGGCCTTCGAGGAAGGGGAAGCGGTCGGGGTCGAACAGCACGCCGTGACGCGCGGGCAGGCGCATCCCCTTCGCCGCGGCGCCGTCGTGGATCATGCGGAAGAGCGTGACGAGCTGCGCCCAGGCGCCGAAGCGCTGGTCCATCGTGTCGGGATAGAGCGCGGCGTCTTCGCGCAGGCGATCGTGGAGACCGGCGAGCGAGTAGTAGCGCAGGAAGGTCGCGTCCTCGGGCAGCATGCTCCGCTCCTCGGCGTAGAGCAGGAACACGAGCCGCAGGATCACGGTGAGGAGCGCGCGGTAGACTTCGTCCGGATGCTCGGTGAGCACCTGCCGCAGCAGCTCGCCCTTGGCCGCATCGTGCGCCGCCTGGAAGCCGCGCAGGAGCTCGTAGAGCGCGTGCAGCACCTGCTCGGCGAGCTTCTCCGAAACTTCGTTCTGGAACTTGCGGCTGTCCGCCAGCAGCGCCGCCAGGCGCTGCGACCGCGGCAGCGCCAGCAGCCGCTGCTCCGAGAGCAGGAGCCGCATCGCGCTGCAGATCGGCCGGCCGGCGGTCTGCACCATGTCGGCCACCTGGAAGTCGACCCAGCCCGACGACTCCCCGCGCGGCGCCGAGACGAGCCGCAGGGCGCGGCCGTTCACTAGCAGCCCCGCCGGCACGCCGGTCTGGCGCAGCAGCCGCTCCATCCGCGAATGCGCCGAGAGCTCGAGGCGCCCGCTGCCGCGCACCTCGTCGTCGAAATCGCCGTCGGTCCCGAGCACGCGCACGAGCAGTTGCCAGGGCGGCGCGCCGTTCTGCGGATCGGGCTCGCGCACGGCGAAGTCGGGGCGCAGCGTCTCGCTCGCGTCGGGCAGCGCGACCTCGAGCTCAGGGGGAATCGGCGACTCCGGCGTCCCGGCGTAGCCCTTCGGCGAGAACCGCCAGCCGAGCACGGAGCAGGCGAAGGCGCGGAAGTCGGCGATGCGCGGCTCGGGATCCGCGGAGCCGCCGTAGGGCATCGCGGCCCGCTCGCGCACGGCGTCGCTCGTGAGGCCCAGACTGGACCGCAGCCGGCGCTGTCCCTCCGCGTCGCGCTCATCGAGGATCGCGCCGGCGCGCACAAGGGCCGGCGCGGAGACGACGAGGCCCGTCGGCCGCACGAAGCCGATCCATTCCTGATGAGCCACCACTTGAGGGTCGAGCTTCGCCATGGCTCAGTTGGTCTCCGGCCAGAGGTAGATGAGGCCGACCGGCTCGATGCGCTGGGCCTTAACCTCGTAGAAGTCGCGGATGCGCTGGGGCTCGTCCCGCAGGTCGTCCTCGAAATGCGCGAGCCGGCCGCGCCACGAGCGCATGTTGGCCTCGCGCTGGCGCTTCTCTTCCTCATTGAAGCCGAGGTCGATCTGCCGCGCGTCCTCGCCCTCGCGCTTCTCCAGCTCCTTGCGCACCTGCTCGCGCTGCAGCTCGAGCGTCTCGCGCAGCTCGCGGGCCTCGCGCTCGCCGCGCTCGCGCAGGCGCTCGACGGCGGCCGCCGCCCACTCCTGCGCGCGCGGCTCGAGGTGCGGCAGCAGCTCCTCGATGTCGCGCGCCGCCGCGTCCAGGAGCTTGCGCTGGATCGCTTCGCCCGGAGCCTGGCCGCCCCGCTCGCCGAGGGAACGCTCGAGGAGGTCCAGCGTCCGGGCCTCGGCCTCGCGGGCATAGGGCTCGAGCGGCTTCTTGCGCTGCCCGGGCTCGCTCCAGCGGGCGGTGATGGGCACGAGCTCCTCGTGCAGCCGCTCGGCCCCCCGCCCGTAGAGCGACAGACGTCCCAGCAGGATCACGCGCGGGATCGAGTCGCGGCTCTGCGCCAGACAGGCGCGCGAAAGGTCGTGGTGCACGAAGCCCTGGGCGCGGAAGCGCGCGAGCAGGCGCTGGGCCACGCGCTGCTCGAGGTGCAGGTGCACCGTGTCCTCGGTGAGCACGCCCGCGTCCTCGAAGACCACCGGCCGGATCGGCGCCTCGCGACGCCACTCGACCAGCTTCTGGTTGTGCGGCCGGGGCGCGCGCAGCGTGTCGAGCGTGGACGCCCAGCTCGGATCGGTCCCGATGCGCCGGTCGAGCGATGGGAACGCGTAGACCCGGCGTCCGTGCTCGTCGGTCGTCTCCGCGAGCGGCTTGGCGCCGAGGATCTCGAGCGAGCAGGACAGCGCCTCGCGGAACGGCCCGGCCTCGAAGCCGGTCGCCTTCCGCGACCGCTCGAGCAGACTGCGGCATTGCTCGATCTGCGCCTCGAGATCGGCGCGACGCCCGCGGGCCGCTTCCAACTCCTCCGCGGTCACCTGTTTGCGCTCGGCGTCGATGTCGGCCGCGTCGATCTCGCGCGCCAGGCGCTCGGCGTCGCGGTGACGGATGCCTCCCCCGAGCCGGCGCTCGATGTCGTCGTCGATCACCTTCGACAGACTGCCGAGCTCCTTCTTGATCGTCTCGGTCTTCCTGACCAGCACTTCGAGCACCCGGTCCTCCGCGCGCTGCGGCAGCACGAAGTAATGGCAGCGCACCTCATCGGCCGGCTGGAGCTTGCGGTCGATGCGGCCGTTGCGCTGCTCGATGCGTCCCGGGTTCCAGGGCAGGTCGAAGTGGAAGAGGTCGGTGCAGTGGGCCTGGAAGTTGAGGCCCTCGCGCGCGGCGTCCGTAGCGAGCAGGATCCGCAGGGGATGCCTGGCCGGATCGGTGTTGAAGGCGCGCTGGATCTCCTTACGCCGCGTGCTGCTGGTGAGCCCGTCGATGACCTCGATGCGCTCGTCCGCGCGGTCGGTGCCCTCGATCGCCTGCTCGAGCATTCCCTTCAGGTAGCGCTTCGTACCCTCGCGGTTCTCGGTGAAGATGAGGACGCGGTGGTTGAGCCACTTGGGCGCCGGGGTCTTCGGCGCCGGGCCGTTCGGAGTCGCGCCCTTCGCAGGCCCGGCATTCGGCCCCTCGGCGGCCGTCCCGAAGCCCGGCAGCCCCGGACACAGGTTCTCGCGGATCCAGTCCACGAGGTAGGCCGTCTTGGCGTCCGGCAGGTGCCGATGCGCTTCGGCCACCGCCTGCATCCGGTCGAGCAGCGCCTGCTCGCGGCGCCACAGGGCCTCGGCGGCCGCATCGCGCGGCGACTCCGCTTCGGCCGCATCCGTCGCGGCCGCGATCTCGCTCGCCTCCTCCGCCTCGGCCGCCTCCGGCGTCCATTCGGCGCGGTCGTCGTCGGCGTCGGGCGCCTGCGTGAAGAGCGTGGACGCGTCTTCGGTGGAGGCCGCGGCCGCGTGCCCCTTCTCCCATTGCCGCTCGACCGTCTGCCGGTGGACCTTCAGGCTGCGCGCGAAGGCCTCGATGGACGAGAGCAGCCGCTGCTGCAGACCCACGACCAGCAGCCCCGCCGCGGCCTGCGCGCGCTTCGACGTCGACGCGAAGCGCTCCTCGCGCGCCGTGCGGTACTCGTCGAGCAGCCGCGAGAGGACCAGCTCGGGCGCATCCTCGGGCAGGCGGTCGATCCCGACGCGCACGATGTCCCGCTTCGGGAAGCCGCCCTGAACCTCGCGGATGTCCTCCTTCAGCCGCCGCACCATCACCGCCTCGAGCGCCTTCGGCCGCAGCTTGACCCCGCGCGTGAAGCGGTACGGGTCGAGGATCTCCATCAGGGTCGAAAAACTGTTCGAGTGCCCGTTGTGGGGCGTGGCCGAGAGGAAGAGCCGGTGCTCGAAGCGCCCGGCCAGATCGCGCACCGTGCGGGTGAACTTGGTCTCGATGCCGTAGCGCCCCCCGCTGGCCGGCGCCGCGTGGTGCGCCTCGTCGAGGATGAGGAGGCTCCCGGCCAGGAAGTCGCCCAGCCAGGCGCGCAGCGGGTCGGCGTAGGTCGCATCGATCAGGAGGTTGTGCGAGACGAGGAAGCGGCTGTGCGTGTTCCACGGGTTCACGCCGAAGCCCCGCTCGCGGCGCATCCGCGTGAGGTAGGCGCGATCGAGGATCTCGAACACGAGCCCGAAGCGCTCCTCCAGCTCGGCTTTCCACTGCTCGAGCACCGAAGGCGGCGTGGAGACGACGATCGTCTTGGCCTTGCGCCGCAAGAGCAGCTCCCGGGCGATCAGCCCCGCCTCGATCGTCTTGCCGAGACCGGTGTCGTCGGCGATGAAGAGCGTGACCCGCGGCAGGCGCAGCGCCTTGCGCAGCGGCTCCATCTGGTAGGCGTCGATCTTGATCCCGGCCCGGAACGGGGCCTGGAAGAGAGTGGGGTCGGTGGCGGTGACGCAGTTCCACCGCAGCGTATGCAGGAAGGCGGCGAACATGCGCGGCGGGTCGAAGCCGCGGGCGGCGAGATCCTTCCAGCCTTCCTCCTCCAGGATGAGACGGTCGGGCTCGTGGGACCAGTAGACCTCGAGGGCCTGGCCCTGGGCGTCGTCGTCGGCGCAGGCCAGGCGGACCACGGGGGATTCTTCGGGGTTCGGGCTCGGGATGACCTCCTCGACCAGCCAGCGGCGGGAGCGGAGGTGGACGAGCTCGCCGGGGGTGGGGAGACGGGTCGGGAGCAGATGGGTCGGGAGGTTCGAGGGCGTCCGGGGAGCGGTTGTGCTTGTCACGGGATCGTCACCTGTGTTCAAGGGCTGTCGACGGCTCCTTGGTCTTGCTGTGCACACGCCCAGCCGGCCGGGCTTGTGCAGGCCCGGGGCGCGCCACGGGTACTCCGGCGCGCGGACGCGGGGGCTGGGATCGACTCAGTTAGTCCTATGATGGCAGATTCTGTTTGGGTGTGCCAAGTGAGGATGGCGATCGCCTGCAAAAGCCTCTCCGGCTGGAAGCATCGAATCCGCTGGATCGCGGAAGATCTCGCCCCGCTGGGCTAGGCATACTCCACCTCGCGGAGGATCAGCGGCTTCACCCTCGGCTTGATGCTATCGGCCAGCACCAGGTCGACCGGTCGTTCAAACTGCTCCTCGCGGGCGCTCCCCTGCGCGAAGGAACCAAAGATACCGATGCGTGTGACCGAGAACTGCCGTTCAAGCTCGGGCAGATTATCACGCAGGTACTGTGCATCATCTGGTCTCCACCTTCACGAACTCGATCCGCATTCCGGGAAGATCCTCAGGCTCTTCAAAGATGAAGCCCTCCACGCGGCCCTGCTCAGTCTGAATGAACGTCAGCATTCCCATCCCGCCCGCCAGGCGGTAGGGCTCCACTTCCTGGAGCGGACGATCCTCCAGTTCCCGGTGCCGGATGAGGAACTCGTCTCCCGCTCGCGCGATCTCGTAGATGGTTCCCCATTCGTCGCAGTAATAGGCGCCGACGTACTCCTCGGATCTCGCCGAATGCTGCTCGCATGGCGTCCGGACCATCAGCATCTCCTGCCCCTTCAGTACGGCACGCAGCCGCCTGGGCCTCCCGTCCGCATCCTCGTCGCTGAAGCTGAGCTGCGTGTTGCGCAGCCGGTTCTCGAACTCCGCCGGTCCGATGGGGAGGAAGAGATCCATTCCCTTGCCGGTCAGGATGCCGGCCAGGTGGTCGCCCTCCCGGCCGATGCAGACCAGCGCGGATGGATCCTCCTCGAGATGGTAGGCGCCGACGAAGCGGTTCAAGGAAGCGGACTCCGCCGGGAGAAACGGCCGCGGAGAGGCCTGATCTTGTCCGCTGGCAGTCGTGGAGACGGTCGCGGCGACGGGCTCGGGAGCCAGACGATCGCCCAGATACAGATCCAGAACCGCGCGGGCCAGCCGGTCGGCGCGAATCGTCGCGTCGTTGGCGAGCACAACCACTCCCACGCCGACGTCCGGGCAGTAGATCAGCTCCGACTTGAATCCGCCCGTCGAGCCGGAGTGTCCGATCGTCGCGACGCCGCGGTACTCGCCGACGCCAACGCCGGCGGCGTAGAAGGTCTCCTCGCCGCTGTTGAGCCTCCCCTCGCGCCGCATCTCCCGGATCAGCTCTGCGCCTCCCACCTTCCCCGTGCGGAAGTTGTCGATCCATTTGGCCATGTCGCGCAGGGTGGAGAAAGCGTGCGCCGCTCCCGGCGTCCGGAATCCCTCCATCAGGCTCCGCGCGATCCGACCCTCTCGGCGCGTATAAGCGTTCGCTCGATTGGGGATCAGCTCCGTGCCGTCGAAGGGAAAGGAGGTCTCCTCCATCTCGAGCGGAAGGAAGATCTGCTCGGCCATCCACTCTCCAAAAGGTTTCTCCGTCACGCGGCGGATGATCTCCGCCAGCAGGGCATAGTTGGTGTTGCTGTAGGACCATCGCGAGCCGGGCGTGAAGCTCAGCGTGCGCAGATGCTGCAGCATCGCCAGCAGATCCCGCATGCAGACCCGGTCCGTGTAGGGAATGCCCATGTAGGGGAAGAGGCGGACCCAATCGGGCAGACCGCTCGTCTGGTTCAGGAGATGCCGGATCGTGACCGCCACGCCATGGTCGGGCAGCTCCGGCAGGTAGCGGCGAATGTCATCGTCAAGCCCCAGCCGGCCCTGCTGGACCAGGAGCAGGACGCCGAATCCTGTGAAGGTCTTGGAAACCGAGGCGAGCTCGAAGCGCGTCGCGGGAGTGACAGGGACTGCGTGCTCGACATCCGCCAGTCCGTAGCAGCGCTCCAAAACGGTATCCCCGCCATCCACCAGAACGACCGCGACCCCGGACGTCATCTCCCCGGGCGCCGCCGGCAGGAGCCGGTCAACCCGTGCCGCCAGGCTGTCGTCTTCGACCACCGCCGGCGCAGGGGCCGCGAAAACCAGAAGCCCAGCCGCCGCCATGAGGACAGCGATGCCGATGCGGTGTCGATTGCCGGCCAAACTCCTCACGATCGTGGCACGGACGCTCATGGATTCTTCTCCTCCATCACGGTGAAACCCGGTGGGCCGGAGTCGTACTCAATGCCTCGCTCCTCCAGACGGGGGGAGATGGAGATCTGTTCAGGAGAACTCGTCGCTCTCGAATGTCGACTGGCCGGATTCGCCGCGTCCCGGTGGTCATCGGGCCGCCGCGATACGCTCCGCATGAAACGTCAGTACTTCCCGACGGAGTTTCTACGAGCAGCTCGCCCGACAACTCTGCTAAGTCCAAGTGGCCCTTCAACAGCTACTCCGCCGCCTGACGACCGGCACGAAGAGGCCGTCGCGGACGCCCAGGGTGCGGCCACGGCGGCGCTGCCAGGCAAACAGGGTGCGCAGGAAGGTGCGCAGCAGCGCGCTGAAGAGCGGGCGGTCGACGGCCATGCGGCGGCCGACGCAGCTCGGGCACCTGATCCGCGCGAAGCCATGGCAGAGCAAGCCGCAGTCCACATAGCGGCGGAACTCTCGTTCGATGAAACGCGGATAGCCCTCGCCATGGAGCCCGCGGGCCTGGGCGAGGAAGGTCTCGAGGTGTTCTCGCACCACGGCGTGCAAGACGGTCTTCTCGGGCTCGCGGCGGCGGTAGCCATGCGGCAACGGTGCGGTGGCCGCATCGGGATGGCGCTGATAGGCGAGCGCGGGCAGCGGGGGATCGAGAAAGCCCGTGGCGGATCGCTCCTCCGGCTGCTGAGCATGACAACGGCCGGGCGGCCATCCACATCGGCGGCCTCGGCCGCCAGGGGCCGCAAAGATAGCATCCGCCTTTGCCAGCTCATCGTCGGCGTCGGGCGCCTGCGTGAGAAGCGCGGACGCGTCTTCAGTGGAGGCCGCGGCCGCGTGAGGTAGGCGCGATCGAGGATCTCGAACACCGGTGTCGTCGGCGATGAAGAGCGTGACCCGCGGCAGGCGCAGCGCCTTGCGCAGCGGCTCCATCTGATAGGCGTCGATCTTGATCCCGGCCCGGAACGGCGCCTGGAAGAGGGTGGGGTCGGTGGCCGTGACGCAGTTCCAGCGGAGCGTGTGCAGGAAGGCGGCGAACATGCGCGGCGGGTCGAATCCGCGGGCGGCGAGGTCCTTCCAGCCCTCCTCCTCCAGGATGAGGCGGTCGGGCTCGTGGTTCCAGTAGACCTCGAGGGCCTGGCACTGGGCGTTGTCGTCGGCGCAGGCCAGGCGAACGAGGGGAGACTCGGCGGGGTCGGGGTTCGGGCTCGGGATGACCTCCTCGACCAGCCAGCGGCGGGAGCGAAGGTGGACGAGCTCGCCGGGGGTGGGGAGACGGGTCGGGAGCAGATGGGTCGGGAGGTTCGAGGGCGTCCGGGGAGCGGTTGTGCTTGTCACGGGATCGTCACCTGTGTTCAAGGGCTGTCGACGGCTTCTCGGTCTTGTTGTGCGCACGCCCAGCCCACCGGGCTTGGGCAGACCCGGACGCGCCTTGGGTATCCCCGGGCGCGCAAGCGCGGTCGGCTGGCGTCGACCCAGTTGGCCCATGATGGAAGATCCTGATTGGGTGTGCCAAGTCTGGATAGCGACCGTCCGGGGTCACCCGTGCGCGCCTTGGGCAAGGAGCCTTCCGGGTGCTGGTGACAGGAGCCTACATCTCCACATTCTGTTCGATCGCGGGTACGTGACTGTCACGCCCGACTACCGCGTGCGCCTGGAGTGGCATCGGGAGGAGGTGTTCATTGCTTGAGAGGTGGGCGGAGCAGCGGGCCTGTCAAGCATCTGGAGCACCCGTGTCCTTCTTGTCCCGAGACCGAAACCCAATCTGGCGGCGCCTCGGGTCCGGAGGCTTCATGAGCTCACGGATGGCGTCGAAGACGACCCGGAACTGGGCATCGTACTTCTTCTCGAGCGTGCCCCAGGATCTTGAGATCACAGATTGTGATCTCAAGTCTGTAACCTCTTTGCCCGTAAGCGGAAACATGAAGTCCGCAGGGAACCGCCCGATGTTGCGCTTCACGGCCTGCACCAGGGCCCTGGTATCGACTCCGTAGAGCCTGGCCAAGTCCGAATCGACCATGCAGCGATTGCCGTGCCAGATGTCTTGGCGCGGAGCGTCATCTCGACATGGCACGGGCAGGGTACGGGAACGGGGTGTCCTCGGAAGATCCGGCGTACTCACGGCAGGGATCGCACGGCCGCACGCTTGACGATGTTGCCCAGCCCCTGCTGAGGTGCTGGAATCCCGACGTGAGTCGATGCAGCAGCGAGTGTTGGCGGAAGCGGCGGCCAAGATCGATGGGGCTATGGGGGATCATGGGCGCCCCTTCCGGTGCCGGCCCGCTGCCCGAGTGTCCTTGCCAGATTCGGGCGGCTTCGTGGTGAGCGCCTCGTCCCGCCTCGCGGCGCTCGAGGAGGCCGCGCCGGACCAAGCCGGCCAGCAACCTCTTAACCTGATCCGCGCTAGGATGAACCGCACCGGGAATCCCGGAGGGCTCATTACGTGACTCCAACCTCCAATTCTAGGATCTCGTGACGCCGGTAGTATGCCTCCTCGTACTCAACCGGGGGACGGTCTCCAATCGGCTCCAGCAGCCTCCGGTGGTTGAACCAGTCGACCCATTCCAGAGTCGCGAACTCGACATCCTCCACACCCCGCCATAGCCCGCTGCGCCGGATGACCTCGGTCTTGAACAGACCTATCACCGACTCCACCAGGGCGTTGTCATAGGAGTCCCCCTTGCTGCCCACCGAGGGCTCGATGCCAGCCTCGGCAAGGCGCTCCGTGTAGCGGATCGACAGGTACTGCACCCCACGGTCGCTGTGATGGACCGCCCAAGCCCACGGTTGCCTGACAGTGATTGCCCTCATTGGTGTTTGCAGGTTCTCCTGTCGGTATCGGCCGAATGGCCCGCTGAGCCGCCGATCCTGGAAGGTCGGTCGGCTTCAGCCGCAGCGCACTCGAGTCTTGGAGTCTTCCCGTCATGTCACGCGCGTCGGGGCTGCCAGCAATTGTTAGCTTGCGTGCTTACACACGACTACTCAAGATCACCTTCCGGAGTTCATGGCGATGGCAGTGCCTTTGGTCCTCCGCGCAATGGCACATGAGCGTGACGGCACCAACGCGCCCCAGGCGCTTGAGAAGCCGGAGAGTGAACTTCTGGCCGTGGTTCTTAATGGTCCGGCTGCGCGCGTCGACTGGACCGTCCATGAACAACTCCCGCCGATACTCCCGAACGAATTGTGCCCAAGTAGTCCGTCCCGCTTGCCCGCTCCGAAGAAGGCGTTCGCTGGGCGCCAAAGAGGGCATCCAGACGTCGTACCTATTCGTGGGCATGCCGCGTCCACGGAACCGCGTCGCCAAGACCCTAATCCCATCACGCTTCCGGTCAATCGGACTCCACACAGATTTCGTACGAATCATCGAGTCGGCTCCGTGTTTGTGCGGCAGCCTAACGCCAGGCTGATGATATTCATTCTGGCCCTCGCTCTGCGGCTGGCGGCGCCTATCCGGGCTGCGCTGGCCACGAGTCCGCAGCCACGAGTCCACAGCGTGCCGAGCAGGAGTGCAGTTCCCTTGCGCCCCGAGGGATTGCCGCCGGTCCGTTCCCTTCACCACCGCAGTGCCGGCGCTCATCCCCTGTGTCCGTTCGGCCTCCGTTCAAGACCCTCGCAGCGATTCTAGACGATGCTCATTCCGCGATCCAGGCCAAGCACGGTCACGCGTTCTCGTTACCGACAGGGTGATTGGATGTGGCTTCGCGAGCGAAGCAGGCGCCGCAGCTCACCATTCGCGCCTTCCACCTAGCCCGGAGTGCGCCACCACCCCCGCTATGCGTCATTCCTTCCCGTGCGGATAATCCAGCCCGGCGATCGGCTTTCCCGGTAGTCTGCACATCGCCGCGACTTGCCCCTGGTGATGGTAGAGGTGCGTCAACGTGCGCATGACCACGTGGGCGGGGATGAGCAGTCGCTCCTTGTTGCCCCAGGTCAGCATCAGGCGGGCGGTGTTCAACTCCGCGCTGGACGCCCCACGCATATACGCCTCCGTCGCCGCGAAGACCTGCTGGCGGTAGGCCTCCAGCGAGTCGACCGTGGGGTAAGCCGCGTCGTTGTCGTCGACCTCGATGCGGCCCTGCAGAACGGCGATCCAGTACTGCTCGGCGCCGATCTCGTGGTGTAGCTGCAACCGCACCTTGGCCAGGCCGGAGTGCCGATAGGAGGCAAGCTGATCCCGCCAAGCAAGGGCCACGAGCTTCATGCGTCGTCCGGGAACGAAGCAGTCGTGGAAACTCTCCGCCAGAGGGGGTATGATGGGTACATCACGACGGCCGAACGCACATAAGTCTGGGCAAGAGCTGAAGGCGATCTCCGATAAGTCGACACATAGGGCGGCGCAGCAGCGTGAGCTCGAAGTCCTGCCGGCTCTCAAGATCGCTGCCGGCCGCGGAAAGGAGTCGGCCATGGGGTACTCCGCAGTTGTCTCCGGCCTGGTGCTGCTTGTCGGGCTTTGTGCTGCTTCTCCCTCCTTCGCTGAGTGTCTCGAGTATGCCGACTACATGCAGGCGAGGGGGCAGGTTCCTATGTCGCACGCCTGGGGAGTGGCCATTTCTGGCGATCACGCATATGTCGCGGACCGGCAACATCTGCAGGTGGTCGACATTTCCGATCCTGATGAACCCCTGATTGTGGCAAGCCTCGCAACGTCGGACGCCAATGACGTTGCTGTCTCCGGAGCCCATGCCTACGTCGCGACCGTCACCGGTTTGCAGATCGTCGATATCAGCGATCCTCTCCATCCTATCCCGCAGGGTTACGTGGCCACTGCGACTGAAGCAATCAAGGTCGCCGTGTCTCGCGGGCGGGCGTACGTCGGGGAGAGAAGACATGCGCAGCCCGCGTCAACAGGAGCACTTGAAGTTGTCGACATCACTGATCCTGTGATGCCTCGAGTACTTGGGAGAGTTGATCTCCCGGGTGAAGCCTCGGGCTTGGCAGTCAAGGGCTCCTATGCTTACGTGGCGGCCAACGCGGCCGGGCTGCAGGTAATCGATGTCACCGATCCGGGGAATCCGCACGTGGTGGCGGTCAGCAGTTGTGGGTCGGTAGTCCTCGATGTTGATGTTGCCGTCGATTCTGCGTGCGCCTACGTCACTCACTACGGACCCGCCGGCCTCACGGTGATCGACGTCACGCACCCGGTCAGTCCGGTCATCATGGGAACCGTCGCCATCACGGACTGCCCCCAGGGCGTCGCGGTGGCGGGCACCCGAGTCTACGTGGCGAAGGTCAACGAATACGGGCCATGCGGCGGCTTCCTGGCCATCGACGTGGCTGATCCCCACGCTCCCCGCGTGATCGGTAGCGTGGCGCTCTGGGATGAGGTCCTCAGAGTGGCCGTATCGGAGAACCATGGATGCGTGACGGCCAGATACGGGTTGCAGCTCATCGACATCTCCGATCCCCACGATCCGCCGCTGACCGGTGGCGTGGACACACCGGGCTACGCCTGTGATGTTGCGGTTTCGAGTGACTATGCCTATGTTGCCGACAAGTATTCCGGCCTCCAGGTCGTCGACATAGCCGATCCCTCTAACTGCCGGATCGTTGGGAGCCTGGATCTGCCGAACTACGCCATCAGAGTGTCGATATCGGGTGCATACGCCTATGTCGCAGCTCCGTATTCGCCTTACGGCCTATACGTGGTTGACATCACGCATCCCGAAAACCCGGAGCTTGTGGGCTCGCTGGCACTACCCGGTGCTCCCGCCCGCATGGATGTCTCAGGCGGCTTCCTTTACGTCGCAATGCAGTCGTACTTGTATCATCCAGGGTCATTGCAGGTGGTCGATGTCCAAGATCCCACGAATCCTTCGATCGTGGGCGTCGTGACCTTCATGAGCGGCGGTGCGCATGATGTTGAGATATCGGGCACATATGCCTATGTCGTGGGGTACCCGTTCGTCAAGGTCATCGACGTCAAGGATCCGCACGATCCTGTGCTTGTGAGCACTCTGCCGCTGACCGAATACGCGGACTTCGTGTCTGTCTCGGGTGCTCAGGCCTATGTTACCAGTAGCAGGTCCTTCTGGGTGGTCGACATTTCCAATCCTCTGCATCTCAACATCCTGGGCGGTGCTTCACTATTGGGTCCGAATAGTTCGCTGGCGGTCCTGGGCAGCTACGCATACATCGCTGGGGCGGAGCTTGAGATCTTCGACATCACGCACTCCGACCGTCCCAAGAGGATTGGCAGCGCAAGAACGCGTGGGAAACCAGCCGGCGTGGCGGGATGCGGACCCTGTGTCTGCTTGGCCGATGGCCCCGCAGGCCTGACAATGCTGCGCGTGCAGTGCGAACCATCGAGCGATGCGCCGGAAAGCCGGGAGTCATGGATGCACTTGCGATGCCTGCCCAATCCAAGTCCTAATGGCACCTGGATCCACTTCAGTGCTGCGAAGGGCGGGGCGGCTCAGGCGAGTGTCTATGACCTGGCTGGCCGCTTGGTTCGCAGGCTGTTCCATTGCTCCATCGATGCGGGTGATCACGAGCTTCAGTGGGATGGCCGCGATGAAATCGGCCGGGTTGTGACGCCTGGGGTATATTGGGTCCGCGTATCGAGTCGCGAGAGATCGGAGACTTCGCGAGTCATCACGCTACGCTAGATGGGCCAGGCACGGTAGGGGCGCCGGTCGCCGGGCGTCCCCTGCAGGAGCCGCCGTAGGCCATTCGCGCTCTCCGCCTCGGCCGGGAATGCGGCACGACCTCCGCACCGTGTCACTCCTTTCCATGCGGATAATCCAGCCCGGCGATCGGCGCCCCCAGCAGTCTGCACATCACCGCGACTTGCCCCTGGTGATGGTAGAGGTGCGTCACCGTGCGCATGACCACGTGGGCGGGAATGAGCAGTCGCTCCTTGTTGCCCCAGGTCAGCATCAGGCGGGCGGTGTTCAACTCCGCGCTGGACGCCCCACGCATATACGCCTCCGTCGCCGCGAAGACCTGCTGGCGGTAGGCCTCCAGCGAGTCGACCGTGGGGTAAGCCGCGTCGTTGTCGTCGACCTCGATGCGGCCCTGCAGAACGGCGATCCAGTACTGCTCGGCGCCGATCTCGTGGTGTAGCTGCAACCGCACCGAGGGATAGCCGAAGCCGGCCAGCTCGCGATCCAGTTCCTCGATGCTGAGCTGACGGCAGTGCGCCAACAGTCCTCTCAGATTGCGATGAGCGCGCTCGTGGAAGTCGAGCAGGGCTTCTGACGTGTGCATGCGTCCTCCGTTGGAGTCGAGGCTGAGCCGAGCTCACCCATCGACCCCCCTGCCTGGCAGTCGTGACGAAGCTGCGGTGGGCTGCAGCGCGGCGATCCCCCAGGACCCCTCCGAGCGCCGGGCGCCAGTATACGATCTGACGTTGGTCTTGCGCAGGGCGAATCGCCGCGCCCATGCTCCCCGCGACGGCCGCGCACTTGGGGCGTTCCCAGGCGCGCGCGATGCCGGCGAGGTGCGCATGATCCGCTGGGAGCTCATCGATCGCGGGCGGGTGCCCGGCGAAGGCAAGGACCTGCTGCTCTATCGGCGCGGCGAGGAATACGCCATCCGGGTGGACGGCGTCGAGTTGATGAACAGCCGCGTTCACGGTTCGGAGGAAGCGCTGGCCGAGCTCGCCTGCCCGCGAACCGCCGGGCGGTCGCGGCCCCGTATCCTGATCGGCGGACTCGGCATGGGATTCACCGCGGCCGCAGCTCTGCGGCACGCCGGGGCCGGAGCGCGGCTGATCGTGGCGGAAGTGGTGCCGGCCGTGGTGGCGTGGAACCGGGGGCCGCTGGCGCACCTGGCCGGCCGCCCCCTCGAGGATCCGCGCGTGACGGTGCGCGAGATCGACGTGGCCGTGCTCCTGCGCGCGGAGCGGGGAGCGTACGACGCGATCCTCCTCGATGTGGACAACGGCCCCGCCGGTCTGACCCGTGCGGACAATGACTGGCTCTACGCCCCGGCCGGCTTGCGGGCGTCCTACGCGGCGCTGCGTCCCGGCGGCGTGCTGGCCATCTGGTCGGTCGCCCCGGAGCCGGGCTTCACGCGCCGGCTCCGCCGCGAGGGCTTCGCGGTGGAGGAAGTCAGCGCGCATGCGCGCAGGTCCGGCGGCGGAGGCCGGCGCACGATCTGGCTGGCGGAGCGTCCGGCGCCCCCGGCGTCGCGCCGTCGTTGACCCGCACGTCGGCACGGGACTCGCCGGCGGGTACTCTCAGCGGGCTCTTTGCCGGCTTCAGTACGCACCGATTTCATCGTACTATGACCCGACAAGACGCTTTGCCTTCGCCCGCGGCCCAGCGCGGCGCAACGTCAGGGACAAGACGCAAAGGAGAGACGTCATGGGAGACAAGGGGAAGAAGGACAAGGACAAGGGCCAGAAGCAGAAGGACAAGAAGCAGGCGGAGAAGGAGGCGCAGAAGGCGGCCCGCAAGCAGGAGAAACAGGCGAAGAAGGCCTGATCTGGGCAAGACGACTTGAGTAGGCCGCCGGTGCACCCGGTGCATGCGGTGCATCCCGTGAACTCGGTGCACTCGGCGCACTCCGGCGCACGCGCGTGCGTGGGCGGGCGAGTCGAGCCGCCGGCGGCCGGCGAAGGAGAACCCGCGGCCGAGTTCGAGAAACAAGTCCCTGAGCCGCTCGGCCGGGTCCTTGAGGCGCTGGATGAGGAGGATGTTGTGGCCCCAGGGGATAGGGGTTGTCTGCGTGGGCGGACCGGGGGTCCCCAATTCTGGAACAGGCTGTTCCAAAATTGCAACTTCTTTAGAATATGCTAGATAGAAGGATCGCATCTTCAGGATGTTCCAGGCCGAAAACCCCCTCAACCCAGGGAATGCCACCTGCAAGTCGGCGGCCAGACGGTCGATCACGCTCGTTCCCCAGCCTTCAGCTCGCTGGCGCTGGACGATGACCCGCCCGATCTCCCAGTAGAGCCCGATCAACTCGCTGTTGACCGACGCCGCGGCTCGCCAGTGGCCCTGGGTCCGCGAGCCCGTCGGGGGGCTGCTGCGGGACGCTGTCGAGCGGCAGTCGAGACAACCACACCTCCACACCTACGGCCTGTACAGATCCATGTAGCCATTCACGCGCCAACATCGGTGACGATGTCGCGCTCGTGGCGGGTACCCATGGGGACGGTCGCGCTCTTGGCGGGTACCCGTGGGGATGCGATGCGCCAGATCAGAGCCATGCAGGTGACCGCCGGCGTGTTGCCGACAAGCCCTAACCAACCCTGAGCCACATCACGCGACACGCGCGCTGCGAACCATCAACCGAGCCATATGTGGAGTTCTGGGTTTCCGGCGTACCGGGTCAACCGCCATCGTGGCGGGACCGACCGCGGCGGCCAACATTGACATGCTCCGCACTGAGGAGGATAATTCCACATCAGACGCAAGCGCATGAGCAGTGAGGCTGCCGACAGCTCCACCGCTTGCGAGATCTGCATAGGGGTGCCATCGGTCCTGCGAATCGAGCAGGGACATCGCCAGGAGAGCGCGCTCATCCCCAGTTTGTCTTTCGTCGCGTACGCCTGAGATGCACGACCTGTTGGAACCCCGGGCGGAAGGAGGCATGGCGATGAAGATCTCCACGTCCGCGATCAGTCTGGCCCTGCTCAGTGTGACGCTCGTGGCGCCGGCGGCCACGGCGGATTGTGTCGACTACGGTGCCTACGCCCATTGGATCGGCAGTCTCGACACGCCTGGCCCGGCCGCCGGCGTGACGGTCGATGGCGACCTCGCCTACGTCGCGGTCGTCGAGGGGGTGCTCCATCAGTGGTCAGGACTGCAGATCATGGATATCAGCGACCCGGCGAATCTCGTGCTTATCGGCAGCGCAGCAACTCCGGCGAACCCCAATGCAGTGGCCATCTCGGGAACCCATGCCTTCCTGGCGGAGTCATGGGGATGGCACGTCGGGTGGCCCAGGCCGACGCTCGAGGTCGTCGATGTCGCGGATCCTCGGCACCCCCGGGTCGTGGGGAGCGTCTTCATGGCGGGCGGCGGTAGGGCGGTCGCCGTTTCGGGCACGTACGCCTACGTGATCACCGTCCAGGACTACGGAGGGACGTGTGCGCTGGAGGTGGTCGATGTCACTGACCCCCAGAATCCAACTGGGGTCAGCCATACAGTCCTACCTGGGCCCGCCTACGATCTGCAGCTTGCGGGCGGCTACGCCTACATCGCCGGCCACAGTTCCGGCCTCGTGGTCGTGGATGTCTCGGATCCCCATTGCCCGGCGATCGCGGCCACTCTGAAGGTGCCGCTCTGTCCCCGCGGCATCGCGCTCTCGGGCGACCTGGCCTGTGTGGCCGCGGAGGGGACCTACGGTGGATGCTTCTGCACCATCGACATCACCGAGCCGACGGAGCCCAAGCTCTTGGCCAGCGTTGCCACCCTTACGTGGGCCAATGACGTCTGCATCGCGGGCACCATCGCCTGTGTGGCGGCTCGCAACCTCGAGATCTTCGACGTCGCCGACCCGGCGAATCCGCGGCTCATCGGCCGCGCGGGGACACCCGACCGAAACGCTTGCGCCGTGGCCTTCTCAAGGGATCACGCCTTTGTGGCGGACTATGACGATGGCTTGGCCGTGATCGACCTGCAGTGCCCCGCCACCGCCTTTTGCCTGGGCAGCGTGGCGACACCGGGTTCTGCCTCAGAAGTGGCGGTCTTAGGTCCAACCGCCTGCGTCACCGACTACTACTTCGAGATCCTCGACGTTTCGGATCCCGCTGATCCACGGTTGGTCGGCCACTTGGACACGAGTCCAAACTGGGCCCGAAGCGTCGCCATGGCGGGAATCTATGCGTACGGGAGCGTGGGGCCGTACGGTGGATATGGCCGTTCAGGCCTCTATGTCATCAACCTCGTGAAGCCCGCCAGCCCTCAGATTGCGGGCTTCGTGGAACTGCCCCTGGCGGTCGACACCGGTCAAGTGGTCGTGTCTGGAGAATACGCCTACGTTTCGGCCCCGCACTATGGTCTCGCGGTGATAGATGTGTCGGAGCCGGCGCAGCCCCACTTGGTCGCCAGCCTCGGTGAGGGGGGCTTCCACGGTCTCGACGTGGCCGGTTCCTACGTCTATGGCGCAGATTCCGGTGGCGGCGACGACGGCCTCTACGTGATCGACGTCTCGGATCCCACGGATCCTCGAATCGTTGCCCACTTGAGCGTTCCGGGAACCTGGGATGTTGCGGTCAGTGGCAGCTACGCCTACCTCCTGGGCTATACCTACGCGCTCAAGGTGATCGACGTCACCAACCCTGCCTCCCCCGAGCAGATTGGCAGCCTGGACGTGGGGGTCGGCCTGGCCCTATCCAGGCTGACTGTCGTGGACGGCGTCGCCTACATCACGGCCAGAGGGCTGGGGCTCCTCGTGGTCGACGTGCGGGATCCCCACGCGCCCCGGGTCATCGGCAGTTTGTGCACACCGGAGATGCCTGCCGGCGTCTGCCAGGCCGACAGCTTGGTCTATCTCGCCGGCGGGCGTTCCGGGCTTCAGATCTGCCCCTCGCAGTGTGAGATGACCTCCGTTGTCACGCCATCTGCCGCTACCGTCCGCGGCCCTGACCTGCGCGTCGGGCCGAATCCGTCCTTCGGCCAGTCATCCGTTCTCTTCGTCGCGCCCGTGAGCGGCCGCGTCTCCGCCAGTATCCTCGATGCAGCCGGCCGTCAGGTTCGCCTTCTGAGCGATGGGGTCTTGAGCTCGGGAGCGCACGAACTCGCGTGGGATGGCCGCGACGACATGGGCCATCCGGTCGCGGGGGGCGTCTATCTGGCTCGGGTAGCCATGGGCGAGGCAACGCGGACCGCGCGGCTCGTGCTCATCCGGTGATCGCACTGCGATTCGCGCAGCAGAGGCCCGGCGCGGCGCAACGTCAGGGACAAGACGCAATGGAGGGACGTCATGGGAGACAAGGGGAAGAAGGACAAGGACAAGGGCCAAAAGCAGAAACAGAAGGAAAAGGAGAAGAAGCAGGCTGAGAAGGCGGCCCGCAAGCAGGAGAAACAGGCGAAGAAGGTTTGATCTGGGCAAGAGGACTTGAGTGCGCCGCCGGCGGCCAGCGCTCATCCTCGCTACTCACCCACATCCCCTCGCGACAACCCCTCCTCCAACTCCTCCGGACTGGGGAGCTGCCCGCGAAGGAGAACCCGCGGCCGAGTTCGAGGAACAAGTCCCTGAGCCGCTCGGTCGGGTCCTTGAGGCGTTGGATGAGGAGGATGTTGTGACCCCAGGGGAGCTGCGTCAGCAGCGCCGGCGCGCTGTTGCGAGATACTGTCGAACGGCAGTCGAGACACTCACACCTCCACACCGGCGGCCTGTACAGGTCCATGCAGCCGTTCACGCGCCAACACCCGTGACGATGTCTCGCTCGCGGCGGGTGCCCGTGGGGACGGCCGCGGTCGTGGCGGGTGCCCGTGGGGACGGCCACGGTCGCAGCGCGTACCGGGGAGGCCCCGCTCGCCACCGTAGAAATGTGCGTTGTCCATCTCTTTGGGGTCACTGACCCCGGGCGCTCCGTCCTGGGCGGGGCCATGGCCGTCGGCCTCCTAGGCTGGGTCCTCCCGTGGCTTCTCGCTGTTCCCGCTCTGCCGCCTCTGCGGCGAGGCCCGCAGCCCCCGCGCCAGCGACGCCGAGCTGGCCAGCTTCGTCCTCGACATGGGCGCGACCGAGCTGGAAGGCTTCACCCACGCCGACCCCGACCGCGACCATCACATCGTCATCTACGACCCGATGCCCGGCGGATCGGGCTTCCTGCCGCAGATCGTCGCGTTCTGGGAGCTGGCGCCAGGGACGCGGGGGCGATGGTGGTGCATTTGGGGGAGGTGGGGAGGGCGCTGGGGTAAGCAGAGTTGTTCACAGCCCTGAGTCATGACCTCTCGTCCGGCCGGAACCCGATTCGACGGCGAGAAGGCTCTGGTGTAGCCATGAGTCGGCGAATTGCCAGGAAGACGACTCTGAATCGGGCGTCGTACTTCTTCTCGAGCATCTCCAGCTTCTGTGCCAGATCCGCATGGGGGATGAGCATTCGTCGCAGCTTCACGAACGCTCGCATGATCTCGATGTTGACCATCACGGCGCGCTTGCTGCGAAGCACGCTGGAGAGCATCGCGACTCCTTGCTCGGTGAAGGCAAGCGGTCTGCTCCGGCGCCTGCCGCCCCATGAACTTGAAGTGCCAATTTGGCACTTCAAGTCTCTAACTTCTTGCCGCGTAAGCTGAAACGCGAAGTCCTCTGGGAAGCGATCCGCATTGCGCCTTACCTGCCGGGTAAGATGCCTGGTATCCACCTCATAGAGAGCTGCGAGGTCGGCATCCAGCATCACGCGGCAGCCCCTGAGGAAGTGAATCTTGCTCTCGATCAATGCTGCTGACACCGCCTTCACGCCCACAACCATGCCAGCTCCCTCCGCGGGGTCGGGGCTGAGCCCCCCGTTCGCTCGTCCGGCCGACCGGGAGTCCTGCCTGCTCCAGAGGGCTAGCCATTCAGATGCCAGCCCAACTCACGCTGGCCACGACAACTCCAATCCCCTTCCACCGCACTGGCAAGGCGTCGGCCAGATGAACCTGGACGGGGACTCGACCGTCGCCGACTAGGCCTGGCCGGAGAAGAAGGTGCTCATCTTCATCGACCGCATGTCGACCGGGCTGCACGGCGCCCCGCGGCAGAGCGCGGTCGACCGGATGCGGCGGCATAAGGCGCGGCTCGCCGGCTGGCGCGTGGTGGAGATCGCCGCCGAAGCGCTCAGGGACTCGGGGGCGATGGCGGTGCATCTGGGGGAACTGGCGAGGGTGCTGGGGTAGACCTTGTGAGCGTGTTGGGTGAGCGTGTTGGCTCCCACTCACACTTCCCATTGGAGGGCCGCGCACCGCATCGATCACTCTCGCTGCAGTTCCGCTGCCAGCTCGGGCAGCGCAGCGGCCGGCCACATGGTGATTCGTTCCTCGGCGGGAAAGCGGCTCCTGCCGGGGTGATTCACCCAGAGATGGGCCGGGTTCAGATCCGCGGTGGCGATCCGCATGGATTTGGTGATCTTGGGTGCTTCGCTGCACGTGACCTCGATGCCGTACGTCCGCCCGGCGTGACTGAAGAGCAAGTCGAGCTCGGCCCCCTGGTACGTGGCCCAGAAGTAGGCTTCAGCGGGACGGATCAAGTCCAGCACCTGCTCGATCACGAAACCTTCCCACGAGGCGCACATGCGGGGATATGACATCAGCACATCGCGGTTCGGCACGGACAGCAGGCTGTGCAGGATTCCCGCGTCGCGCAGGTAGATCTTCGGTGCTTTGGTAGTGAGCCAGCATCGTCCAGAAGCGGCGCATGGCGGGAGCCGGAATCGAGATGCCGAGCTGCGGAACGTCCCTCTCGAGGAAGGTCCTGATGAACCCCTCGCGCCACGCTTGACTGTCCTCATCCGTGGCAGCCAAGACGAGCGGGGCGAACCCCCCCGCAGCCAGAGCTGGTCCAGTGCCGGCGGGCCCACCTCTTCCAGGTTGAATCCGGTCAGGTCGACGAACTCGACTCGTCCCGCCAAAGACTCCGAGACGCCTTCGATGAGCCGTGGGGAGGCGCTGCCGAGAATCAGAAATGGCCTGGGGCAGCCGCCCGGTCTGCCAGCACGCGCTGGACTTCGTCGATGACCACGAGCCCGGCAATGGCCGACAGGGCAAGCTCGGGATTCTGGAGCCTGGCCATGTCCTGGGGCGATTCGAGGTCGAAGATCGTGGCCTGTCGGTCCCGGGCGATGGAGCCCGCCAGGGTCGTCTTGCCGCACTGTCTGGCCCCCAGCAGCGCGACCACGGGAGCCCTCCGCAGGGCGGCGGCGACCCTCTTCGCATGGGTCGGTCTTGGAACCATGTCGGCAGAACATCCATGAGTTTCAGGAGCGCCAATCCAGAAACTCGCGGATTCGGCTCCGTGCCGGATTCCATCTGACCACGCCTGCAATCACCACGTTGGCAACCAGATTGCTATCACCCCAGGTGACGAGACTGCCCGTCCGAGCGCCCTTCCCCGGTGCTTGACATCTATACGTCATTGGCGTAGGGTTGACCATGCGATTCCTTGAGACGGCCGTCTTCACGAGGGAGGTCCAAGGCATCCTTCTTGACAGCGAGTACCGTGCCCTGCAATTGGCACTCGCTCTCCGCCCCGAGCAGGGAGCGCTTATACGGGGATCGGGCGGGCTCCGCAAGATCCGCTGGGCCGGCGCTGGACGTGGGAAGCGCGGCGGCGTGCGGATCATCTACTACTGGGACGCAAAGGAGGACGCATTCTACATGCTCTACATCTACGCCAAGAACGAGCAGGAGGACCTCACGCCCGCCCAACTCCGAGTTCTGAGCCGAATCGTCCGCGAGGAGTTCCGATGAAACAGCGCGACTTCGAGAAGCTGGTGACCAGTGTCAGGCAAGCCGGCAGGATCCGTCGCGGCGAGGCCAATCATTCGCGCGCCTTCGTCTTGAGACCTGAGGACATCAAGGCGATTCGCCTCCGCCTCGGCAAGTCCCAGACAGAATTCGCGCTCATGATCGGAGTCAGCGTGGCAACCCTTCGCAACTGGGAGCAAGGCCGCCGGATGCCGGAGGGACCGGCGATGGCCCTGCTGATGGTTGCTGCGAGGAATCCCAGAGCTGTCGCTGCGGCGCTCACAAGGAGGCCGGCCCGAGGCGGAAGCTGATCGAGCGAGAACGAGAGACCGGTTCGACTCAAGGGTCCGAGGCGCTCAGGGATGCGGGGGCGATGGCGTTGCCCCTGGGGGAGGTGGGGAGGGTGCTGGGGGTGGGCCCGGTGAGAGGGGGTCTAGTGAGGCCATGAGTCCACGAATCGCCAGGAAGGCGCACAGTTTCAGAGCAGTGAAAAATCGTCTTGACTATTTTGCAGAGTAGATTATTCTGGCCCCATGCTGGCGCGCCAACCCTATGTCCGTATGTGGGAAGAACTTGCTGCCGAGAAGCGCATGGTGCTTCTGGCCGGGCCGCGGCAGTGTGGCAAGACCACGCTGGCCAAGATGATTGCCGCCCGGTTCACGAACAGCCTCTACTTCAACTGGGACATCATCACCGACAAGCAGAGGCTGATTGCCGATCCCTACTTCTTCCAGGACATCTTGAGGAAGGACGCGTCCACGCCGCTGATTCTCTTCGACGAGATTCACAAGTACAAGGGCTGGAAGAACTACCTCAAGGGTGTCTACGACCGCTTCCATGACGGGTACCATTTCCTCGTTTCGGGAAGCGGGCGACTCGACCTCTACCAGAAGGGCGGGGATTCCCTGGCCGGTCGCTACTACGCCTTCCACCTGTGGCCGCTAACGCTCGGGGAGCTTCACAGCCAGGGCAACACGCTCGATCGGTTCAGGCAAGACCCCCTGCATGTGTGCGCCCGGGACCGGGAAGACTGCCAGGCAGCGTGGCGTCGCCTCTCCTCGTTCAGCGGCTTTCCTGAACCCTACCTGGCCGGGAGAGCGACCACCTATCGACGCTGGTCAAGCGCATACCATCGCCAGCTCATCCGCGAAGACATCCGCGACTTGACGGATGTCAAGAACATCGACGATCTGGAGATCCTCTTCGCCCTCCTGCCCTCGAGGGTGGGGGCACCGTTGTCGATTCCAAGCCTGAGCAACGATCTGAAGGTCGCCTACAACACCGTGAAGAGCTGGCTGGAAATCTTCGAGCGGTTCTATCTCACCTTCACCCTGACCCCTTGGACGGCCCAAGTCAGCCGCGCCATCCAGAAGGAGCGCAAGGTCTACCTGTTCGACTGCGCACTAGTCGAGGACCCGGGAGTACGGTTCGAGAACATGATCGCCCTGGAGCTGTTTCGCGCCGTCTCCAACTGGAACGATCTTGGTCTCGGACGCTTCGGACTTCACTACATCCGCACCAAGGAGGGCCGCGAAGTCGACTTCCTCCTGGTCGAGAAGCGCAAGCCTCTGCTCTTGATCGAGGCCAAGCTCCGGGACACGACGCCTGAGATCAATCTGAAACGGTTCCAGACGGCCCTGTCAGTTCCCGCCGTCCAGCTCGTCGACGAGGATGAAGGCTACCGGCTCATGGACAACCATGGCCAGCCGGTTCTGGTGGCGCCCGCCGCCTGGTGGTTGCCGAACTTGCCTTGAGATCTCGCTCGGGGGGCAGTGCCCGCTGCGGCGAGCACTCCCCGCTGCGGCGAGCTCTCCCCGCTGCGGCGAGCACTCCCCGCTGCGGCGAGCTCTCGATGCGGGGACAGCCACGCCGCGACCGACTGCGCTCGCGCACGGGGCTGGACCCCGCCTCCGAGCGTCCTATGTCAATTCCCCCGTTCAGCGAGCAGCCTGGCGAAGTCCACCAGACGGGCCGAGTAGCCCCATTCGTTGTCATACCAGGCCAGGACCTTGGCCGTGCGCTTTCCCAGCATCAGCGTGGACAGGGCATCGACGACCGAGGAGTGCGGGTCGCCGATGATGTCCTGGGAGACCAGCGCCTCGCGCGTCACCCGCAAGATCCCCTTGAGCGGAGGCTTCTCCGAGGCCTGCTGCAGCGCTTCGTTGACCTGCTCGGCGGTCGCGTCCTTCTGCAGCGCGACCACCATGTCGGTGATCGAGCCGTCCGGCACCGGGACCCGCATCGCCATGCCGGCGATCCGGCCCTTCAATTCCGGCAGAACCTTCTCGGCGGCCTTGGCCGCCCCGGTGGTGGTCGGGATGATCGACAGCGCCGCCGCCCGGCCGCGACGCCGATGGCGCGCGGGAGTGTCCATCAGCGATTGGCTCGCGGTGTAGGCATGGACGGTGGTGAAGACGATCGACTCCACGCCGAACGCCGTGTGAAGCACCTTCGCAACCGGGGCCAGGCAATTCGTGGTGCAGGAAGCCATCGAGACGATCTCGTGCGACTCAGGCTTGTAGCTCTCTTCATTGACGCCCAGGACGATCGTGGCGTCGGCATCGTCGGAGGGAGCCGAAAGAATCACCCGCCGCGCCCCGGCCGCCAGATGCCCGGCGGCCTTGGCGCGACTGCGCAGGGCGCCGCTGCACTCCATGACGATTTCGGCATCCAGCTCCTTCCAGGGGATCTGCGCGGGATCCGGGCTGGAGAAGAAGGGGAAGCGTTGGCCCTCCACCTGAATGGCGGCCTCTTTGCCGGCCACCTCCTTGGGGTACCAGCCGTGGACCGAGTCGTACTTCAGGAGATAGGCCAAGTCTTCGAGCTTCGCCAGATCGTTGATGCCCACGACCTGGAACTCGTCTCTCTCCAGAAACTGCTTGAAGATCGATCTGCCGATGCGACCGAAGCCATTGATCCCCACGCGGATTGTCTTCTTGCCAGCCATCTTCGCACCTCCTGTTTGACGCGCGTGTGCTGAGCACGGGTCTATGGAAGACACCCGCGGCCGGGCCCTTGGTTTCCATGAATCCTGCGTGAATCCTGCGTGCGCTTCGTGGATGAAGCCGCGGCCCGCCGGGATGCGATGGTGACGGCCGGCGGCAGAGAGCCCGCCTGCTCGCGGCCTTCCTAGACCCCGCGCCACCCGCGGTTGAAGCGCGCCGGCCCCACCGGCAACACTCCGGTACGATGCCTGCGCCTACCCCAAGTACCCCACCAAGAACAGCGGGCGGTGCATCCCGTCATGCCTGCCTGCGTGCACGAAGATGAGCTTGCGGTCCGGCGTCACGCCCTTGAACTGCGCCCGGCCCTTCCCCTGACCGCCGATCTCGATCACCAGCTTCTCCCCAGCATGGTCCACAAGGTATTCGCGGGTCTTCCGGCCGCGGGTCCTCTTGAGATAGGAGAATTCGATTCCGGACTGGCGCATGGCCTCGGCGAAGAAGTCTTCTTTCAGTCCACCCACCGCATCGGCGTAGTCTCGGTACAGCAATCGGTACAACAGGCTCAGCAGGATCTTCGGTTCGCGCAGCACGTTGGTCCCGGCCGGAAGCACGCGCTGCACGACAAACGCCGCCTCCAGCAGAGCCACGTACTGCTCGGCCTTGTACTTCGTGATCCCGAGGTTGCGGGACAGCGTGCTGTAGTTGACGCCATCGATCGACGATCGACCGATGAACTCCATCAGCTTATGGATCGAATCGAGTTCGTCGGTGTGCAACCTGGCGACCTTGGGGATGTCTCTCGCAATGATGGTGCTGAGGATGTTCCGGAGCAGGGGCAACACGTCGGGATCATCGACCGCGAAGGGCATCAGCTCCCCACGCAGGTAGGCGTCGAACCGGATGCCGGCCCGCATATGCTCCGGATTCCACTTTCCGTCGAGGATGTCGGTGAGCGTGATGGAGTCGACGTGTTCGTTGTGCCGGAAGGCCAGATACTCCCGAAAGGAGAATGGCAGCAACTTCACCAGGCGGACTCGACGCGACAGGTCGTGGGCGGACTGTTGGAGGTGCAAATCTATCGCCCGTGATATCTCCATGGGCCCTCCTTCGGCTGATCATTGCCCGAAATGACCCTCACTTTGTCGAACGATTTCCTGTAATGCATACTTGCGGGTCCCAAGGGTAGGCAGGACGAGCACGCACAAGACGAGCACGCATGGGACTAACAGCCCAGGGGTTTCCCGTCCCGAGACTCCGCCCGCGGAACCGGCACCGCGCTGACCAGAACCGACCCCCTGGACAACCCAGATCAGCCGTGCGATTCAGAAGGAGCGCAAGGTCTACGTGTTTGACTGGGCGCTGATCGAAGAGCCGGAGGCGCGGTTCGAGAAGATGGTCGCGCTGGAGCTGTTTCGCGCGGTCTCTAACTGGAACGATCAGGGCGTCGGACGCTTAGGACTTCACTACTTCCGTACCAGAGAGAGCCGTGACGTCGATTTCCTGCTGGTCGAGAAACGCAGGCCCCTGCCCTTGATCGAGGCCAAGCTCAGGGATGCGACTCCGGGACCAACCTGAGACGGTTCCAGACGGCCTTGTCGGTCCCCGCCGTTCAGCTCGCCGGCGAGGCTGAGGGCTACTGGCTCCCGGACAACGACGGCCGGCAGGTGCTGGTGGCGCCCTCTGCCTGGTGGTTTGCCGAATCTGCCGTAAGACCTCGCTGGGGCGGGCAGTGCCCCGCCGCCTCGCGCGATTGATACACTAAATCTCTACGAAAATGCTACTTAGACCATAATCGTCTGCTCAGGCCATAATCGTCTGCTCAGGCCATACTCGGACCACCCCCGCCTGTCAAGCCACAATCCGGGATAAGAAGATTGACTTTGCCGCGTAGATGTTCTATTATCCAGTTGTGTTGTCATGGCACAATACAAGTAATCCAATGGTGTTTCCATGAGACGGGATGCCGAGAAGGACCTGCTTGCCTGGAAGATGCGCCCGGACAGGAAGCCCCTGATCGTCCGGGGAGCCAGGCAGGTCGGCAAGACCTACCTGGTCGAGGCCTTTGGCCACGACCGCTTCGAGACGACGCTCACCGTGAACCTGGAACGTCGAGACGACCTGCACGCGCTATTCGATCGCATGGAACCCAGGAGGATCACGCAGGAGCTGGGGCTCTACTTCAATCAACCCATCACGCCCGGGCGTACCCTGCTCTTCTTCGACGAGATCCAGGCGTGTCCCAGGGCCATTGCCGCGCTCCGCTACTTTCACGAGGAGATGCCCGACTTTCATGTCGTCGCTGCCGGCTCGCTACTGGACTTCGCGCTGCGGGAGTTCCGGTACTCTATGCCGGTCGGGCGGATCGAGTTCCTCCATCTTCAGCCGGTCAACTTCCAGGAGTTCCTGCGCGGTCTTGGAGAGGCCGCGCTGGCCGATCATCTCGAGCAGTACCACGTCGGCGACGACCTGGGCGAAGCCGTGCACGCCAGGCTCAGGGACCTGCTGCGGGAGTACTTCTTTGTCGGCGGGATGCCGGCGGCCGTCGCCGCATATGCGCAGCGCCGCGACCTGTTGGAGGTCCAGAGAATCCTGACCACGACGATCGCAACACTGCAGGACGACTTCGCGAAGTACGGAACCCGGGCCCAGCAGAACAACATGCGGCGCGTGCTGCGCTTCGTGCCGAAGAGCGTCGGCCAGAAGGTGCGCTACGTCAACATCACTCGCGAGGTCCCATCCGGCGATCTGCGCGCGGCCCTCGAGCTCCTCGAGCTCAGCCGCCTCGTCACCCTGGTTCGTCACACGTCGGCCAACGGGATACCGCTGGGCGCGGAGGCCTCCGAGCGGCACTTCAAACCGCTCCTGCTGGACGTCGGGCTCTGCTGCAACCTCTGCGGTTTGTCCCTGATTGAGGCGGCCGAGCTGCTGACGGTGCAAGAGGGGGCCCTTGCCGAGCAATTCGTTGGCCAGGAGCTCCGCAGCCTGGGCCCGGCCTTCGAGGATCACGCACTCTACTATTGGCATCGCGAGGCCAAGAACGCCAACGCCGAGGTGGACTACCTCTGGACTCGGCAAGACCAGGTCATTCCCATTGAAGTGCGCGCGGGCACTTCAGGGAGTCTCAAGTCCACTCATGTCTTCCTGGCCGAAAAGAACCGCCGCCTCGCTGTGCGTATGAACATGGATCTGCCTTCTCTGGGCACGTTCGAGCATGCGGCCGGCTTTGGAAAGAACGCTCGCTCGGTGAACTACACGCTGTTCTCCCTGCCGCTCTACCTCACGAATCAGATCGATCGACTGATCAGGGAATTGCCCTGAGGTTGGGCGGCGGATCGCAAGAGTCGCCAGGACGTGGTCTGGCCCTCCTTGACGCTCTTCCTGATCCTCACCGCTGAGCCGCCGTCACGCCCCCGCCAGCTTCTCCCCGAGCTTCTGCGCCTCCCGCATCAGCGCCGGCTTCTTCTCCGCCTCGCCCGCGCTCATCAGCGATCCGTGCACGGTCCCCACGATCTCGCCCCGCAGGAAGCGGCACATCGACTCGAAGGTGTGCACGGCGTTGATCCCGCCCGAGGAGTTGAGATCGGTGTCGCCGTAGGTGAGCACGATCGCGAACTGCTTGCCCTTCAGCTCCTGCCAGCCCGTGCCCTGGAAGCCGAACCACCGGTCGATGCAGGTCTTGAGCTGCGCGCTCATCGTGAACCAGTAGACCGGGCTCGCCAGCACGATGGCGCCGGCCGCGGCGAGCTTGGGGTAGAGCGCCTGCATGTCATCCTGCACGACGCAGCGGCCGCCGGGGCCGCCGCAGCCGTTGCAGGCGCTGCAGGGCTGGATCTCGAGGCCGTGCAACCAGACGCTCTCGACCTCGGCGCCTGCGGCCCGCGCGCCCGCCGCGATCTGGTCCGCCAGGATGGAGCTGTTGCCCCGCTCGCGCGGGCTGCCCTTCAGGATCAGGATCGACTTGCTCATGGTCTCCTCCGGAAAACGAAACTCCGGGGGAGTCTACCCGATCTGCGGGGCCCGCTGGCGGACAGATTCCGCCCACCGGCCGAGAGCGCTGCTGCGGCGATCGCGCGACGGCGATGGCGACGCACAGGTCGACGCATAGGTCGACGCACAGGTCGACGCACAGGTCGACGCACAGGTCGACGCATAGGTCGACGCATAGGTCGACGCATGGCATTCGAGGGGCAGAGGGGACTTCTAAACGCTGCAGTTCACGCCCCAAGTCCCCAGCAGATCACACGCGGCATTTCGCGCGGGGAGAGTCGCAGTCGCGTTCGAGTTCGCCCGCGTGTGGCGCGCAGAGCAGCGGGCCTGCCGAGCTGTGGCCGTCGCGAGGATCCCCACCGGGGATGAGCGGTCCGTCATCCCCGACACTGCCACCGTTGTTGCCGCACCGAATGTGACCTGTCCTCCCGGATCAACTCCGGGAGATCTGCCCCTCGAACCCGTGACTTGCCCGGCCGCCGGCGCGCGGATCCTGCGCACCGCCGGCCGGGCTGTTGACAGAAGCGAGCGTCATGTACGCCTTGCAGGAGGCGTGCCGTCTTGGCCGAAATCGACACGGCATGCCCAATTCACGTAGGGTGGGGCAGTTGCCCTGGCGCAGGGGATGTGGCCGGTCCCGTCGCGGCACGCGGATGGTGTGCGGATGCGCGCGGTCAACTGTCGCCTGCGCGGAACCGCACAGCAGACCAAGGTGCGGAACCGCCTCGCGAGGAGCTTCGTTGCGGATGGGAGGCGCCGTGCGAAGTGCCGGGATCCTGTCGCGGGCGGCTTGCCTCTCACCCGCGCTGGATCTGCATCTGCGCCCGCGCCATGAGCGCTTCCGCCAGCACGCCCCGGCTGCCGATCCGGCGGCTGAGATCGATGGCCTGCTCGATGCGGCGCAGAGCCTCCTCCGGATCGCCCGCCACCGCGGTCGCCCGGGCCAGGCCCACCAGGGAGCGAGCGCGGTGATAGCCGTAGCCGACCGATCCGAGCAGCTCGAGCGCCCGGCGGAAGTGCTCGCCAGCTTCATGACCCGCGTCGGGGTTCCCGGGGAACGGGCCTGGAGAGGGCAGCGCGGGGGCGGCCTCGCGTTCGGCATCCAGAATCGCCACTCCCAGGTGGTGCAGGAACCGGGCGGCATCCAGCCGATCGGTCTGCCGGGCGGCCTCCTCCCGCGACGGGGCCAGGAGCGAGCGCGCCTCGGCGGATGCGCCCCGAGCCTGCGCCCGCAGCGCCGCCATGCGGAGGCGCGTCAGGCAGACGGAGGGCTCCTCGGGGTTGGGTGGCAGGTCCAGATCATCGCCCTGCGAGCGGACGATCTCCCAGGCACGCAGGTCGAGCAGGGCATCGAGCAAGTAGCGCAAGAGGTCCGAGAGCGGCTTGGCCGACACAACGGACCGGCCGGTCTCCCAGGCGGCCGCCATCTGGGCGATGGCCGTCTGGCCGCGGCCCTGGTGCAGGGCGACAAAGCCGGCCAGGAGCAGTGTGAAGGCCAGGCGGGACGGGATGCGGCGAATGGACGGGGAGTGGAGCAGCACGCCGGCTTCAGCCGCGGCATCGACGGCTCGGTCGAGCAGGGCCCAGGCCCATACCCGCCGGCCGCGCGCGAAGATGCGCATGCGGTACGTCTCGGAGCGTGCCGCCTCTTCGACCGCCGACTGGGCGCTGCGCTCGAAGGCCATCAGATCACCCTGGATCTCGTGCATGTAGGATATCGAGGAGTAGATGCTGACCCGTGCGCTGCGCTGCTGGGTCAGCTCCAAGGCGCGCTCCAGCAATTCGACCGCTTGTCCGGGGTGCTCGGGCATGGAAAGCACCGCCAGGAACATCAGGCCGTCGTGCTCGTGACGGGTCTTCGTGCCCGCGAGCGCGGCCGCGGCCGCCGTGGCCAATGCGCGGGCCTCGGCCTTGCGACCGTGAGCCAGGGCGACGCGGCTGCGCTCGAGATCCAGACTGCCCGGTACCAGCGAGCCCCCCTCGGCCTCCAGGGCGGTCAGTGCCGCCATGTAGCGGGCGTGGTCGTCCCAGCGACGGTGCACTCGCGCTCCCTGCGCGGACCAGAACAAGCAGTCCACACCCATGGGCGAATCGAGGTACTCCGCCGCGGCATTGACGTGGCGGCCGCCCGAGGTGCCGGTCAGCTCCGCCATGCACATGCCGATCAAGTAGAGGACCCTCGCGGGGGGCCAATCGGGGCCCAGGAACGCGTGCATCGCCTCCGCCCGGAGGCGAGCCGCGGGCAGGGACAGGTCCGCATCCGGGTCGGGATAGCTCAACAGGTCGCGCAGGTCGCCGTAGCGCTCGTCCTTCTCCGCCGAGATGAGCGCGCGCTCGATCACCTGTCGTTCCCGTTCCAGGTGCCCCAGCCGCCGCGCGCGCGCGGCGGCCTCGAGGGCGCGCTGCGCATCTTCAGGCGGCGGCAGGCCGACGCTGTTGAGATGGCGTTCCACCGCATCGACACAGCTCGGAGGATCCCGCCGGGCCTCCTCGCGCAACAGGTGGTGGACGAAACGCGGCCTCTCGGCGGCGGCCGGCAACAACAGCCCGCGGTCGATCAGGGTCTCGAGGCTTCCACGCGGCGCGAAGCGCGTGAGCAAGTCCTCGCCCAGGCTCCGCTCGAAGACCGCGCCGACGCGCGCCAGGATGCGCAACGGTGGGCGAAGCTCATCGGGGATCACGCTCCACGAGGGCGGTGGAGACGAGGGTTGCCACTGCGACGCACTGAGCCCTTCCGCGCTCAGTCGCCAGATGATTCCCTCGGCCTGTCCATGCGAGCGCAGCGCGTGCGCGAATCCCTCGGCCGCCAGGCGCAGATCGCCCGCGGTGCGCGCGTGGAGCGTGCGCCCCAGCTCCTCGATGTCCGCACCACTGGCCCCCAGACTTGCGCCGGCGATCTCACCCAGGGTCTCCGCACCGAGGGGCTCGAGCAGCAGGCGCGCGGGACGCAGCCGCTCGACGAGTCCACGCACGTCCGCGCCCGCACCGCCCGGCCAACGCAACGCCGGAGAAGGATCGGGCACGCCGAGCAAGACGCGCTCTCCCGCCGCCAGGCGTTCCTCGCAGAACACGCAGGCGCGCGCGGCGGTGGCGGCATCGCGCGCCAGGTCGGGCATCCCGAAGTCCAGGACGCGCACGGGTGGACCCCCGTCCCGCGCGACGGTCAGCGCGCACTCCAGCAGGAAGCGCGTCATTCCTGTTCCCGGCCTGGCCTGAACGAGAAACGACCGGCTTCCGGAGGCGCGCCCGAGTTCGTCCACGACCCGAGTCAGCTCATCGGTGCGCGCGCGGAGCGGACCGCTGCCGAATGGGGGCACCTCGGACGGGGCGGGCGGCAAGGCGAGCAGGTGCGCCAGCTCGGCCTGCGCCGCCGAGATGTCGGGGTAGCGCCGCGAGGGCTGATCATCGGTCAGGCGCGCGAGAATCGGCTGCCAGCGCGCATCGCCGTCGATCTCGGGATGCAGGTGCCGCAGGGTCAATCCCAGCGAGTACTGGTCTGCGCGCGCATCGACGAACCAACCTCGCCTGAGCTCCGGAGCCGCATAGAGCGGCGTGCTCCCCAACAGCTCCTCGGTCTCCGGGTCGGGACCTGGTGACGCGAGCGACCAGGCGAAGGCCAGGTCCAGGAGGCGGGCCTCCCCGGCGGGCTCGGCGAGCAGGAGGATGTTGCTCGGTTTGAGATCGGCATGCACCCAGCCGGCCCGGTGGAGCGCGGCGAGGCGCCGGCAGATTGCGCTCGCCAGGCTCGGCAGCTCCTGCGCGTCCAGGTCGCTCGCCGCCTCCAGCGCCGTCCGACCCGTCAGGCGCTCGGCCACCAGGCCGAGGCCGTGGTCTCCTGCCCACAGGACATCCAAGACCGCGGCGGAAACGCCGCGGGGAAGGGTCAGCAGGATGGAGATCTCACGCAGAATCGAAAGCCGCGGTCCGGTCTTGACCAGCACCGAGCGTCCCGTCAGGCGATCGCGCGCAAACCATGTGACCCGCCCGCCCACACTCCGGATCTCGTCGGTGGGGGTGTAACGCGCATCCTGCAGGAGGGGCCGCTGCTCGCTCACGGTGCCACTCGAACGCTATTCCCGCGCATCGATTCCCAACCGCTTCATTCGCCGCAAGAGCGAGCTGCGGTGGAGTCCTAGAAGCCGAGCCGCCTCGGACTTGTTGCCCTTGGTCCGCTGCAGCGCATCCTCGATCGCCAGGCGCTCCTGGTCCGCCAGGGTGCGCACGGGGGGCCTGGCCGTTGGATCCCGCTGCTTAGCCGGAGCCAGCGGTGGCCGGGCCGCCGTTGCCGAGCCCGGCTGTCCCTGATGATGGATCGGCGCGCCATCGCCCCTTGGAATGGGCCGGGTGAAGAGCTTCTCGACGTCGGATGAACCGGCGACCGGCCCGGGGACCAAGGCCAGCGCGCGCCGCACCAGGTTCTCCAGCTCCCGCACGTTTCCGGGCCACGCGTGCTGCTGAAGCATGGCCAGCGCTGCGGGAGAGAACCGCACGCGGGGATCCCCGCTCGGACTGTGCTTGCGTAGAAAGTGATCAACGAGGATGGGGATATCCTCGCTGCGCTCGCGCAGCGGTGGAACCTGGATTTCCAGCACGTTGGTTCGGAAGAAGAGCTCCTCACGGAACCGGCCGTCGGCGACGGCGCGCTGGAGGTCCTTGCTCGTGGCCGTGATCAGGCGCACGTCGACCTGCACCTCCTCGTCGCTGCCCAGAGGCCGAATGCGGCCGTCCTCGAGCACGCGCAGCAGCTTGGCCTGCAAGGCGCAGTCGAGATCGGCCACCTCGTCGAGGAAGAGCACGCCCTGATGGGCGAGGCGAAACAGACCCTGGGAGTCGCCCACCGCGCTCGTGTAGGCCCCGCGCACGTATCCGAAGAAGAGGCTTTCCATGAGGTGTTCAGGCACGGCCGCGCAGTTGTGGGCGACAAACGGCTGCTGGGCGCGCGGGCTGCCCTCGTGGATCGCGCGCGCGAGCAGCTCCTTGCCGGTGCCGCTTTCACCCAGGATCATCACGGGGGCCTCGGTCTGCGCCACCAGGCTGGCCTGCTTGAGCACGGCCAGCATCGCAGGGCTCACGGCGACGATGCGCCCGAACGTCTCCAGCGAGCTCAACCGCTGGCGGAGCCTGAGATTCTCGCGGAGCACTTCTCCATGGAGCTCCGCATTCTCCAGGGCCACCGCCGCCAGATCGGCAAACGAGGCCAGGAAGCGCCGCGAAGCCTCGGGGAAGGCGTAGGCCAGCGGCCGGTTGTCCAGGTAGATCGCGCCGCGCATCTTGCCGTGGGCGATCAAGGGAACACAGGCCAGGGTGCGGACCTGGGCCAGGCTGATGCTGGGAATGTCCTTGAGCAGCGGATCAGCGAGGGCGTCACCACTCTCGATCGACCGGCCCGCGAGCACGTACTGCAGGATCGTGCGGCTGATCTGCTCGAGCTCATCGAGCTCCTGGCCGGAGATGCTGCGGGCGACGGCCGGGACGAGCTCCGATCCCGGATCACCGCCCAGGAAGAGGATGCCGCGCTCGGCGCCCAGACACTCGATGGCGAGGTCCAGGATCTGCTGCACGAGGGTGGTGAGGTCCAGATTGGAGGCGACTAAGCGACTGACCTGACTGAGAGCCTCGAAGGCCTGGCGGTCGCTCCACTGGCGAGCGGATGCGGTCAGCTCCGCGGGCAGGGCGCCGTCCGGGAGCCCGCCGAGGTCGGCCAGGATCTCCCGGGCCTCGTCCACGTCCTCCTGCGGGTGAGACCCGGTCTGGCCCGATGGATTCCCGCGGATGGCAGAATCGTCTTGTTGCATCGTGCGACCACCTGTCGAACCGGGTCTCGCTCCACCTCAAGGCTGCCTTGGAATCCCTTGGAATCCCTTGGAATCCCTTGGAATCATAGCCGGGGAATCCGTTCCTGCCAAGGATGCCGCCCGTCCGGCGCGCAGGCGCCCCGGCGCCTGGCCGCGCGCGGAGGCCCTGTCCGTCACGCATGCGCCCCCGGCGCCGGGCCGCGCGCGGAGGCCCTGTCCGTCACGCATGCACCCCCGGCGCCTCGCGCCCCGTGGCGGCCACGTAATCGACATAGCTGCCGGGGTAGATGTGCGGCCGCCGCTCGCCGTCATCGCCGTACTCGAGCTCGAGCACGCGCGAGGCGAGACCGCGCAGGAAGGTGCGATCGTGCGAAACGAACAGCATCGTGCCGCCGAAGTCCCTCAGCGCCTCGACGAGCATCTCCTTGGTCTCGAGGTCGAGGTGGTTCGTCGGCTCGTCGAGGACGAGGAAGTTGGGTGGATCGAGCAGCATCCGCGCGATCACCAGGCGCGAGCGCTCGCCGCCCGACAGCACGCGGATCGGCTTCTCGACGTCGCTCCCGGGAAAGTGGAAGGCGCCCAGGAGATTGCGCAGCACGCCCTGGCCCTCATCGGGGTAGTCGCGCTGCAGTTGCTCGAAGACAGTGAGATCGGGATCCAGCAGATCGAGCGCCTGCTGCGAGAAGTAGCCGAGCTTCAAGCTCGCGCCCAGGCGCACCGCGCCCGCGTCGGGCGCGAGCACGCCGGCCACCATCTTGAGCAGCGTCGACTTGCCGGCGCCGTTGCGGCCTGCCACGCACCAGCGCTCGCCGCGCCGGACGGCGAAGTCGAAGTTCTCGTAGATCCGGCGCGGGCCGAAGGCCTTCGAGACCCCGCGCAGCGTCACGACGTCCTCGCCCGAGCGCGGGGGGCGGCGGAAGTCGAACTTGACGACCACGCGCCGGCGCGGCGGCTCGACCTCCTCGATCTTCTCGAGCTTCTTGACCCGCGACTGCACCTGCGCGGCCTTGGCGGCGTGGGCGGCGAAGCGCTCGATGAAGCGGCGCTCCTTGGCGAACATCGCCTGCTGGCGCGCGTAGGCCGCCTCGCGCTGCGTGTCGCGGATCGCCCGCTCGCGCGCGTAGAAGTCGTAGTTGCCGCTCCAGCTCGTCAGCTCCCCGCCGTCGATCTCGATGATGCGCGTGACGGTGCGGTTGAGGAAGTCGCGATCGTGGCAGGTCATGAGCACCGCAGCTCTAGAGGCATTCAGGAAATTCTCGAGCCAGAGGATCGACTCGATGTCGAGGTAGTTGGTCGGCTCATCGAGCAGGAG
This sequence comes from uncultured bacterium, assembly GCA_964603725.1. Classification (GTDB taxonomy): domain Bacteria; phylum Eisenbacteria; class RBG-16-71-46; order CAIMUX01; family WJJG01; genus CAZDKK01. The sequence continues at coordinate 38,562 of CAZRWW010000006.1, forward strand.
CACATCGGGATGGGCCAAGAGCACCTTGGCCATCGCCACGCGCATCTTCCAGCCGCCGCTCAGGGCCCCGACGTCGCCGGCGACCTGGTCCGGCTCGAAGCCCAGGCCGTGCAGCACCTCCTGGGCGCGGGCCTCCAGGTCGTAGCCGCCGCGATGATGGTACTCGGCCTGCACCTCGCCGTAGCGCGCGAGCAGATCGTCCAGCTCGCCCTCGCGCGCTGGGTCCGCGAGCGCGTGCTCTAGCTCCTTGAGCTCGTGGTGCAGATCGCCCAGCCGTCCGCTGCCCGCGATCGCTTCGTCCAGCACGCTGCGGCCGTGCAGCTCGATCGCATCCTGGCGGAAGTAGCCGATCGTCGTGCGCTTCGGGATCTTGACCTCGCCCTCGTCGGGCTCCTCTTCGCCCGCGATCACGCGGAAGAGCGTCGTCTTGCCGGCGCCGTTGGGGCCCACCAGGCCGACCTTCTCGCCGGGGTTGAGCTGCAGCGAAGCTTCCAGGAAGAGAATCTGCCGGCCGTGCTGCATCGAGATGTTGGACAGGGTGATCATAGGCGGGGGAGGATAGCAGATCGGCGGGGCGCTGCGGGGACGTTGGTCGGCGGGCCTCAAGACACCAGGATCCGCCAGTGGCGAATCCAGCGCTGGCGCGCGGCGCGATCACGTGGCGGGAAGGCCGCCGCCGGCCCCGCGGGCCACCTGCCCAGCCTCTTCGCCCGCGAAGGGCTCCGGGGCGGGCCCTGGCAGGTCAGCGGTTCCGAGGACGCATGGGCGCCAGGGTCGGGCGGCATCGATAGCGTGAGCGGCGTGCCGCAACGATCGCCCTCTATCTGCTTGAAATAACGGTGATTGGGAGGGCATCCGGCATTCCTGTCGATCGCCTCGCCCGACCTCTACGGCTCCGGCACCGGACCATGCCCGGACGTTTCGTTGTACCTGCCCAAGCGCCAACCTCTGCTATCATCTGAACAAGCGTCAAGCTCAGGTTCCAGCATCGCCCGTCTCGACGACGTGCCGCGCGCGTTCCCTCCACCGGGCGCGGGCTCGCTGCCGGACGTGCAGAGTGACCGCGATGGTTTCCGTCTCGAAAGGAGGGCCGCACCCATGAAACGGGGTCCATCCATCCTCGTGTTGCTCTTCGTGCTGCTCCTCTCGCCGCCGCAGACCGCCCTGGCCGACTACCAGATACCGCAGTCGGTCGTGGCCGGCGGGGGAGGCCTGTCGGTTGCGACGGGCTACCGGCTCACCGGGACCGTCAGCCAACCGATGATCGGTCGGTCCGCCGCGACCGGCTACGTCCACGGCATCGGGTTCTGGCACCAGGCGCAGGTGTTCTTTGCCGACGTGTCGGAGGAGGCCCCAGCGCTGCCGGTGCGCTTCAGCCTGGGCTCGACCTACCCGAATCCCGGTGGACCGGTGACCCACCTGCGCTTCGCCGTGCCGCGCGCCGCGCGCGTGGCGCTGCGGCTCTACGACGTCACCGGACGCCAGGTGCGCACGCTCCTGGAGGGGGAGATGCCGCCCGGCTTTCACACGATCCGCCTCGACGGCACAGAGCTGCCCGCCGGGGTCTATTACTGCTTGATGACCGCGCCCGGGTTCCGCGAGACGCGCTCGCTGGTGCTGGTCAAGTAGAGGCTGGTCAAGCAAAGGGAGGATGCGAGCATGAGGAACAGAATCGCTCTCAGTCTGGCTGTCCTGATGCTCCTGGCGCCCGCGACGGCGCTGGCGGCGCAGCCGCGGACGATCAGCTACCAGGGCATCTTGAACGACAGCGGCGGGCACCCGGTGCCCAACGGCAACTACAACCTGACCTTCAAGATCTACAACGTCTCGGCCGGCGGCGCGGCGCTCTGGTCCGAGGCCAACACCGTGACGACCGAGCTGGGCGTCTTCAGCGTCATCCTGGGACACACCACGCCACTGACGCTGCCCTTCGACGTGCCCTACTGGCTGGGCATCACGGTGGGCGCCGGCTCGGAGATGACCCCGCGGGTCGAGCTGGCCGCCGTCCCCTACGCGTATCACGCTGCCGTGGCCGATGTGGGCCAGGACACGGACTGGACGATCGCCGGGGACAACATCTACCGCCTGGTCGGCAATGTGGGCATCGGCACATCGGCGCCGGCGGCCAAGCTGGATACGCAGGGCGACAACGCGGCCGTGCGAGCGTCGAACGCCAGCATGGCCACGCGCTACATCGAGATGCTCTACCACACCTCGGTCGGGCCGCTGCTGCGTGGTGGGGCCGGGTACACGCGCCTGACCCTCGACGCCAGCCAAGGCTCGGCCGGCAAGATCGTGCTCGGGCAGGACGGGGACGACGTCGGGATCGGGACGATCGATCCGGCGTACAAGCTCGACGTCGTGGGCACCACGCAGACTCAGGGCCTGCGGATCCCGACCGGCGCCGCGGCCGGACGCGTTCTGACCTCCGATGCCTCGGGCAACGGCACGTGGCAAGCCGCCAACGCCGGCGACATCACCGCGGTCTACGCCGACAACGGCCTCGGCGGCGGGGCGACCAGCGGCGATGCGCACTTGAACGTCAATACCGGCACCGGTCTGGAGATCAGCGCCGACAATGTCCAGCTCACCTCGGCCTACAGCAGCGGCAGCGCGTATGACTCGCGGTTCGTGAACGAGGCCCAGGCGAGCTCCATCACCAATGCGATGATCCAGGCCGGGGCGGTCAGCTTCGACAAGCTCAGCGATCCGCTCAACATCGGGTCGACCTACTGGGACTGGGACATGACCAGCGGCGAGATCGACATCGACATCACCTCCGACTACCCGGCGATCAACATCGAGAGCACTTGTACTACCTACGGCGACTGTCTGGCGCTGCGCTCGTCGGCAACCGCGGGCACCGCCACCTGGGCGCTCTACTCCAACACGCAGAACGGCAATGCCGGCTACTTCGTCAAGTCGACGGACGACAACGCCTACGACGTCTACATCGCCTCTCCGGCCAGCAACTCCGAGGGGCTCTATGTATACGGCAACACCGTCGCGACCGGAACGAAAAGCGCGGCGATCGAGACATCCCGGGGCCGCGAGGCGATCTTCAGCGTCGAGAGCCCCGAGGTCGAGGTCTACGCCTCGGGCGCCGGACGGCTGAGCGGGGGCATGGCGCGGGTCGCCTTCGACCGGCTCTTCACCGAGGCGATCACGCCGCGGGTGCCGGTCAAGGTGACGGTCACGCCGGTGGGGGGCTGGAGCGGGCTCTACCTGGATGCGACCGATCCGGCCGGGTTCACGGTGCGCAGCGGCGCGGGCGATCCCGACGTCGAGTTCCACTGGATGGCCTGCGGGCGCCGCAACGGCTACGAGACCAGGCCGGCAATCACGATCCCCGATCCGGAGGAGATGGCGCGCATCGAGCGGGAGAAGGCGCTGGCGCAGGCGCGGTAGGAGCGGGGGCGGGTGCACTGCTGGTCGTCCTTCGCCCAGCGGCGCGGCCGACGCATCCAGCGCTGCGGCGGGGCTCACAGTGCAACGCCGTGTTCCCGGCCTTCTGCTCGATGGGCTCCTCGTGCCGGCCGGCGAGCGCCTCGGTGATCCGGTCCTCGCCCCATTTGGGTGGGTTGCTGGAGGTGCGCCGGATGAAGGCGGTGTGCTCGCTGGGGATCAGGGGATGCCAACCATATAGGAGTTCCCCCTGGTGGGGCGCCGCGATTCGGTCTTCTCGCGGACGACGGCTGAGGTACCAGGGGACCCGTCAGCTCTTTCCTCTGGGATGCGCCTCTGCCGCATCTCCACCCGGGGCCGGGCGCTCACCCAGCGGGCGCTCACCCAGCGGCTGACCGCAATCCACTGGTCGTGTTACCCAGGCTCTGGCATGCTGGCGGACGAAGGGAGGTGGCCCATGCCGAAGAAGGGTCGTCGCGATGTCGAGAGAGTTTACTCCGCCAGGCAATTCGCGGCCAAGCTGAGACGATTGGCCGATGCCCTAGAGCGGGGCGATCGCTTCAGCATTCAGATCGCCGGCCGGCGGGTTCATGTCCCAGCCAAGGCCATCATCAGCATTGAACACGAACGCTCGGAGCAGACCGAGGAGGTCGAGTTTCAGTTGAAGTGGCAGCTGTGAGGGCCGCGGGGCCAGCGCCTCGTGACGCACCGAGTTTCATGCAGACGGCCGGCTTGAGCATTGATTCCGGATGTGTCGCCGTGCCATCATTGACTGTCCGAGGTGCCGCATAGAACACACGCGGGGCAGGGCCCTCCCCTGGCGTCGATGGCCCCCATCGTCGGGCCGCCCGTCGATACCTGGATGGCCCGCCGACACCAAGGGAGCTGCCGCCATGAGATCCCCTTTCCTGGTCCCGATCGTCGCGTTGATCATGTTTCTGCTGGCCACTCCTGCCTCTGCCGAGACGCTCATTCGCGCTCGGTTCGAATCGTCCGACGCCCGGGCGTTGGCGGATGTCTGGCTTGACGCCGGCCTGGACGTGCTCGAGGCCACGATCACCGACGAAGCCCTGGAAGTCATTCTCTCGAGCGAGACGTTGGCCAACCTGGCAGAACACGGCTACGTACCTGTATCGACTATCCCCGGCCGCCCGTTTGTTGAGATCCAGGCGGAGCGGTTGGGCGTGCGCCTGGATCCGGAAGCGGTTCCCCCTGGTTACCTGGATCTGGCGGCGATCATCGCCGAAATGCAGGCCGCGGCGGCGGCCCATCCCTCCATTTGCCAGTTCGTCGACTTGACCGCGAAGTACGGGCTCGCGCCGACCTACGAAGGGCGTCACATGTACGCGGTGAAGATCTCCGACAACGTTGGCCTGGAAGAGGACGAACCCGCCTTCGCGCTGGTCAGTTGTCACCACGCCCGAGAGCTTGTCACCCCCGTGATTGCGTTGCACGCGCTCGAGCAGTTCACGACGCTCTACGGCAGTGATCCTCGAATCACCAATCTCGTCGACGAATACGAGATCTGGATCGCCCCGATCTGGAACCCGGATGGCTACGAGTATTGCTACTACCATGACAACTGGTGGCGGAAGAACCGACGTCCCTTCACCGGAGGCACGGGCGTCGATCAGAACCGCAACTACCCCCCGGGCTGGGACGGGCCCTGCGGCGGCAGCACGAGCCCCAGCTCCGAGACGTACAAGGGTCCCAGCTCCGCCTCCGAGGCGGAGACCCAGACGGTGATGGCCTGGACCCGCGACCAGCGCTTCGACAAGGTTCTCGACTATCATTCCTCTGGGCGCGAAGCACTGCACGGCTACGCTTGTTGGAACCATCCTTTTGACGCGTACTATATCAGCGTGGCGACCGCACTCTCCGCCGCTTCCGGGTATGGCGGCGCCATCCGTGAACCGAGCGCCGAGGGAGAGCATCAGGAGTGGCACTTCGCCAACTTCTCCTCGAGCGCCTATCTGATCGAGACGGCGACCGAATTCCAGCCCTCCTACGCCAGCGCGCAGGCCGAGGCCGCGCTGGTCTTCCCCGGCGTGCTCTGGTTCCTGGAACATCCGATTCCATTGGCCGGCAATGTGACCGATGCGGTCACGGGCGATCCGGTCCAGGCGACCATCACGATGGTGGGTGTGCCCTTCCAACACGAAGAGACCAACAGCAGCGGCGGATCCCGTGGCCGCTATCACATCTTCGCCCCCACCGGCTCCTACACCCTGCTCTTCGAAGCCGAGGGCTACCATGACGAGACGATTGCGGTGCAGTTGACCGGCTCCGCGATGGTGCGGAACGTTGCGATGGTGCCCGAGAGCTACGACCGCGGCATCCTGCAGGGGACCGTTTCGAACGCGACGGCGGGAGGGACGCCGGTGGCGGACGCCACGATCACCGTGATCGGCGCGGGGGTCACCATGGAGACGGGGTCCGACGGCTTCTACTCGGGATACGTGATCGCCGGGGACTTCCGGGTGGCCGTCGCCCATCCGAGTTTCGCGCCCGACACATCCGGTTTCGTCACGATTGTGGTGGGAGAGGCCACGACCGTCGACTTCTCGCTGACCGACATCGCCGGCCCCGTCATCGCCAACACGACCGAGTATCCCTCCACCGACAACACGGTGGGCCCCTACGAGATCGAATCGACGATCACCGACATGAGCGCCCTCACGGAAACCGTACTCTACTATCGCGCTCAAGGTCAGAGCTTCGTCCCGGTGGCGATGGACGCCCTGGGCGGCGACCGCTTCCAGGGCGACATTCCGGGCCAGCCGCTTCATACGATGGTGCAGTACTACGTCCATGCATCCGACCAGGGTGGCAACATCACCACCGATCCCCCGGGCGCCCCTGGCGAGCTGTACATGTTCTATGTGGCGCCCTTCATCACCGCCTACGAAGATGACATGGAGAGCGGGCAGGGCGATTGGCAGCACTATCCCGTGACGGGCGGGTACGGGGATCAGTGGCACATGTCGACGCAGCGCAATCACACCCCGGGCGGCGCGACGAGCTGGAAGTGCGGGGCCGTGGGGACGGGCACCTACGGCAACCTGCTCGATGCCGCCCTGGAGTCGCCGGAGTTCGCGGTCGGCATCGCCGCCAGCGCGACCTTCTGGCATTGGATCGATGCGGAGCAGAGCGCGGCCTATCCCGGCTACGGCTACGATGGCGGCTTTGTGGAGATCTCAATTGACGGCGGCTCCTGGGAGCAGATCGTCCCGGTGGGGGGCTACTCCCACCTGGTTCGGGCCGGCGCCCAGTCGCCCTTCCCGGCGGGGCTGCCCTTCTTCTCCGGCACCCACGACTGGGAAGAGGTGACGTTGGACTTGGCCGATCTCGAAGGCAGCGACGTCAAGCTGCGCTTCCGGTTTGGAAGCGATGCCAACACGGGTCGCGAGGGCTGGTACATCGACGATGTGGTCGTGACCGAGCTGGGCATCCTGATGGATGTTGCCCAGGGCGAGACCGGCCTGCCGAAGGGGACGCTCGTCTGTTCGCGCCTGGAGTGCGCACCTTCGCCCGTGATCGGACCCGCGGGCGCGCGCATCCACTACCAGCTCAGCCGTCCGGCCGAGGTGCTGCTGCGCGTCTACGATGCCGCTGGTCGCATGATCACCTATCTGCCTTCGATGCAGGCCGCGGTTGAAGGCAGGTTGCAGTGGAACGGGCTTGATTCGGCGGGGCGCCCGGTGGGTTCGGGGCTCTACCTGATGCGGCTCAGTTCAGGCGCCCAGCGCCTCGGCGACCGCAAGGTGATGCTGCTGCGGCCGTAGCCAGGGTCATCCCGACCGCGTGGGCGTGTGCCATCAGCGCTGCCCGCTCCAGTGTCGCTGGCGCTGAGCTGCCAGGGGCTCCTCAGGGATGCAGGTGCGGCCGCGATCCCTGACGGCGCCTATGATGCGACCTTTCGGATCGACGCCGTGCCCGCCGGCGGCAGGGCGCCGTGGACCGAGACGCAAACATCGTGAGCCCGGCCTTCGCCGCTGGGCCAGGTCAGCAGCCTGCCGCCACGTCTTCAAGCGCGCGGGCAAAGAGCTTGCCGCGGTTGCTGTCAGACGGTCGGCGCCGGGGAAGAGCGCGTTCTCTCATCGGGCCGACCTTCGCTTCGCCGGCGTGCCGGCGTGGCGGGTCGTGGCTCAGCGCGTGATCCTTGCCCAATTGCGTAGAGCGACGCGCATCATATCGAAAGATGGCGTGAGCCTTCCCCGTCGGCGGCGCAGATACACCCTGGCGGTTGGGCGGCCGCCGAGAGGGACTCACCGCACGATGGTGAGCGGCCCCCCGGCCGTCGCCCCACCTGTGGAGGCCCGCACGAAGTAGCTGCCAGCCGCCAGGCCGTCCAGCGGCACCGCGGCGGTAACGGTCTCGCGCGCAGTCGCGATGGTCCGGCTCAGCACGAGGCGTCCCGCGGGATCGAACACGGCGACGCGAACGCTTTCGCCGCCCGGGCGAGCCAGGCGGAGTCGCAGCGTGCAGCTCTCGCCCGCGGGATTCGGTGTCAGGCCCAGCAGCGCGAGGCCGACCGTCCTTCCGGCCGCGGGCTCGGATACGGCCGCACTCGTGTTCTCGACCAACGTGACCTGCGTGTCCGCGCTCAAGTCCGTCCAGGTCTCCGCGATCCCCGTTGGCCAGTGGACAACGATCTCAACGGGGCCCGCCGCCGTTCCCAGACCGAATTCCAGCGCGGGGCTGTCGGTGTCGCCCATCCCGTGGCCGCCGTCGACGCGCATCCACGTTGTGCGCTGGCCGACCGTGCAGCGCACGACGGCGCCGATCGCGCTGCGGTTGGAGACTGTCCCGACCAGGCGGACCTGGATCCAGTGATGCATCACGCCGTCGCAGCGCAGCAGCCGGTTGCCGAAGTGGGTGGCCAGGAAGACGTCGAGATCGCCGTCATTGTCGTAGTCCGCGAAGCCCGTGCCGAAGGGATCGGGCGGATCGGTGATGTGCAAGGCCGGCGCGATGTCGGTGAATGTCCCGTTGCCGTTGTTGCGGTAGAGCCGATTATCGTGCACGTGGTTCGAGGAGAAGATGTCGACCAGACCGTCATAGTCGATGTCGAGAAACGTGGCGGTGCGGCCGTCGCCTACATCACCGACCCCGGCCGATGCGGTGATCTCCTGGAACGTGCCGTTGCCGAGATTGCGGTAGAGCCGGTTCGACGGGCTGCCGATGTTGACGCTGTAAAGGTCGAAGAACCCGTCGCCGTCGAAGTCACCGGCGCAGACCCCGGAAGTGCCGTTGGGGTCGTTGACGCCCGCCGCGGCGCCGACTTCCTGAAACGTGCCGTCGCCCCGATTCCGGTAGAGCAGATTCGTGCCACTGCGGCCGACGTAGCAGTCCTCCCGCCCATCGTTGTCGTAGTCGAGCCAGGCGCAGCTCCGGCCACCCGTCTGGATTCCGGCGGCCGCCGCGCATTCCGCGAAGGTGCCGTCGCCGCGATTTCGGAACAGGAAGCTGGGCGAGCCGCACGTGTAGAGGTCGAGGAGCCCATCGTCGTCGTATTCGATCCAGGCGCTGCGCCAGCAATAGGTGCCGAAGATGCCGGCGGCCGCGCTGACATCCTGAAACTGCAGGCCACCCAGGTTGCGCAACAGGCGGGTCGGCAGGTAGCCGAAGGAGATCAGCGCCAGGTCCTCGTAGCCGTCGTTGTCGTAGTCGCCGACAGCGAAGTTGCGCGCCTCGCCGGTGATGCCCGAGGAGGCGGTCACGTCGGTGAAGGAACTGCCGTCATTCCGGTAGAGATAGATGCGCGCCGAGAAGCTCGAGTTGGAGACGAGGAGGTCTTGATCGCCGTCGTTGTCGAGATCGCTCCAGGCGGTGCCGCTCCCCAGGCCTGAGACATTGATGCCCATCGCGGCGGTGACGTCGGTGTAGATTTGGCTCGCGGAGACGCTCTGGATTGGCCAGCCCGCCGCCAAAGCCGCAGAGAAGGTCAGGGCGAACAATGCCGCGGTGCGCATGGTGCCTCCTGTCCCCCCGGGTGCGAGGAAAGCCGCCGCTTCAGTCGGAGCGGCCGATCGCTGGTCCAGCTGAAGGGGCTGTCCGTCGGTGATGATATCACATGGCGAACAGCATCTCCTCGATCCGCAGCCGCAGATCCCGCAACCCGTCATTCAGATTGGTCAGGATGACGAGCTGCAGATCATGCTGGGGATAAAGGCTGCAACTGCATTCGGTGCCGGGATCCGATCCGAGGATAGCCATGCGCTCGATGCCCTGCGCCGTGCGGTCGAACCAGAAGCCGTAGCCGTAGCGCCGGCCTGCCTCGGGCTCAATGTCGATGTGCGGTTGCAGCAGCTCGCGCGTCATGGCCTCGCCGGTCAGACGATTCGAGCACAGGGCGTCGAGAAATCGCGCCAGATCGGGAGCGCTGCCGTACAGGCCGCCGTCGGCGCCGCTGCGCGCCGGGATCGAGAAAATGTTTGTCCGATACCCGCCGCCACCATCGAGGGTAAGGTAGCCGATCGCGGTATTGGCCGGCAGCCGGTCGGATTCGAAGTAGCCGGAGTCCCGCATTGCGGCGCGATCGAGCACCTCGCGCTGCATGTGCGCATAGAAGTCCTCGCCGCAGATCGCCTCGATCACCAGTCCCAGGAAGACGTAGCCGGAGTTGCAGTACTCGAAGCGCTGGCCGGGCGTGAACCTCATCTGGCCCTCGAGCAGCAGCGGGAGCCAATCCCGCAGAGTGCGAATGCGGTATACCGGCCACGCGCGCCAGATGGTCTCGTAGTCGAAGTCGGGCCGGCTCTCATCCGCGTAGTCGGGCATGCCGGAGCTGTGGGTCAGGATCTGGGCGATGGTGATCTCGGGAGCGAAGCCGGCCAGGGGTAGATCCAACACGTCGCACAGGCGGGTGTCGAAACGGAGACGACCCTGCTCGATGAGCCGAGCCACCGCGACGGCCGTCAGGCTCTTGGCGCCCGAGGCGATCTGGAAGCGGGTGTCGATACGAACGGGGATCCGCTCGGGTCGGTGGGCCAGTCCGCAGGCCCGGGCCAGCAGGACGTCGGAGCCCTGACGAAGGTAGACGACGCCCGAGAAATCGCGGCTCGCGACGGCCTGCTCCACCAGGTGGCCGATCTGGGCGACGGCCGGCTGATCGAATCCCATGGCTCGTTCCTTCCGGTTGTCGTCTCAGACGCACGCCGCCGGACCGGGGTGGTTCCCGGCTCGGCGCCGGTCTCGGCTCGCGGCCGGTCCCGGCTCGGCGCCCGATGCTCGCCGTTCTGGCAGTGCGCGGCAATCGATGTTCGTTCCGGAGGCGCCCCGGCTTGCACTTGGGGCTTGCGCTTGGGGCGACGGGCGGGTGTCGTGACATTGCGAGTCCGCAAAGGATTGATTTCTGGCCACTTACGGCTGTGCCCCGGGGCACAACGGTAATGCATTGGTAAATGAATACTTACGGATTCGGAGTTGTGCGGCCGGTGTCATGCTCCGGGGAGCAGTCAGTCTGAAGGGTCTGGATCCCGCTCGGTCTTGCCGGGGGGCATGGCCCGCAAGGGTTTTTCATTCAGAGATTTGTGGAATCAGCTCATCTCCGTTTCCGGAGGTCCGTCTTCAGATGAGCCCCGACGCCACGTCGGCCTTCGCTCGGATCCCTTCCCTTGGTTTCCGCCCGCGAGCCACCGTCTCGGAGCCAACGCCCCGAGCCTTCAGCCCGCCGTCTCTCATTCCCTCCAGGTAAGCCCCCAGACTCACGGTTCTCTTCTCGGGCACGCCAGCCTTGCGCTGCGCACGGGGCCCACCGAGGAAGGTCAGCTCCAGGACGAACGCCACACCGGGGATCTCGCCGCCCGCGTGGCGGAGGAGGCGCGCCGCGGAGGCCGCCGTGCCACCCATTGCCAGCAGGTCCTCGGCGATGAGAACACGCTCGCCAGGGGCGATCGGAGCACCGCCGGGGGACGGGCTCGGGCGCCCGCCGGGGGACGGGCTCGGGCGCCCGCCGGGCGACGGCGGGATGATCGCAATCCCTGATCATCTCACGACCATCAGGGGCGCCACCGTCTCTCGGCCGGCTACTGCCAGCCTTGCAAAATAGCGCCCGCTGCACACGCCCATTCCCATTGCATCGCGCCTGTCCCACTCGGCGGTGTAGTGCCCAGGGCTACACATCCTGTCGACCACCCCCCGCACCTGGCGACCGGTCACATCATGAATCGTCAGCCGCGTGTATGCCGGGCCATCGTCCGGAGGAACCACAAACAGGAGCCGCACGGCGCCGGGTGCCGGGTTGGGGCCGGCGATCAGCATCGGGCCACAAGTGGCCGGCCATACAGACCCTGTCGCCACGGCCGAGTACGCGCCGCACCCCACTGCCCAGGCTCCAATGAGGCCGCACCGAGGGTTGGGTTCGGGAGCGCAGGGTGAGGCGCTGCTCAGCGAGTAGGGCTGCTGGGGCTGGATTGCGCCGCAGAAGAGAGGGTCCTCGCTGATGTTGCCATTGACGCCGAGCTGTCCGGCGATCGAGCCCACCCAATCGCCGCCCGCGTTGCCGTATATGTCACAACAGGTCAGGGCGCCGGCGCCGTCATCCAAGATCGCGCACCCCTCGGTGCCGAAGGCGATGATGGTGTTCTCGAGGTCGGGCGAAGACATGATGTCGCAGAAGAGAGATCCCCCGCTGGGTGCGCCGTTGCCATAGAATGTGCACTGGCGACAGATCGCGCCGGAGTAGTAGACGCCATAGCACGCGCCACCTTGCGTTGCCCGATTCTCGGCCAGCGTGCAGGAGTCCAGCGCAGTCGGCGAGAGAAAGACACCATACACCGCTCCGCCTGCGATGGCTCGGTTGTCGCGCAACATGCAACGTGCCAGCGACAGCGAGCACCAAATGTAACTATAGACAGCCCCTCCGTGGTAGGCGTCATTGGCCTCGAGAATGCAGTCGATCAGCCGTGGAGCGCTCCATTCCGTGCAGTACAAGGCGCCACCGATCTCGGCATGATTGTCGCGCAAGATGCAGCCGATGATCGTGGGCGAGGCCTCCTCGCACCACACCCCTCCGCCCTGGCCTGAGGTCCAGCCACGGGTGATGGTCACACCCTCGATGACCGAACTGGGGCCTTCGCCCGACCGGAAGAGAAACCCTCGCTGAGGCGAAGCCGGGCTGCCCTCGCAGTCGATGATGCAGGAGTCCGGATCTCCCATCAGAGACCGCACGGTGATCGCCTTGCCCCGGAAGTCGATATCCCGCCTTCCGGGTCCGCGATAGACACCCGGGCACAGAAGAAGGCTGTCGCCGGCCACGGCGGCATCGATGGCCTGCTGAATCGTTGGGCCGAACCACGGATTGAGAAGAACAATCTCACCGGCGGCAACGGGGGCCCAAGCGCACAGCAGGATCAGACTTCCAATGCGGCGTCGCACGGCAACCTCGGCATGCGCCCGGTCTGCCGACTTGCGGGTCCCACGGTATCAGACATTCCGTCGTAGCGCGGTCCGTCGACATCCCGAGTGCATCTTAGCACATCGCGGTCGTGCTCGGCACTCGGCGCCATCGTGGCATCAGTGTCGTGACACAGCTCAATCGCGCCGACCGTGATCGGCGTCGGACCGTGGGGGAAGCACAGCTCGGTCAGGGCCACGGCCAGCGTCATGAGGTCGAGCCGCTGGCCTCGGTCCGCGCGTCGGACGCGTCACGCGACTTCGCGCGCGCCGGGCGCCTGGATCAGGTCGGGTGCGCGCCTCAGCCCAGCAGCCATCCGAACAGCAGCGGATGGCGCCGCGCCGCCTCGACCAGGTAGGCGCTCGATCCGGCCGTCAGGGCGAAGAACACGAGCAAAAGGAAGTTGTAGGCGCTGGTCAGCAGGACGAGCTTGACGAGCGACTTGCCCCATCCCTGACCGTAGACGCGGTGCATCGCCAGCAGGAGATAGAGGGGGAAGGCGAGGAGCAGCACGACCCACAGCGGGTCCCAGTTGATCAGCATGCCGAGGATGAATCCCAGATAGAGCACGGAGTGGTAGTGGAGCGCGAAGACCAAGTGCTCGATGAACATCCGGCGCGCGCGCCGGTAGATCAGCGCCAGGAGCCCGGCGAAGACCGGCAGCAGCAGGAAGACGGCCTTCGGAGCGAGTGCGAGCATGCCCCTGACCACCTCGTTCCGTGAGTCGGTCACGTCCTTGCCCATCACGACGAACGTGATGGCGGACGAGGTGCCCTCGGCGGCCATCTGAACGGCCAGCCGCGCTCCCAAGTGCTGCAAGGTTTCCGGTGCGACCCCGGCCCGCACGCTGTCGGGGAGTGCCGCCAGGCCATCGATGACCGCAGCCACGGTGGCCGAATCCGGACCCGACGCAGTTCCCGGTCCATGCCGGTCGATCCTGGAGTTGACCCTGAATGCCAGGAGGAAGAAGAAGGCGAAGCTGATGAAGAGATAGAGCCGCAGCGGCGGGATGTAGCGCACGCGGCGGCCGCGCAGGTACTCGATCGTGAGATCACCGGGCCGCAGCAGAAGCGGCACGAGGCTGCGCGTCAGCCGGCTGTCGAAGGTGAAGACGTCGCCCCAGAAGCTCGCCAGGAGGCTGCGCATGGACACCCTGTGATCGCGGCTGTCCTGTCCGCAGGCGGAGCAATAGGCTCCGGGCGTGGAGGCCCCGCAGTTCTGGCAGGTCGTCGTGGGGGGCAGCTGGGGCTTCATGGCGCTCCACTTTCCGACATCGACGGCCAACCGGTCCACAACGATCTTCTTCATGCGGTCATGGAGTAGCATCGCCCGCGCCGAGCGAGGGCGAATCGCGCCGAATCACCGCCGCGGGACGGATTCGTGCGCCCGCCGCGGCTCATGACCCGCAGCGGGTCGGAGACGGTCTCGGTAGTGACATCCACCTGAGTGCCCGTCAGGCCCCGCCGCTCGAGTCGGCTGAACCGTTTCGTGATGTTGAGAGCCTGCCGCAGGGCAGCGGCAGTTTCGCCCCAGCAGGGGCACCCCCGGGAACTCCGCGCGCCCTGGTCGAAGCTCGCAGGGCCGGAGCATCTCAGGCCCGCCTTGAATGCGGGCGTCCCTCCGGGTAAGATGCTGGTCGGACACGAGTCTCCTTAGCCAGTGGTGGTCATCAGCGTGAAGGAGTGGCGGCGATGCGCCGCGGTGGGCGGTCAACGTCGGCCCACGCCGGGCCGTCCGCCTGGGCCCCGACACCGGATCTCCGTTGCTGGGATCTGATGCTTCTCGTGATGCCATCTTGATTGTGCCGGCACCTGGCCCCGCCGTCGCAGCGGGTCTCTCCTCACGGCTGTCCAAACGAGAGGAGGGCACCTTATGTGCAGCCCGAGCTTCTCAAGAACCGGTGCCGCCGTCATCCTGGCCATCGCACTGCCCTGGATGGCGGCTGGTGCCGGCATGCCGCTCGCTTCCGCTGTCTCCGACGGGCGCGAAACGGCGACGACCTCGCAGCAACCCGAGCGCGCCATGGGCGCTGCATCGGAGTTCCTGGCTGGCATACCCCAGGAGAACCGCCGCGCAGCCTCGATCGAGATCGAGCTCCTGACGGAGCAGGGCGCTGGGGATCTCACGACGGCCGGCAACATCGCGGGGCTCTGGAACAGCGGCCGACACGCAGAGGCGATCGAAGTGCTGCGACGGTTTGAGGCCGCCGGCGCCCGGGTGGCCGTGGGCGTGTCGTGGGCCGCGGGGGGCGCACCAGCCGGTACACGCGAGCTTACGGATGTCCGCATCGGGGCGCCGCGCAACGACGCGCGGACCGTCGATATCGACTTCGACGCTGAGACCGAGCATGGGTTTAGCGTGGCCCGGTGGGGCACGGGCACGGGCGAGGCCCACTGGACCAACAACTTCTCCTGGACTCACGGCTCCACCTGGACCGAAACGTACGCATGGTTCTCGAGCATCGGGATCGTCGATGTCGACGCGGCAGTCGTGGGGGACTGGCTGTACGTGGGCTACATCGCCGGAGGCCATGAGGATGAGGTTCGCGTGCGCCGCTGTCACGTCGCTCACGGACGCGTGGACAACTCATACTACTACAAGGTGGCGCTCGATGCTGGGGCCAGCTCCTTCAAGGAAATGGTTCTGACCACCGACGCCGACGACTACGACAGCGAGGTCTACGTCCTGGCCATCCAGGCCGACGCCGTGCTGCGCTTCGCCTGGGCCACCGCCACCGACGGCATCTTCACGGATGTCGATCCGCCCGCAACTGCGAACTTGTCCGAGGGGCTGAGCGCGACCTATGGCATGCACGGCGCCTGTGGTGCCACCTGGTTCTGGGTCTCCTATGTGGATACGGACAACCACCTCCGCCTGTTACGCTACGTGGACGACCACTGGAGCGACATGCTGACCTCTCCGGTCGGGGCGCTCAGGGAGACCTCGATCTCCGCGCACGCGCGGACGGTCATCTGCGCCTACGAGAAGACCACTACATCTGGCACCGGCATCGACTACTTTATCACCTACGAATGCGGCTCCGGGGGCGCGTTTGGAACCCTGGCGATTCCCGACGGCGTGAACGTGTTGGGCTACTTCTGCCCGTCCGTGGATGCGCGCACGGGGCGGGGCACGGCCGCCATCTACCAGGCCGAAACGGGAGACCCGGATATCGTCTACTACCGTACTCGAGCCGGCTATGCGCCGGGGAGCTGGGCCGACCCCGTCGCGTTCAACGACTACGATGTGCTGACCGGAAGCGACACGGCTCTGAGTCCGCTCAGGGCGGGGACCGGGTACTTCGATCTCGCGGCGATCTACATCAGCAGCTACGGTGCCCGGGTTCCCTACCTCGACAAGCCCGGAGCGACCTGGTCGAGTGTCCCCGAAGTCCGGGCCGAGGCCGCGACCCTGCGGCTGCTCGCGGCGCCGAACCCGTTCCGGGCGCAAACCACGCTACGCCTCGAGCTGCCGGCCGCAGGGCAGGTGCGTATCGAGCTCTTCGACCTTCTTGGGCGACGTGCAGCGACGCTGCTGGACGAAACCGTTGTGGCGGGCGCGCACGAGGTCCCCGTGAAAGGGCATGGGCTGAGGAGCGGTCATTACTTCTACAGGCTGACCTCGGGGACGCAGACGGACCGGGGCCGACTGATCGTGGTCCCTTAGCTCGGGGCGGAGCGCTCTGGCTCGGGGGGTGGGCTGTCGCGTGCCGCCGGGTGAACCGGAGGAGCACCGAACGCCAGTTCCACGAGACCCGGCAGGAGGTGGTTGTCGGACGGTCATGCACGACTCGGTCACCATGATCGCGCAGCGGCGGGGACAGGCGACCATGGCGTGGAGTGAATCCCCGTCGCTGGGCGCAATCGCCCGATGAGGACCATCTCCGGGCTTGCCGTGGTCGGCTGCCGTGGACCGAGCTCTCTGAACCCTTCGGAGAAGGAAGAACAGCGGGGCGACTTCGTCCTCGGTGGATTCGTGGGGTTCCCTGGCCAGCGGCTCGACTTCTTTCGCGCTGACTTCGCCCCGCAGCACGAGCCGAATCAGGCCCGCCCCCGGATCTCTCTCATTTGAGTACATGCTCGGCCCCCCCATCACAGGCGTCGGCTCCGCTTGGAGGCGTTCCATGCCATCGTCGTGGCACAGCGGTCACGCGTCCTCAAGTCTTCCGCGACCCGGACTCCGCGAACGGCTCGTGGCGCCGCCCTCCAGACCGATCCCGGCCTTCCCAAGCCGGAAGTCGTGTGATGGAAGCCGCGGACGAGACGGGACAAAGGGGGGGGTCAAGATCCCGTCACGGGAGCATCGGGGCGGTGATGACGTTTGCGTGGACGAGTCGGCGTGGATCGGTCTCCATGATGACGACCATATAGACGAGCGCGAAGAAGACTGCCTGGTGAGCGGGGGAGCCGCAGGTCCGCAGATCCTGGGCGTGGTCCGCGTGCGACTGACGGCGGTGGGCGCGCCGGCGTCGGTGCATCGGCTCGTTGTCGTGCGGTGAGTTCCCAATCCCAGCGATGGCCGCCAGGAACAACCGCGGCCCCGGGACCCTTGCGGGTGCCGGGGCCGCCGACGATCGGGATGAAGATTCTATCTGACGATCACCATCCGTTGCGGTCCGAGCTGTGTTTCACCTACTCGCAAGTTGACGAAGTAAACGCCCGCCGCCAGCTCCGCCCCGCCGCCTGAACTTCCCCCCCCGACCTCGATCCAGTTGCGGCCGCGCTCGCAGCGGCCTTCTTCAGTGCGCACGACGCGCCCCGTTGCATCGAGCACCTGCAGGCACACCGGGGCGGGTGCGGCGGCAGCGTAGTGGATGCGTACGGTCCCGCGGGCGGGATTGGGCCCCGCACCCAGCAATCGGGTCTCGATCGGTCGCAAGATCTCGCTGCCGGGCGGTGGCTCACCCACCGCCGCGGTCACGATCTGCCAAGACTCGGCAGTGGCCATGTACAAGTGGCCGTCGGTCGCGTCGCGGAAGGAGATGTACCAGTTCTGCCCCGGTGCCACGAACAGGTGCGGATACACATGCGCCGTCGCCCCCGTGGCCACGGAGTCCGCGACCGTGCTGAGAACGCGCACGGAGTCCGGCAGGTACTCCCCGGCGCGGATGTGCCACTCGTTGTGGAGATCGAAGCCGAGGTACGCGTAGTCCAACCGCCCCTCCGGCCCTATGGTCAGCGCGAGCTGGCGGCCGACATCCGCGTGGTGGTCGAGCGAGAGGCTCCGCCAGGCCGGCGCGGCCAGCTCGGGGTCGGCGAAGGCGAGGAAGGTGCCGTCGGCG
>CAZRWW010000006.1:56747-83052 GCA_964603725.1 uncultured bacterium
GCACCAGCGACAGGTAGCGGCCAACGTCGTCGGCCTCGCTGGTCACGGCCTCGGTCGCCCAGGCCGGCGCGGCCAGCTCGGGGTCGGCGAAGGCGAGGAAGGTGCCGTCGGCGGCGCGCTCGCTGAAGGCGTAGCCCACCCCCGGGCGGTAGGCCAGGCTGCAGTCCGACCCCCGCTGCGGCCCGGGGTCGACCGTCTCGATCGGCGACCAGGCGCCGGCCTCGCGGCGCATGTGCAGCAGCGCGCCCTGGGTCTGGTTGCGGAAGGCCAACGCAAGCCCGTCCGTGCCGTGCGGCACCAGCGACAGGTAGCGGCCAACGTCGTCGGCCTCGCTGGTCACGGCCTCGGTGTGCCACACCCGAGGCTGCTGCGGCCCGGCGAACCACAGCTCACCGGTGCTGAGACGCCGGTAGCTCACCGGTAGGTCTCCCGCAGGCGTGGGCGCGACGGCGCAGTGGCCGTTCACTTCCCCGGAGTCATCGATGATCTGGGGCGTCTCCCATCCGCTAGCGCCCTGCGTGATGAGCTTCAGCTCACCGGTGTCGGCGCGCAGATAGACGATGTGCAAGCGGCCGTCGTCGCCCAGCTTGAGATCGGCGAACCGGCCGACGGTGCCATCCGCATCAAGGGTGACGATCGTCCAGTCCCGTTCCAGCGCCTCGCCGGGCGGCGAGGCGATCGGCGCGAGGCCGAGCACGATCGTCCCGGCAACCACGCGAAGATTGGCTTTCATGGCAGTGCACCTCCTGTGGGGCTCTGTTCCCGCGAGGCTTCGATCAGCCCGTGTTAGGGGAGCACTGTGGTCGCGTACTTGAGGTCACCATTGGTGATGTCGTAGTAGGCGATGTGCACCTCGTCGTTCTCATCGATGAGGAGCGAGTTGTACTGCCCGATGTTGCCGCCGACGTCCACGGTCTGGAGGATCCACTCCGTGCCGCCCGCAACCTTGACGGCGTACATGAGGTTGTCACCGTTAGGCTCGTAGAAGCTGACGTGCAGTCCGCCCTGTGAGTCGACCCCGATCGACGAGGTGCCCGAGGCGGTCATGGTGGTGCTGATCTGCGCGACCGTCCAGGTCCCGCTCCCGGGATCCCGGACCGCCGCCCGCGGCGTACCGCCCTCGACGTTTCCGACGATCGCGGGGACTACGTTCCCGCCGTCAAACCAGAGCGCGAGATCGACAAGGTTGGAATAGAGGTTGAACGGCACGGTCTCCGGGCCCAGGATCCAGCTCCGGGTGGAGAGGTCGTAGATTCCATAGCGTGTAGTGCTCGAGGCCGCGTTCGCGATGTGCAGATGGTCGTCCGCATCGACGAGCATGTCCACCACCCACGCGGTGCCCAGAGAGGCATAGTTCCAGCCCGTCTCGGGCCCTTCCTCGACCCACCAGGCTAGATAGAGCTCGCTCTGGGCGCTCCGGTAGGCGATGACGGGCGTCCCATCGCTCAAGACCACGATTCGGGAGTTGTAGCCCATGTCGCCCGAGTCGTCGACGAGCTGCACGTTCCAGCTCTGGGCGCTCGCGGTCGAGCAGAACGCCGCCAGGGCGATCCCTATGATCAGATGGCATACCGTGCGGTTCATGATCAGCCTCCTCCCGATTGCAGTGCCTGGCTATCCTCTCCTGCAGCGCGGCCGCCCGAGGGCGGCGCTGTCCGGCTGGCACAGCCCGCAGGTCGCCGCGGGCGGACGCACCGCTGCGAGCCGCTTCTCAGTGGGAAGGGATGCTACTCAGCACTCGGAATCACAGAGAATCGTGCGTCAGGGAAGCTGCAGGGTCGCCGGCGCGGACAACGAAACCGGTTCCCCGCCCGCCAGGGTCGCCACGCGCCAGAAGACAGCCCCGCCGGACGGCCCGAGCCGGGCTACCTGCGCGGCGGTGAGGGCCAGCACTGTATCGCGCCCCGCTTCCAGGCGGGCGATTTCCTCCAGGTCCGTGCCGTACAGCATCACCCGGTACCCATCCGCCGACGGGACTGCGGGCCAGCTGAGCCGCACCGAACGATCTGGAGCCCAGTCGGCCACGAGTGGCACCGACGCGGAAGGTTGGCCGCGGAGTACCAGGCTCCCGCCCGCTGGGCTGTGGTCGGTCGGGCTGTGAACGTCCGGGCTGTGAACGTCCGGGCTGTGAACGTCCGGGCTGTGGTGGGCCGGGCTGTGGTGGGCCGGGCGCAGCAGCAGAGCGATCAGGACGCCGGCGGCGACTAGACCCAACGCGGGTTTCCAGAGGATCTGCATCCGCCAGAACCGCGGAAAGCGCGGCGGTGCTTGATGGGGATGGTGGCTCTCCCGCTCGGCCTCCGCGCGGATCGCCGCCGACAGTCTCCGGCGTGCGTCTCCCAGGTCGACGCCCGCGGGCAGGGGCCGGCGCTCGAGGAAGCTGCGGAACGCGATCAATCGGGCGCGGCAGCGGGGGCAGTCGTCCAGGTGCCTCCGCCGCGGGTCGCGGGCATCGAGTCGTAGGAGGTCCTCGAAGGACTTCACGGGCGGGCAGGGGCCGGAGCTGGTCTTGCCGGTTTCCACCGATCACCTCCGCGAGGTCGCGTCCAGAGCCGCTCTCAGCTTGCGCCGCGCGCGCTGGAGAATTCCGCGCGCGCCCGTCGCGGTGTCGATCTCCAGCAGGCGCGTGATTTCCTCGATCGACAGGCCCTCGTAGCAGCGCAACCACAGCGCCGTCTGCTCGAGCGGGTCGAGGTGCCGCAGCACAAGATCGAGCGCCTCCTCCTCCTCGAGCTTCGTCTCCAGCAGTTCATCCGGTCCCGGAGCAGGATCCGTGACGTCCGCCGCCGCATCCTCAACGTCCAGGAGCAGCGGTTTGCGGCGCAGGCTGTAGAGACAGCGATTGCGCGCGATGGCGAAAATCCAGGAGGCGAAGCCCGAGCGCCCCTCGAAGGTCTCGAGGCGGCGATACGCCGTGAGCAACACCTCCTGGGCCAGATCGAGCGCCTGCTCGTGGTCGCGCACGAACCGCAGGCACCACAGGTAGACGTGCTCCTGGTACCGCTCCAGCAGCAGTGACGCCGCCCGTCCGCCGGTGGGCCGGCCTCGGTCCGCCAGCGCCAACTGAACCAGCTCAGCGTCCGACGCCGCGCTTGTCTGCCCCGTCTTCATCTCTAGAGATGCTCTTCCGCTGCCCGAATCACACGCCTGTTCATTCTACCGCGCCGCAGCCAGATCCACGCGCCCGCTCCCGCGAGGGCGGCCGCGGCCAGGGCGGCGGCCGCCAGGGCTGCAGTCGCGCCGGGGAGCGCCGGGGGCCGTCGCCCCGCCAGGGGGACCGTGGTTTCACCCGCGCCGATCGCCACGAAGCCGGCCCAGAAGAAAGGATGCTCGGTGGCGGGACTCCCCCGGACGACCCGCTGCGCGCCCCCCAGGGCCCCCGCGACCGAGCGGCCTGCGGCCAGCTCGCTGTAGAAGGCGCGGACGAACCGGGCCGTCGTGCGGTCCTCGACCGGCCACAGCGTCGCCACCACGCAGCCGGTTCCGGCGGACAAGAGGGCTGTCGACAGGCCGAGCACGCCCTCGCCCGAAACGACCCGCCCGTGCGCGGTCTGGCACGAGGACAGAAACGCCAGGCCGGCCGGGATGCGCGCGGCGGCAATCGCGCCGGCGCGCAATCGGCTGTCGCCGAGACGGATCGTGGAGAGCCACGGCCGCTGGTCGTCGGCCTCCGCGTGGCAGGCCACGTGCAGCACGGCGCAGTTCGAGGAGAGCTCGGGGAGCGACAGGCTGTCGGCCGGCGCGAGCAGCCGGAGCTTCACACCCGCGTACGTGCGTGCCAGAGCCTCGGCCTCCTCCCGCGCGCCGTGCAGAATCCCCAGCGGGCCCGCCTCGTCGGCCACGACCAGGCAGCTCGAGCGGGCGGCCATGCGCCCACCCGTTGCCCGCAGGCGCGCAAGCACCGCCGCGGAGGGCACGCGCACCCACTCCGCCGTGCGAGCCGACTCGGCCGCGAGCAGCTCATGGGGGATCAGATTCAGCGCGCCGTCCGGAACGACGATCACGCGGCGGCACGCGCCGAGCCTCGGGCGCCAGGTTCCCAGCACCCTCGCCCCGAGCGCTTCCCCGGCGGTCCGCAGCGCCTCGCCAGCGCTCGGGATCACAGGCGGTGACGCCAGCAGGTCGTGAAAAAGGCGGGCTGCCGGTTCGATCGACTCCTCGGCGGGTAAGGTCTCGAGCCACAGGGAGTCGCGACTGACCGCGAACAAGTAGGATTGCCCGGGACCCAGGAAGAAATCGAGCAGCAGCTCTCCTTCGCGTAGCAGCGACTGGAGATCCTCGAGGCGGATCCCAGGATCAACAACCAGGCTGTCCGCCACCGGCCCGGACATCCGCTCCAGCAGGGTGCGCGCCTTGAAGGCCTGGGCACGCTCGTACGCTTCCCGGCGCGCCTCCGGTCCCGGATCGCGGCCGAGGATGAGGGCGAGAAGGTCATTGCACAGCAGCCTGCCCGAATCGCCCCTAGATTCCCGCCACTGTGGATCGGCTGGCAGCCCGCGCTCCGCTTCCCACAGCCGCGTTGCCAGCTCGAGGGCCCCGCGGGCGCTATCGGGTTGACCGAGGTCCCGATAGACCCGGCTCAGATCGGCGAGCACTGCGATCCGCCGGGCCTGATGCCCGAGGTTCGCAGCGATCCGATCGGCTTGCCGGAGCGGACCGAGCGCCGCCCGCGGCCGGCCGCATCGCGCGCGCAGCCCTCCGAGGGAGGCAGCCAGCGCCAGATCCAGGCTGGGGACACTATCGTCCGGGAGCGCGGTCGCCGCCTCGATGAGCAGCTCCTCGGCCACGCCACAGCTGTCGGGACGGTCCAGCGCTTCCGCCAATCCGATGGTGGCCCGAATGCGGTCGTGCAGGGGTGCGTGGTTGCCCAACGACAGCGCAGCGCGATAACAAGCCCGGGCCTCGCGCGGCCGGCCCTGACGGAGGTGGATGGCGGCAAGCGGGTTGAGCGCCTTGGCTTCGAGGTCGCGGTAGGCCTCGCGCCGGCAGAGCGCGAGCATGGCGCGCAGGGAGTCGGCGGCCGCGCTCCAGTGCCCCAGCTCCGCCTCGCAGAGCGCGATGTTGATGCCGGGAACGACCGTCTCGCGGATGTTGTGCAAACCGCGCAGCAGATGCACCGCGCGACGGAAGTGATCGGCGGCCACACCTGGATCTCCGCGCGTGTACTCGAGCGTCCCCAGGTTATTGGCGGCGTAGGCGGCCACCAGGGGGTGGCCGGCGTCCTGCGCCCGCGCCGCCGCGGCTCGGTAGGACCGGGCAGCGTCCTCGTAGCGCCCTGCCCGGGTGAGGGCGGTGCCGAGCCCGTCCAGGGCCCAGGCCTCCGCCCGCGTGTCACTGCAGGACCGGAACAGCCCGGCCGCGCGGCGGTAGCGCTCGATGGCCTCCCCAGGACGCCCTCGATTCACATCTTCCCAAGCCAGGCCGATCAGAGCCCAGCCTTCGTGGCGCAGGTCCGACCGCTGGTGGGCGAGGGTGAGCAGCTCTCGATACAGCGCCACGGCCTCCTGGCTCCTGCCCTGGGAGCCGGCCGCGACACCCAACCAGCGCAGGGCCGTGCAGACCGCGGCCGTATCCCCCGCGGCGCCCGCGAAAGCGAGGGCCTTGCGCAGGACGCCTTCGCCCGCGCGCGCTTGGCCCAGCGACGTGAGCAACTCACCCTGCCGCACCCACAGGGCGAGCAGGAGCGCGGAGTCGGCTTGCGACCCAGCCGCCGGCAAGGCCCGCTCGATGGCCGCCAGCGCCGAGTCCGCCTGGTACCGCACTCGCAGGCTGTCGATGCGCGCGAGGATGCTCGCATCGGCGGCTGCGAGCGGCTGGGCGGTCAGCACGGCCGCAATGAGGCAGAACCACCAACGGTGTGAGCCGGGGGGCGGGCGGAGCTGCAGCATGAGTCTGGCCGGCGGCATGCCGTTCCCCGGTGTCGCGCGCCGAGGTCCGCGGAAGGCCCTGGGTGCCCCGTCGCGACCTGGCGCGGGTGGTTGTGCGCTTTCGACGATCTCAGCGTAACACAGCGGTCCAGGCCGGGCAGCGTGCAAAGCGCCTGGCTGTCGAGCGAAGATCGGTCGCCTCCGGGCCGCGACGTTCAAGTCTCCCATCCGCTCCGGTGGCAGAAGTCCGCGCGCGTCGATCCAGGTCGCGCTCTCGATCGGGCGCTCCAGGTGGCCGCAGAAGCGGGGGTCGTTTCAGCCCATCACGACCTTCCACTCACCCTGCGTGACCCGTGATCGCACAGGTAGAAGGTCTTCGGCAGGGTCACGTGGGGCCGGGTCTCATCGCGGAGGTGTCCGGGCTCGTCCGCCGGGCTGCCCATCAGGAAGGCGCCGAGAGGAATGAGAGCGCGCCCGACCGGTGCGCCGTCCGGCACGCTCCGGGCGACGTACGCGGCGGGTTATTCCAACCTCAGCCTGTACAACTTGAACGATGACTCGAACGGAACCTGGCCGATGTACCACAGGTCGGACCCGTCGAACGCCAGGCCATACGGCGCGGGGAGCGACGCGAACGGCTCGTACGTGGCCAGCAGCTGTCCGGCGGGGCTCAGTCGCCACAACGTGTTGAGGTGGATGAAGTCGCCGCCGGCGACCCAGAGGGACGCGCCGTCCCAGGTCAGCCCCCCCACGTCTGAACCCGGGGACGCGAAGGAGGCGACGATGTTCCCGGACGAGTCGAAGCGGTAGATCGTGCCGGCCGTCTCGTCACAGCTCCAGAGGCGGCTCCCGTCGTGCGTCAGGTACCGGACCTCGGCGGGCGGGTAGGCCCAGTAGTTGTTCCCCGAGACCTCGAGCCGGTAGATCCGGCGCGTCTGGGTGTCGGCCTGCCAGAGGTGGGTGCCGTCGAACGCCAGGCCACCGGGGCTGCTCCCCGGGCACTCCAGCGATGACAGGGCGTTGCCCTGCATGTCCAGCTCGTAGATCCGGTCGGGGCCGGGAGTCAGGTCCCCGTTCGCCTGCCACAGATGCGTGCCGTCGCAGACCAGATCCGCCGGCGACTCCCCGGGGGCGTCGAAGGAAGAGAGGACATGCCCCGCGGTGTCGAGCTGGTAGATCGTGTCGTCGAATCGGCCGGCGCACCACAGGTGCGTCCCGTCGAAGGCCAGGCCGGCGGCCAGGAAGGTGGGGGCCTCGAAGGAGGTCTCCACCGCGCCGGAGAGGTCGCTGCGGTAGATGATCGTCTTGCCGGCGGCGAAAGCTGTGTACCACAGGTGGGTTCCGTCCCAGGCAAGCCCGTGGGCCGCGGTTCCCGAGCAGCTCAGGGAGTCGAGCACGGTGCCGTCGGCATCGATTCGGTAGATCCGGGGCGTGGCGTAGTGATCGTTGACGCACCAGAGGCTCGCCCCATCGTAGGCGAGTCCCGTGATGCCCCAGGTTCCGGGCGAGGGGAGCACAGACGGCGACGCGGGATCCACCCGGAAGATCTTGCTCATTCCCATCGGACCGTCGCCAACGAGCAGGTGCTGTCCGTCGAAGGCTATGCCGCCGGGGTACGGCCCGGGTGTCACCAGGGAGTCAACAACGCCAGCGGAGGGATCGACGGTGTAGATCATCTCCCCGGCGCCCAGCAGATGGAAGCGGCCGCCACCGAAGGTGAGGTCCCCCGAAAGGAAGGCGGGCACCGCCAGGGAGTCCGCCAACGTGATGAAGCTGCCGCCGCCTCGGGTCGCCGCCCACGTGCCCTTGTCGCCGGCCTCGGGGTACGTGTAGGTTCCGGACGCCGAGAGCGTATCCGCGGCCACGGTTCCAATGAACACGATCCGCTGGCCGATGTCTCCGAACGTCATGCGCTTTCCCGTGACTGTCCCCGAGAGCTCCGTGCCCGACATCCCAAGGGTGGGGATGTCGATCGTCCCGGTGAGCGCGCCGCCGTTCTGGAGCAGATCTACCCGGAAGCTCCCGTGGATCCCGTGAACCGAGCTGTCCCACGTGCCGGTCCATGTGCCCTGCACGTTGGCGGGGTCCGCGGGGGGCGCGTCGCCCTTGGGCGACGTGCTGTCGCCGCATCCACCCAGGGTCGAACCCGCGAACAGCGCTGTCATGGATGCGAGTGCCGCCAGTCTCACCTCGCGCCTCCCTCGTCTGTGTCCACGCCTTCGCGGCCTCGGATGGTCGCGGAGCATCCGCGCGCGATACGATGCCATCCGGATCGGCCGGGAGCAAGGCGATGCTCCCTCACTCCGCCACGATCTCGTCCGCGAAGACCCACGCGCGACCGCCGGCGCCCCGATGCCACGCGGGCACGGTGGCCACGTTCTCGGCCGTGATCCGGATGCGCGTCGCCATGCGCGGCGTGAACGCCGCCGCGTGCTCGCGGACGCCGACGGGCTCGTCGCGGGCCTCGGCCGCCGCGCGCGAGCCCGCCGAGTAGACCGTGCTCCACGTGCCGTCCAGCGCGCACACCTCGTAGCGCACCGCCACCGGCAGGAAGATCCAGTTGCGCTGATCGCGCAGGAAGCGCACGCGCAGGCCGCGGATCTCCGCCGGAGCCGAAAGATCGACCGTGAGGGCGAGGTCGTCCCCCTCCCAGCCGCACCACGCAGAATGGAAGTCGAACGCCGATCCGAAGCGGCCGTCGAAGAGCGAATCGAGCGGCGCGTACTTCGCGCTCGGGTGTGGGGCCGCCGTCCAGCCTTGCGCGAAGCGCCGTTGGAACGAGGCCTCGGCCGGGAAGCTGCCGGCCCGACCTTCCGCAAAGGCCCGCGCGCGCACCATGGTCGTGCCGGTGAGCGTGAACGGTCCCACGTAGCGGGTCGAGGTCGCGGTGGGAAGGGAACCGTCGAGGGTGTACGTGGCCTCGGCGTCCGGCGGAAGCTCGAGGATGACCCGCGCCGACGAGCCCGTCGCAGCGCTCCGGCGCGCCTCCGCCGGCGAGCCGGCCGCGGGCAGGGGCTCGATGCGGAGCGTGGGACTGGGCACCTGCAGGCCCGGTGGGCCGATGCGCGCCGCAATGCCGCTGCGGGCGGTCGGATCACCCCCGGGGCAGGCCGCCAGCGAGTCGAGCGCCAGGCGCAGGGTCTCGCGCAGTCCGCGCAGGATCTCCAGCGCCCGGTCGGGCGCATACGCGATCCGCCGCGCCGTCGCCCCGGCGCGCAGCAGCGCCGCCGGTGGGTTCGCGATGGGGTCGAGCCGGTTCCACTCGCGCTTGACCTCGGGCATCGCTTCGGCGAGTCGCGCGAAGAGCCCGGGCGTGCCGTCGAGCAGGGACAACGCCTCCACGGGCGAGAGGGCGGGGAGGTCGGCCTCGATGACGAGCTCCTCATCCGCCCGCAGCGCGGGCGTGGCCACGCAGGCTGTCAGCGTCGTCCCGTCATACCACCAGTGCGGGTCCTGGTGCGAGGCCTCCGTGGGGGCGGAGCAGGGGACACGAGCCGCCCCCGGATCGACCGCGCGGGCGCAGTTCCGGCCGTTCACCCTCACCGCCACCGGGGGCAGCACACCCAGAAGGCGCACCTCGTACGCCCGGCGTTCCGGCATTCCGTCATAGCGCCCCACGCGCGGGTGGATCCGCACGCGGCGGCCGGGCGCCGTCGTCGCCTGGTCCACCTCCGTCCAGGCGCACGCGTTCGTCCGGTATGCGCTCGTGCGCCCGTCGTCCTCGTAGATTCGCGCGCGGCCCGCGCCCCCGGGCACGCAGGCCAGGACGAGCGTGTCGGGCGCCGTGGCGAGATTGCGCACCGGGGGGTAGAGCGGCAGGATGCTCCCGGCCCGCGCGTAGAGGGGGATCTCGCTCCGCGTGAACGCGCGTTCCACCCAGCGGTCGCCCGCCAGAAGCGCGCCGCTGCTCCATTCGTGCCAGTCGCCCGGCGGGAGCCACGTGCGCTGCGCCGCCAGCCCCGTCACGCGATCCGCCTTGATCGTCACCGGAGAGGCGATGAGGTCAGGGCCGAACATGTACTGCCCGGCGGCCTCGTAGGCCGGCTGCGCCTGCGGGTGGTCGTAGAACATCGGCCGGCAGAGCGACACGCCGGTGTCGTACGCCTCGCGGGCCGCCGTGTAGATGTAGGGCGCCAGGGCATAGCGCAGCCGGACCGCCGCGCGCATCGCCGTGTACTCGGCCGGGTACATCCAGAACCGCCGCTCGATCGTCTGGTCCTTCGTGCTGTGCGTGCGCAGGATCGGGCTGAGCGCGCCGAACTGGAGCCAGCGCAGGTAGAGCTCCGGGTCGGCGTCCTCGCCCTGGTGCCCCCCGATGTCGTGGCTCCACCAGCCGTAGCCGACATTCGACGCGGTGGCGGTGAAGCGCGGCTGGAAGGCGAGGGCCTCCCAGGTGCTGTAAGAGTCGCCGGAGAAGCCGACCTGATAGCGGTGGTTGCCGAGCCCGCCCCAGCGATGGAAGAGCAACGGTCGCTCCTCGCCCCGCAGCTCTGCCATGCACGCGAAGACGTGGTTGAGCCAGAAGATCTGATCCAGCCCCCGCACGGCCGGGTTCATGCGGCGCGCCTGCCAGTCGAGCCACCAGAAGTCGACGCCGTCGTCTTCGAGGGGTCGCAGCAACCGGGCGAAGAAGGCCTCGGCCCAGCGCCGATCCTCGAGCCGATAGGGAATCGTCTGCCGCGCGCGGGCATCGTAGCCGGCGGCCGCGGCAAAGTCGGCGTAGCGTTCCTCGGTGGCGGGCACGCCGGAGGCGGGATGCAGATTGAGCGCCACCCGCAGCCCCCTGCCGTGCACCCAGGCCAAGAAGTCCCGCGGTTCCGGGAAGAGGTCGCGGTTCCAGGTGTACCCGGTCCACCCCACCAGCTCGCCGGCCGCATCGCGGATCGGTCGCTTGCCGGAAAGCCCATCGGTCGTGTGCCAGTCCATGTCGATGACGAGCACGTCGAGCGGGAGCCCGTTTCCCTGGATCTCGTCCACCAGCGCGCGCAGTTCGTCGTCGGCATAGGCCCAGTAGCGTGACCACCACCAGCCGAGCGCGAAGCGCGGCGGCATCGGGATACGCCCCGCCGCCAGCACGAAATCGCCCAGCGCGCCGCGGAAGTCGAGTCCGTGGGCGAAGAGGTACCAGTCCTGCCGCTCCCCGGCGGGGCGTGGCGCGACCCACGGCGGCTCGCCGTCGTCGAGCAGCGGGCGCGCGCTGTCATCCACCAACGCCCAGCCGGAGCGCGAGAGGATCCCGTCCTCGAGGACGACGTCCTTCGCCCCATTGGTCGAGTCGAGCGTGCGCGTCGTTCCCTCGAGATTGAGCGAGTCTCGAAGACCGGGTCGCCACGTGACCGGCGCGCCGGCGCGGGAGAAGGTCGCGCTCAGGTTCTCGGGGGAGAACGGCCCCGGCTCCGGACGATAGCGGAGCCGCAGGGCGCCGGTGTCGATCACCAGCGCATCGCCCTCGCGCGACAGCGTGAAGGCCGGCACCGGGAGCCGGCGGTTGACGAAGGCCAGCGAGGCGCGGTCCTCGCAGGACCCGGCGGGGCTCCACTCCATCCGCACGAGGCGCGGCGTGAGCACGGTGAAGCGCGCCTGCCCCTCCACGACCATGGCGGCCGGATCGGCGGCCGGCTGCCACGCCTGCCAGCTCCTGGACATCGGCACGCCCTCCTCGATCCCGGCGCCCACGACCGGCGGACCCAAGGCAAGCAGAAGGAAGAAGAGCAGGTACCCTGCGCGCAGGCTCACACCGTCCCCCCGTTGACCGGCAGGATTTTCGATGCGTGATCGCGGCGGAGTGTATCGCATCGGCTGCCGCCGCGGGCAAGTGAATCGGGCCGACGCGCCTCGTCGACCCCGCGCCCGCTCAGACGTGGGACCATGGAGCGGCGGATGGTGTTGGCCGAATGCTCGATACCGAACTTGGCGGCGAGCTCATCGGTGATCCGGACTTCGCCCATTCGCGATGGTCGCTGGAGAGGTGCCGGATGAAGGCGATGTGCTCGCTGGGGATCCGGGGACGATCAGGTTTTGGGGCGTTCAGCCTCGTTGCGCGACGCGATACGGGCTTTGCGTGGACTACGGGTCCTGTGACGCCAATCGGCCCCTCGCAGACGGGACTTGGGGGAGAAGCAGGCATAGTCTGCCACGGCCTTCTCATGGTTAGGGTGTGCCTGCGAATGCTGGCCTGTTCGGTTCGGGCGGCATGTTCGTCTCTGAATGCAGGCGGGACCCCAGACTGTCCCGGTTCGCCGGCCACAACGGCGGTTACGCGCCTGAGTCCACCCATTGGGAGGCTCCGTTCGCCATGACACGCACAGGCATCGTCGCCCATCTGCTCGTGCTCTTCGCAACCCTGCCGGCTGCCTGGGCGGAGCCCGCCACGCCGGAAGAGGCGCAGGAGGTGGCCCGAGCCTACTTGCAGCTCGTCATCGCCAAGTTCGGGGGCTGGGGCGATCAGGCCGACGCCAGCCTGGGCCGGATGCGGGAACTCCGGGGCGGCGGTCGTCTCCTGGCGTACGTGTTCGACGTGGAGCCCGACGGGTTCATGGTCGTCAGCCGTCACAAGGAAATCGCGGCGGTCAAGGCGTTCAGCCCGGAGGGTCGCTTCGAGCCCGAGGCACAGGGCGGCGTGCCGGCTCTGGTCCGTGACCGCCTCGTCCGGACCATCGAAGCCATCGAGGCCACGACGGGCAAGGCCATCGAGGACGTCACCGCGGCGGACTGGCAGGCACGGGACATCGAGCATCATCGCCAGATGTGGGATTACCTCGTATCCTCTGACTTCCAGCCGAGCGCGCACACACGCTACGAACGCCATCGAACCGCGCCCGGGATGAACTACCAGGAAGGCGAGGTCATGCTGGATAGCCACTGGCATCAACGCCCGCCCTACAACGATCAGTGCCCCGACCTCGGATGTGACTGGAGCGGCAGTCCCTTCTTCGGGTACAACACGCGCGCGCGTGTGGGCTGCGCCGGCATCGCGGGCGTGCAGGCGACCCGGTTCTGGGCCTGGCCGAGTTGCGCCGCGGACGGATCGTACGTGGACCGCTACTGGTGGCCGCTCATGCCCTCGGTCGTGGACATCTACTCCCCGCAACAGCAGATCGATGCGGTGGCCGCGGCCTGCTACTCCTTCGCCGAGTCGATGGACTCCGACTTCGGCTGCGATGCAACGGGTGCCAATCTCGCGACGTTCGAGGACGTGTTTCAGAATCGGAGATACCATTCCGGTTGCAGCATCGAAGCGCGGCTCGGCCACACCTCGGCCTGGTGGTTCGATCTGTGCAAGGAGCAGTGTAACGACAACCAGGTGTCGATCTACTACGTGGAGGACCACTTCACCGTGCTCGACGGCTGGTCGGAGGTGTGGGTGGGCGGCGTGCTCACCGAGCGTTGGCTACACTTCAACTATGGTTGGTACGACGCCGGCAACAACACCTGGTATCTGATGGACACCTGGCCGCATGGGATGGGGATTCTCGAGCGGATCGTGCGCGGGATTCGCCCGGATGTCTCACTCTGGGATCTCTCCGGCTACTACCCCCTGCCATCGGATCCGGGCGTCCACTTCGACAAGCCCGTGCGCTATTTCAAGCGGGACGCCGTAGGGACGAATGCCACCTTCGAGGCCGGACACTCGTTCCAGTATCTCAGGCCGGGCTTCTGGCTCCGCAACACGGGCGGGCTGTCGGACGCTCTGGTGTTCAACGGCGAGACCTCCCATGAGACCGAGTTCTACCACCGCGCGCCGTACGGGGACGTGCGGATCAAGATCCATGACGGAGCGATCAAGATCAGAGGCGGGGGCGAGATCTGCTTTCGCTAACGACGGCGCCTCCGACCGAAGCGCGGCGAGGAGCTCGGTAGTTGGTCGAGTTTGCGCGTCCGGTGGGCTGTCGGGTGTGGTCGCCATGCCAACGGATCAAGGTCTTGGGCTTGACCAAGATGAGCGACTTGTCCCGGATCCGTCAGATCCGCGATAGGAGCACCCAGAGTCCTCGATCACTCGGCTTCAGCCGCGGCTGCCTGACGGGTCGTTGCCGGACCCCGGCCTGGTGCCGGAGGGCAATGCTCTCCAGGATGAGGGCCTGGCGTGACTCGATCACCGACGACCCAAAGTGCTGTTCCGCGCCGCCAGTCCCCGCGAAACCCATCCGGTCTCGCTGGCGTATGACTGTCGGTTGGAAACTAACCGCCGGTCATAATCGTGTCGAGGGAATCCGCCATGGGCATCGCCGAGAGAAGGGAAAGGGAGAGGCAGAACCGCCGCAAAGCGATCGTGACCGCCGCCAAGCGGCTGATCGTCAGGTCCGGGGTCGAGGGAATGAGCATGGACCAGTTGGCCCGGGCCGTGGAGCTCAACAAGGCCACCCTCTACCTCTATTTCGAGAGCAAGGCCGACCTCATCGACGCCATTGCGTACGAGGGGCTGGTCCTGCTCGAGAAGGAACTCCAGGAGATTGAAGGGAGCTCAAAGTCCGGTCTCGACAAGGTACTGACCCTCGCGCGGACCACCCTCGCCTTCTACAAACAGCATCCCGTCTACTTCCACGCCATGAACCACCAGGAGAGAAGGGGTATGCGCGCCAGGCAGGAGGCGCCGCTGGCCCTCAAGGGCGACGAGCTCTCCCTGAGGATCTTCGAGATCGTTGCCAACGGGCTGCGGCAGGGGATCGAGGAAGGCTCCATAAGGGAGGAGATCGACATTCCGATGTTCCCGATCTTGCTGTTCTCGCACACGTACGGATTCATGCACACGCTGTACGCGAAGCCGGATGTGTACAAGGATGTGCTGAACCTGGATCCCGAGAGGATCGAAAGATCAGCATCGGAGATCATCGAGCATTACCTGAGGCGATAGCGGGACAAATGGGAGACTGCCGTGAAGACGCGTCTTGTTCTCATCCTTCTATTGGGTGCGGTGACACTTTGCCAATGCAAGCCGGGCCGGGATGCGGATACCCCGATCGGACCGGCGCTGCAGGCGGCCATGGATGAATCCATCGTGAACAGCGGCGTGGCCGGGGTCTCGGCCGCCGTGCTCTTTCCCAACGGCGACCGGTGGAAGGGCGCCAGCGGCCTGTCCCACGAAGGGGTTCCGATGACAACAGAGATGCTGTTCGACATCGGGAGCATCCAGAAGAACTTCCAGGCCGCCCTGACCCTGCGCCTCGTCGAGGAAGGTTTGATGGGTCTCGACGATTCCCTGGGGAGATGGCTGCCGCCGGATCCCAGCATCCCCGGGAAAACCACGATCCGGCAGCTGCTGAACATGACCGGCGGCCTCCACGATTTCGTGGGAGACGCCAATTCGCCGTTCCGGATCGGATACTACAACATCGATTTCGAGAGATGGCTCACCTGGGAGGATGTTCTGGGTGAATTCATCCAACGGCCCGACTTCGAACCCGGAACACGGTGCGCCTATTCAACGACCAATTACATCGTCTTGAAGCAGGTCGTTGAGAGAGCCGCACGGTCCGAGCTGCCGGCCATTCTCCAGGACCGGCTGCTGAAACCTCTCCGTCTGGATCACACCCTGGCGGATTTCTCCCGGCCAGTGCCGGCTGGAATCGCCGGCTGGAATCGCCATGGCCCACGGCTGGTGCGACGGCGACGGCGACGGGGCGGCGACGGGGCGGCGGAGGACATCTCCGGCCATTCTCTGAACTGGATTGCCTCCCTTTCCCCTCTGCTGGTCTATTCGACCCCTGAGGACATGGTCCGGTGGATGGACGCGCTCTATCACAAGAAGATCGTGCTCAGCCCCGGCATGCTCGAGGCCATGCTCGACTTCATCGGGCCGGTCCAGAACGAGCCAATGATGAAGGGCTACGGACTTGGCACCGTGAATATCAACTTCGGGGCGCTGACTCCCCAATGGGAGAGCGTCCAGGCCTACGGACACCTGGGATCCCAGTTCGGGTATTCGACCTTCGCGGCCTATCTTCCAGAATACGGAGTTACGACGGCCCTCATGTTCAACCGCGGATGCGACCGGGGCGCTGACCGCGCCATCATGGCCGTGGCTGGGCCCGTGCTGGACGTGCTCTTCAGGCGCCTGGGCGCCGAGGGATCTAAGCGGCAGGACTCGGTCTCCGAAATGGTCGAGCAGCTGAAGAAGAACCCCGGCGACGTTCAGCTCATGGTCAAGATCGCCAAACGGCATCAGGCGGACCGGGACGATTACGAGGCCTCGCTGCTCTACGAGGAGATCTTGAAACGCGATCCTGAGGACAGGCATGGATACCGAACCGAGGCGCTGTTCTGGAAGGCGTCCTACGACGGCGTGATCTGGAAGAAGCCGGAGAATCTCATCGCCTTCATCGCCGAACACCGGGACTACCAGGGCATCAAGGACGCTTATCGATTCCTGGCCAAGACCTATCAGCGACGGGGCGAGATGGACAGGGCCGTTCAGGTCTACCATGACGCCCTGGTCTCTTTCGAAGGGGATGCGGAGGTTGTCAACACATATGCCTGGTGGGTCTACGAAGACAAGGTGCAGACCGAATTCGAAACAGCCATCCATCACATCCGGACGGCCCTGGAATGGAAACCAGAGGCCCCTCACATCTGGGATACCTTGGCCTGGCTGTGCTTCGAAAACGGGGAACAGGAGTTGGCTGTGGATGCCTCGATCAAAGCGCTCGGCCTCGCTCCGCACAACGACCGCGAGTACTATGAGGAAAGCCTGGAGAAGATCCGGAAGGGAAGGAAATGAGTCGTGGCGTGGAAGCGAGCCCGTTCCTTCCCAACATGTGCGGCTTCCCGCATTGCGGACAGGTGAGTGTCCACCGTCGAGCGCACAGTGGCCGCGTTGATGAAGAGCTTTTCGCTGATCCCTCGTTCGTCAGGCCGCGGGCGACGAGCTTCAGCACGTCGATCTCGCGCTCGCTCAGCGTCTCGCTCGGCGCCCGCTCGTCATCGGCCGGAACGAACTCGCGCAGCAGACGCCGGCGTTGACGGCGAGGAAGATCTGGCTGTCGCTGCCGTAGCTCGTCAGCACTAGTATGTGCGCCGCGGGCCGTGGGCTCATGATCCACCGCGTCGTCTCGACGCCGTCCATGCGCGGCATCACCAGGCTCATCAGGATCACGTCCGGCTGCAGCCGTACGGCAGGCGAGAGGAAAGCGCGCATAGCCGCGGGGTGAATTGCGCCGAGTTGCTGCCGAGGGACAGGAGCGGGCCCCGTCGAGCCCGTTCGCTGGGAAGGTGTTCGGCAGTCCACAGTCCGGCGGTCCGCGCGTGCACGCCGCGCCTCAGGCGGCTATACTCCCAGATGGCGATCGACCCATCCCATGGTGTTCGGCAGACAGGAGGTTGCCATGCGGACGCCTGTTCCTGCGCCATCTCGATGCCGCCACGAGATCCTGCCCGCGGCCTCGTGCGCCTGGACGCTCGTGATCGCCCTCACGGGCCTGGCGCTGGGCGCCCTGACCCCGCCGGCCAGCGCCAATCCGCTGCCCGATGCCTGGGCCCTGGTGCACGTACAGGCGGGAGAAGATCCCGTCGCCACCTGCGCCGAGGTGGTCCAGTTCACGGACGCGACCGGAAACGTCACGTTCGACCTGTACATCTGGCCTTCGTTCGCCTTCTTCGAGTTCGAGGAGATCGGACTCGACACGGCGTCTACCGTGCTGGAGTGGCCGGAGGATTGGAGCTTCATCGAGGCGACGTTGGCCCCGGGCACCGAAGGAACCATCACCAGTCTGGCCGCCAACCGGTATCAGGTGAGCTTGTCCTGGCCGTCCTGTGAGCACCAAGGCCGCGATCGACCCCTCTTCTTCCTGGCCCGCTTCGCGCTCAACGTGACCAGCGAGGGCCGATGCAGGATGCAGGAGGTCCAGTGGGCGGGCTGCTTTCCCATCACCCAGTATCCTCTCTACGGCGGCGGCCAGCCCGTTCCCGCGCGAGCCGGAGCGCCGTGCACGCACTGCCCATGGCCGTGCGGCAGCTACCCGATGCTCCACTGGTTCGAAGAGGACGTGCTGAATTTGGTGGTGGATGAGGGCGAGAGCGTCGCCGGTGACTTGCTGGTCCATTTCGACGAGCCAGAGCATTCGGCCATGGTCTACGATGCGACCCAACCGTTTCTTTCCGTGGAAGCCGAACCAGGCGCCTACGAGGCGACGCTGACGGTCACCGCGCAGGCTGCTGGCTTGAGCGCCGGAGAGTACACCGGCTACGTGCGCGCCATTCACAATGAGTGCACGGTCTGCTGCCCGGTGCACCTCACCGTGAGGCCGGCCGTGCCCGTTCGGGCAGTCACTTGGGGAGCGGTGAAGGGGAGCTTCCGCCGGTAGATCGCCTGCTTGGCGTGTAGGGCGGACCCGCGCGGTACCCGGTGGCGCAGGGCGAGCGCGAGCCCGGGCCGTGACCGCGAGGTCACGCCGCCAGCCGCTCGAATCGCTCGCTGAGCATGTCGCGGTAGGCGGCCTTGAGCCTCTCGGGAAGGAAACTTGCCTCGATCAGCCGCTCCCAGTGCGGCCGGGCGGAAGATAAGCTCGCCACGACTCTGTTGAGTGCGGCCGAAGTGAGACCAAGGCGCTCGATCGCGAAGTAGTCCAACAGATCCTTGCGCTGCAGGTTCCGTTTCTTCCCGTTCAGCGGCAGGGCGAGCTCCTCTCCCGCGACCGGCAGGATGATGCTGGTGTTGAGCAGATCGTAGGCCGGCGAGAGCTGGACTCGCGCGCCCCGCGTGATCACGGAGAAGTTCTTCAGGTGCATGTCCTCGCCGCCCGTCAGGAAGCAGAAGAGGGTGCGTCGCAGGAGGTCGAGCTTCTCCACCTGGGGAAAGCTCGTGTGCTGCTCGATCAACCTGGCGACGTGCTCCATGCTGGCGTCGTACTTCGTGTCTCGAGTGCGCCCGGCGAGTTGCGCGAAGTCCTCGACGGCGACTTTGCGCCCCCGCGGCAGCCGATCGAATCGCCGGACGAAGTAGGTCCATGATCCGTCCACCGCGCGCACGAGGCCGTGGAACGGGACAGCGATGCCCGCCAACTCGGCCAGCCGCATCGTCAGGTCCTCGTTCTCCGGCAGGTTCGCGTACTGCGCATGCGGCGGTTTCAGAATGTAGGTGCCGTGCCTGTCGGCGATCTCGAAGCGCTGCTCCTTGGGTCGCAGCACCGCGCTGAGTTTGGGCTGGACCCCCTGAATCGAGAGCTTCGTCGCGCGCCGCGCGGCCTCGAGCCTCTGCTCTTCGGCGGTGAACGGCAGATCCTGCAGGCCCGTGAGCGTGCGCGCCAGCCGCTGCAGACCCCGGCGCGAGTAGAGCGACTCGCCGGGTTGGAGCGGCTCGTAGGTGATCGGGCATCGATTCACTCCGAAGCCTCCGCCTGCGGCACAATGGTCACCGCTCCCACGATATCGCCCCCGACCGTGAGCAACTGCCGCATCGGATCGTCGCGGTCGATCTTCGCCGCGCGCAGCAGCGCCTCGAGCTGCGCCCCTTCCGGCAGCAGCCCATCGAAGAAGGGCGGAAAACGATCGAACTCATAGGGGTCGGGTCTCAGGGGCAGCGTGAGTGAGATCGGCGGCCCCTCGTAGTCTGGGTGGTAACTGAAGCGATAGCTCCGATTCCGAGCGATCTCTGTCAGCGTGCCCGCCGGGCGGCCGTGGAAGAGAACGGTCGCGCTACGCATTCAGGGACTCCGTTCGCTGATCGCCCGTCAACGGACTGCGCCATGTCAGCTCGATGTTGAGCGCGGCCAGGACGCGGAGGAGGGTCTCGAGCCTCACCGTCGCCTTGCCCTTCTCGATGTCGAAGACAGCGCTCTTGCCCACGCCGGCGAGGTCGGCGAGCTCGGGCTGGGTCAGTCCAGCCGTCTTGCGGTGCCGCCGAACGACCTCACCGATTTCGCCGGCCCACGCTTCAGCGGTCATGGCATCCCCCAGCAGAAGGTAGAATTGCTGGTAAGGCAGCATTTGTGCCCTCTTTCGGGGTGATTTGGCCACAGGGGCGACGGGATTTCAAGAAGAATGCTGCTATGCCAGCAATACGCGCTGCTTCCAGGACCAGTGGTGACAAGGCGGAGCGAATTCAATGATTCATACTGTCTTGGCAGCGATTCTGGTCGATTTGAAGTGTGCATCACATCAAGCAAGTGCTCGTGCAGCCCCAGAACCCGAAAGCCCATGCATCTCGACCGTCCATTCCGCCTGTTGCCCATAGCCCTCGGTGGCCTTCTGATTCCGGCAAGTGAGCCAGCGATAGAGAGCGGTGCCGCGCGTGGTGGGGCGTCCGTGCGTCGGCCATGGCTCCGAGGATCTGCCTTTCCTCTCAGGCGATGGCGCCTTGGCGCCGCAGGTCATCCCGGAACTCCTGACAGTGCCGGCCGGTCCGCAGGGATCGGGCTTCGTCGTCCCGGCTCACCAGCCTGCGCCGCGGGAGGATCGTGGTAAAATGTGACGCCGTCTGGGACCGTGACAGTGGGGTCGCAGCGCAGCTTGATGCTCCCCGGCATCGTGACGATCGCGTTCGCGTCGTGCTTCGGAATCAAGGAGGTGACCAATGGCACGTAGTCTGCTTGGAGAGATCCTGGGCGCGGCGGTCGCCATCTGCCTTCTCGCTGGGGCCTCGGCGCTGGGCGCGAGCCCCGAGGCTTTACTGGATTTCAACCACGATGGCGATCTCTGGACCATAAGCCCCATCGCCGCCCAGACCGAGGACACGCTTACGGTCATCATTCAGATCGGAGACACCGCCCTGACGGCTGGCGATGCTGTCCAGTTCGCCTTTCGCACCGCCGTTTGCGACACCTTCTATGGCGGGCATACGCACGAGTACTGCGGCGTTGACGTCTTCGAGCCGAGCGTCATCGGCGAGGACTGGTGCCATTGGGAGCTGCTCGACCACTGCGGGTTCTGGCTGGGAGCCGGCATGGGTTGCGAACCGCCGCTGCTCGACTTCACGGTCCGCTCTGGCGTTGTTCTGGAGCCCGGACAACGCTACGCCTTGTGTCGCCTCCTCGCCGGCCCGAGTTGGCGGCCGTGCGACCGCTGGCTCGACGCCCACTTCGTCTTCTGGCCGGGTGGCTCCGGCTGGACCAACCGGATCTGGTTTGAACCCGCGATGGCCTCGGTGCCCGACGACCCCGCGGCGTGCGACCCGCCTGAGGTCAGGACGACCTGGGCACGCATCAAGGGGCAATTCAAGTAGGTGTTCTGGGCCAGCTCTGACCCCGCTGGCCTCTCAAGTTGCTCTGGCCGGGCTCATCCCGACGAGTCCCCTCCGTCATCCAGCGAGGCCAGCCCCGCCCGCAGCGCGTAGAGCGCCGCCTGTGTCCGGTTGGTGAGATTGAGCTTCGTCAGGATACTGCTGACATGCGTGCGCACCGTGGCCGCGCTGATGAACAGCTTCTCGCCGATCTCCTCGTTCGTCAGCCCGCGCGCGACGAGCTTCAGCACGTCGATCTCGCGCTCGCTCAGCGGCTCGCTCGGCGCCCGCTCGGCGTCCTCATGGGCGAACTCGCGCAACAGGCGCCGGGCGACGACCGGGTCGAGCGCGGAGTGGCCCGCGGCCGCCTGGCGAATGGCGGCGACCAGCGCTTCGGGGCGCGTGTCCTTGAGGAGGAAGCCCACCGCGCCGGCCTTGACGGCGGGGAAGATCTTGCTGTCGCTGCCGTAGCTCGTCAGCACGAGGATGTGCGCCGCGGGCCGCTGGCTCATGATCTGCCGGGTCGCCTCCACGCCGTCCATGCGCGGCATCACCAGGTCCATCAGGATCACGTCCGGCTGCAGCTTCACGGCCTGCTCGACCGCGTCAACCCCGTCGGCCGCCTCGCCGACCACCTTCAAGTCCGGCTCGGTCTCGAAGAGCGCGCGCAGCCCCTTGCGCACGATCTGGTGGTCGTCGACGATGAGAACCCTGATCGCCTTGCGTGCCACGCGGCTAGCCCTCCCTTGGCGGCGGATCCCCGGCCGCTGGTGCAACGCCCGGCGCGCCGGGCGCTGCCCGCGCTGTGTCGGTCGCATCAGCTTCAGCCGGCGCCGCCGGCCCGGCCACACCGGCGAGCGGGCACGCGATCCGCACGCGCGTGCCGTGCCCCGGTGAGCTCGCCACCTCGAGCGTGCTGCCCACCGCCGCCGCGCGCTCTTCCATGCTGCGCAAACCCAGGCCGCCCCTCGAACGCGCAGCCTCGGGATCGAAACCGCAGCCATCGTCGCGCACTTCGAGCCACGCCTCCCCCGGCGCGCGCTGCAGCGTGACCCAGACATTCTCAGCGCCGGCGTGCTTGAGCGTGTTGTTGAGCGCCTCGCGCGCGACGCCGTGCAGCGCCTCCTCGACGGGCCGCGGCAAGCGCCCGGGGTCGCCCAGCTCGGCGTGCACGGTCAGCCCCGCGCGTTCCTCGACGGCCGCCAAGCGCCCCTGCAACGCCGCGACCAGGCCCGCCTGGTCGAACACCGATGGGCGGAGCTCGAAGATGAGCAGGCGCATCTCGCGCAGGGCGTCGAGCGCCGTCTCGGCGAGCTGGCCGATGTAGGACCGCGCCTGATCGGTGCGCTGCGCGTCGATCAGGCGCCCCGCGGCCTCGGCGTACATCGTCAGGCCATACAGCGACTGCGACACCGAATCGTGCAGATCGCGCGCCAGCTTCTGTCGCTCCTCGAGAATGACCAGCCGTTCGTGCTCCGCGTTCAGGCGCGCGTGCTCGAGGGCGATCGCGCCCTGGTCGGCGAAGAGCTGCATGCGCCGGGCCGTGGTCGGGTCGAAGCCGCGCTCGTCGCCGGCCAGCACGAGCGCGCCGATGACCTCGCTGCCCGTGCGCAGCGGGATCGCGAGGAGCGCCGGCGGCGAGCCCGCCGGCGCGTCCGCGCCCGCGGGCGCGGACGGCGGGAGCGGCCCAGGCGACATGGCGGGCAGCGACGGGGGCAACGCGGCGAGCAATGCCGGCAGCGGCCCCGGGAACTTCCCCGCCCGCGCCACGATCTCGTGCTCGCCGCCGGTCGACTGCCGCACGATCGCGCTGCCGGGCGCGCCCGCCAGCCGCCGCGCCTCGGCGCACACGACCTGCAGGATCTCGTCGGGCCCGCGGCGGTCCAGCAGGGCGGCGGTGATCTTCTGCAGGCTCAGGCTGGTCTCGAGCTGCTGCACCGTCGCGGCGTGCAGGTGCGCGTTGCTCACCGCGGGGGCGGTCGTGCGCGCGATGCCCCAGGCGATCTCGATCTGCCCGGGCCGGAACACCCGGCGCGAGTCCTCGCACAGTCCCAGCGCGAGGGCCTGCACCTCGCGACCCGCCGCGATCGGGATGAGGACCGCCGAGGCGATGCCCAGCATCCGGCAGTTCGTCTCGCCCAGGAACGGCTCCTTGCCCGCGCAGATGCGCGGTGCCGGCGCGGGCCCGGACACGACCGCGCGGACGATCGGATCGATCGCCGGTCGCAGCGGGCGCGCCAGGAGCTGCCGCAACCGCTCGCCGGGCAGCTCGCCCACCGCGGCGCGCGGCAGGAAGACTTGCTGCTCGTCGCGCTCGTAGATGCCGCAGTACGGGACCCGCAGCGCGGTGGCGATGTCGTGGGCCACCCGGCTGAAGACGTGCTCGGGCTCGAGCGAGCTGCCGGCCGTCTCGGCCGCCGCGAGCATGAGCGCGGTGCGCGCCTTCGCCCGCTCGATGTCGGCGAGCATGCTCTGGGCGTAGGCGCTCGCGGCGGCGCCGAGGAGCCGCCGCAAGCCCTCGTCCAGCGCCGCGCACGCGGCCGCCCGGAGGCGTTCGTCCTGCGCAAAGCGCTGCTCGACAAAGGGCAGGGAGGCCTGGCGCAGGAGCACCAGCCCCTCGACCACCTCGCGGATGCTGAAGCCGCGGCGACTGAGGTCGCCAGTGATCCGCGCGGCCTGCTCCGCCAGCGGCTCGCCCGCGGCCGTGGCCAGCGAGCGGATGGCGGCGCTCACCGC
This sequence comes from uncultured bacterium, assembly GCA_964603725.1. Classification (GTDB taxonomy): domain Bacteria; phylum Eisenbacteria; class RBG-16-71-46; order CAIMUX01; family WJJG01; genus CAZDKK01. Next base: position 80,502 of record CAZRWW010000006.1, read on the forward strand.
GCCCGACGCCCACAGGCGCACCTCCTCGGCCGGGTGGTCCCGGTAGCGCCCCCCCGGCAGCTCGAAGAGCAGATCGAGCCACCGGGAGAGGACTCCAATCCGGTGCTCCTCAAGGACTTCGGCGATGTCGCGCGAGGTGGGAACCATGGACCCCATCATAGCGGATTCATCCATTTGGATGACCCAAATTCGGTATTCAGACCGATGCCCGCGCGGGTAGGCTGTCCGATACTGCCGGGCTGGGCAGGAGCGGCGCCGGCGGCCGGCCCGCCGATCGGCCCGGCGATGCCGGCCCGCCGATCGGCCCGGCGATGCCGGCCCGTCGATCGGCCCGGCGATCAGGACCGAACCGGGGTCGCCCCCGCGGGGGGCGGAAGCAGAAAGGGAAGAGTTATGGCTACCTCGAAGGCGTTCAACGCGTATCAGATGGCTCGCGCGCAATTCGACAAGATCGCCGACTTGATCGGCCTCGACCAGCCGACGCGCGACCTGCTGCGCTCACCGATGCGCGAGTACCACTTCCTCATTCCGGTGCGCATGGACGACGGCAGCGTCAAGGTGTTCCAGGGCTTCCGCTGCCAGCACAACGACGCCCGCGGCCCCTGCAAGGGCGGCATCCGCTTCCACCCCCACGAGACGATCGACACGGTGCGCGCCCTCTCGATGTGGATGACCTGGAAGTGCGCTGTGGCCGACATTCCCCTGGGCGGCGGCAAGGGCGGCGTGGTGTGCGATCCGCACGACCTTTCCATGCGCGAGCAGGAGGCGATCTGCCGCGGCTGGATTCGCCAGATCGTGCGCAACATCGGCCCGGTGTCCGACGTGCCCGCGCCCGACGTCATGACCAACGCGCAGCACATGCTGTGGATGCTCGACGAGTACGAGCACATCGTGGGCGGGCACTATCCGGGCCTGATCACCGGCAAGCCCGTCGGCATGGGCGGGTCGCTCGGCCGCACCGAGGCGACCGGGTACGGCCTGGTCTACACGCTGCGGGAGGCCCTGAAGCAGCACGGCATCCGCCCGGACAACACGACCGCCAGCGTGCAAGGCTTCGGCAACGTGGCGCAGTACGCCATCGAGCTGTATCACCAGATGGGCGGCAAAGTGATCGCGGTCTCCTGCTGGGACCAGGAGGACCAGGCCTCCTACACCTTCCAGAGGCAGACGGGGGTCGATCTCAAGCAGCTGCGCTCGATCACCGACCGCTTCGGCGGCATCGACAAGAAGAAGGCGGCCGATCTGGGCTACCAGGTGCTCGTGGGCGATGCCTGGATCGAGCAGGATGTCGACATCCTGATGCCCTGCGCGCTCGAGAACCAGGTGACCGGCGACAACGTCCACAAGATCAGCAAGCGCGTGCGCGTGATCGCCGAGGGTGCCAATGGCCCGACAACCCCCGAGGCGGATGAGGTCATCCACAAGCGCGAGATCTTCGTCATCCCCGACTTCCTGGCCAACGCCGGCGGCGTGACCTGCAGCTACTTCGAGCAAGTGCAGAGCAACCAGAACTACTTCTGGCCCAAAGACGACGTGCTGGCGCGGTTGGACCAGAAGATGACCAGTGCCTACATCGCCGTCAGCGACGTGGCCGCGAAGCAGAAGATCTACATGCGCGACGCGGCTTACGTGGTCGCGATCAACCGGGTCGCGCAGGCGTGCCGCGAGCGCGGCTGGGTCTAGCGACGCGGGTCGGGTGGTCTTGTGGCGGGTGCCCGGCGCCCTGCCCTGCTGGTGCCTCGTGCTGGCCACCCGACCTAGAACTCTGACCGGGTGCGGGCGCCGGGCTGCGGTTCGGCGCCCGACCTGTATCAAGGGGGTCCCATGGCCTCACCCGACAGTGCCGATCTGCCGCAGTTCGACCGCGACTTCGCCGCCGGGACCACCGCCCTCGCCCGCATTGGCGCCGGCCGGATCGGCGGCAAGGGCGCCGGGCTGCGCCTGATCCACGAGCGCATCCTGGGGGCGCTCAGCCCTGGCGAGTTCCCCGAGTTCGACGTCGTCGTGCCCAAGCTCGTCGTGCTCACCACCGACCTCTTCGACAGCTTCCTCGCGCGCAACCGCATCGAGATCGAGCGCCTCGCCGACCTGCCCGACGACCGCATCGCCCACGCGCTCCAGCAAGCCGACCTGCCGGCCGAGTACGTCGGCGACCTGTGGGGCATCGCCGGCCAGGTGCGCACGCCGCTGGCGGTCCGCTCCTCCAGCCTGCTCGAGGACGCGCTCCACCATCCGATGGCAGGCGTCTATGCCACCAAGATGACGCCCAACAACCAGCCCGATGTGGACGCGCGCTTCCGCCGGCTGGTCGAGGCGGTCAAGTTCGTCTACGCCTCGACCTTCTTCAGCCAGGCGCGCAGCTATCTGCGCTCGATCCGCCAGCCCCAGGGCGCCGAGAAGATGGCCGTGATCGTCCAGGAGGTCGCGGGGCGCAAGTGGGGCGAGCGCTTCTATCCCGAGATCTCCGGCGTGGCGCGCTCCTACAACAAAAACCCAAGCGCCCCCCCCCGCCCCTTGCCCGCCGACTCGGCCACCCCCGGGGCCTGGGCCA
>CAZRWW010000006.1:83062-108667 GCA_964603725.1 uncultured bacterium
GCTCCTACAACTACTATCCGAGCGGCCACGCCCGGCCCGAGGACGGCGTCGTCAGCCTCGCGCTGGGCCTGGGCAAGGAGATCGTCGACGGCGGTCGCTCGTGGACCTACTCGCCGGCCTACCCGACGGCGCCGGCGCCTTTCAACAGCATCGGCGACCTGCTCAAGAACACGCAGACCGAGTTCTGGGCGGTCAACATGGGCACGCCGCCGCCGCCCGACCCCATCCGCGAGACTGAGTACCTCGTGCGCGCCGACCTGCCGGCCGCGGAGCTCGACGGGGCCCTGGACCAGATCGCCTCGGCCTACGACGAGGGCTCCGGACGGTTGCGACCGGGGCTGGGCTCGGCCGGCCCGCGGGTGATCGACTTCGCCCCGATCCTGTCGCTGGGCATGCTGCCGCTCAATGACCTCATCCGCCGGCTGCTCGCGATCGCCGAGGAGGTCGAGCAGTCGCCGGTCGAGATCGAGTTCGCCGTGACGCCTCGGCGCCGCCAGGAGGAGCGATCGCGGTTCAGCTTCCTCCAGGTGCGCCCGATGATGGTCGACACCCACCGGGTGGAGCTCGACCCCGCCGACCTCGCCGGCCCCCGGGTCCTGCTGGCCTCGGAGCACGTCCTGGGTAACGGCGTCCGGGACGACGTCCGCGATGTGGTCTACCTCAAGCCGCGGTCCTTCGAGGCGCGCCACACGCCGCGGATCGCCCTGGAGCTGGACAAGATCAACCGCGGCCTGCTGGCCGAGGAGCGCCCCTATGTGCTGATCGGATTCGGGCGTTGGGGGTCCTCCGACCCCTGGCTGGGCGTGCCGGTCGAGTGGGGGCAGGTGTGCGGGGCTCGGGTGATCGTCGAGGCCACGCTGCCGGAGATGAACCCCGACCTGAGTCAGGGCTCGCATTTCTTTCACAATTTGATCGGTTGTCGGGTACTCTACCTGTCGGTGCGCCACCAAGGACCGCACGGGATCGATTGGGAGTGGCTGGATCGGCAGGAGACGCTGGCCGAGACGGACTTCGTCAAGCACGTGCGCACTGCCCAGCCGCTGCTCGTCAAGGTCGACGGCCGCCACGGCCGGGGGGTGATCCGACACCATGAATAGGCCGACCAAGCCGCATCGCCAGCTCCTGGACGATCTCCAGGAACGGGCCAAGGAACTGAGCTGCTTCTACGAGGTGGAGAAGCAGCTCAATCGCAGCGACGCCTCGCTGGACGAGGTGCTGCAGGGCGTGGCCGCGGCGATTCCGCCCGGCTTCCAGCACACCCGCATCTGCCGGGTGCGGCTCATCTACGAGGGGCGCGAGTACCTCTCGGAGCCCTTCGAGCCCACGCGCTGGGCGATGGAGGTTCCGCTGCGGGCCCAGGACGAGGTTGTCGGCAAGCTGGTGGTCTACTACATCGAGGAGATGCCGCAGGAGGACTTCGGGCCCTTCCTGCGCGAAGAGCAGCGCCTGCTCACCACGCTGGCCGACCGGCTGGGCCATTACCTCTTCTACCAGCGCCTCAAGGATGTGCAGCGCGACTGGGAGGAAGCCCGCAGCCGGCGCGCCGCGCCGCGGCGTGACGACTGGCGCGCCCCGATCCATTTGCTGCGCGAGTCGGACAAGGCGCTCTACCTGCGCATCGCGCGGCGGATGCTGAACCACTTGACGCGCATCGGCGTCGAGGAGGCGCGCGCCATCCTGACCGGTGGGGTCGCGGCGGCGGGCGAGGAGCGCTTCAGCAGCGAGTCGAACGTGCCGATCGGGCGCTTCGAGCCCAACACCGAGGCCATGCTGAGCGATCGCCCCTTCGAGCTGGCTGCCGCGCACCTGAGCAGCCAGGAGATCCTCTCGCGCATTCAGCGCTGGATGGTCGAGGACAAGGCCGGCGGTTTCATGCGCATCCTGAACAGCATGCGCTCCTCGCTGCCGGAGCTGGCCGATGCCCTGCGGCGGTTCCACCACGTCGTGTCCGATGGGCGCGACCTGCCGGTCTCGACCCGCCGCAGCCTGCGCGTGCTGCTCACCCAGCGGCTGCTCACCGAGCAGCTCGATTTCGTCCGCACCGCCAAGGAGTTCGTCGAGGTCAACGACTTCGTCGATCTGGTTGATCGCATCATCATGCCGCCTGAGAGCCACGGCAAGCTGGGCGGCAAGGGCGCGGGCCTGATCCTGGCGTACAAGGTGCTCCAGCGCACCCAGTCGCCGGAGCGGCCGATCGGCAAGGTGAAGATCCCCAAGACCTGGTACATCGCCTCCGACGGTCTGTTGGACTTCGTCGGGTACAACGACCTGCAGGATGTCTTCGAGCAGAAGTTCAAGGAGATCGACCAGGTCCGCGATGAGTATCCGAGCATCGTGCGGCTCTTCAAGAGCTCCTCTTTCACGCCGCGCGTGATCAATGGCCTGTCGGTGGCGCTCGACGATCTGGGCGACGTGCCGCTGATCGTCCGCAGCTCGAGCCTGCTCGAGGATCGCCTGGGCACCGCCTTTTCCGGCAAGTACAAGAGCCTCTTCCTCGCCAACCAGGGGACGAAGGAGGAGCGCCTGAACGCCCTGATGGACGCCATCGCCGAGGTCTATGCCTCGACCTTCGGGGCCGATCCCATCGAGTACCGGCGCGACCACGGCCTGCTCGAGTTCAACGAGGAAATGGGGATCCTGATCCAGGAGGTGGTCGGCGCGAGGGTAGGCAAGTACTTCCTGCCGGCCTTTGCCGGAGTCGCCTTCAGCAACAACGAGTTCCGTTGGTCGCCGCGCATCAAGCGCGAGGATGGGTTGATCCGGCTGGTGGCCGGCTTGGGCACCCGCGCGGTCGACCGGGTTCCGGATGACTACCCCGTGCTGGCGGTGCCCGGGCAGCCGCGCCTGCGGGCGAACGTCGCGGTTGACGAGATCCTGCGCTACGCGCCCAAGAAGGTGGACCTGCTCAATCTGGAGTCCGGCACATGGGAGACGGTCGAGATCGCCGAGCTGCTGCGTGAATGCGGGCGCAACTACCCGGCGCTGGACAAGGTCTTCTCCCTCCTGCGCCAGGACATGCTGCAGAAGCCGGTCGGCTTGCTGCTCGACACGGACAAGGACGAGCTGGTGGTGACCTTCCAGGGGCTGTTCACCGAGACGCCCTTCCTGCAGCACATGCGCAACATCATGACGATCCTGCAGGAGCACCTGGCGACGCCGGTCGACATCGAGTTTGCGCACGACGGCCGCGACTTCCACCTGCTGCAGTGCCGGCCGCAGAGCTACGCGGGCGACGCCGCGCCGGCGCCGATTCCCAAGGATGTGGCCGAGCAGGACCTCATCTTCACGGCCAATCGGTACGTCTCCAACGGCTGGGTGCCTAATGTCAGCCACATCGTCTACGTCGATCCTGAGCAGTACGGCCAGATCGAGGGCCGGCAGGAGCTGCTGGCCGTGGGCAAGGCCGTCGGCAAGCTCAACAAGCTGCTGCCCAAGCGGCAGTTCGTGCTCATGGGCCCCGGGCGATGGGGCAGCCGCGGCGACGTCAAGCTGGGCGTGAGCGTCACCTACGCCGACATCAGCAACACGGCGATGCTGATCGAGATCGCCCGCAAGAAGGGCAACTACGTGCCGGACCTCTCCTTCGGCACGCACTTCTTCCAGGACCTGGTCGAGGCGCGCATCCGGTACCTGCCGCTCTATCCCGACGATCACGGGGTCGTCTTCAACGAGCAGTTTCTGCGCCGCGCCCCCAATCTCCTCAAGGAGATGCTGCCCGAATTTGCCGAGCTGGAGGGCACGCTGCGCGTGATCGATGTGGCGGCCGCGACGGGGGGGCGCGTCCTGCGCGTGCTGCAGAACGCCGAGCTGGGCGAGGCGATCGGCATGCTCGCTTCGCCCGACGAGGGGCGCCAGCAGATGCCCGAACCGGGCAATGAAGGCGACCAGGTGCGCGTGCCCCTGCAGTACTGGCAGTGGCGCCTGAAGATGGCCGAGCGCATCGCGCAGGAGATCGACAGCGCGCGCTTCGGCGTGGTGGCGATCTATATCTTCGGCAGCACCAAGAACGCCACCGCCGGCCCGGGCAGCGACATCGACCTGCTGGTGCACTTCCGCGGCGGGCCCGAGCAGCGCCGGGAGCTGGAGAGCTGGCTCGACGGCTGGAGCCTGTGCCTGGGCGAGATCAACTACTTGCGGACCGGCTACCGCAGCGAGCGGCTGCTCGACGTGCACATCGTCACGGACGAGGACATCGCTCAGAAGACCAGCTTCGCGGTCAAGATCGGCGCCGTGACCGACGCGGCGCGCGAGCTGCCGATGGGCAGGCCCGCCGCGGCGGCGACGTAGGACCCGGCGCGTGAAGTGCTTGTTCACATCGGACCTGCACGGCGATGTCGCGCGCTACGGCGCGCTCCTGCGCTGCGTGCGGGCCGAGCGCCCGGATGGCGTCTTCCTGGGCGGCGATTTGTTCCGTCACAACCAGGGGTCGGAGGAGTTCATCGAGGAGCACCTGCTGGGGCCCATCCGCACACTGCGCGCCGGGACGGGCGCAGGGCCCGAGGCGGTCGCTGCGAGGGCCGGTGCGGCGGGTGCTGGGCGTGACGCGGCTGCGGTGGCGGCCGGTGCGGCGGGTGCTGGGCGTGACGCGGCGGCGGCCCGGACCACGCGCTGGTTCGTGATCCTGGGCAACGACGATCCCCGCATCTTCGAGGAGGTCCTCGAACAGGCCGACGCCGAGGGTCTGATCGAGTACGTGCACGAGCGCACCGTGCCCTTCGATAGCCTCTTCGTGACGGGGTATGCCTGCGTGCCACCGACGCCCTTCATGCTCAAGGACTGGGAGAAATACGACGTCTCGCGCTTCGTGGATCCGGGCTGCGTGTCGCCCGAGGAGGGCCGCCGCAGCGTGCTCGTTCCGGAGCACGAGCGGCGCAACGGCACGATCGCGGCCGATCTGGGAGTGTTGGCCGAGAACGCGCCCCCCGAGCGTACGATCTTCCTCTTCCATGCGCCCCCCTACGATTGCGCCCTCGACCGCGCGGCGTTGGATGGACGCATGATCGACCACGTGCCCGTCGACGTGCACGTCGGCTCGATCGCCATCCAGCGCTTCATCGCCGAGCGCCAACCGCTCGTGACCCTGCACGGCCACGTGCACGAGTCGCCCCGCCTGACCGGCCGCTGGTCCGAGCGCTTCGGCCGCACGCAAGCCTTCAGCGGCTGCCACGACGGCCCGGGGCTGCCGCTGGTACGCTTCGACACGGGCGCGCTCGAGCGCGCCACGCGGGAGATCGTGGGCTGAATCCCGGAGTCCGCCCGCCGCGCGATCACGGCCCGGATGCGCCCGCTGCGCGGTTTAGCCCGGCGCCACGCTGAGCCCCGAAACGAGCCGCTGCGCCCTAGAAGACGAGATACTCGCCGTCCCGGATGACCTCGCGACGCCCGGCGGGTGAGATCACCGTCGCCAGGGCCACCCCGATCGGATTGCCCCGCGCGTAGACCACGTCCTGGTGAACCACGTTCTCCGGCCGCAGAAACGCCTCCACGCCGACGGTGCCGCCCAGGTGATTGGAGCGGCCGAAGGCCCAGTGGAAGCCGGCCTTCTCGTCCTCGAGGACGTTGCCCGTGACCACTGCCCGATCGTTGCAACCAAAGGCCGCCTCGGCGATGTTGGCGCGCGCCGGATCGACCGCGAGCAGAGCGCGCATCTTCCGCGCTTCCGCGCCGCTTCCCGCCACCGCCTGAATCCGATTGGCGGCGACGTTCAGGACGAAGCGCTCGCCGGCGATCTCGACCGGCAGCTCGCCTGCCGTGCGTGATGGCTCGCCGGGCAACTCGCCCTCGTAGGGAACGATGAACACTTCGCCCGACGGGAGGTTGATGATGCGGTCGCCCTGCTTGCCGCGCGGGAGATAGCCGTCATCCATCTCCGCCTGGCGCCAGCGCAGGTCGAAGCTGCAAGTGTGGCCGGTCGAGAAACGCACGTCCAGCCGCTCGGCTCCCTTGAGCAGGTCGTTGAGGATCCGGCAGCACCGTGCCACCTCGCCGTAGTCGGCCGCCAGCGCGCTCTGCTCCATGCGCCGCTCCACGCCGGGCAACGAGGCGGCGCGGAAGTCCTCCTTGCGGCGGCAGTAGCCGTTGAGCGGGGCTGTCGCCGAGTACTCGGTCAGGAAGACGGCCAGCGTGGAGCCGAGCAGCGCTTCGTCCATCGAGACCTCGGCAGCGCCCGCGCGCGCCCGCGACGGCAAGTCCGCGTTGTTGGCCCCGGTGGCGGCGTAGGTGAGCAGGGGCCGGGTCTCGAAGCCATGGGCCTGGCCGAGGGCGACGAAAGCCTGGCGCCACTCCTCGGCCATGGCGCGCCGGTCACGCCACGCCGAGTGATCGACGATATCTCCGTGAGGAAGATCGCAGCCCACCACGACCAGCTCGCCCGGCTCAGGGCGGAACACGTCGGTAAGGAGCTTTGGGAGTTCGAATGCCATGGGAACCTCCTGGGGTGTTCTGGCTACCCTATCACGCTCGGGCCGGAATGCCCATCCCTGCGATCTGGATCTGTCCACCGCTCGGCCCGTTCCTGCAGCTTGGAACGGCTGCCCAGCAGGCCCAACGCCCACATGCGCATGTTTACACACGCACACTTATACATATCGCTATTCGCCGCCCCGTCACGGACGTATAATCGTCGGAGAAGAGGTTCCTGTTTCATGGCTTCCCGCTAATGCCTTGCTGGGAGCGACGTGATGGTGTATCGGACCCACACCGCCGCTGATACGATCCACTCCCCAGCACACTGCCACCGACCGCCGACCAGGACCCGTGTCTCTAGCGGGCTTCCCGCGATCGACCCACCGCTGAAAGGTCAGCGCCGGGCCGAGATGCGTTTGTGAGCATGATCGCGGATCCGGCAATCATTGACCGGATCCGCGGGCGGATGCAGTCCACGCCTCACGTGGGGCGGCTGGGATGCCCGGTTCGGCGGGCCCATCGAAGCCATGCCTTGCGTGAGGGCTGTTCCTGGTCGCCGGACACGGGGGCCGATCACGGCGATTGAGAACCCAGGCGGGAACTCCCGCAGGCCCATCACTCGAACGTTGAGGGAGGCGCTACGGTGAAGGCAACGATCTGTTCGCTCGGTGTTGCTGGCCTCGCGCTGTGGATCAGCCCCGTGGCCATGGCTGACGTGAATGACCTCTCCGGTGGGGCAATGATCACCCACTACGAAGCCGCGATAGCTTTCTCCAGCGATCCACCCGCTGAGGGTTGGTGCGGCGCGTACTCGGCCCATGCGATCAGCCACTCGGCGCAGGAGGTCGTTCGCATCGACGGTCCGGGTGAGTATGTCTGGTACGTACTGGCCGCCTGGGATGAGCCCAAGGTCTGGTCCGGCACGGAATTCGGATTCGGGAGCTATCCGGGCGACATCTTCTCGATCTACTCATACGGACCCTGCTATCCGGTCACCGGAATCGAGCTTCCCACGCCCGGCTGGCCCGGCCCCAATGAGGGGACCGCGATCGTCGTGCTGGAGACAAACTACTGGACCGGCAACTGGAAGCAAGTCTACTACTTCACCGGTTATGCCTACGCCAATGTCGGCATCATCCCCATCGATGTCGATCCCATCACCGATTTCGTCGGCTTCACCAACTGCGACCAGAATCCGCAGCTGTTTCCGGTGCTGCCGAACTCGGGCACGAGCATCTTTCGGGGCGGCATGGGTTTCAACACGGAGGGTTATCGCGCTGCGCCTGCGGGACTGCTGAGTGTCTGCTGCGTGGGGACGGCGTGCTTCATCCTGACCCAATCCGAATGCGCCGATCTCAGCGGCGAGTGGCATTCCGAATGGGAGGACTGCGATCCCGACCCGTGTGACAATACCATGGTTACCTTGTGGCTGCTCGATCACGAAAGCGCGCCAATCCCGGGAAGCCAGTTCTACGTGGACGGAGCCCTGGTTGCTCAAGGAGGGAGTATCGAGCTTGCTCCCGGCTCACATGCGATCACCCTGTACCCCGGATTGCGGGACTCACTGCAGACGAGCTACCTGTATCGGACCGACGACCTCATGGTGGGCATGGACTCCGCTCAGGTGGAGTCGTACGTCTGGAAACGGTCCTATCTGGCAGTTGACCTCGTGGACCAAACCCAGATGCGGATCCAGTACTCCCAGTGGAGACCGGAAGGCAGCGAGCCCTCCGCCTTGGCCGCTGGCGACAGCGCCTACTTGCCTGTGACGGAGGACCCGGAGACGCCCGACCTGGGCGGCGAATTCGCCCACGGGTACCGCGTGAACCTCTACCCGGGCATCAACGGCCACTCGCAGATGCTGCAGCTCTCGCGACTCGAGCAGTCCGAGCTCCCGGCCACGGGCACGGCAGCGGTGCACACGTGGAAGAGCGGCCTTGGCACGCTCCACGTGGTCGACTCCACCGAGGCGGAGCTTCCGAGCAGTTCCTTCAGCCTTTCCTATGGGCTGGGAACTGGCCCGACCGGCACGGGCGTTCATCTTCCGGTCACAGAGGACGCGGGCATGAGCGCCCCCGGTGGTCACTTCGCAGCCGGGTACGCGATCGACGTCCGCCCCTCCGAGGCCCATCCCTTCACTTCGTTTACGTTTGAGCTGGACAGCACGTACACCTTTGCCCCCGAGTTCGTGGTCGCGTCGGGTGTGGAGTGTGGTCTGCGCCTCAACCTGCCCGCCGCCTGTTGTCTGGAGACGGGTGTGTGTGCCATCACGTCGCAGAGCGGTTGTGACGATCTGGGGGGCACGTGGTATGGGGACCAGCCGCTCTGCGATCCGAACCCGTGCCCGGTGCCGACCGTGCCTCAGATTGGCGCCGGCACGTGGATTGCGCCCGAGCCGTGGCACAACTGGGTCGGCAACGAAGGCGAGGCGGGCGTGCCCATCCAGGTGCAGATTCCCGAGCAGTACGGCGAGATCGAGCACGTCGAGTTCTACGTGTCGTTTGACCAAGGCGCGACCTGGGAGCTGATCGCCGATGATCAGGATGGTTACGAGCCGGCGCTGGGGCCCGACTCGACCGTGGCGATGACCGGCTGCGGGTGGTCGACCTCCTACGCGGTTCCCGAATCGACCTCGGCCGGGCCGATCCAATTCAAGTCGGTCGCCTATCCCGACTCGGGGACGGTCTATGAGGTGGTGCGCGAGTGCAACTACGACCCGTTGCCGCCTTCGCTGGGGACGGTCAGCCTCGAGGACTTCCAGGTCATCGACCGTGAGGGTCTGGGGTTCGACGTGGATCCGCACGGGATGGTGGTGAGTCGGATCATCGTCCATCGGGCGCCGATGGAGGAGGTTTTCACGAAGGGGATACCGGGGATCAGCCAGCAGAGCCACTCGCAGTATCACTGTGCGCCGACGGCGGCGGCCCAGTGTCTGAAGTACTTCGAGTCCGGGGGCGACACGCTGGTGGGTGGGGGCCTGGCGCCGGATGGACTGGTGGATGCGCTGGCGGCCTACATGAGCACGGGCAGCAGCACGGGGACCTTGCCGTCGAACTGGGTGAGCGGCATGGGGCAATGGCTGGAGGCCTACGGTGACGGGTACACGGTGCGCTACTACTGCCACTACAACTGTGAGGGTGGTGGGAGCACGTGGACCGAGGCGGACTGGCGGCGGGTGCGCAACGAGTTGGAGCTTTGCCGGGACGTGTTGCTGGGGGTGTTCTGGGATGGCGGTGGGGCGCATGCTTTGACGCTGAACTCGATTGTCTACCCGGCCTTGCCCAGCGGGCGGATCGTGGTGGGCTTCAAGGACCCGTGGACCGGCGAGGATGCGAGCGGCGAGCTGGATCCCGAGACGGGGTACCTGGCCAACATGACCGGCGGCCGCGGTCGCAGCAGCGGGCAGATTGGGGTGACGATGCTGGTCAGCCCGACCGAGCACGAGGTCTATGCCGGCGGGCCGGGCGAGCCGGTGTACGACGGGTTGCCCAGCGGGGGTCCGCCGTACCACATCGAGATTCCGGTGCCGGAAGTGGGGTTGTGGTTCGTGCACGTGACGCTCGTGAACGAGAGCGGTCATGCCCACCGGATGACGAACATCATCGAACGGGAGGTGCCCGCGCCCGCCGCCTGTTGTCTGGAGACGGGTGTGTGTGCCATCACGTCGCAGAGCGGTTGTGACGATCTGGGGGGCACGTGGTATGGGGACCAGCCGCTCTGCGATCCGAACCCGTGCCCGGTGCCGACCGTGCCTCAGATTGGCGCCGGCACGTGGATTGCGCCCGAGCCGTGGCACAACTGGGTCGGCAACGAAGGCGAGGCGGGCGTGCCCATCCAGGTGCAGATTCCCGAGCAGTACGGCGAGATCGAGCACGTCGAGTTCTACGTGTCGTTTGACCAAGGCGCGACCTGGGAGCTGATCGCCGATGATCAGGATGGTTACGAGCCGGCGCTGGGGCCCGACTCGACCGTGGCGATGACCGGCTGCGGGTGGTCGACCTCCTACGCGGTTCCCGAATCGACCTCGGCCGGGCCGATCCAATTCAAGTCGGTCGCCTATCCCGACTCGGGGACGGTCTATGAGGTGGTGCGCGAGTGCAACTACGACCCGTTGCCGCCTTCGCTGGGGACGGTCAGCCTCGAGGACTTCCAGGTCATCGACCGTGAGGGTCTGGGGTTCGACGTGGATCCGCACGGGATGGTGGTGAGTCGGATCATCGTCCATCGGGCGCCGATGGAGGAGGTTTTCACGAAGGGGATACCGGGGATCAGCCAGCAGAGCCACTCGCAGTATCACTGTGCGCCGACGGCGGCGGCCCAGTGTCTGAAGTACTTCGAGTCCGGGGGCGACACGCTGGTGGGTGGGGGCCTGGCGCCGGATGGACTGGTGGATGCGCTGGCGGCCTACATGAGCACGGGCAGCAGCACGGGGACCTTGCCGTCGAACTGGGTGAGCGGCATGGGGCAATGGCTGGAGGCCTACGGTGACGGGTACACGGTGCGCTACTACTGCCACTACAACTGTGAGGGTGGTGGGAGCACGTGGACCGAGGCGGACTGGCGGCGGGTGCGCAACGAGTTGGAGCTTTGCCGGGACGTGTTGCTGGGGGTGTTCTGGGATGGCGGTGGGGCGCATGCTTTGACGCTGAACTCGATTGTCTACCCGGCCTTGCCCAGCGGGCGGATCGTGGTGGGCTTCAAGGACCCGTGGACCGGCGAGGATGCGAGCGGCGAGCTGGATCCCGAGACGGGGTACCTGGCCAACATGACCGGCGGCCGCGGTCGCAGCAGCGGGCAGATTGGGGTGACGATGCTGGTCAGCCCGACCGAGCACGAGGTCTATGCCGGCGGGCCGGGCGAGCCGGTGTACGACGGGTTGCCCAGCGGGGGTCCGCCGTACCACATCGAGATTCCGGTGCCGGAAGTGGGGTTGTGGTTCGTGCACGTGACGCTCGTGAACGAGAGCGGTCATGCCCACCGGATGACGAACATCATCGAACGCCTTGACACGTCAAGCGTAGGAACGGCAGACGGCGTGCCGCTCACCTTTGCGCTGCAGGCGGGCGCCCCGAATCCGTTCCACGCGCGGACGACAATTGCCTACGCGGTACCGCAGCCGACGGAGCTTAGTCTCAAGATCTATGACGTGACGGGGCGAACAGTGCGGACGCTGGTCGCAGGCGCGGTTGCGGCAGGTCGTTACGAGATCGAGTGGGACGGGAGCGATGGCGCTGGGCACGGCGTCGGCAGCGGGATCTACTACGTGCGGATGAGGACACCGGGCTTCGAGAGCACGCGGAGGATCACCGTGCTGCGCTAACCGCTCCGTCATCCGCCGCTTCCGAAGGCGGACGGAGTCTCGATGCTCCGTCCGCCTGGATACCGAGCAACGCCGCGGCTGACCTATGCCTCACCAGCCGCACCGACCCGCAACGGGCGCCGATTTCTACCTTGTCCCCTGCAGCTTCCCCAGTTCGGCCCGATACGCGGCGGCCCGCGCCGGTTTACCCCAGGACTCGTACAGGGTGATCAGATGTTGCACCGCCAGTTGTTTGCGCTTCAATGACAAGGAGCTCGAACTCATGAGGACTGGGATGCCGCCCACCATGAGGGACTCCGCCTCGGCATAGCGCCCTTGAACGCTCAGGCAGTGCCCCAAGGCGTTCTGCGCGTGGGCGACCGTCCACGAGTCGCGCGCCTTGACCCCGAGCCTGATGCGCACGCACTCTCGCAGAAGAGCCTCAGCGCCGGCCGCATCACCCTTCTCGGTGAGCAGCGTTCCCAGCCCCAGTAGCGCATTCGCCACCAGAGGGTGACTGTCGCCCAGGCGACCCCTGCGAATAGCCAGAGCCTGGTGGTAGAGAGGCTCGGCCTCGACCAGTCTCCCTTGATCCTGCAGAAGGGTGGCCAGATTGCAGAGGCTGGTGGCCACCGACGCATGGTTCTCGCCGAGGAGACGTTGTCGCATCGCCAGCGCGGCCCGGTGATACGACTCGGCCTCAGCAGCATTCCCCTGATTGTGCAACAGGCTGGCCAGGTTATTCATGGCGCTGGCCACCATGGGGTGCTCATGGCCAAGGATGGCCTCATAAAGCGCCAGGGCCTCTCGGTAGAGAGACTCTGCTTCAGCGTAACGGCCCTGGTACTCGATCACGACCGCGAGGTTTCCCAAGGCAGACGCCACCGAAGGGTGCTCGTCGCCGTGCAGCTTCCTCAGCAGTGACAATGATTCCCGCAACGGAGGCTCGGCCTCGGCGTACTTCTCCTGTGCCTGGAGGAGCGCGCCAAGGTTGTTCAGAGTCGAGGCGATGTCGGGATGGTCGGGCCGCAGGAATGTCCGGCGCTTCTCCAGCGCTTGCGTCATGAACGGCTCGGCTTCTGAATACCTGCCCTGGGCCTGGAGCAGGGTCGCCAGGTTGTTCAGACTCCGCGCGACGTCAGGGTCATCCTCGGGAAGGGCTGACATACGGATCGCGAGCCCGGCGCGGCAGAGGGACTCTGCCTCAGCAAACCTGCTCTGGTCCTTCAGGAGCAGCGCGAGGTTGTTGAGGGTGGTCGCCACGACGGGATGGGCATCGCCGAAGGTCTTGCGATCCAACTCGAGCGCCCTGCGAAAGAGGGTCTCGGCCTCGACCGGACGCCCCCGGTTTCTCCAGAGCGCCGCCAGGTCGTTGAGGCTGCTGGCGACCTCCGGGTTTGCTCCTTCCGGCAGAGCCTCCCGGATCGCAAGGGATGCCTGCAGCTGCGATTCGGCCTGGTCGAAGAGCCCGAGCGCCATGTAGGTATTGCCGATCGTGCTGTGCACGGCAGCCTGAACCTCGGGCTGATCGGCAAGCTGGCTTCCGACGAGCACGGCCGCCTCATCCAGCACCTCGCGTACGGTTGCCTCGCGTCCCTTTTCGGCCGGATCGACCGCCTTGAGCATCTCCTGCAAGAAGGCGTTGATCCGCTGAGCCTTGCGGGCCTCGCGCTCCTCGCGCGCGCGGGCCTTCTGCGCCTGGAAGTACATCGACGTGCTGACGACCAGCCCCGTGGTCAGGGCCGCGAAGACCAGGGTCGCCGAGGCGACGAGCTGCCTGTGCTTGCGGATCGTCTTCCGCAATCGATAGGCGGCGCTCGGCGGGCTCGCGACCACGACCTCCCCATGCAAGTAGCGCTCCACATCGGCTGCCAGCTCCGATGCCGCCTGGTATCTGCGCGTGCGATCCTTCTCCATCGCCCGCATGATGATCCAGTCCAGCTCCCCGCGTATCTGTCGCGCGAGGGTGGCGACAGGCGTGTGGCGCCGCTGGGCGATCTCCGTGACCTGGGGGCCGAGGCTGCTGATCTTGGTGCTGGGCTTGGGTGGGTCCACCTCCCGGATGACGCGCTGGATCTCGTTCCACCCGGCCGCGCGGAGACTCTTGGCCTCGAAGGGAAGCGCACCAACCAGAAGCTCGTACAGCACTACGCCCAGCGAGTAGACATCAGTTGTCGTGTCGATATCCAAGGCTGACATCTCCGCCTGCTCGGGACTCATATACTCGGGGGTCCCGATGATGCGGCCCTGCTCCGTGAAGACCGTGCGCTCGGTGAGCTGCTGGTTGATCGCCTTGGCGACACCGAAGTCTATTACCTTGGGTATGGCTTTGCCGTCCACCACGGTGACGAGGATGTTCGAAGGTTTGAGGTCCCGGTGGATCACCGCCTTCTGGTGCGCGTGGTGGACTGCCTCGCAAACTGGAATGAAGAGCTCCAGCCGCTGCCGCGTGGTCAGGCGATTCTGATCACAGTAGCGCGTGAGCTCGACTCCCGGCACGTGCTCCATGACGAAGTACGGCCGGCCGGTCTCGGTGGAGCCCGCATCAAGTACTCGGGCGATGTTCGGATGCGTCATCAGAGCGAGCGCCTGGCGCTCAGCTTCGAAGCGCGCCACGACCTCCTTGGTGTCCATCCCCAGCTTGATGATCTTGAGGGCGACGCGGCGGCGCACTGGTGTCTGCTGTTCGGCAAGGTAGACAACCCCCATGCCACCTTCGCCAATCTTCTCCATGAGCCGGTAGGGTCCGATGTGCTCCGGATCGCTGCGCGGAGAACCGGCCGGCACAGTGCGGGTCTCGGTGTCATCGTCGTTTGCCTTCCCGGCCGCGTTGACGACCGGAGACTTCGAGGGGCGCGGGGGGCCACCGGCATCGGCGCTCTGATCGTCGCGCAGAAGCTGCTCGACATCCTGACGGAGTTGCTGATCTCTAGCGCCGACGGCGTCCAGGAATGCGGCCCGCTCCGACGGGGACCTTCTCAGCGCATCCGCAAGCGTCTCCCGCGCCTTGCGCCAGCGTTCTTCATCCATCGGCGGGCTCCTCAGCGGCTATACAGCCGGGAACGTGAGCTGCGTCAGACCGGCGCAGGCATTCGGGAGAGCGCCGTATGCCCGTGACATCGCCGTCGTCGTCAACGTTTCGATCTTGGCGCCCGAGCTACTACACAGGATACCGCGCCGGCGAATCCTAAGCAATGGGTCAGAGAGGGTGCGCCCCCGGTCTCAGCCCGCCGCCGTCGCCCGCGGGCCGAACACGATCACCAGGCTCCCTTCTTCTATCCGAGCGCGCTCGATCGTGCGGTCGTGAAGCGCGCGGGGCAGTTCCAGGTTACGCCGGTAAGTGTCCACGGCGATCGCCAGCTCGCCGCCCCGCTGGATGAGGCGCACATCTTCCTTGCAGACATGGGGCAACACCAACGCCACTCGTACGCGGCCGTCACGCGTAGGTTCCACCGTGAAGGTCCTGCCCACATAGATGCGGTCGATCGGATCACGTTGCCCGTAGAGACTGGCGGCCATGGCCCGCAGACTGGCCGGCCCCATGACCTCGGTGGGGTAGTACGGGACCTCGAGGACCGGGACCGGTGCGAAGGCCTCCGCAATGAAGCTTCGACTTGCGCGCTGCGCCGCGTGCATCTCGGCAAAGTAGGCGGTGCCCGCTTCCGGCGGTAGGACCCGGTTGAGGATCGTCGCATCGACGGAGTACCCGAAGAGGTGGAGGTAAGTGAACGTGCGCAGCGTTTCCTTGACAACCACACTCTCGGGATTGAGGACTACCCGCACCGACGTGGTTGCGGGGTCTGTGAAGGCGGCGTGAATCGCGTCGAGTTCGTGGAAGAGTTCGATGGCGGCGTCATAGGTTTCTTCCCGCGGAACGGGAATGTCGCTGATGGTCTGGATGGCGGGGCGCAGTACGCGCGCCACTTTGCGATGGATTGGGAACAGCTTCTCCATCCACCAGCGCCCGGCGTCGGGCAAGGAAAGCAAGCGCAGGGTTTCGCCCGTGGGAGCCGCGTCGATCACGATCGCGTCGTACTTCCCGGAGTTGAAGTGCTGATAAACCCACAGGTAGCTCGCCACCTCTTCCATGCCGGGCAAGACGCTCAATTCCTCGGCGAAGATCTCGTCGACGCCGCGCCAGCGCAGCAGCGTGCGCATGTAGTCCTGCAACTTGCCCCAGTGGCGCTCGACCGAGTAGTGAACATCGATCTCCTGGCCATCGAGCCGCTCGACGACGGGGGTGGGCTCGGGACCCAGGGGGTGACCGAGCACATCACCGAGGCTGTGTGCCGCGTCGGTGGAGATGACCAAGGTGCGCCGACCCGTGTCCGCTGCCCGCAGTGCCGTGGCGGCGGCCACCGAGGTCTTGCCGACGCCGCCCTTGCCGGTGAAGAGCAGGATGCGGGGCACGGCGGTCTCCTCCTGCGGCGGCGCGGGATCGCGTGCGGCGCCCCGCCGCGCGGGCGTGCGAGCGCGCGGACACCGATGACCGGCGGGCGCGCCAGAAGGCAGGGACTACTCCACCTCGATCTGGTGGGCCGGCGGGGCCGGTTCCTCGCGGTCCAGCCGCTCGATGCTCGCGTCGATCAGGCCGCGCACGGCGAGCAGCGCCTCGCGCACCGAGCCGCGGGCGTGCCGGGAGAACTCCTCCGGCACGGCCCCGCGGATTTCGCGGGCGAAGGCGTCGGCGGCGCGCATGAGATGCTCGGTCCAGCGCGCATCGACGGGCGGATGGTCTCGGACGGCTTGCTCGTCCACGGCAACCTCTCCTTCGCATAAATCATGATTCCGCCACATGGGGCGGGATCGGCATACATGACCCTCCTCATGTACACCTGCGCGGTCCATCCGCTCCGCGGGCGTGCCAGAGCGGCACGCCGCCGGCCGGTGCGACGGCACCTCGCCCGCGCCTGCGCGGAGCAAGGCTCTCTACCCGGTGCCTCGGCCCAAGGCTGGACGAATCGTGGCTCCGAATGACAAGGACGCTTGTATACTTGTGTCGACTTCCGACATCCCGGCGCCTTGGCCGGCAGCGGCGGCTACCTGTTCTTCGCCCGGGTCCCGAAGCAGCCGAGCTGGCAGTTGACGATGCGGATGTTCTCCTCGTCGCAGATCCGGCCGATCCGCGCGGGCGGCACCTCGAGCTCCTCGGCCAGTTCGAGGGCATACTTGCAGTCGAGTCGGCCCTCGCGCACCCGACCCCGGATGGCCTCCAGGAGTTCTTTGTCCGTCATGATGCGATCCTCCGACTTCGCCGGGTCAGACCTTCGTCTTGCGCTCCTTGCACTGAATCTTCAGCGTCTCCAGCTCATCCAGCACCGGCTCGTAAATGCGCGGGTCGACCGGGATGTGCACGCCGGTCAGCGGGATCTCGCCCTGGAGCATCATCCAGGTCGCGACGGCGGCCGGCAGGCTCACCGTGCGCGACATGGCCGAGTCGCCGCGCGGGATGCCGTAGTCGATCAGGGTCGACGTCAGGTGCTCTCGGTGATCGGGGAACTCGGCCTGGAAATCGTGGAAGAGCACGATCATGTCGCGCTCGCCCGGCGCATACTGCATCTTCTGATCCATGCGCGCCACGAGCACGTCCATGACGTTGGGCGCCGGCGGCAGCGGATCGTCGCTGAACAGCCCCAGCCACTCCATGCGCCGGATCGGATCCGAGTCGACCGCCAGCTTCAAGTGCGCGGCCGTGGCGGCCTTGATCTCCCGGCCCGCGGATCCGGGCACGAGCAGGCGCATCATGTCGGCGAAGGTCTTGCCCTGGAGGTCGGCGCGCGGCGCGTCGTTGATCAGGCCCAGGTCGACGACCGCCTTCAGGGTCTTGCACCAACCGGGATAGCGCAGCGTGCCGCGGAACATCGTGCTCGCGCCCTGGAGGCCATAGAGCTCGATGTAGCCCAGGCAGTCGCGGTTCGTGTAGCCCTCGAAAGCGCCGGCGTCGGGCACCTGGACCGTCTCGTAGTGCAGGAAGAGCTCCGGCCCCGGGATATCGACCACCAGGCCATCCTTCAGGAACTTGCCCGGGTTCCGGCCGGCCATGACCACACCCCGCGGGCTCCAGGAGAACTTGTAGCCCCAGGGGTTCGTGTTGGCGTCCGGGGCCGGCAGGCCGCCGCAGTACGACATGAACGAGGTCACCCGGCCGCCGCGGTTCTTGACGTCGTGGATCATCCGCATGGCCGACATGTGATCGATGCCGGGGTCCAGGCCGATCTCGTTGAGGATCAGGATTCCGGCGTCCCGGGCCGGCCCGTCCAGCGCCTTCATGGCCGGGCTGACGTAGGAAGTGGTGATCATGTTCTTGCGGTGCTTGATGCACAGGTTCGCCACGACTACGTGATACGTGTAGGGCAGGAGACTGATGGTGAGATCGTGCTCGGCGACCGCCTTGTCCAGGGCGGCCTGGTCATCGACCAGCAGTTCGATCGCCTTGCCCCGCGGCTGACCCTCGAGCAGCTTGTGCGCCTTCGCCACCGTGCGCGTGCCGATCGTGAGATGCAGGTCGGGCTTCTCGAGGAGGTAGCGAACCAGCGGGCGGGTCACCAGACCCGCTCCGAGAAGCAGAACGCGACTCATCGGTCTGTCTCCTTTCGTGCTTCTGTCTGCGCACGTGCTGCGGGGCGCCGGTCGCAGTTGGGGCCGGGCGCCGTTCAGGCAGCTCGATACCTAGTGAACCAGCCTGGCGATGCAGTCCGCAAGCATCTGGAACCGTGGTTCCAGCTCCCCGCGGAAGGCGATGACGGACTGGCGCAGCGGATACGAGAGCGAGGCCAATCCCTCGCGGCGGCCGATGTCTGCCTCGACCAGCTCCTCCACGAACCCGCGCAGCGACGCGCTGAAGTGCTGCGACGATTCCAGGGGGAGCTCGCACGGCAGGTTGTCCACGGCCATGATCACCGGGCCATGTCCCACATAGCCCGTGTGGGCCAGATCAGCCCGCGGATCGTACACAAAGCAGGGTTCATCCGGGGTGGTGGCCCGCACCGTGGCCTCGATGCCACCCAGGATGTCGCAGGAGATGTCGCCGATCACTCGCAGATGGGGCTGGCCCTTGGCGTACAGCTCCCTAAGGGACTCCTTGGTCACGAGCCGCGGGACCTTGTCATTCCAATAGATGCCGTTGACCAGCACGCTCAGATGCGGAGTGTAGCGCTCGAAAGTCGACCCGTACTGGTCGGGGTGTTGGAAGTAGTGCTGGAGCTCGAAGCGCGCTCCCGGATCCCGCGGCCTGAACATGTCGGCTTCCTTGAACTCGACTTTGTACACGTGCCGCCTGTCGACGTCGCGACGCGCGCGCAGACCGGTCAGCTCTTCGGGCGTGAGCGAGTGCGTCGGCAGCAGGTCGAGGACTTCCTGGGCGCCCTTCGAGACGTTCCCATAGCCCGCGAAGCCCACGACCAGCGGCGCGATGCGTTCGTCCAGTCCCAGCGCGTTGATCTTGCCGCCCACCTCGAGCACCGCGGCCTGCGCGTCGGCCAGACTGCCGTACTCGTGCGCCATCCCCAGCTTCGTGAAGGGATTGGGGATGCCCTCGATCGCGAGTCGCTGCCCCAGGGCGGCCAGCGTGTCGATCATCCCGGCCAGCCCGGCATGGCGGCCGAAGAAGACCTTGCGGCGGTTCTGCTCGTCCGCGATCAACTCATAGTCGAAGAGCGTGCAGCCGAGGTCGAGCAGGTCCTTGAGCATGGGCATGTTGTACGGCTGGCACTTGATCGTGTGGGAGAAGAAGAAGTAGGCGCCATGACGCCGGAAAAGGCTGGTCGGCATCTCCTTGACGCCCAACACGAGGTCGCACGTGGAGAGGTCCTCGTCGATCCGCGCGCCGGCCTGGGCAAAGGCCTCATCGGGATAGACTCGCTGCGGCAGCTGGACCAGGTGCTCTCCCGCCAGCGAGGTCGACGGCTGCACGATGAACCGCGCGCCGTGGGAGGCGATGATCCGCCGCACGTCCTCGGGCGCGAGGGGCACCCGCCGCTCCCATCGATTCTTGTCCTCTCTGCGGATTCCGATGATCATCGCGCGTTCCACCTCCCATCTCCCGGGCCCGCCCGTCCCACCGTCAGCGCCGACCGCCAGGCTGACCCAAAGCAAATGACTATAGCACAAGCACCTGCGGCCGGGGAGCACATCCCCGCTTGTGACGCTCAACCATTTGCAGTAGAATAAGTTACGGAGGTTTTCACTCGTACTCCCTGGAAAGGATCCGCAGCATGCGCGCTTGCCCGATTCCCCGCCCGGAGCACGGTGGTGCTACTCTAACCCTTATTCTAGGCCTTGCTTGGGCGCTTGGCTCTGCCGGGCTCACGTCGCCCGCCGCTCGCGCAGCGGGGGCCGCCGCGCCGAGCGCGACGGCCAGCGGCGCAGGCGTGGCCGGGCGCGGCGTTGCGCTGGTCGACTTCGAGTCGGGCACCGCGCCCCTGACAAGCTACCCGGACGAGGATTTCGATCCCGACGCCTGGGAGATCCAATCGAGCGACACCTACGGCGGGACCGCCTATGCCCTGCGGCTGTGGGGCAACACCTGGAAGCAGCTCGGGATCGATCCTTATCCGCTGACGCGCGCGTCGGTGCTCCACGCCGCTCTCGAGAGCGAGGAACGCGGCGAGATCCAGTCGATCGGGTTCGGCGACGGATCGGGCACCGAGCTCTTCTACGTCGTCTCGGGCAGCCAGGTCGTGCTGAGCGACCGCTGGAACGTCGTCTATCAAGGGGCCTACCCGCAGGAAGAATGGCACGGCTACCTCCTGCCGGTGGGCCGCGACTGGTTCGACACCTACGGCTACGAGCCGGTGATCGCCTACATCGTGTTCGTCAACGATCGCGACACCAGCCACGGCGGGGTCACGCTGTTCGATGAGATCTACGACATCACGGAGGACCTGCCGATCGCGCCGACCGTCAAGGCGCAGGCGGCGGTGGGCGAGGTCGTCGCGCTGCCGCCGTCCGCGAGCGCCAGCGGCGAGCAGCTCTACCGCGTCGAAGTGCAGTTCGAAGCTCTGGTCTACGATCCCGACAGCAACGAGCATGTGTTTCTCTGGGACTTCGGCGACGGCACGACCAGCGCGAGCGAGAGCCCCAGCCACAGCTTCACGGCCGTGGCGGACTACACCTTCACGATCTCGCTCGACGTGACCGACGACACCGGGCTCTTCGGTCGCGACACCTGTCAGGTGTCGGTCGAGCCCGGCACGCCCAGCGGATTCCGCAGCATCAACTTCACGGGCGACGTCTTCACCGGCCGGGCCTACGAGGCGCAGGGTGGGCTCATTCAGACCTACGGGGTTGAATACCTGTTCGAGTTCACGCGCGGCATTCTCGGGGACGCGGCCGACATCACGATGGTCAACGCCGAGTGTCCCTTCACGGACCAGGGCTCACCCCATCCCACCAAGAGCGTGGTCTTTCGCACCCGGCCCGCGAACATCGCCGGCCTGGTCTATGCCGGCGTGGACGTGGCCTCGGCGGCCAACAACCACATCATCGACTACGGCCTGCCGGGCCTGGTGCAGAGCCTCGAGGTCTTCGAAGAGGCGGGCATCGTCTACGGCGGCGCGGACGTGAACGAGTACTTCGCGACGCAGCCGGTCTACTACACGGAGGACGGGATCCGCCTCGGCTTCATCAACATGTGCAATCGCACCGGGCGGCAGTACGGCGAGCAGCCCTTCTTCGACGCCGGGTGCGACAAGTTCGGGTTGGCCTACTGGCTGCAGCCCAACATCGAGCGCGCCATCGCCCAGGCCGAGAGTCTGGCCGACATCGTGATCTGCTTCCCACACAGCGGCGAGGAGTACGAGACCATGCCGCCCGAGGAGGGCGGCTGGGGCGTCCCCGGCCCGTCCCCCGACGATCCGCTCGAGGAGTGGAACAGCGACCCCTGGGCCACGGGGCTCAACCCGTGGGGCGTGCGGCCGGGCCCCTGGGAGATCGACCCGGACCAGTTGGCGCGCGCGGCGGCCGCGACGCATCCCGACCCCGAGCTCTGCCCGCCCTTCGTGCCGATCGATCGCGCTCACGACGTGCGCTTCCGCATCTGGCCCGGCATGAGCGACCGCGAGCTGCGGCGGCACGCCGTGGACCTGGGCGCCGACGCGGTGATCAACTCGCACCCGCACGTCCTGCAGGGGTTCGAGGTCTACAACGGCACCCTCATCGCTCACAGCCTGGGCAACTTCCTGATGGACCTCTACTATCCGGAGACGATGCCGACCATCGTGCTGCACGCGCTCTTCGACAAGGAAGGCATCTACCGCTGGACGTTCAAGCCCGCCTTCATCGACCACTACATTCCGGTTCCGTCCCGCACGCGGCTGGCGCGCGAGATCATCGATCGCATGGCGGACTACTCGCGCCAGCTCGGCGCGGTCGTCGGCGCCGACTACGACGCGCCGCTTGGTGTGGTCTTCCTCGACCCGGCCCAGGCGATCCCGACCGTGACGCAGTCGCAGGGCGAAGCCGGGTTCTTCGAGAGCGAGCCGTACTGGTACTCGCGGCCGATCGCGCTGGCCGGCGCGGGCAGCCTGTCGCAGATCCTGTCGGTCGCCGGTGTCGATCCGCAGGCCTGCGAGGTCTGCTGGGGCCGCGAGGTGCTCTGGTTCGGGCGCTACGAGATGGAGGAAGAGGGCCACCACATGTGGCTGATGAACAGCTCGGACGAGTGGATCGATGATCAGATCTACTACGAGGGCGGCCATTCGCTCTGCTTGCACCGCGCCCAGGGCGCCGGCCAGAGCGTCGTCAACACGCTCGAGAAGCACCTGCCGGCTGTTCCCCAGGGGCGCTACAGCCTGTGCGGCTGGATGAAGACCGACAACGCCAAGAGCGCCAAGTTCTCGATGCGCTTCTACAATCAGCGCTACAACTGGAACCAGATCGCCACGCAGGACATGGGCACAGCCGTGAACGGGACGTCGGACTGGACGTACTACACCCGGGATTTCACCGCTCCGGAAGAGGGCGTCTTCTTCAACCTGCGCGCGGCGCTGGACGCGCCGACGAGCGGCCACGCCTACGCGTGGTTCGACGACCTCCGCGTCGTGGAGTGGCTTGACTGGCAGTCGCTCGCGCTGCCGCACGACGTGCCCTACCCGAACAACTACCGCTTCGTGCAGCTGCGCGTGCCCGCGGCGGCGTCCGCGGTCACCGTGACGTACGAGGAGACGCGGCTGAGCGAGGGCGGCTTCGCGGCCGTCGCGGCCGCCGGCCAGCGGCCGCCGACGCAGGTGCTCTTCCGGGGCGCTTGGCCCAACCCGTTTTGCGCCGAGACCGCGCTGCGCTACCGCCTCGACCGCAGCGCCCGCGTCAGCCTCGAGGTCTTCGACCTCAACGGCCGACTCGTCGATACGCTCGCGCGCGACGAATGGAAGCAGCCGGGCTGGCACAACGCTCGCTGGCAGGCGGGCGGCGCGCCGGCGGGCATCTACTTCGCTCGGCTGACCGTCGAGGGCCGCGCGGAGGCGCGCAAGATGGTGGTCGTGAGATAAGGCCGCGGGGTCAGGCGGTGCCGGCTCAGGCGCCGCGGGCCCAGGCGCCGCGGGCTCAGGCGCCGCGGCTCCCATGGCCGCCGGCCATCCCGCCGTTGATCGATCGGATCGGGCTCCCGATGGCTCCGGGGCCTCCCGGTCCGAGGTCGGCCTCTCCGTCTTCCCAGCTCTTTTGCCCCAAGGAACGCGGCCATCGCGCCCGAAGATTGACGGGGCAGCTCATGCACAGCCAGCCCACGAGGCAATCGCGCACGGATTCATCAACAGGGAGGACGAGGACCTTGGAAAACCAGAACACGTTCCAGCAGGGGCCCTACTGGGGGCCGTGGCAGCCGGGATTCCAGTGGCAGCAGGCGTCCTTCGGCCCCTGGATGCACCAGGGACCGATGTACCAGGGACCGATGCACCAGGGACCATGGAGCAGCCGCCCCATGGGCGGTCCAGCAACCCAGCCGGAGGAACAGGACAAGAGCGGCGAGAGCCCCGAGAGCTCCCAGCCCCGCGAAGGGTTCGGTGGGCAGTACGGAGGCGGCCCGTACCCGGGTCAGTCCGGATACGGCGGACAGGGCTACTTCGGTCAATTCGCGTGGAATCCTTTCTTCAACTGGAGCTGCAACCCCGCCGCGCAGCCGGCGGCGTCGTGGTACGCCAACCCGCACGGACCGGCGCAGAACTGGGACTTCCCCTGGTTCCAGGGCGGCTGGGGCAATCCGCAGCCGCATTTCGCCTACCCCTACTGGCAGTTCGGACATGCGCACGGCCAGGCGGGGTATCCCTACGGTTCGTTCGGTTACCGTCACAACCCGGGGTACTTCGGCCGGCAGTTCGGCGGGTGGATGTTCCCAGGTTGGACGGCTTACGGCAATCCGTGGGGGCGCACGTTCTTCGGGACCACACCCGGATACGGCTCCTGGCCGTACTGGGAGTCCAACTACGGCGGCCCGCGGTGGGCAACGCCGTACGGGTCGTACTTCGGGTCACTGTCCACACCCTCCTGGAACTTCCCGTGGGCCTGGAATCGAGGAACCTCGCCGTGGTGGTGTGAGTACTTAGGCTCACACGGCGGGGAGTTCACGACGGCGGCTTGAGCGAAGCTGCAAGGGAGGGCGGCAGAGATCTGAAAGCGCGAGGATTTTCATCCCAGACAGCTCCGTGAGGATGGCTTCCCGGACGGACCGGGCCGCATGCGACAATCGGCCGGGATTGGGGGAGGTGATCAGGGGACTGGTCTAGGGGACGGAAACCGGGGAGGTCTGCACAATAGGCAGGCCTCCCCTTGCTGTTTCCCGCGAGGAGCGCCGGCCGGGGGTTGCATCTCCAGCGCGTGCGGGGTTAGCTGTGCGGCGGAGGAGGACGCACGAATGTCGAATGGCCCGGACGTCAATCGCTCGCTGGCGGTCTGGCAGCGCGGCGCCCACTTCGATCACCACGTGGGCTCGATCACCTATGCCTCCGACGCCAACCTGGCAGGCGCGGCCGGCTTCCAGCCGGCTGGCCCCTCGCCGATGGAGATGCTCCTGGGCGCGCTGGCCGGCTGCTCGGGCGTCGATCTCGTGAGCATTCTCGAGAAGATGCGGGTTACCATTCAGGAAATGCGCATCGAAGTTGCAGCCGAGCGCGCTCCCGAGCATCCGCGCGTCTACACCCGCATCCACCTCGACTTCCATATCAAGACCGAGCCGGTTGTTCCCGCCAAGGTGCGGCGGGCCATCGCGCTGTCGGCCGACAAGTACTGCTCGGTGTCGGCCATGCTGGCGGCGAGCGCCCTGATCACCTATACGCTGCACTACGACGGGCAGCGGTACGAGGGGGCCTTCCATGAGGCGCACGACGCGGGATGATGACGGCGGCGGCGCGGCCCGCGATGGGGATGACGACGGCGACGGCGCCGCGCGGGACGCGGATGACGACGGCGCCGGCCCGGCGCGTGATGCCGATGACGACACCTTCGCCATCCCGATCACCGACGAGCTCGATCTGCACACGATTCCCGCGCGGGATGTCCCGGGCGTCGTGGCCGAGTATCTCCACGAGGCGCAGCGCGCCGGCCTGATCGAGGTGCGCATCGTGCACGGCAAGGGGATCGGCGTGCAGCGCGAGGCGGTCGCGCGCGTGCTGAGCGATCACCCGGCGGTGGCGTCGTTTGGCGCGGCCCCGGCGCATCGCGGGCACTGGGGCGCGACGATCGTGCGCCTGCGCCGGGTGTAGAGGCCCTCGCCGCCGCGTCCGACCAATCCGGTCTCAGCGCGTCGGCTCGAAATCCGCGATCGACTTCTCGAGCAGGGCCTTGGCGTACTTGTAATTGTGCACGCCGTTGCTGCGGTCGGCCCGCACGAGTTGTTTTTTAATGGGGGGTGTTGTAACCCCCGGGGGGGCGTTGGCGCCGGCGGCCCCCCCCCCACCCCCCCGGGTGGT
>CAZRWW010000006.1:108677-117572 GCA_964603725.1 uncultured bacterium
CGCCAGCTCGCCCGTGAGCTGCGCGAGCAGCCCGATGACCTCGGCGCGCCCCCGGCTCCAGGCGAGCGAGCTCGGGTTCGCATCGCGGTGGCACGCGCCGCAGCTCTGGTTGTCGTGCCGGAAGCGGTGGCCCGGCTGGCTGGTGCCGTCCGCGTAGTGGCACCGCACGCAGCCCGTGTTCACGATGTTGATGTGCGGCGACGAGGGCGGCGCGGCCAGATCGTACTCGTAGCCGCCCTCGCCGGCCAGCATCTGCGCCTGGGGGGCGTGCGGCGTCGCCAGCGGAGGGCTGCCCGCGTCGGTGTGGCAGCGGCGGCACAGGTCGTCATCGCGCTCGCAGCCCACGCGCAGGTCGCCGGCGTGCGTGCTCGCATGCGGGTCGTGGCAGGCGGCGCAGGTGATCGGCAACGGGCCTGCGGGCGCCTGGACGGGCGGAGCGCCGCTGGCGAGGCGCTCGATGAACCCCTGGGCCGTGTGGCAGCCGGCGCACTGCGGGTTGCCCCGCGCGGCTGCCGCCTCATGCGCCAGGGAGTGACGACTGCCGGCCCACTCCGACACCAGCTTGTGGTCGTGCAGAGCGACTTCGTGGCAGCGGCCGCATCCGGTCGGATTGACAGCCGTGCCGACCGCCAGAAGGAAGTCGCCCAGCGCTGCGGCGCCGTGAGACGGAATCGTGTCGCCGTGGGCGTCGGCCAGCGGCCCGTGGCAGCTCTCGCACTGCACGCCGGCCAGGCGCGCCACGGGCGCCTCGTCGAAGCCGCCGTTGTTGAGCGGCCGGCCTTCGGCGTTGGTGTCGCCGGCGCCGACGGTGTGGCACTTCAGGCAGGCGGGGGAGAACCCCGGATCGGCTTCGACGCCCGCGAACGCCCGGGCGTGCGCCGTCGCAACCCAGGTGTCGTAGTGTTGGCCGTGGCCGGCGACGTCGTGGCATTCGAGCCCGCAGAACGAGGCGCCCGCGTAGGCGGGCGCCTTGCGCGGCACGTACATGCCGACCGGGACGACGAGCGAGGTGGTGGCGCTCTCGGTCTGGTTGTAGGCCACGAGCGTGATCGTCACCACGGCCGGCTCGTCCGGGGCCTTCCAGCGGGCGTAGTTCTCGTCGACCACGACGAAGCGGCCGTGCGTCGCGCTCCAGCGGAAGGTCAGGCCCGCGCCCTCGCCGATCCCCCACATGTGCAGCGAGTCGCCCACGGAGGTCGACTCGGGGATCGCCACGATGCGGTCGAGTCGCACCGACGGGGAAGGGCAGGCCGTGCACTTCTTATCCTCGGAGCAGCCCGCCGCCAGCAGGAGGGCCGTGCCGGCAGCCAAGCTCGACAACGCGATCCAACGCCCCGCCTGCACGTTCCATCCCGCACTCATGTCTCTCGCCCTCGCACGCCTTCGTCTCCGCCCATCGGACAGCCCTGGGTGGACTGCCGCACCCCCCATCCGCCGGCATGCCTGGGCTGCCCCACGGCGGCCACCCCGTCGCGGCCAGCGGCACGCGGCCGCCGGGCGGCGCCTGCCGCAGCCGGCGGGAAGCTACTGATTCCTTGCTAACACCCGGTGGGGGAGTTGACAAGGTGATTCAGGCGTCCGACCCGGGCCGCATTGGCCGCCGCGCGCCTGCGCCCCGCGCCATCCCCGAGCGTTCCGTGCCAAACCGCGGCTACCGCGCGCCCTCCCAGGCCGATAGTATCGAGACGACCCGCGCGGCGCATGCCCAACGCGGGTGAGAGGAGGGCGGGACGTGGAACACACGGAACCCGAGGGCACGGAGCCCATCGGCCACACGGCGGACGTGGCGTTGCGCGTCTGGGCGCGCGACCGCGAGGGGCTCTTCCGCCAGGCCGCACTGGGCCTGCTGCGCCTCCTCACAGACCCGAGCCGCGTGCGGCCTGTGGAGAGCAGCGAGGTCGCGCTCGCGGGTCTGGATCTCGAAGAGTTGATGGTGACGTGGCTGAACGAGATCCTCTACCTGCACGACGTGGGCCGCCGGCGCTGGGCGCAAGTCGAGCGGGTGCGGATCGAAGAGGCAGACGAGGGTTTCCGACTGACCGCCGCGCTGGCGGGTGAGGTGTACGATCCGGACCGGCACCCGTCCGGTGTCGGGGTCAAGGCCGCCACCTATCACGGCCTGCGCATCGACCCGCGCGCATCGGACGGGTATGATCTCGTGATCGTGCTGGACACCTAGGGCCGGCACAGGGGCAGGTGGGCGGTCGGGCCGGACGAGGGTCTGGGCACAAGGGCGGCGCGGGGCGACGTGCCGCGCTGCCGGGGGGAGCATGTCATGAAGGGCCGCAAGCGACACCGGGAGCGCGAACGGCGACGCGAGCACACCGGGCCTCGCGAGCATGCCGGGTCGCGCGAGCATCCCGTGGCTCGCGAGCATCCCGTGGCTCGCGAGCATCCCGGGCCGCGCGAGCGCTCGAAGCCCGACGAGAGCTACCCCGGCGGTGGGGGCGAGCTGGACCCGCGCAATCAGCCGCGCGACATGCCGCTGCGCCGCGTGCAGCCCTTCCTGTTCGAGATCGAGCCGCGCGGCGGCATGCAGGTGCCGGGCCGCGTCTATGTGACCGACGCGATGATCGATCGCGTGCGCGCCGACGGGGGCCTCGCGCAAGTCGCCAACGTGGCCCATCTGCCCGGCATCGTCGGCTACTCGCTGGCGATGCCCGACATCCACTGGGGTTACGGCTTCCCGATCGGCGGCGTGGCCGCGACCGATCCGGCGCAGGGCGGCGTGATCTCCCCGGGCGGCGTCGGCTACGACATCAACTGCGGCGTGCGCGTGGCGACGACGCTGCTCGGTCCCGAGGACCTGCGGGGCAAGCTCGAGCATGTCGTCCGCGCGCTCTTCGCCCACATCCCCACCGGCGTGGGCTCCTCGGGCGCGATCGACAAGGTCTCCGAGCGCGAGCTCGAGCAGGTGATGGTCAAGGGCGCGCGCTGGGCGGTGGAGCAGGGGCACGGATCCGAGACCGATCTCACGCGCACCGAGGAGAACGGCTGTCTGCGCGGCGCTGATCCCGGGGCGGTCAGCGAACGAGCCCGCGCCCGCGGCCGCGAGCAGCTCGGCACGCTGGGCTCCGGGAATCACTTCGTCGAGATCGATCTCGTCGAGGAGATCTACCATCCGGAGGCGGCCGGGGAGTTCGGCCTCGTGCAGGGGCGCATCGCGCTCCAGATCCACACCGGCTCGCGCGGCTTCGGCCACCAGGTCTGCGACGACTATCTGAAGGTGATGGCGCGCGCCGTGCGGCAGTACGATATCCGGCTGCCCGACCGGCAGCTCGCCTGCGCCCCGGTCGCATCAGAGGAAGGGCGCTCGTACCTGGCCGGGATGGCCTGCGCGGCCAACTACGCCTGGGCGAACCGGCAGACGATCATGTCGCTCGCGGAGCGCGCCCTCATGGAAGCGCTCGGCATCTCGCCGCGCACCCTGGGGATGCGCCTGCTCTACGATGTGTGCCACAACATCGCCAAGCTCGAGCAGCACGAGGTGGGCGGCCGCACGCGCACCCTGTGCGTCCACCGCAAGGGTGCCACCCGCGCCTATCCCCCGGCCGGGGTGCCCAATCCGTGGCGCAACGGACAGCCCGTGCTGGTGCCGGGCGACATGGGCACCGAGTCCTTCGTCTGCGTCGGGCAGGAGGCCTCGCTGCGGATGACCTGGGGCTCGAGCTGCCACGGCGCCGGGCGGGTGATGTCCCGCCACGAGGCGATCCGGCGCTTCCAGGGCCGGGACCTGATCGGGGAGATGCGCGAGCGGGGCATCCAGGTCATGGCGAAAGACCGGCGCACGGTGGCCGAAGAGATGAGTGACGCCTACAAGGACGTCAGCCAGGTGGTCGAGGTGATGCACGCCGCGGGGATCAGCCTCAAGGTCGCGCGCCTGCGGCCCCTGGCGGTGATCAAGGGCTAGGGCCAGGCGAGGGCCGGGCCGACGGCGCCGGCGGGGCGGCAACCCTCCGGGCGGCGGCGCTCGGAAGGGGGACGCCCGCGGCGACCGCGGACTCGATGAGTCGAGAACAACGGAGGAGTGAGGGCAGTGGCCGACAAGCAGTACAGCGTCGATGAGCAGGTGGAGATCCTCATGCGCGCCACGCGCTTCGCGGATGAGGCCGAGGATTGGGGGGCGCTCGAGACCGGCGACGGCCGCGGCCTGCGCGCCCAGATGGAGGAGGAGCTGCGCGCGAAGCTCAAGCTGGGCCGGCCGCTGCGCGTCTACCTGGGCGTCGATCCCACCGGCACGGACCTGCACGTGGGTCACTTCGTGCCGCTCCAGAAGCTGCGCAAGTTCCAGCAGCTCGGCCATCAGGTGGTCTTCCTCATCGGTGACTACACGGCCACGCTCGGCGACCCGAGCGGTCAGGCCAGCGAACGCCGGCGCTTCCAGCACGAGGAAGTGCTCGAGCTCGCCCGCACCTACACCGATCAGGCCTTCCGGGTGCTCGATCGCGAGCGCACCGAGGTGCGCTACAACGGCGACTGGCTGGCGAAGCTCGCCTTCGCCGACATCATCGAGCTGGCGAGCATCTTCCCGATGAAGCAGATCATCGCCCGGCGCGACTTCCAGCAGCGCATGGAGCGCGGGGAGTCGCTGCGCTTCCACGAGGCGCTCTACTCGCTGATGCAGGGCTACGATGCCTATGCCTTGAAGTGCGACGTGCAGGTCGGCGCCTACGACCAGCACTTCAACATGCTCGCGGGCCGAGCGATCCAGCAGCACTTCGGTGATTCTCCGCACGTGATGGTCACCAATCCGATCATCATCGGCACCGACGGGCGCAAGATGTCGAAGAGCTACGGCAACACGATCAACATCAACGACGACCCCTTCGACATGTACGGCAAGGCGATGCGCATCGCCGACGAGCACCTGCCGGAGTACCTCGAGCTGACGAGCTCCATGGGCGGCGCCGAGATCGACGCGCTGAAAGCCCGGCTGCGCGACGGCAGCAACCCCATGGACGTCAAGAAGCGCCTGGCGGCCAACCTGGTCGAGCAATACTGCGGGCCCGCGGCGGCGCGCGCGGCCGAGGAGAAGTTCCGGCAGGTCGTCCAGCAGAAGGAGGCGCCCGACGAGGTGCCGCAAGTGCGCGTGCCGGCCGAGCTGCAATCGGCGACCTGGGTCGATCTATGCGCGGGCCTGGGGCTGACGAAGTCCAAGGGCGAGATGCGCCGGCTCATGGCGCAGGGCGGCTTCTACGTCGAGCAGGAGCCGTTGCGCGATCCCGACGCGCGCGCGCAGGTCCCGGCGGGGGGCGTCCTGATCCGCCTGGGCAAGCGTGCCTACTACCGGCTCGTCCCCTGAGGGCGACGGGGCCCGGCGCCGCGGCAGGGCGAGCTGCTAGCGGAAGCTGGCCTTGATCCGGCCCCAGGTGAGCGCATCCAGCACGCCCGTCGAGCAGCCGATGCCCCCGGCCCCGATCTGCTCGCCGCAGGCGTTGCTGTCCGGATGGCAGGGGGACTGCACGGCGACGGACAGCGAGTCCGGACAGAAGAGGGGATCGGCACCCGCGTTGCCGTCGGCGCCCAGTTGTGACTCGAGGCAGCCGACCCAATCGCCGCCCGCGTGTCCGTGGACGACGCAGCAGCGCAGCGCGACGGTGCTCACGCCGCCGCAGGTCACGGCCGGGCCCCCGGCGCCGAAGGCCAGCAGGGAGAGCTCGAGTTCGGCGTGCGCATAGCAGCCGAGGACGATCGAGGCGCCCCCGTCGGCGGTCGCGTTGGCGAGCAGCGTGCAGCCGCTGAGCGCGATGCTGGAGGATCCGCAGCAGTTGATGCCGCCGCCGAGACTGCCCCGATTGCCGGCCAGGAAGCAGGCCTCGAGAACCAGCCCGTCATCCACGCAGCAGATGCCGCCGCCGCTCTGTCCCGCGATGTTCCGGCGAAACAGGCAGCGGACGGCCTGGACCGAGCCGTTCCAGGAGTGCAGCCCGCCGCCGGCGCAGTAGTCTGTCTCCTCGGTGGCCAGGTTGTCGGTGAACTCGCAGTCGGTGAAGCGCGCACTGCTGCCCCGGCACGCCGCGCCGCCGCCGTTGGCGCCGAAGCCATCGGCGACATTCGCTTCGAAGCGGCAGCGGTCGAACTGCGCCGGGGCGCCGTCGCAGTAGAGCCCGCCGCCGCGGGGCTCGTTGCCGCTCGCCGTATTCTGGTAGAAGATGCAATCGGAGAAGGCGCTGTTCGAGGCCCCCCGCAGGTAGACGGCGCCGCCGTGGAGGGCCCGGTTGCCGGAGAAGATGCAGTTCTCGAAAGCGGGGGAGGCTCGGTAGAAGATCGCCACGGCCCCGCCCAGCTCCGCCCAACCCCCCGTGATCGTGAGGCCGGACACGCGCGCATCGGCGGGCTCTGCCGTGTGGAAGTAGATCGCGCGATGGGGATCGCTCGCCGAGCCGCCGCAGTCGATCGTGCAGGCCACCGGGCTGCCGCTCGCCGAGCGCAGCGTCAGGCCCTTGCCGGCGAAGTCGAGATCGCGGTTGCCGTCGCCCGTGAAGACGCCGTTGCCCAGCTCGATCACGTCACCGGGTTGCGCGGCGTCGATGGCCGCCTGTATGGTGGCGAAGTCGCCGGACCCGTCGGGCAGCACGGTCCAGGTCCCGGCCGCGCGCGCAAGGGTGGCGCCCCACAGGAGCAGCAACCCGCAGGCCGGGAGGATCGGCCCCAGGGACCAGGTCGCGCATCGCATACGGGCCTCCTGCGGCGATGGCGCGCCGCCCGCGGAGAGGGACACGTCCGCCGACGCTACGGTGGACGCCGAGCGATTGTAACACCAGGGGAGAGGGCAGGCACCGGAATCCCGACCGGGGTCTCGACCGACAGCCGCGCCGCGGTGCCGTGCCGCGGTGCCGTGCCGCAGGGGCCGCGCCGCCGAGGGGCACCGACATCATGAACTGGTTCGCGGAGCTGCCGAAGGTCGAGCTGCACGTTCACCTCGAGGGCGCCATTCCCCACGCCGCGCTCTTCGATCTGATCCAGAAGTACGGCGGGGATCCGTCCGTGCCGGATGTCGCCGCGCTGGCGGAGCGCTTCGCCTACCGCAACTTCCCGCAGTTCATCGCCGCTTGGTCGTGGAAGAACCGTTTCCTGCGCGAGTACGAGGATTTCACACACATCGCCCGGCTGGCGGCCGAGGACCTGGCGCGCCAGAACATCCGCTACGCGGAGATGTTCTATTCGCCGTCGCTCTTCGTCCGGCAGGGGCTCGAGGTCCAGGGCCTCACTCGCGCGATCAGAGCCGGGCTCGCCGCGGTGCCCCGGATCGAGATCGCCCTGATCGCCGATCTCGTCCGCGACTACGGGCCGCAACGCGAGCTGGGGACGCTGGAGCGGCTGGAGGAGGTGCGGGATCTCGGGGTCATCGGGATCGGTCTGGGGGGCTCGGAGCACGAGTTCCCGCCGGAGCCGTTCGCGCCGCTCTATCGCGAGGCGCGCCGGCTGGGTCTGCGCACCACGGCTCATGCGGGGGAGGCGGCCGGGCCGGCCAGCATCTGGGGCGCCCTGCGGCATCTGCAGGTCGATCGCCTCGGCCACGCGACCCGGGCGCGGGAAGATCCCGCGCTGCTGGACCGCCTGGCCGCAGAGCGCACTCCCCTCGAGCTCTGCCCGGGGTCGAACGTCCGCACGCGCGTCGTTCCGGGCCTCGCCGAGCACCCGATCCGCGCTTATTTCGATCGCGGTCTGACGATCAGCGTGAACACGGACGATCCCAAGATGTTCGGCACGGCGCTGGCGGACGAGTATCGCGCCCTGCACGAGACGTGCGGCTTCACGCGCGCGGAGGTCCGCCGCCTGATCATGCTGGCGATCGAGTCATCCTGGCTGCCCGCCGATCGCCGGGCGGCGCTGGCCGGGGCATTCGAGCGCGAGCCCATCTGGGAGGCCGATTGAGGCCCGGGGGGCGCGAGGACGTCTGGAAAACGCCGGGCGCATCCGGTAGATTCAAGGGGCTGTGAGTGGGTGGAGGTGGCTGTCAACGATCGCGGGGTTCCCCCGAGAGAGGAGGTGCCGCCATGCCTGCCAAGGCGCTCAAAGATTTCCTCGACCAGCACAAGATTCCCTATCAGGTCCTCAGCCACACGCGCACGTACACCGCCCAGGAAACCGCCGCCTCGGCGCACATACCCGGGCAGGAGCTGGCCAAGACCGTCATGGCGCGCATCGACGGGCGCATGGCCATGCTGGTCCTGCCGGCGCAATACCGGGTCGACTTCGACCTGTTGCGGGACTTGATCGGGGCCGACGAAGTGGAACTCGCCAGCGAGAAGGAGTTTCGCACGCTCTTCCCCGATTGCGAGCCCGGCGCCATGCCGCCCTTCGGCAACCTCTACAAGATCGACACCTACGTGGCCGAGCAGCTTGCCAAGGATGAGCACATCGCGTTCAACGCCGGCACGCACACCGAGTTGATTCGCATGGCCTATGCCGACTTCGAACGGGTGGCGAAGCCCAGGCTCGTGGCGCTCTTCGCGCGCGCGTGATCCCGGCGGGCGAGTGGCTGCCGGTCGCCGTCAATCTCGGCGCGGCCCCTAGAGGCTGTCGGCGACCATCAATCCGGGCAAGTCCACCGCGTCGGAGCGCACCGGCACGAAGCGCAGGCCGGTGGATCGCAGCGGCGTGCTCGGGTCCGCCGCGGCGAAG
The DNA here is from genome assembly GCA_964603725.1 of uncultured bacterium. GTDB lineage: Bacteria > Eisenbacteria > RBG-16-71-46 > CAIMUX01 > WJJG01 > CAZDKK01. The sequence goes on from CAZRWW010000006.1 coordinate 117,306, forward strand.
GACGGGGACGGCAGCAGCAGGCCCTCGCCCGATTCCGGCTCCGCCGGCGGACGGATCGACATCCGGCTCGTGTCGCCGGGCACCTGGCTCCACGCGACTTCGGCGGGGCGCGGGCCGGTGGCCGCCTCACGTGGCTGCCCGCGGCCCGTCCAGAATCCGGCGGCGGCGGCCATCAGGACCACCGCGGCCGCCGCATAGGCGGGCAGCGGCCGGAGGCCAAGGCTGGCCAGAGCGGCCAGCCGGCCGCGCCGGGCCGGCGCCGGCGCG
>CAZRWW010000007.1:0-24595 GCA_964603725.1 uncultured bacterium
GATCGTAGCACTGGAACACGCGAAGCCCGAGGATCGCGTCAAGGTGGACGTGAGCGCCGCCGATATGCCAGATAGCTCGGTGATGGGACTCCAGCCCGGTGAAGAGCTGACCGTCGAGCAGCTTCTCTACGGCCTGATGCTTCCCTCCGGCAACGACGCCGCGGTCGCCCTCGGCGTGGTTGCCCGCGCCGGTGTCGCCGAACTTCCACGACCACGTTCCCCCCGGCGTGTGGTTGCGCGCTTGCGACAGATGCCACTGATCGACATAGCCGGCCGTGGCCACCTCATGCGTCCATGAGCCGGCGCCAGATTCGCCATCGGCGGCGATCAACGGGGCCAGGACCCAGAAGGCGTAGACGTCCTGGGGCGCCGCCGGCGGGTCGGTCGCGACGTGACCGAGCGAGTCTTCCCCGCGCAGGTAGTAGCTCACCAGGGTGCCGTGCGGCTGCCCGGGGATGACGGCCCGATAGAGATCGCCGCCCTGGGCTTCCAGCGGCACCGCGACCCAGCCCTCGCCATGGGCCCAGCCCTCGCCATGGGCCCAGCCCTCGCCTTGGGCCCAGCCCTCGCCTTGGGCATTGTGGAACAGCGACAGCTCCGCGATGCCGGAGAGCTCCTCCACGCGCGTGAAGACCTCGTAGGGACCTTGCGTGTCCGGCGTGTTGTCGAGCACGGTCGTGCCGCTGAAGCTGGGTCCGGCGTTGTCCGCGAGCGCGAAATCGACTTGCGTCGTCTGACCCTCGGTGACCAGCACGCCCGGGATCGTCTGAGGCGCGAAGCCCAGGCGCGAGGCCACGAGGGTGTAGAGGCCCGTCACGACCGAACCGCCGTAGCGCCCGTCGGGGCCCGTGAACATGGTCTCGCCGGTTTCCTGCAGCCGGACCTCGGCCAGGGGGATCGGGGCCTGGCCGTAGCTGGCGTTGCGGACGAGGCCCGCCAGGGTCCCGCGCGGCCGGCTGCTCAGGGACACGAAGCGGATGGCGCGTCCGGTCTGGATCGGGGCGGACCCGGCCGTGTACAAGTTGAAGTATTGATACAAGACCCCGTCGGAGTTGTCGCCGTTCTGGATCCCGGTCGTGGAGTAGTGCTGCAGGTAGTCGCTGTTGTTGAAGAGGTCGTACTGGAACTGGATGATGCCGTCGCCCGTCTCGGAGGCGTAGTGCGCCGGGTCGTACAGGATGACCTCGAAGTTTTCCGTCGCGTCGCCCTGGAGATTGCGCAGGCGACTCCACTGAATAACGTAGCGATGGTCGGCCGCGTCGTACCAGTGGTACACGCGGTTGGTGCCCGCCTGGTAGAGGTTGTCCCACATCGGCGCGATCAGGTACGGCGGCGCGCCCGCGCAGGGAATGCGCCAGTTGCGGTAGTTGGTGAGCCGCGTCCGGCCCATGGTGATCCAGCCGTTGGCGCAGGCGGTGATCTCGGTGAAGCTCTCGCCGTAGTAACGGAAAGGGAAGGGCAGCGCGAGCACGCGGGCGTCGTCCTGATCCTCGCCGAAATCGGTCAGCCCGACATCCGCGCCCGGCCCGCCGTAGGTCGGATCGATCTCGACCCAGGCATACAGCGGCGCCTGCGGGTAGGCGGTGTCGGTGTTGTCGAAGGCGTAGTAGCCGTAGCCATCGGGTCCGGTGGGCGCCGTGCTGGTGGCCGTGCCGACGGGCAGCGAGAAGTCCACGGTCTGCACGGCGCCGCTCGCGAAGGCCAGGGCCAGCGAGAAGGAGGCGAGGTGGCCCGGGAAGCAGTCGGGCGCGGCGCTCAGGCCGAAGGTGTCGGCCGTGTTCTCGCCGGCCTGGCCGATGCCGATCTCGCCGAAGGTCCCCGTCGAGTCGGCGATCGTGATCCAGGGGCTGGCGCAGCGCAGGGTGCCGGTCAGTCCGGTCGCGGCCCAGGTGCCGACGTTTTCGAGGCGCACGCTCATCTGGCCGGCCTCGCCGGGATCGATCTGGGCGCCGAAGCCGTACAGGGTGGCGGTCTGGTAGGCGAAACGGGCCGCGTGGATGGGGAGCTCGACGAGCGAATGCCAGCTCTGCGTGCCGCTGGCGACGTCGAGCGCGAAGGCCACCACGTGGCCGCCGGGCGCCTCGGGGGCGATCGCGAAGTCGAAGTCGTCGGTCGACCAGGCCGTGCCGCCCGCCGGAATGTCGGCGAAGGTCTCCTCGCCGTCGGCGATCGTGACGTGGGGATCGGTGCTGGAGAGCACAGCGCTCACGCCCGCGGCGGGGCCGGTCCCATGGTTCTTCACCATGACGCGCAGCTCGATCGCCTCGCCCGGGTTGGCCAGGCCGTCGCCGTTGCCGGAACTCGTGCCGCTCTGATCGTCATCGATCTGGCTGCGATCGTAGGCCACCAGCAGGTCGAACGGGAGAAGCCGGATGGCGCCGAGGTAAGGCTGATGGTCGTGCTTCGTCACCGTGACGGCGAGCTCGCCGGCCGTCGGGCTGCCGAGGGGCAAATCGGCGCGTCCGCTCGCGTCGGTGGCGCCGGCCACCCAGACCTCGGAGCCCTTCCACAGGCAGACCGTCGCCCCCGCTAGGGGCGCACCGCCGGATGTGACCGTGAGGGCGGCGGCGTTGACGCCCAGACCCAGCTCGAGCGCGTGCTCCACCGCCAGTGGGCGGGGCACCCCGGTCCACAGCTCGCCGGCCGGATCGCCCATCAGGTTGTTCCAGTGCGTGAAGCTCGCGGCGCCGCTCGGGTCGCCCTGCGAGTAGTTGAGGTAGAGCTCGTACTTGCCCCGCGTGAAGGAGCCGCCGAAGGTCGTGATGCCCTCCCAGAAGACGCCGCGCCAGATTCCGTAGGTGATGCAGTTGTTGTAACGCGTGTGCGTGGACAACGTGGCCGTGCCGATGCTGGCGATGCCGCCCGTGGGGACTGGCGGAGTGCCCGTCAAGCCCGCGCGGATCCAGGCCTCGCTGCGCGACGTGCCGCTGTTGAAGGAGCCGGTGTCGCAGGTGGGGTTGACGGCGAAGGGCATCTTCCAGCCGTTCTGCAGCGCGGCGATGTGGCCGACGTCGAAGCCGCTCATGTGCCAGTAGCCGCGGTAGCTGTAGATCGTGTCGCCGCGGTTGAGGCAGGTCGACATCTGGGAGATCCAGGGGCCCGCGAAGATGGTGTCGACCTGCGCGTACCCGACGGCGAGCAGGCGGTCCTTGAGCCACTGCATGATCTGGATGCAGCTATAGCCCGAGCTGGTGGGATCGCCCACCAGACAGGCGCGCGTGTACCAATCGGTCTCGGCCATGTACGGCGCGCTCTCGTAGCGCACGATCTTGCAGACGTAGAGCTGGAGCTGGGCCACCGACTCCACCGAGATGCGGCCAATGTGCGCATCGGCCAGCAGGTCGGCGCCGTCGAGCTGCACGTAGGGGTGGTCGGTGGCGCCGCCGCTGTAGGTGAAGCACGGGATCGCCACGGCGCCGCCGGCGTCGCCGACCAGCGTGATGTACTCCGGCGGTTTCGGCCAAGTCGCGTAGGCGTTGCGCAGCCAGGTCTGGATCTGGGTGGTCGTAGTGCCGGTCTCGGCCGTCGTGGCCAGGTAGACGTCGAAGCCCTTGCGCGTGCGCCACTCGACCAGCGGCTGCAGGGCGGCGATCACGTCAGGGCTGTCCGGGCAGATGATGACGTAGCGGCCCAATCCGGCGTCGTCGCCGGCGCGCTCGCCGGTGTAGTTGACGACGAGCTGGCGGTAGAGCCGATCGAAGGAAGGCGGGATCGGTCCCCGAGCCAAGGGCGCGGCGTTGCGCCCATCGGCGCCGCGGAAGCGCACCTCGATCTCGGCCCGGGTCGTGATCTCGATCGCGCCGAGGGCCGGATCGAAGCGCGCCGGCCGGATCGTGATCGGCACGACGCGCAGGTGGCGGGCGATGGCCGGCTCGCCGACGCGCACCAGGGCCTGCGGGGGAACGGCCTCCGCCGCGTAGGCCGCGCGATCGATCGCGAAGGTCGAACCCTCCTCCGGCTGCATCGGCAGGGGGAGGCAGCCCGCCAGCTCGCGCACCTCGCGCGCGTCCACCTCCCACGACACCGCCACCCCGTCGGGCACCTCGATCCAGCGGGTGAAGGTGGGCAGCATGGGGTGGCCGATCTCGCCCTCGCAGCCGCCGTTGTCGATGACCAGGGCCTGATAGGTCTCGCCGGCCACGCGCACTTCCTGCGCGCGGACATCGGGCAGCTCGAAGGTCAGCCGCAGGCCGCCGGGGTCTGCCTCGCTGACCCGCAGGTCGGCGAGCGCTTCCGCCGCGGACGCGCTCGGGGCCAGGGCCGCTGCGGCGAGCAGGATGAAGACCGCGCGGGCGAGCCCGCTGGAGCAGGCCTCCTGGGTTCGGGACCTGGGCATGGTCGTTTCCTCCTGCAAAGCATGGCGCCTCTCCGAGCCTGTGCAAGTCCGCGTCCACGCCGGGCGCGCCGAACAGGCACCATACGATCATACACCTTTGCGCATTTGGCGCGGAACATGTACGATCTCAATGGGATCTGCGACCGCGGCCCGGCGCCGAGGCGCGCCGGGCCGCTCGAGCACGGGGGGTGCATGGTGTCTTGGTGGACATCATCTCGATCTCGGCGCATGCCCGACTGGACGCCCGCCGTGGCGATCATGCCGGCGGTGGTGCCGGCGGTGCTGCTGGCGGCGGCGCTGGTCGGGTGCGCGCGCCCGCCGGCGGGACCCACCGAGGGCGACGCGCGCTCGAGCGACGGCGTCCTGATCCGCTACCGCGCGGAAGGGCAAGGTCGTCCGGCCCTCGTGTTCATCCACGGCTGGAGCATGGACGGCGCCTACTGGGAGGCGCAGGTCGAGCACTTCGCGGGAACGCACCGGGTGGTGACGATCGACCTCGCCGGCCACGGCGAGTCGGGCGCGGGTCGCGGGCAATGGACGATGCCCGCGTTTGCGGCCGATGTGCGCGCGGTGGTGGAAGAGCTCAAGCTCGACGACGTTGTTCTGATCGGTCACTCGATGGGTGGCGCCGTCGCCGTCGAGGCGGCCCTCGGGTTGCCCGGGCAGGTGCGGGGAATCGTGGGGGTGGACAACTTCCAGAGCCCCACGCTGCCGTTCGTCGAAGAGCAGGTGGGCGCCTTCTTGTCCCACTTCCAGGCCGACTTCCGCTCTTCCACCGACGCGTGGGTCCGCAGCATGTTTCCCCCCGGAGTCGACTCCGCCCTGGTGGCGCGCACCGCGGCGGACATGGCTTCGGCGCCCCCCGAGGTGGGCGTGGCGGTGCTGGGCGCCACGCTGCGCTGGTTCATCGGCGACGCCGAGGGCAAGCTCGCCCGGCTCCCGGTCCCGCTCCAGTGCATCAACTCGGATCGGGTTCCGACCGATGGTCCGGCGATGGACCGCCTCGTCGATGGGTACGCCCTGCGCCTGATGCCGGGCCGCGGCCACTTCCCGCAGCTCGAGGACCCCGCGACGTTCAATCGGCTGCTCGAAGAGGCGCTGGCGGACTTGAGCCGCCGGACGAGGCGGTAGGCTCCCGGCAGCGCCACGGGACCCGATCGGCGGGGTCGCCGCGGCGCGGCGCCGATTCGCGACGGCCGCTTTGGTCCAGCGTCAGAGAAGGAGGATTCCTATGCGATTCCGACCGGCCGCCCGGATGCTGCTCCGCATCTCGGACTCGGGGTTGCCGCCCTCGGGGCGGTTCTGGGCCCGCCCGCGCGGGCTGTCCGCCCCGATCGTGTTCGCGCTGCTCGCCGCGCTGCTGGGTTCGCTCGCCCAGCCGGCCGGGGCCTACGAGGTCGGCCATAGCCGCACCGTTTACGTCGATCCGGCCCGCAACAACCGGCAGATCGACACCGAGGTCTACTACCCGGCCGATCTGCCCGGGGAGAACGTGCCGGTCGCCACGCCCCCGGCGGGGGGCTTTCCGGTGATCGCTTTCGGTCACGGATTCGTCATGGCCGCGACCGACTACGACTTCTTGTGGGAAGGCCTCGTGCCTGAAGGTTACGTGATCTGCCTGCCGCGCACGGAGGGCGGCTTCAGTCCCAGCCACATCGAGCTGGGGCGCGATCTGGCCTTCCTGTGTCTGAGGCTCCAGGCCGCGGGGGCCGATCCCGGGTCGCCCTTCTTCGGCAAGATCTCCACCGCCAGCGCCGTGGCCGGTCACTCCATGGGCGGCGGGGCGAGCTTCCTGGGCGCCGCGGCGGAACCCGCGATCACGGCGCTGTTCAACCTGGCGGCGGCCGAGACCAATCCGTCCGCCATTGCGGCCGCGGCGCAGATCACGATTCCGGCGCTGCTGTTTGCGGGCTCGCTGGATTGCGTCACCCCGCCGGCCGATCACCAGCGGCCGATGTACGCGGCCCTGAGCTCCGGCTGCAAGGCCTACGCCGAGCTCCTGGGGGCCAGCCACTGTCAGTTCGCTGAGTACAACTTCCTGTGCGGCCTGGGCGAGACCGGCTGTCCGGCGCCCACGATCACGCGCGCCCAGCAGCACCAGACCACCCTGGACCTGCTCTCGCCGTGGCTGGACCACGTGCTGCGCGGCAACAGCCAGGCCTGGAACGAGTTCGTGAGCCTGCTGACGTCCCACAGCGGAATCACCTACCTGCTGGACTGCCCGGCGGCCGACGTGGCCGAGCTCGCGCCGCAACCGGCTGGCGCCCAGGTCCGGCTGGCGGCCCTGGGTCATGCCTTCCCGAACCCGGCGGTGGGGCGCGTGTCGATCGCCTTCCAGCTGCAGCGGCCTGCCGCGGCGGCCCTGCTGATCGCCGACGCCGCCGGGCGTCGCGTGCGCCGCCTGACGCTGCCCGAGCTGGGCCGCGGCTGGCACCAGGCGGTCTGGGACGGCGCCGATGAAGCGGGCAGCGCGGCGCCGCCCGGATGCTACTTCTGCCGGCTCGAGCAACCGTCGGCCGGCGGAACGGTGAAGATCCTGTTGCTGCGCTGATGGGCGGGATCCGGGGCCCGGGTCCGAGTCGCTGCGGGCGCCGCCGCCGGTCGAGAAGACATTCGTGTCGAGGAGAGTCTTGAACAAGGTCAAGCTCGCAGAAACGCCAAATGAACCGATCGCCTGGCACGCCACGCCCGACGCGAGCGTGCTCACCAAGCTGCAGACCCGTCTGAGCGGACTGGGCCCAGCGGAGGTCGCGGAGCGCCTGGCCGAGTTCGGGCGCAACGTCCTGCCGGCAGCCGAGCCCCCGACGCTGCTGGAGATCATCCTCCACCAGTTCAAGAGCCCGTTGATCTACATTCTGCTATTCGCCGCGGCGATCGCCTTGTTGACCGGAGACGTGAAGGACGCCGTCTTCATTCTGGCAGTCGTCGTCTTGAACGCGACGATCGGGACGGTGCAGGAACACCGGGCCGAGCAGAGCGCCCACGCGCTGCAGGCGCTGCTCAAGGTGCGGGGGCGGGTGCGCCGCGACGGCCGGACGCTGTCGGTCGATGCCGAGGAGCTGGTGCCCGGCGACGTCGTGCTGCTCGAATCGGGCGACCGCGTCCCGGCCGACCTGCGCTTGGCGCAGGTGAAGGGTCTGGCCATCGACGAGGCCTTCCTGACCGGCGAGTCGATCGCGGCGGTCAAGGCCGCCGCCGTGCTCGGGCGCGAAGTGCCGGTGAGCGACCGCAGCAACATGGCCTACGCGGGCGCGACCGTCGTGGCGGGGCGCGGCATCGGGCTGGTGGTGGCGACCGGCCGCTACACGGAGGTCGGCCGCATCGCGCGCACAGTGGCCGAGGAGACTGGCGCGAAACCGCCACTCGTGCTGCGCATGGAGCGGTTTGCCCGTCACATCAGCCTGCTCGTACTGGGCTTCGCCGCGGCCCTGGGGGGCATGGCCCTCGCGCGGGGCATGCTGCTGGGCGACGTCCTGCTGCTGGTCATTGCCATGGCGGTATCGGCCATACCCGAAGGCCTGCCGGTCGCCATGACCGTGGCTCTGTCCCTGTCCGCCGCGAGGATGGCGAGGCGCAACGTGATCGTGCGCAGGCTGACCGCAGTCGAGAGCCTGGGGAGCTGCACGGTCATCGCCAGCGACAAGACCGGCACGCTGACGGTGAACCAGCAGACTGCCCGGGTGGTCGTGTTCCCGAACGGTGATCGCGTTCTGGTGGGCGGGCAGGGCTACAATGACGAGGGCGACATCACGGCGCCGGATGGCGGCGTTCCATCCGAGGATCAGCGCCCGCTGCTGGCAACGCTGGGACGGGATGCCATCTTGTGCAACGAGGCCTCGCTAGAGAACGTCGACGGCGTGTGGCGGCACAGCGGCGACGCGATGGATGTGGCGCTGCTGGCCTTGAGCCGCAAACTGGGCTTGGACCCCCAGGCTGTCCGCGCAGACCACCCGGCGCTGGCCGAGATCCCCTTCGAGCCCGAGCAGCGTTTCGCCGCCTCGCTCAACCAGGACGGTGACGGGGCGGTGCTGGTCGTCAAGGGCGCGGCGGAGACGGTTCTGCCCTTCTGCGCCCGGATGCACACGCCGGGCGGCCCGCGCCCGCTGGACGGGGAGGTCATCGCCCAACAGGTCCTGCGCCTGGCGGAGGAAGGCTACCGGGTGTTGGCGTTCGCCGCGGCCGATGTCCCGGTCCAGAAGGCCGGTTCGCCTCTGGCCGCGGATCGGCTCAGGGGCCTGACCCTGCAGACCCTGGTGGGCTTCATCGATCCGCTGCGCGCCGAAGCCCGCGCGGCCGTCGAGACCGCCCGGCAGGCGGGTATCAAGGTCGTGATGGTCACGGGCGATCATCCGGCCACGGCGTTGGCGATCGCGCGCGACCTGGGCATCGCCGCTTCGGCGGACGCGGTGGTGACCGGGCAGGAGCTAGCCGACATCGGCGATGTGCATGTGCCCGAGTTCCTCGAGCGCGTCAAGCAGGCCACCGTGTTCGCCCGGGTCTCGCCCGACCAGAAGCTGCAGATCGTCGATGCGCTGGTGGGCCTCGGGCACTTCGTGGCCGTGACGGGTGACGGCGTCAACGACGCCCCGGCCCTGCGCAAGGCCAACATCGGCGTGGCGATGGGCTCCGGCACCGACATCGCCAAGGACACCGCCGCCCTGATCGTCACGGACGACAACTTCGCTTCCATCGTGTCCGGCATCGAGGAGGGCCGGCACGCCTATGCCAATGTCCGCAAAGTGACGCTGCTGCTCATCTCGACCGGTCTGGCCGAATTGGTCATGATCGGGCTGGCGATTGGCGCCGGCCTGCCCGTGCCTCTGTTGGCGGTCCAGATCCTGTGGTTGAACCTGGTGACCAACGGCATCCAGGATGTGGCGCTGGCCTTCGAAGCCGGCGAGCAGGGGGCCATGAGGCTCCCCCCGCGCCCGCCCACGGAGGGCATCTTCAATCGCAAGATGATCACGCAGGTGCTGCTGAGCGGCCTGACGATGGCGCTGGTCTGCTTCGTCGCCTGGGTGCTGTTGCTCCGTTCCGGACTGGAGGTCGACGCGGCGCGCGGCCACCTGCTGACGCTGCTCGTGCTGATGCAGTTCTACCACGTGCTCAACTGCCGCTCCGAGCACACCTCGATCTTCCGAACGCCGCTGCGCAACAACCCCGTGCTTATGGCCGGCATGGCGCTGGCCTTCGGCCTGCATGTCCTGGCGACCGAAGTCCCGATCTTCCAATCGTTGCTGCGCACCCAGTCGCTGCCCATTCGCGACTGGCTGGGCTACGGCGCGATCGGCATGGTGGTTCTGGTCGTGCTGGAGGTCTACAAGGGCCTGGTCGCGCGCGCGTCCGCCGCCGGCGCCGCGGGGAGCGGAGGGGCGCCCGCGGCCGCCGGCTAGAACACCCCGGCGCCGATTTCCAGGGCGACGCGCGCGCTGTGCAGGTGCGAGAAGCCGTTCACTCGCACGCCGAGACGCAATCCGCCGAAGCGATAGCCGAGGAGCACCCACCGCAACCGGCCCGGCACGGTGACGCGAAACTTGACCCCGAGTTCGCTGGCGAGATGCCGCTCGGCCGATCTCTCGTCCGGTCCGATCGCGGCGCGCGGCCGCGCGCGGTGGCGCTCGTAACCGACCGCGGCGTACCAGTCGATCCAGCGCGACGCCGAGGGCGTCAGGAGGGCCTCGACGGCCCAGCCCCGGTCGAAGTGCGCGCGCGGGACCAGCCAGAACTCGGGCAGATCCAGGCCCGGCCCCTGGACCGTGACGCCGACGCGATTCGATTCGACTCGGGCGTTGATCCCGGAGATCCACCGAAGAGCGTTTTCGGGGTCGGAAAGCTCCCGCTGCAGATCGGACTCATACTGGTTGGCGGGATAGGCCGCGCCGAAACGGTTGTCGCGCATCATGCCCAGCAGGCGTCCGGGTTCGGGAACACGCGGGCGGCACAACGGCACGCCGGCCGCTGCCCGCAGCTCGTAGCGGCCGAGGGGCGCCGCTGCGCTGGCGCGTCTCCGCCACGGGCCCCCGCACACCGGCGCATCGTTGGGCGGCAGGAGTCGGAACTCCTCGGCGCGTGGCTTCGACATGGAGGCCGAGTAGCTGGCCCCCAGGAGCACGGCGGAGCCGAAGACGTCTCGCAGTCCCCAGGCGTCATTGACCCGCCGGTTCACGTCGTAACCGGGGGTGTAGACGCCGTCCGCGTTGCGATCCGGCACACTGGCGTGCTTGCCTTCTTCCACGAGGATCGTGAGAGGATAGACCGTGTCGCGCTCGGTGCGCAGGATGTTCGTGTACCACTCCGATCCGTGGGCCAAACCCTCGACCCGGCGCACGCGAACACGGAAGCAGTCGTCGCCGATCACATCCAGGTAGGCCAGAACCCGGATGGCTTCGAGATCGTGGTGATGCCGTCCGAAGCCGAAGTCCTCTCGGTAGTAGAAGAAGTACACGAGCGCGAAGTGGTCGACCTTCTCGAAGAAACGCGCGTCCGTTTCGCCTGAGCCCTCCACGCGCTCCTGGGTCCGCAAAACGATGTCGGACACCTGATAGTAGACCACCGGCTGCTCCGATGGAGCGTCGCAGGGATGTGGCTCGGGGATCGCGGCCTGGCCGCGTCGCATGAGCAGCGGTTCATCGGAGGAGAACCACAGCACCGGTGCGAGGAGGTGGGCCAGCGCGGGCAGGTCCGGGGCCGGGCCGAGTCCCTGCCAGATGACGCCTTCCGGCGTCTCCGGAGCGAAGGGATCAGGGCACGCACAGGAGTCCGGGAAGTGCGGATCTGCGGCGGACAGCGCGACCGACAGCGCCGCCGACACCGCGATCGACGGCACGGCCCGGAAGAGCGAGAGACGGCCAACTCCCGCCGCGGTGATGCTGAACGCCATGCGCGGCCGCGACGACAGCGCCGCGGCGATTCTCGTCCGTCGCAAAGACACCCCCTCCGCCCCGCGGGCGCACGAGGAGCTTAACCCACCCGGGCAGACGCGCCAACCGCCGCCGTGGATGATGGCGTGCGGGAGCTGTGGCCACCGGGCGGGGCGAGGTGTAAGCTGACGGAACTGGCCGGCCGCCCGCGAAGGGCGCAGATCCGTCAGCCGGCGCCGCGGGTGGAGACGTTCCGAAAGAGGAGGGCAAATCGATGCGCAGGTGTCTGGGGTTGCTGGGTGCCGTGATGCTCGCGGTTGTCCTGGCCGCCGGCGTCAGCCCCGCTCAGGGCCAGCTCGGCAGGCTCAAGGACAAGATCAAGCAGAAGGCGGAGGAGAAGGCCGACCAGAAGATCGATGAGAAGATCGATCAGGGGATCGACGCGGCCGTCGAAGGGTCGGAGGAGGCTGCCGACAGCACGGAGGCGGCCAAGACTCCCGCTGCCCAGGCCGCGCCCGGAGCGCCGGCCGCCGGTGGGAGCGCCGCGGCCGAGGACATGACGCTCTACACCAAGTACGATTTCGTCCCGGGCGACAAGGTCGTCTTCTACGACGATCTGGCCGGCGAAGAGATCGGGGAGTTCCCGTCGCGCTGGAATCTGGATCGCGGCGTCTTCGAGGTCGTCCGGCGGGGGAATCGCAACTACATCATGTGCACGGACGCGGGGATCATTGCCCCGCGGATCGCATCGGGCGCGCTGCCCCAGCGGTACACCGTGGAGATGGACTTCGTGGCCGCGGGCCCGGGCCAGGCCGGGCACTGGTTCCATCTCGAGTGGGTCGACGCCGAGGGTCAGCTGATCGGTCGGTTCGCCATCCGGAACGGGCAACAGACGGAGCTCACGCTCATGGACAAGCAGGTGGCCAGCAAGGACCTGCCGGTGGAGCTGGCGGCCGGCATCCACACGATGCGGGCGATGGTGACTAAGGGCACCTTCAAGTGCTACATCGACCATGAGCGCGTGGCAAATGTTCCCGCGATCGAGGGCTTCGCGCCGGCGGCCGTGCGGGTGTTCCTAGACCCCTGGACCGAAGAAGCCGAGAATCCCATGCTGATCAGCGGCTTCCGCCTGGCAGAAGGCGGCAAGAGCCTCCGGGACCAGCTCGCCGAGGCCGGACGCATCATCACCCACGGCATCCTGTTCGATTCGGGCTCCGCCCAGATCAAGGCCGAATCGTACAAGACCCTCGCGGATATCGGGCAGCTCCTCACCGATGACGCCGGCCTGCGGCTGTCGATCGAGGGGCACACCGACGGCGACGGCAGCGATGAGTCGAATCTCGCGCTGTCGCGGCAGCGAGCGGAGGCGGTGCGCGCCTGGCTGGTCGCCTCGGCCAAGATCGACGCCGGCCGGCTGGAGTGCCAGGGCTGGGGCGAATCGAAGCCGATCGACGTCAACACGACGCCGGAGGGCAAGGCCAACAACCGGCGCGTCGAGCTGGTGAAGCTCTGAGATGACCACTGAGAAGGGCGTAGACATGCTGCGCGCCGGGCTGTCGCTTGCGGCTCTCTCCGTCATTGCCTGCGCTTCCTGCTCGCCCGATCGCACGGCGGTCGAGCTGGAGGCGATCGATCTGCTGGCGCTGCACCAGACGGGCAACGCCCGCGCGGAGACCACGACGCTGCCTCTGCACGGAGAGGACCGCGCGCTCCACTTTCGCCGGGGGTGGGCGGCGCCCGTGCGATTCGGCGACCGGTTTCTCGTTCCCGCCATCGCCGCCGAGGCGGAGCTGGGCTTGCTCATCGTCAATCCCGAGGGGCAGAACCTCGCGTTCGACGTCTCGCTCCGTGGCCCTCAACCCGCGCCGGCGAAGCAGGAGGTGTCGGTGTTCATCGGCGAGCGGCTGTTGAGCAAGGTCGCTCTCGCCGCGGACGCCGTCACGCCGGTGAGCGTGGATCTGCCGGCCAGGCTGCTGGTCAGAGGGGACAACCGCATCCGGTTCGTCTTCGCGGAGGTCCTGGCCAACCCCGACTTCGCCACGGCGGTCGTCAGCAATCTGGTCTTTCCGAGCGTCGCCGCGTACTTCAGCAATCTGCGGCTCAAGGGGCCGGATGCCGCGGGCCCGGGCGCCGCGGGCCCGGGCGCGGCTCCGCAGCCGGCCTTCCAGCCCTCGGCCGATGACGCCACTCTGCGACAACACGGGCCGAGCTACGTGGAGCACGCCCTGCGGTTGGTGGGCGGCGCGTACCTTGACGTAGGCGGTGCCGTCCACGGCGACGGCGGGATGGCCGTCATCGAGTGGCGCCGCGAAAGCCAGCCCGCGTGGCGGAAGCTGGGCACGTTCAGGAGCGGCTTTCAGAAGAGGTTCCGCCTGAAGATCGACGATGGCGAGATCGGCCAAGTGCGCCTGACGGTGCCCCGCGGGGACTGCACGTGGAGCGCGATACGTCTGAGCGGCGTGGCGGTCGAGCCGCGCCATGCGTGCTTGCAGCGGCCCGCGGCGGGCTTCCGGCACGTGGTGTTCATGGTCCTGGATGCCCTGCGCAGCGACATGCTGGCGGCGGGCGGCAACCGGCAGGGATTGACCCCGACGCTCGATCGCCTGGCCCAGCGGGCGGTCGTCTTCGACAACGTCACCTCCGCGGCAGCCCTGACGCCGGCGAGCATCTACTCGTACTTCACCGGCGAGAACCCGTACTCGCGGAGCCTCGTGCCGGACTACGACAACAACGCCGGCGCGCGGCCCACGCTCACCGGGGCGAGCTTCGAGCTGGCGGCGGCCTTCGCCGCGGCCGGGTATCGCACGGTCAACATCGCGGGCAACTTCTACTGCAAGGCGGACTACGGGCTGCTGGCCTCCTTTGGTGAGGAGCACTTCATCTGGCCGGACGTGGCCGAGAATGACCGCTCCCCGCGCACATCCGCGATGGATCAGGGGCCCGTGCTGAAGACCATCGAGGAGATGGCCGCGAGCGACCGGCCGGTCATGCTGTATCTGCACTACCTTCCGCCGCACCTGCCCTACACGCCGCCCGAGGGCTATCGCGGCTTCCTGACGGGCGACACCAGCGCGCGCGTGGCCGAGTTTCCGTCGAGACTCGGCTGGCTCTACGAGTTCAGCCTGGCCGATCCGAACGATCCGCAGATCCAGGCGGTCTTCGACCAGTACAAGGAGAATGTCCACTATGCGGACGCGCTCGTCGGGGAAGTGATCGCGGCGCTGGACCAGCGGAATCTGCTCAAGGACACGCTGGTCCTGGTGACCGCGGACCATGGTGAAGCGTTCTTCGAGCACGGGCGGTTCAAGCACTCATCGACGGTGTACGACGAGATGATCCGGGTGCCGCTGCTGTTCCTGCACCCATCCCTGGCGCGCAGAACGGTCTCGGAGCATGTGGGCTTGATCGACCTCGTGCCGACGCTGGTGGAGCTGTGCGGCCTGCCGAGCGAAGGCAACCGTTTCGAGGGGCGCAGCCTGTGGCCGCTGTTGATGGGAGAATCGAGCGGGTGGGAAGACCGCTGGTACTTCTCGATCGCGGCCGAGAAGGGCACGCACTTCGGATTTCGGACCGACAAGCTGAAGTACATCTACGCCGCGCTGAGCGATCAGCTCTACGATCTCGAAGCCGATCCGCGCGAGACGCGCTCCATCCACGAAACCTCGCCGCTGCTGGCCGCGTGGCTGCGCCAGCGGGGGCACCTGGGGATGGCCGGGAGTGTCCAGCACGGAGTGGCCGGTGCGGGCGGCGAGCTGGATGAGAACCGATTGCGGAATCTCAGGGATCTGGGCTACATCCGCTAGAACGGCATGCGCAGGAGCTGATCCACCCCTTGGGCGCTGGCGCTGTCCAGCGCGAGCATCCGCGCGCGCATCCGGCGAGCCAGCTCGGCGATCTCGCGATCACCGCGTTGCTGCGCGTATTGCAGGGCGTAGAGGATGACGAACGAGGGAATGCGCGGCGCCTCGGCGAACTGCTGCAGCGCCTCGAGGAGCAGGGCGCGGTCGGGCTGCGAGGCCAGGATCCCCACCCACTGGATGGCCGGCAGGCCGTTCACGCGCTCGCCCAGATCGTCACCCTGGTAGAAGCGGCGGGAGGCCTGCCTCCACGCGGCGAGCGCGGCGTCCGCGGGCGAGCCGCGCAGGAAGAAAGCGCGGTGCAGATCGGCGTGGGCCAATACCCACTCGCCGCTGCTGAGGAGCGCCAGGACCAGCCGCGGGCTGTCGACCACCTTCAGCAGCACGCCGTCGAAGCGGTGGCGCAGATCCAGCTGCCGAAAGGCCTGCGGATCGCTCAGGCCGGCGAAGTACTCGCGCACCACCTGCGTGTCGACATAGCGCGAGTCCATGTATGGCCGCACCTGGGGGAAGAAGTACTCGAGGTACCCGCCGTCCGCGGCGTTGTTGAACAGCTTGCCGCGAAAGTCGACGCGCCGCAGCGCTTCCGCGAAGCGCAGCGGGTAGGTGTGATAGGGCAGAGCGATGCCGAAGCGGGTCTCGCTGCGCACCGAACGATGAAAGCCGCCGGTCACTGTCCAGACTGAGAGCGCGAGCGCGACCAGGCCGAAGCCGGCCACGACCGCCGGCGCAGACGCGGCGCGGGCGAAGCGTGCCGGCGCCGCGGCGGACTCGGCGGGCCGCCCGCGCGGGCGACTCCGCGCCGGCGCCGCCAGGAAGTCGGCGAAGTCGCGGAAGGCCGGCGCCAGCAGGAGCGGCAGCAGGGGCAGGTTGCGCGCGCTCGTCGCGCTGAGCCCCAGGCCGGCGGCCGCCAGCAGGTAGCTGAAGACGCGCCCGCGCCGGCGCACGGCCAGCAGCGCGCCCATGAGCAGGCAGAGCCCCCAGAACGCCCAGAAGAGCTTCACCGTCCAGAGCGTCAAGAAGACGCCCGTCGGCGGCCCGAACTCCATGACGGCCCCGCGCATGTCACGCAAGAACGATGCCAGCGTCACGGCGAAGGTCCAGGTGCGCGGTCCGAAGGGGGAGAGGATCGAGGCGGCGCACGTGAGGGCGAAGAGCTTGGCGGCCGCGGCGGCGGCCGGCTTGCCCTCGCGCTGCGCAAGCGCGCCGGCCAGCCGCGCGGCGACGAGGAACGGGCCGAAGACGAAGTAGCCGTGAATGTTCGCCCACAGTGCCTCGCTCAGGGCGAAGGCCGCGTAGCGTCGCCAGCCGAGGGGCGCGCGAAAATCCCACGTGCTCAGCCACCAGATCTGCAAGCTGAGCAGCAGATACGACGGCACCTCCGGGCGCGGCTCGAATCGACCCTGCGAGATGAGAATCGCGATCAGCATCAGCGGCAATCCCAGGGCGGGCGTCGCCGCCAGACGCGCCGTGCGCACCCAGAGCCAGAACGTCGCGACCCAGGCGGCGAGGAACAGCAGGCTCACGGCGTAGATGCCGCCGGCCGCGAAGAGCCCCTGGCAGACGATCTGGAAGAGCCAGTAGATGTTCACATAGTGCGGTTGCTGCCCCAGCAGGCTGTCGGTGGGTTGGAAGGCGCCCGTCTCCAACACGCGCTGGCCGAGGAACAGGTGGTAGAAGATGTCGGGTCCCTGCCAGGCGCAGGCGGCGAGCAGAACGAGCAGCAGGAACGCCGCGCCCCAGGCGAGCAGCGCCAGCATGGGTCCCCGGCGGGCGAGCGGGCCGGCCGCGCGGGCGGTCATCTCCGTGTGCGCCGCAGTCATGCGCCGAGCCTACCAAGTCGCTTCCGCGAATGCGAGCCGCCTCATGCGTCGCGCGAGCGTGCGCGTCAACGGGCCGGCAGGCGCGGGGACCGCCCGCGCCCCTAGGCCGTCTCCAGCACGGTCATCAGCTCACCGGCCCAGTCGACGGCTTCCTGGAACGCGGCCTTGGTCGCCTCGCTGCTCAGGTTGAGCTGCTGGATCATGGTCTCGACCTCCGCCCAGCGGGCTTCCTCCAGGCACTGCGCCAGGGTCAACAGCGGCAGGTATTCGCTCTTCGGCGAGCGGCACAGGGCGGCCTGGAGTTGGGCGTCGAGCGGCAGGTGGGCGACGATCTCCTGCATCGGGACGCCGATCATGGCGTCCAGCAACGAGAAGAGCCCCAGCAGGTGCATGCTCTCCGGCCGAAAGCCCCACAGCGGACAGCGTTCGGCGATGAGCTCGAGGAACTTGGCGCGCTGCGCCGCGGCCAGCAGCAACTCGGTGTTGTCGGCTTCCTGGTTGATGTCGCTCAGCAGCACCACGCGCAGCCAGCCGGCTATCTGACGCCACCCCAGCAAGCTGATGGCGTGGGGGATGGACTTGATCCGGTGACGGAATCCGAAGGCGGCCGAATTCAAGTGCGTCAAGAGCCGGTAGCTGATCGAGGCGTCGGTTGCGATGGCCTTGGCCAGGGCCTTCATGTCCTGCTCGCCCGAGTCCAGCGCCGCGAAGACGTTGAATCGGGCCACCTGGCTCGAAGCGATCCGGCGCATGGGGACGATCTCGGCCGCCTTGCTGAACGCCCCTTCGAAGAGGTCGAAGCCCAGCTCCTGACAGCGCCCGAATCCGTTCAGATCCGGCACGCCGCTGGCCAGCAGCTTGGCGCCGTGGGCGCGGGCGGCGGCCACGGCGGAAGCCAGCTCCTGGGCCGGTCGATCTCCCACCGTCACGTCGATGATCTGGGCCAGCCGGTAGAGCTCGCCGCACTGCGGCGCGGCGGAGAACCCTCGCACCGCTACGCCGAAGCCGTCGCGCTTCAGCTGCGCAAGCCGTTCCGGGACCTCGAGTCCCCGATAGGCTTCTTCGCGAACCATGACGATCGTGCGATCGGCGGGCAGCGCGTAGGCGAGCTGATCCAGGATGCCCTTCTCCGTCAAGTCGATGAGCACGCGCTTCTCATTGGCCATGATCCTTTGCAGACCCGCGCCGGCGCTCGCGGCCAGGCTCAAGGGAACGCCGTCCTCCTTGGGAATCCCCGCCGGTGTCTGAGTGCCGTTGCCGACGCAGAACAGGTCATACCCCCAGAGACGTCGCTGGCGGTCCAGCACCGGCTGGCGGGCAATCGAGATCCCCGCCCCTTCCCGAGGTGTCCTGGCGGGTAGGGTCATGGCCGCTCCTCTCTTCCGGCGCAATCGGTCCAGCCCGCGCAAGCGTCTGGTCCCGCGCCGACTGCGGACCCATGCTCGCACCCCATCACTTTCCAGATGCGCTCGGCGTACTCCAACACCGATCGGTCGCTGGAGAACCTCCCCATCCTGGCCGTGTTCAGAATCGACATGCGGGCCCAGTTCTCCCGATCCAGGTAGGCGCGTCCGGCCTCCGCCTGTGCGCGCACGTAATCAGCGTAGTCCGCCAGCACCAGGTAGGCGTCGCCGCCCTCCAGCAGGGCAGCCAGGATCGGCGCGAAGAGCGCCGGATTCTCCGGCGAGAAGCACCCCGACGCGATCAGGTCCAGCGTTTCCCGCAGATCCGCATTCGCCGCGTAGTAGGCCCGCGGGTCGTACCCCTTCTGCCGCAGCTCGGCCACCTGCTCGGTGGTGAGCCCGAAGGGGAAGGCATTCTCGCGGCCGACTTCGTCCATGATCTCGATGTTCGCGCCATCCAGCGTGCCGAGGGTGAGGGCGCCGTTGAGCGACATCTTCATGTTGCCGGTGCCGGAGGCCTCGAACCCGGCCGTGGAGATCTGCTCGGAAAGGTCCGCGGCGGTCACGATCTTCTCGGCCTGCGAGACGCAGTAGTTGGGCAGGAACACGACTCGCAGCTTGCCCTGGGCGGCCGGGTCGCGGTTGACCTTCTCCGCCACGGCAGTGATCAGCTTGATGATGAGCTTCGCCTGCCGGTAGGCGGGCGCCGCCTTTCCGGCGAAGATCACGGTGCGCGGAGCTGTCTCCGGGAGGGTGGCATTGCGCAGGTGATTGTACAACGTGATCACATGCAGGATGTTGAGCAGTTGCCGCTTGTACTCGTGGATCCGCTTGACCTGCACATCGAACATCGTCTGCGGATCAACGCCGACGCCCGTGCGGCGCAGAATATAGCGCCCCAGGCGCAGCTTGTTGCGCAACCGGGCCTCGCGCCACTCGCGGCGGAAGACCGGGTCGTCAGCCAGCGGCGCCAGGCGCACCAACTGGTCCAGATCGCACACCCACTCCGGGCCAATGCGGGTGGTGATCAGCGCCGACAGGTCCGGGTTGGCCTGGTAGAGCCACCGGCGGGGCGTGATCCCGTTGGTCACGTTCTGAATGCGACCCGGGAAGACGCGCTCGAAGTCGCGGAACAGCCGCTCGCGCAAGATGCGACTGTGGAGCGCCGCCACGCCGTTCACGGTGTGGCTCCCGACGACGGCCAGGTTGGCCATGCGCACCATCCGGACGGGGCCCTCCTGGATCAGCGAGAGCCGCTGGGGCAGATCCGGATCCTGGGGATGCGCGGCGCGGACGCGGCACAGGAAGCGGTGGTTGATCTCGTAGATGATCTCCAGATGGCGGGGCAGCAGCCGACCCAGAAGTCCGACCGGCCAGGTCTCCAGGGCCTCCGGCAGGATGGTGTGGTTGGTGTAGGAGAGGGTGCGAGTGCAGATGGACCAGGCGTCGTCCCAGTCCATGCCCTCCTCGTCCACGAGCACGCGCATCAGTTCGGCGACGGCGATGCTGGGGTGGGTGTCGTTGAGTTGGATGGCGGCGTACTCTGGCAGCTCGGCCAGAACGGAGCTCTGCTTGCGAAAGCGCCGGAGGATATCCGCCAGCGTGGCGGCCACGAGAAAGTACTGCTGCTTGAGCCGCAGCTCCCGGCCCGAGTCGCTGGCATCGCTCGGGTAGAGCACCTTGGTGAGGTTCTCGCTGAGGATCTTGGCCTGTACGGCGCCGACGTAGTCGCCCTGATTGAAGTCGTCGAGCGCGAACTCGCGGCTGGACTGAGCGACCCACAGCCGCATGTTGCTGACGAAGTTGCTGCCGCAGCCCGGAACCAGGATGTCGTTGGCCGTGGCCAGGACCGTCTCGCCCCCGATCCAGCGGCGACGCCGGCGGCCGCGATCGTCCTCGTAGGTCTCGATTCGCCCGTAGAATCGCACGGGAAAGGAATGCCGGGTGCGGCGGACGTCCCAGGGGCTCCCGTGCGGGGCCCAGTTGTCGCATTGCTCGCGCTGATGGCCGTCGCCCAGCGTCTGGTGAAACATGCCGTAGTCGTAGCGGATGCCGTAGCCATATCCCGGGATGCCCAGGCAGGCCATCGAATCGAGATAGCAGGAAGCCAGACGACCCAGGCCCCCGTTGCCCAGGCCGGGGTCCATCTCCTCCTCCTCCAGCTCGTCGAGCTCGAAGCCCAGCTCGCCGACCGCCTCGCGCGCGGCGGCCTCCATGCCCAGACTGATCAAGTTGCTGCGCAACAGACGGCCCGGCAGGAACTCGATGGACAGGAAGTAGACCCGCTTGGCGAACGTGTCGTACAGCGCCCTCTGGGACTCGATCCAGCGATCCAGCAGCCGCTCGCGCACGCAGTGGGCCAGCCCGAGGTAGCAGGTCGGGGCGTCCAGGGTGGACGGGTCCGCGCCGAGGGTGGTGCGGATGTGGCGCAGGATGCTCGTCTTGAGATCCTGAGGATCGACGCAATCCGCGGATCTCTCCCAGGCCCGTTCTCTCAACTGCACGTGCATGGCGGGGCACCTCGAGACACGGCGCTACTTCGGTGGTGGCTGAGATCGACCAGCCAGGACCGATGGATCGCCAGCGTTGACCACACCGTACCTGTTGATATCGGCAGGGCCGGCCGGGTCTTGACGCCTCACGGCCCGCGGGTCCCTGCCGCCCGGACTGCGCCGGTTCTCAGAATGGGAAGAACCGCGGAATCACCAGGGCCGCCGCGATCACCAGGAGCAGGTTGAGTGGGCCGCCCACCCGCAGGAAATCGGTGAATCGGTACCCGCCCGGCCCGAGGATGAAGGTGTTCGTCTGGTAGCCGATGGGTGTCATGAAGCTGTTGGAGGCCGCCAGCATGACGGCGATCACGAAGGGCAGGGGCGAGACCCCCAATTCCACGGCCGTGGCGATGGCGATGGGCGTCAGCACCGCGGCGGCCGCGTTGTTGCTGATGATCTCGGTCAAGAGCGACGTGAGCAGGTAGAACGCCGCCAGGGTGCCCACGGGACCCAGCGGGGTCGTGAGGCGCAGGATCTGGGCGGCGACGAGATCGGCGGTGCCCGTCTTCTGCATGGCGAGGCCGAGCGGGATCACGGAGCCGATCAGGACGAGCACCATCCAGTCGACGTCTTCATAGGCTTCCTCGGGCGTGACGCAGCCGGTGAGGAACATCGCCACCACGCCGAGCAGAGCCGAGAGCACGATGGGCATCACGTTGAAGGCGGCCAGCAGCACCACCGCCGCCAGGATCAGCACGGCGAGCTTCAGCTTGCGCGTCCGCTTGGCCGGGAGATCCACCGCCCCCAGCAGCGTGAGCTGGCGGCCCGCGTGGATCTGGAGCAGCTCCTCCCGGGTGCCTTCGACCAGCAGCAGATCACCAGGTGCCAGGACCACGTCCCGCATCCGCTTGAGCAACGCCAGCCCGTGCCGCTGGATGCCCATCACCGGCACGCCGAAGCGGTGGCGGAAATCGAGCTGGGCGAGCGACCGGCCCACCACGCGCGAGCGGGGCGGCACCATCAGTTCGGCCAGTTGCGCCTCTTCGGCCGACCCGTCGCGGCTCGGCATCGTCGCCGGCGGCTTCGCCGTGGTCATCCGCAGGTGCGCCACGTCTCGGATGCGGGCGATGTCCGCGATCTTGCCGCGCACGAGCAGGGTGTCCGCCGCATGGATCACCGTGCTGGCGCGCACCTGGCGGTGGCGGCGTCCCTCCCGGTCGACCGCAATCACCTCCAGGCCGTACTCCGAGCCGAAACGCGACTCTCCCAGACTCCGCCCCACCAGCGGCGAGTCGGCATCGACCTCGAGCAGCGTCAGGTACTCGCGCAACTCGTAGGCATCGAGGGGGTCCTCGGCCGGCTCGCGCACCGGGGTCAGCCAACGCCCCGCGGTGAGCAGGTAGACCACGCCCACGGCCATCAGAACGAGCGCGGGCGGCGTGATGTCGAACAATCCGAGCCGATCGTACCCCAGCTCCACGACCAGACCGGCCACGAGCAGATTGGTGCTGGTGCCGATCAGGGTCAGGGTGCCCCCCAGCTGGCTGGCGAACGAAACCGGGATGAACAGCTTCGACGGGCGGGCCTTGATCTTGCGCGCGATGCCCAGCATGAGCGGAACCATCACGACCACGACCGGCGTGTTGTTGACGACCGCACTGAGAGGGATCACGAGGACGAGCCCCACCAGCAACAGCCGCCATTCGCTCTTGCCGGCCAGGCGCGAGATCCAGCGGCCCAAGGCGTCGATTGCGCCGGTGCGCACGAGTCCGGCCGAGAGGACGAACATGGCCGCGACTGTGAGCAGCGCCTCATTGGCAAAGCCGCTCAAGCCTTCGCGCACGGTAACGAGCCGCGTCAGGATCAGGGTCGCCATGACGATGAGGCCGACCACGTCCACCCGGAGCCGATTCCAGATGAACAGGCCCAGGGCGCCCGCGGTGATGGCCAGCGTGAGAAGAATGTCGCCGCTCATGTCGCTTCGCCCTCAGCTCTCCTGGCCTCCCAGGCTGCGGCCGCGCAGCGGAGGATCGTGACCATAGCAGATCGGCCTCGAGCTGCACCACAGCCTGCTTGTTAGAGCGCGTCCGGCGCGGGCGTGATGGCCAGACTTCTGCTGATCGTCGAGCAACAGACAGAAGGCCGCCCCGCCTCGACAGCGAGGCAGGGCGGCCTTCTGCTTGGATCGAACGCCCGCGGCCTACGAGTCGCCCTTGGGAAGGATGACATTGTCGATCACATGGATCACGCCGTTGGAAGCGGCGATATCGGTCTGGATCACGTTGGCGTTGTCGACCTTGACACCCTGATCGGTGCGGATGTCAATGGCCTCGCCCTGCACGGTCCGCGCAGACTGGAGCTTGATGACGTCCTGGGCCAGCAGTTTGCCTGGCACGACATGATAGGTGAGAACCTGGGTCAGCTTGGCCTTGTCCTTCAGCAATCCCTCGACAGTGCCCGCGGGCAGCTTCGCGAAGGCCTCATCCGTGGGCGCGAAGACGGTGAAGGGGCCTTCACCCTTCAGCACGTCCACCAGTCCCGCCGCCTGCACCGCCGCGACCAGCGTCTTGAACGATCCGGCCGCGACAGCCACATCCACCAGCGTTCCTGCAGCCGTTCCTGTAGCCACAGCCGAAGTCTTCATGATGGTGTCTTCCTTCTGCGAGCCATCGTCTGCGGAGGCCTGGCCGCCGCGGGACGAGCAGTTGTCTCCTGTGGCGGTTCCCGCCAGGGCCACGAGTGCCGCCAGAGCCAAGGTGAACGAATACAGCATCTTCATCTTTCTATCCTCCCATCCAAGTGATCCAAGAGTCAGAGAGTCGTCTTCTCTGGCCGCCAGGGACGGGGCGTGGGCCCGGCGTGGCCAAGGTGTCGAGCGCGGTGTTGCCGGACCCAGCCCCAGAGACCCTTTCAGGCCGACCGAAGCACCAATGACAATGATTTGAACTGTATTTGGCCAGTAAAGTTCCATAAAATTCGCAGGACGACCCACAGACGCGCAAGTGCCTCAGACGGAAACGGTTGACCCAGATCCCCGCGTCCGGCGGTCGCCGCGGCCTAGCGCCCCGCGACCCGCCGCCAGCAGGTCACCTGCTCGGTGAGGATCGTGATCCGGCGCTCGTTGTCGTGACGCACGCGCGGCAGGTCCACGGGATCCCCCAGCGGCTCGAAGTCCGGCGCCAGCAGTTCCCGGATGACCAGATGGTCGGCCTGATTGTCGCCGGTCCCGTCCTTGTAACCGCCCAGCCAGTTCGCGCGCGGGGTGCGTTCCTCGCGCCACTGCCACGGGCAAGCCAGCAGCAGCAGTCCGCCGGGCTCGACGAATCGGCCGATCGCCTCGAGAAAGGCGCGCGGAGCGGCCATGTTGTCGAGCAGATCCGTGACCACGACCAGCATGAAGGTGCCCCACTTGGGCTGCAGATTGGCGGCGTTGTCCTGGAAGAACTGCACGCGCGCCGCCATCTCGGCGAGCCCGAAGTCGGCCAGGCGCTTCGCGTGGAAGGACTCGATCTCCCCCTCCCAGGGCAGGGTGTAGTGAATCTGCCCGCGGCTCTTCATGGCCTCGGCCACTCGCACGAAGCGGGCCGAGAAGTCCAGGCCCAGCACGCGGTCGTGGCGCCGCGCCAACTCGAAGGCCAGGCGCCCCGCGCCGCAGTTGATGTGCAGGACGGCGCCGGTCCGGCCGGCGGTGCCGACCGGGGCGCCGCTGGGCTTCCCGCCGGCGTCGCCGCCGGACGGGTCGCCGCCGGGCGCGTCGCCGGCGCGGCGGGCGACGAGCGCGGCCAGCGCCGCGTAGAAGTTGGCGATCCCCAGCCGGTCCTCGC
>CAZRWW010000007.1:24605-63459 GCA_964603725.1 uncultured bacterium
ACCCAGTCCGACGGCGCGCGTCACGTCGCGCTCGGTGAGATAGGGATCGCCGTAGCTGGGCGCGGCGTGCTCGGCGCGCACATACCTGAGGCCCGCGTGCTGGAAGAAGTGCCGGCGGAAGGCGTAGCGCGAGTCGCGGATGGCCTCGTTGCCGGTGGAGATCCAGCTGCCGCCCTTGATGAGCGTGTGCAGATCGTCGAAGGTGGGCGTGGAGAAATCGTCATAGACCGGATGCACGCGGAAACCCGGGAAGGGATAGATCGCCGTCTCGGTCCACTGCCAGACGTTGCCCACCAGGTCATAGAAGTCGCCCTGCCGGAAGCGGTCCACGGGGCAGCTCGAAGCCCAGTGCTCCAGATGAATGTTTCCGGGCGCCGCCTGCCAGTCGGGCGCATCCAGCGGCACGGCGCGGTCTCGCATCAAGCACCACTCGTCCTCGCTGGGCAGCCTGATGGGCGCGCCGGTACGGTCGGCCAGCCAGTTGCAGAACGCCTTGGCCTCGAGCTGGTTCACCTCGACCGGCCAGTTCCAGGGCAGATCGATCTCGGCCGCCAGGCAGCGCACGCGCCAACCTCCTCCGGCCCGGCGCCAGAAGAGCGGGTGAGCGGCCTGGCGAAAAGTCCGCCAGCGCCATCCCTCATCGGTCCACCAGGCGGCGTTCTCGTAGCCGCCGTCCTCGACGAAGGCCAGGTACTCGCGATTGCTGACGAGCATGCGCGAGGCGGCGAAGGCGGGGACCTCGGCGCCGTGCCGGCCGTACTCGTTGTCCCAGCCGTAGAGCGGGTTGTCCTGGGACTTGCCCAGCTCGACCACGCCCCCGGGCACCGCCACGAGCTCGTTGACCGGCGGCTCCCCGCGCTCCGGGCACACCGGCCAGTGGTCGCTGGCGCGCAGCAACTCCAGGGGCAGCTGGCGGATGAGCACCGAGGAGGTCTCCAAATGGATGCGCGAGTGCTCGATGCCCATCATGATCACCCAAAAGGGACTCTCCCAGCCGATGGGCAAGGTCAGCGGCAAGGCGCGGATGCGCTCGTCCACGACCCGGCGGACCAGGCGGCGGTAGTCCCACACCGCCGAGAGAGGGGCCAGTCGTAGTGGCGCTCATCCAGATCGTCCCAGCTCATCTCGTCCACGCCGATGGCGAACATCGATTCGAAGCGCGGATTGACCCTTTGGTCCAAGACCTTGCCCGTGATCAGCTTGTTGATGTAGAAGGCTGCGGTGTGGCCCAGGTAGAAGACCAACGGGTGGCGCAGCGGATCGGCGCGGCGGTAGAAGGCTTCGTCCTGCGCCATGACGTCGAAGAGCCGCTCGTCCAGGTCGTAGGAGGCGTGGAAATAGCGGCGGATCTCCTCGCGCTTCTCTTCGGGATCGCCGCCGTGGAGACGGAGCGTGCGATCGGTGAGCATCGCCAGTCCCCCTTGGGGTGATGGGCTGAACCCGTTCGGCCCAGGCCGCGGATGCGCCTTGAGCGTTCTGCCCGGCGCCGGCTTGCTGCGCCCGGCGCCGGCTTGCTGCGCCCGGCGGGCAGTCTACCATTGCGGCCCGGAGTGCGCACGTCGGGCATCCGGTCTCGGGGGGTGTAGCTTTCCGATGAGGTTCTGTTAGGCTCCACCATGATATGTCACACGTGTTCAGGACGCAGATGCATCTGCCGTTGGTCCGCGAGCAGGTGTTCGCCTTCTTCGCCGATGCGGAGAACCTCGAGCGCATAACGCCGCCGGAGCTGCGCTTCCGCATCCTGACGCCCCGACCCATCGTCATGGCGGCCGGCGCCGTGATCGACTATCGCCTGTCCTTGGTCGGGGTGCCTTTTCACTGGCGGACCCGCATCGCGGCCTGGGATCCGCCCCGCTCGTTCACCGATGAGCAGCTGGCGGGCCCCTATCGCCAGTGGGTGCACACGCACGAGTTCGAGGCGGTGGGCGACGGCACCTGCATCCGCGACACCGTGCGTTACCGGCTCCCGTTGTTCCCGGTGGGACAGCTGGCCTATCCCCTGGTGCGCGCGCAGATCGGGCGCGTTTTCCGCTATCGCGCGAGCGCCATCCTGGACGCGCTGGGCTGGGGACCGCCGATCACACCCGCCCGGTAAAGGCGGTCCGGGCGCAGTTTCGTCCTATCCATTTACATGGAAATAGGATGCACGATTCTGCTTTTTTTGTGGAACAAACATAGAATAAATCCGTTCATTATCTCGACAGCGCGATCGGCCAGGTTGGTCCGGCAGCGCACGGAGGACGGCGGCCGCGGGCCGCCCAAAGCGAGCCGAGAGCGGCTCCCGGCGGGGGCCGCGATGACAGACGCAAACGAACCTGGGGGCCGAAGGCCTCAGGAATTGAAGATGGAGGATACAACGATGCGTACTTCGACGAGACTGCAGCGGCTGGCGCCGGCGACGGCGGGCCTTTTCCTTGCGTTTGGACTGGTTCTTACCCCCCACGCCTCGGCGGCCTGGGAAACCAACACCCTTGAACTCCGTGACGGCAAGGGAGGCCAGGGCGCGGTGCCGTCGCCCCGCGAGAGCGAAACGGCCCGTCTGCAAGTGATCCACAACGCCGCTGACCCGGCGGCCGCGCTTGTCGACATCTATGTCGATGATCTCCTCGCCCTCGATGACTTTGCTTTCCGCTCCGCGACGCCGTACCTCAACCTGCCCGCCGAGCGGCCCATCAAGGTTGGCGTGGCGGGTGCTGGCAGCGCGGGCGTGCAGGATGTCCTGGCAACGTTCGAGTTCCTCCTGGAAGCGGGGATGAGTTATGTGGCGGTCGCCAATGGCGTTCTCGACCCAGGGTCGTTCGCGGCGAATCCCGAAGGCCGTTCCATCGGTTTCGAGCTCTTCGTCCGGGATAACGCGCGCGAGAGTGCGCTCGATCCCAGCCAGGTGGACTTCTTCGCCTTGCACGGGGCGACCGATGCACCGGCCGTGGATGTCGTCGCGCGCGGCGTGGGCGTCCTGGTCGACGGCGCCGCCTACGGCGACCTGACCGACTACCTCAGCGTGCCGGCTGGCGTCTATGTGCTCGACATCACGCCGGATTCCGATAACGACGTCGTCCTCTTCAGCTATCGAGCCGATCTCACAACCCTGGCGGGCGGCTCGGCCGTCGTCTTTGCCTCGGGTTTCCTCAACCCCGCCGTCAACGGCTCAGGCGAGGCGTTCGGCCTCTTCGCGGCGCTGGCCGATGGGACGGTGATCCCACTACAGCCCCTGACCGAGGCGCGGGCGCAGATCATCCACAACGCGGCCGATCCCGCCGCCGCCTCGGTCGACGTCTATGTCAACGACACGCTCGCTCTGGATGATTTCGCCTTCCGTCAGGCCACGCCCTATCTGACGCTGCCCGGCAACACCGACCTCGCGATCGGCTTCGCGCCGCCGACCAGCGCGGGTGCTCAGGACGTGCTGGTGAGCTTCGATGTCAGGCTGCTGGCGGGCGAGACCTTCGTGGTGTTTGCCAACGGCGTTCTCGATCCGGGCAGCTTCGCGCCGAATCCCGAGGGCCGGGACACCAGCTTCCAGCTCTATGTCAAGCAGGGCGCGCGCGAGGCGGCGGCAGACCCCGGTCTGGTCGACTTCTTCGTCTTCCACGGGGTCACCGACGCGCCCGCGGTGGACGTGCTGACTCAGCCGCTGGTCACGCTCGTCGAGGACGCAGCCTACGGCGATCTGACCGATTACCTCTCGGTGGCGCCCGCCGCCTACTGGTTGGCGGTGACCGACGCATTCCAGACCATCGTGGTGGAGCGCTTCTACGCGCCCCTGAGCGCGCTGGGCGGGGGCTCGGCCGTGGTGTTCGCCTCCGGCTTCTTGAATCCGGGGACGACGCCGCCCGCCGAGGCCTTTACGCTGCTGGCGGCGTTGGCCGACGGGACGGTGATCGACCTGGCCCGTGACAGGAACGTCGGTTTCCTGTGGCCGCTGCTGGGCAGCAAGCTGGGCAACGATTCGACGAGCGGCGGCAGCGCCGATGTGACCACGACGCGCGGCAACCTCGCCTTCTCGCGGGTGGGACCCAATCCCTTCCCCGGTCGGGCGGTGATCGCCTTCAGTCTGCAGTCCGCCGAAGACGTGCAGCTCAGCGTCCAGGATGTCACGGGACGGACGGTGGCCAAGCTGGCCAACGGGCGGCTGGCCGCGGGGACCCACACTTATGACTTCGATGCCGCCGGGCTTCCCAATGGGCTCTACTTCTATCGGCTCAGCGGCGAGACCTTCGACGAGACCCGCAAGATGGTCCTTTCGAGATAAGGCTTCGTGAAGTTGCAGCGTAGCCCTGTTCGACCGGAGGGTGGAGCGCGGCCGGCCGCGCTCCGGATGGCGGAGCAGGGAAGTCCGGGCGGATCGGGGAGCAAGCCTCGATCCGCCCGGCGTTTGAGCGGCCGAGGGACCGCGCGAGGAACCTATGCAATACCTTGACACCGAAGTGGGATCCGGCCAGGCTCGATTTCAGGGGTGGGGGGCCACCACACCGCGGCAGCCAGGGCAGCCGGTCGATGAGGGTCATCCCCGGCGGCCCATCGCGTTGCAGGCCCCGCGGGAGGCGCCCGAGAAAGCCGACGACAGCATGACCGCCAGCAAGGATAGACGGCAGCGGCCCCGCGATGCGGGGGGGCGGCTTTCGATCGGCGCCCTGTCGCGCGCGACGGGCATCGCCATCGACACGCTGCGCACCTGGGAGCGCCGCTATGGCTTCCCCGTTCCCCAGCGCAAGCCTTCGGGCCACCGGGTCTACCCGCTCGAGAGCGTCGTCCGGCTGCGGCGCATCGCGGAGGCCTTGGCGATGGGCCACCGCGCGGCGGAAGCAGTCCCGGCATCCGACCAGGAGCTCGATGCCCTTCTGGCCGCCATGCCGGGGAGGTCGGCGCAGCGGCCCGAGGCGCAGCGCGCCCCGGCGGATGAGCGCGTGGCCCAGGAGTTGATCGATGCCATCCGGACCTTCGACGACGAGCGGCTGGGCCGCATCCTGCTCACGGAGTGGGCGCGGTTGGGTCCCCTGGAGTTCCTGCGGCAGCGCGTCGCCCCGCTCATCGACCGCGTGGGCGCCGCCTGGCAAGCGGGCGAGCTGGACATTCGCCACGAGCACCACGCCAGCGAAAAACTGAACGACCTGCTCAGAACCCTGCGGCTGCCATTCGAGGAACGCGCCCGCGGTCCCGTGGTGGTGCTGGCCACGCTGCCGGGCGAGTTGCACGCGCTGGGTTTGCAGATGGCGGCGCTGGCGTTGTCAACGGCCGGATGCCGCGTCGTCAATGCCGGGGCCGATCTGCCGGTTGAGGAGATCGCGGCCCTGGCCAAGGAGCTCGGCGCGCGGGCGATCGGCATCAGCGTCTCCCGCCTGCACCGAGGTGGGCGCGCCGGTGCCGATCTGGAGCGGCTGCGGCAGGCCGTGCCGCGTCGCACCCTGTTGCTGGTGGGCGGCGCCGGCGCACCGGCGATCGAGGGCGTCGAGCGAATCATGGACCTCGAGGAGCTCGAGGCCTGGGGTCGAGATCTGGCTCGCTCGTCCTGACCCTCAGGCCGCCGCCGCACCGGGCGCGGCGGCGCTGTTCATTCCCCCCCGCGAGCGAGAGGATTCGATCCGCCGGCATTGCCGTTGACCGCCTCGGCCGAGCCTGCGGTATAGTGAATGCAGTCATCGGAAGAGGAGCCGGATGCTGGAATCCCGCAGGTCGAAGCACCCCAGCCGTAGCGGCAGCCGGACCACATGGGTCGCAGTTCTCGGCGCGGTCGTTGCGGTGACCGCCGCGGCAGCCTCTCCTGCGAGTGTGAGCGCGGATGCCGCGCCCGGCCTGCGCCACACCGCGAGCGGTCCGGCGACCGGTCTGGCGCGGATCGACGGCGGGGTCAGGCTGGGTCTCAGCCTCGCTCAGCACCAGGGCATCGATGACCCCAGATTGCCGTACGAGGTCGACAGCCGGGGGCGCCGCGGATGGGTCGGCGGGGGATTCCTGCACTTTCCGGTCACCGACCGCTTCGGTCTGGTGACGGAGGTCTTGTACGTTCAGAAGGGCTCGCGCCAGGCCATCGGCGTCACCATTCTCGAGGTGCCCACCACCCTCGCGGTGGAGTACGATCTCGATTACCTGGAGATCCCCTCGTTGCTGCGCTACGTTTGGTGGCGCAGCGGGAAGCTCGGGGTCGCTTCCCTGAGCGGCTTCGCCTTCGCCTTGAAGCTGAAGGATCGCTACCGGCTCGCGGGGCGCCTGGTCGGCGCGGAGGACGAGATACCCCTGCGCGCCGATGCCGCCATGGACGAGGTTGACCTCTTCGACTTCGCCCTCGTCTATGGCACGGAGCTCGAATTCAGCGCGGTGGGACACCGCTGGCTCCTGACCTACCGCTTCGCGCTGAGCCTGGAGAAACTCGCCTTGCCGACCTATGCCTACGTGCCGTTCGGCGAGGGCGAACAACTGCGGATCGACAACGATCCGGTCCCCCTGCGCAATCAGGCGCACGGGATCCTGTTGGGGATCCGATTCTGAAACGAGCGAGGTGATCCGATGAAACAGCGGCTCCTGGCTCTCGGTCTGCCACTGCTCTGCTGGGCCCCCGCGGCCCATGGCTTCACTTACTGGAACAGCTTTCGCACGAGCGCGCTGCAGCCGGGCGACCTGGTGACCGCCCGCGTGGAGAACCCGCACGGCCCGCAGATCGCCAACGCGATCCTCTATCTCGGCGAGACGGTGGTGGAGGTGCCGCTCGCGGCGGTGGCCGACGGACCGTCCACGGTGGCGGCCCTCGTGCCGGGACCCGTGGACCTGCGCCGCTACTATGGGTTTCGCTTGCTGCAGCCCGGGCAGCGCGACCTGCTGCCGGTGGGGCTGCCCGACGGGACGAATCCCGTGCCGGGCCAGCTCACCCTGCTGGCCGATGATCCGATCGGCGACGAGATCTTCGGCCGACCACACCTCGACCTGGTCGAATGCCGCGTCAGCCTATCCTCGACGCGCTTGTACGCCACGCTGCGGAACGTGAGCGGCGGCTTTCCGGTCAGCCAGAGCCTGGCGTTCTTCGGCTATCTCTTCGGTCTCTCCAATCCAGCCGAGACGAATCCCGAGGTCGTGTGGGCGTTGCTGCAGACCTACTCGGTGCCGGGGATCATCGGCCCCGGACTCTATCGCGTCAGCGGCACCGGCTTGGGCGACCTGACCCGGATCGGCGATATCACGGTGCAGGAGTTCCCGGCGCAGAACACCTTGATGCTCTCCTGCCGGCTGAGCGATCTGCTCGGCGATCCCGCGTTCGCGGCCTGGTTCAACCCGGCCGACCCGCGGGCCGCCGTGGGTGCCTTCACCCAGCGCATTACCCTGACGGGCGGCGCGGTCGAAGCCGACCGCATCGCCGGCGGCTGCCTGCACCTGCGCGCGCTGAGCCGCGATCCGGTGGTCAACACGCTGCCGCAGCTTGAGGACCTCTTGATCCTGCCGCCGGATCCGCAGGCCTACGCGCAGATCGAGTACACCGATGCCGAACAGCATTGCCCGGTGTTCTCCGAGATTGTCTTCTCCACCGCCGGGGGCGCCGTTGACGCCTTTCCGCTCTTTCCCCAGTCGCTGGACTACGCCGGCCCCGTTGTCTACCGCACCGAGCCCGGGATTCCGCCCCTGGCGTCCGGCGATTGGGACAGCGCCGAGGTGCGCTTCAGCGACAACCTCACCGACGTCGTCGCTTTCACCGTCTCCTCAGTGGCGGTGGCGGAGACCGGCGCTCGCGTGCAGAGCGCGTTGCGGCTGGAGCGATCGCCCAACCCGTTCACCGAACGGACGGCCGTGCGCTTCCGGCTGCCGGCGGCGGGTCCCGTGCGTCTGACCCTGCACGACCTGGCGGGCCGCACGGTGGCCGTGTTGGCCGCGGGCGAGTATCCCTCCGGCGTCCACACCGTCGCCTGGAGCGGGCGCGGCGCGGACGGGCGGCGACAGCCCGCGGGCGCGTATTTCTTCCGGCTGCGGACGAGGCAGGGCGAAGAGGTCCGGCGGGTGACGCTTCTGCGCTGAAGATCGGGTGTTGTGACGCACTACGCCAGCTTGATCGGGTGCCGCACGAGCGCCCGACCCTTCCAGCCGGTTCGGCCGGCGACGGTCAGAATCAGCGACCAGATCCCCAATCCCGCTGCCACCGTCATCGTCACCGGGTAGTGCAGAAACAGGTGCCAGGGCATCCGTGTCTTGAGGGCGACGAGCAGCCAGATGGCCGCGGCCAGCAGGATCGTCAGCGCGGCCGACCGAAACTGCGCGCTCACGTCGCGCTGCAAGCCGCGCACGATCACGGCGACCAGCGGGTGCCAGGTGATGACGAGCATCCAGTACCAGACGAACAGCGCCACCAACACGCGGTAGTCGAACAGAGCGAAGAAGTTCTTGCTGAACCCGCGGGCCGCGTCCCGGAATCCGGTATACATCCTGGCCGACACGCAGTCGGTCGCATCGAGCAGTCGCCACGGGATTCCCGCGGCCTTGATCCGCCGACCGAGGGCCATGTCCTCGGCGGCCTCGATCCGCACGGCCGCGTGACCGCCGATCCGCTCGTAGGCCGCGCGGCGAAAGAGCAGGAACTTGCCGCTGGCGGCCGAGAACGCCCGCGATCGCCGCAGCAGGTAGGCGGCGCCCAGCGGCAGAATCGCCAGCAAGGCCCAGACGATGAACGGCACGGTCACCCGCTCGCCAAAGGTGCGCACCTCGTTGCGGGCGACCGCGGTGATGAACTCGACCTTCGTCGACTCCAGCGCCGCCACGGCGTGTCGGAGCGTATCGGGCGCGTGCACGGTGTCGGCATCGGTGAAGAAGAGCACCTCGCCCGTGGCCGCCGCGGCAAGCTGGGCACACGCCCACGTCTTGCCGGTCCAGCCCGCGGGCAAAGGCCTGGCCGGGAGCACCCGCAGGTGCGCCGACTCGATGCCCGCCAGCATCTGCCCGGTGCTGTCCCGCGAGTCGTCGTCCAGCACCACCACCTCGAAGTCCGGGTAGTCCTGCGCGAGCAGCGACCGCACGCAGGAGTCGATTGTCTGCTCCTCGTCACGGGCTGGCACCAGTACCGACACGCGCGGCTGCCGGCCGACGCTCCGGAAGCTGCGCAGCCGCCGCATCAGGATTGAGTTGGAGACCGCGATCACAGCCTGCACGCCGACAAAGACGAGCAGTCTGTGCGAGTCGGTCAGGAAGGGGACGCACTTCATCGGGTGGACAGCTCCCGCCGGTGCCGCCAGGTCACCAAGGCGCCGCAGAGCAACGCGGCCAGGGACAGCGGCAGGCTGCGATAGCGCAGGATGACATAGAGCACGAGCGCGTTCATTCCGATGAGCACGCTGTAGGCGTCGGGTTTGAATCGCAGCGCCAGTTTGCCGATGCCGAGGGCCGCGCCGAGAACGCAGGGCACCTCCCACAGCGTGACACCGCTCCAGACGCCGAACGTCACCGCCAGGGCCTTGCCGCCCCGGAAGCGCTGCGGCCAGGGAAACATGTGACCGATCACCGGAGCGACGATCACCGGGGCCAGCCACCACCCGCGCAGCTCTACCAGCCAATAGGCCGCGGCCAGGGGCAGGGCGCCCTTGAGGAAGTCGAGCAAGAGCGCCGCGGCCCCGACGGCCGGCCCCGCCGCCTTGAAGGCGTTGACTGCCCCTGGATTGCCGTTCCCGACCGCCCGCACATCGCGTCCGCGCAACCGCGGCAGCCAGACCGAGAAAGCCAGCGATCCGGCCAGGTAACCAGCCAAGCAGAACAGGAGGGTCTCCCGCAGCATCTACTTGCCTTCCGCTGGCTCGACCGGCACGTCGCCGGTGAGCTCATGGCCCCAGTAGTCGTCTTCGACCCTGAGGTGCCTGCGCATCAGCTCGACGACCAGGGCCAGTCGCAGGTCCATGTCCATCCGGAAGCGGACCGGCAGCCAGTGCCCGTGAACCGGGTCGTAGTCGAGCGTCATTCTCGCGGCGGTCACCACGAACGGAAGTCGATCCGGCACGAACTCCAGCGAGACGATGTCGCCGCTGTCGGCCAGCACGCGCGCAAAGCCGCTGATGTGCCGGCCGGTCGACCGAACCGGCGTGAACTCGACGAACCAGACCGGCATGTCGCGCCAGGTGCTCGGTCCCGTCACCCGGTAGTCGTACTCGCGGCGCGTCTCGGGGAAGAACGGCATCCGCGTATCGCGCGCCACCAGGCCCTTCGAGCGCAGGCTCCTGATCTCGCGTTCGCGCTCCGCGCCCTGCAGCAGCCGTCCATCGACCTTGACCTCCCCGAATTCGTGGTGCTGCCGGTCGAAGCCGCGCATCGAGATCAGCCGCTCGCATTCGACTCGCTTCTCCGCGCCAGATCGGAGGTCTGTCTCGGTGTACCGCAATCGGCCTCGAAACGTGACGCCTGTGATCTGCGCCGCGCGGGCCGCCTGACGGCGGAAGACGCCGTCGACGACCGCGTCGGCTCCATCGGCGGCGCACAGCGCGAGCAGTATCGACAGCAGCAGGTGCACCCCGCGATCCTAAGGGTCCCAGGGGACCTGCTCAAGCCGGGGTCCACATTCCCGGGGAGCGACCGCGAGCCCGGACGGCCGGCGCGCGCTGTGCGCCCTGCGGGCGGCAGAACCCCGGGCGCCAGGGGCGGAACGCGGTTGACGCCCGCCGAGGCAGGCGGAATCCTCCTATCCCGGCATTTGAGCCCGGCACTTGGCGAACAGCGGGGACGGCCTGTCGGTCCTCGCCACGGTGCCGCCGAACCTGGGGGAGAGAAGGCAATGACCAACAGGATGGGCGAACGGATCGGCTGGATCGCGGGCTGGCTGGGCGGATTCCTCTGGGTGGCCGTGCTGGCGGTGGTCTTTCTGGGACGCGCCCGCTGGGGCTGGGGCCTGGCGGGCCTCGCGCTGGCCGGGCTCGCCGTCGCGTGCGTTCTGGGTCTGGCCCCATGGCGTCATCCCGCCACGCCCTACTGGAAGCTCATGGTGCCGCTGTACGTCTTGTTGCTCGCCTCGGCGGCCTGGGCGATCGGCGCCTTCGGGGCCGCCGGCTTGGAGTGGTGGAGCGTGTTCTGGATCCTGCCCGTACTGCTTCCGCTGGGAACGATGGGACGCAGAACGTGGCGCGACATGAGCGGCCGCCCGGGCACGCCGGCCGATGGGACGCCGGCTCGCTAGGCGGCCGACCGCGCCCTCATTTCGCCACGGGGCCCAACAGCGCCTCGAAGGCTCGCCGATCGATCTTCTTCTTGAGCGCGGCCACTTCGTCCCGGCTGGGGCCGGAGATCTCGAGCGAGATGGCCATCACGGGCGCGAGGGTCTTGGCCGGCTTCTCCGCCCGCTCGGTGTCGGCCTCCCGGCAGGAACGGGCCCCGAAGGCCATGGTGAGGAGGGTCCCTTCGGAGGATTCCCAGCAGAGGAACGTGGCGCTCTTCTCGATGTTGGTAGCTTCCGGATCGCTCACGTCGACGCACTTGCCATCTATCTCCGCGACGAGGAAGGGGAAGGGCCGCAGCGTGGCCAGCACTTCGATGCGGTTGCCCACCGTGGCCTGCATAGCCTGGACCCAGGCCAGCGGATCCTGTTCGCTTTGGGCCGCCGCCGGGGGCTCGCCGGATTCCTGCAGCGCATCGTAGACAAAATGAACGTCATTGAGCTCCGTGAAAGCGCCGGCCGGATATGCGCCGCAGATCATGGGAGCGCCGGCGTTCGCCTCCGCTACAAAGGGCAGGGTGAACGCCTCGCCCACATCCGGGGGCGGGGCCCAGCGCGCCGGATCGGGAACCGGCAGGGCGGCCCGCAGCGCGAGCAGCCGCGCCTTCAGGGCGGTGACCTCGACCGAGGTCAGCGGCCGGCAGTCCGGCCCTTGCTCGGCGCAGGGGTCGATCTGCGCCCAAGCGGCGACCCATGCCGCTGACGCGATCAGCAGGCTGAGCAGCACGGCCAGCGATCTCATTGACCGGCGCCGCTCCGCCGTGCTGGCCGCGCGTCGACCCACGTCGGCTCGGAGTTCGTCTTGATGGCCCATTCCAACCTCCTGGCGCTTTCGATTGCCCCTGGCCCACGCGCATTGTGATTGTAGACGATGGACGCCGGCGCAGGTCAATCCCCCGTGGCGCGGTCGAGTTGCGGCGGAGCACTCGCGCCCGGCATCGACAGCCACAGCCGCTGTGGTATCCTGCCGCCATGCTGGCTGCCATCCTCTCGGCCTTCGCCGCCGCCGCGCTGGCGCCGATGCTGCACCGGCTCCTCGGCCGGTGGACGGGCTGGATCTTGGCCCTGGTGCCGGGGGCTCACTGCGCGTGGTTTGTGACCCGCTTGCCGGCCATCAGTGCCGGGGGCGTCGATCAGCAGGCGTGGCCCTGGCTGCCGGATTTGGGTATTGCCCTCGCGCTGCGCCTCGATGGGTTGTCACTGATCTTCGCGCTGCTGATCACCGGCATCGGCGCCCTCGTGCTCATCTACACGGGCGGCTACCTCGCGGGAGACCCCCGCCTCGGGCGCGCCTACGCGCTGCTCCTGGCGTTCCTCGGTTCGATGCTGGGCCTGGTGTGCGCCGATGACCTCATCAGCCTGTTGGTCTTCTGGGAACTGACCGGGGTCTGGTCGTACTTCCTGATCGGGTTCGACAGCGGGCGGCCCGCGGCTCGCGCGGCAGCGCTGCAAGCGCTGCTGGTCACGGGAATCGGCGGGCTGGCGCTCCTGGCGGGCGCCCTGCTGATGGGCGCGGCCGGGGAGACGTGGCGCATCTCGGAGCTGGCGGCCCGCGGCGAGCTGCTCAAGGCGCACCCGCACTACCGCGCCATCCTGCTCCTCGTGCTGGCCGGCGCCTTCACCAAGTCGGCGCAGGTGCCATTCCACTTCTGGCTGCCCGGCGCCATGGAGGCGCCGGCGCCGGTCAGCGCCTATCTCCATTCGGCCACAATGGTCAAGGCCGGCGTCTACCTGCTCGCGCGCTTGCACCCGTCGCTGGGGGCGACGCCGGAGTGGCACGCCCTGATCACCCTGGCCGGGGCGACCACGATGCTCACCGGCGCGCTTCTGGCGCTCGGGCAACAGGACCTCAAGAAGGTGCTCGCCTACACGACGGTGAGCGGCCTGGGCACGCTCGTTCTGCTGCTCGGCCTCGGCACGCGGCTGGCGATGAAGGCCGGGGCGGTCTTCCTGCTGGTCCATGCGCTGTACAAGAGCGCGCTGTTCATGGCGGGCGGCGCGATCGACCACGAGGTGGGTTCGCGTGATCTCGATCGACTGGGCGGCCTGCGACGCGCGATGCCGCGCACCTCCTTGGCCCTGGCCCTGGCAGCCCTCTCGATGGCGGGTCTGCCGCCGTTGCTCGGGTTCCTCAGCAAGGAGCTGCTCTACGAGGCCAAGCTGCAGGCGCCCGGCGTCGCTCCGGTGGTGACGCCGATGGGGATTCTCACCAATGTTTTCCTGGTGACGATAGCGTCGGTCCTGGTGCTGCGCGTGGTGCTGGGCCATGGACGCCGCCACGAGCTCAGTCCGCACGAAGCGCCGCCGGCCCTGTGGGTGGCGCCGCTCTTGCCCGCGGTGGTGGGTCTGCTGATTGGCGGATTCCCGGATCGGCTGGCCGGGCGGCTGATCGAGGCGGCCATCGCCGCCGTCGCGGCTGAACCGGTCGCGGTCACGTTGAAGCTCTGGCACGGCTTCAATCTGGTTCTGGCCCTGAGTGTCCTCACCGTGATCGGCGGATTGGCGGGCTACTGGATCTACCCGCGCCTGCGCGCGCTCGCCCGCCGCCTCGACCTCGGGCCACGGCTAGGCCCGGCGCGCCTCTACGAGTCGGTCCTGGCCGGGATGCTCGCGCTGGCCGGGGCCCAGACGCGCTGGCTGCAACACGGCTATCTGCGCCGCTACATCCTGGTGCTGGTGGCGGTCGCCGCGGGGCTGGGGTGGGTCGCGCTGGCCACGGGGCCGGTGGGCCTGACGCTGCCGTCGGCGGAGGGCCTGCGGCCGCACGAGGCCTGTCTGGCGGCGGCGATCGGCGTGGCGGCGCTGGCCGCGGTGCGGGCCCGCTCGCGGTTGGCGGCCATCGCCTGTCTGGGGGCCGTGGGCTACGGCGTGGCGCTGGTCTTCATCCTCTTCGGGGCCCCCGATCTGGCGATGACCCAGTTCCTGGTCGAGACGCTGACCGTCATCGTTCTGGTGCTCGTCTTCTATTCGTTCCCCCGCTTCACGAAGCTCTCCTCGGTCGCGGCGCGGGCGCGCGATGCGCTGGTCGCGCTGGCCGCGGGCGGATTGATGACCGCGTTGGTCCTGGCGGTGGGGCAGACGCGGCCCGCCGGCACGGCGCTGGCCGATTTCTATGCGCGCGCCAGCCTGCCGGAAGGGTTGGGCCGCAACGTGGTCAATGTGATCTTGGTCGATTTCCGCGCCCTCGACACGCTGGGCGAGATCACCGTGCTCACCATCGCGGCGCTCGGCGTCTTCGCGCTCCTGAAGCGCCCCGGCCGCCGGAGGAGCGCCCAATGAATCCGATCATCCTGCGCACGGCGGCGCGCGTGGTTCTGCCCCTGCTGCTCGTCTTCTCCGTGTTCCTCTTCGTGCGCGGACACAACAGCCCGGGCGGCGGCTTCATCGGCGGTCTGACGGCGGCGCTGGCCTTCTGCCTGCACCTGGTCGCGCACGATCCGGCCGCCACGCGGCGCGTGTTGCGGCTGCGGCCGCGCACTTTCGCGGCGGGCGGCCTGGCGCTGGCCGGCTTGAGCGGCCTGGGAAGCCTGCTCCACGGCCGGCCGTTCATGACCGCCGCCTGGTCGCAGACGACCGTGCCCGGGCTGGGCAAGCTCGCGATCGGCACGCCGCTCGTCTTCGATCTGGGCGTCTACTTCGTCGTCTTCGGCGTGAGTCTGGGCATCGTGCTCACGCTCGCGGAGAACTGAGATGAGCGGCGGGCTGGAGGGGGGGATGCTGACCGCGCTCGCCATCGCCATCGGCGCGCTCTACGCGGCCGGGATCTACCTCGTGCTGCGCCGCAGCGTGGCCAAGCTGGTGTTCGGCTTGGCGATTCTGACGACGGCGGCCAATCTGCTCATCTTCACCGCCGCGCGCCTCGTGCGTGGTCGCCCGCCGATCGTGCCGCCCGATGCGGCGGCGGTGCCGGCGCCGCATGCCGACCCGGTCGCCCAGGCGCTCATCCTGACCGCCATCGTCGTGGGCTTCGGCGCCGTGGCCTTTGGCGTCGCTCTCATCCGGCGCGTGCACCATAGCCACGGCGCGGATGACTTCGATGAGCTGCGGGGCGAGTCATGAACCGGCTCCTGGTGCTGCCGATCCTGGTGCCGCTGGCCGCGGCCACGCTGTGTCTGCTGGCCCACCGGCGCTTTCGCGTCCAGCGTATCATTTCGGCCGCCGGGGCGGGCGGCGTGCTGATCGCCGGCCTGATCCTGCTGGCCCAGGTGCGGGCGCACGGCCCGGTGGCGACGCGGATCGGGAACTGGCCCGCGCCCTTCGCCATCACCCTGGCCGCCGATCTGCTCAGCGCGATCATGATCGCGCTGGCTGGCTTCGTCGC
The DNA here is from genome assembly GCA_964603725.1 of uncultured bacterium. GTDB lineage: Bacteria > Eisenbacteria > RBG-16-71-46 > CAIMUX01 > WJJG01 > CAZDKK01. The sequence goes on from CAZRWW010000007.1 coordinate 40,091, forward strand.
CGTCGCCGTGACGATCTTCTCGCTGGCGGGCGTTGGCCTGCGGCGCGAGCGCTTCGGTCACCACGTGCTGGTGCAGACCCTGCTGATGGGCGTGAACGGGGCCTATCTCACCGCCGACCTGTTCAACATGTACGTCTGGTTCGAGATCTTCCTGCTCTCCTCGTACGTGTTGTTGGTGCTCGAGGGCGGGCGCGCGCCACTCAGCGGGCCGATCAAGTACGTCGTGCTCAATCTGCTCTCCTCGGTGCTGTTCCTCTCGGCGATCGGCCTGTTGTACGGCCTGACCGGCACGCTCAACCTGGCCGATCTCTCTCGCGCGGTGCCCCTCGCCGGGCGGCCGGGACTGGTGGCGGTGGTGGCGGTGCTCTTTTTCGTGGCCTTCGGGATCAAGGCCGCCGTCTTTCCCCTCTTCTCGTGGCTGCCGGCCGCCTATCCGGCCGCGCCGCCGGCGGTCCTGGCGCTCTTCTCCGGCCTGCTGACCAAGACCGGGGTCTACGCGATCCTGCGGATCTTCACCCTGGTCTTCCCGGTCGAGGGGAGCTTCATCCGGCCGCTGCTCTTGTGGATCGCCGGGCTGACGATGGTCACCGGCGTGCTCGGCGCGGTCGCGCAGGGCGACATCCGCCGGCTGCTCTCCTTTCACATCGTCAGTCAGATCGGGTACCTGCTTTTCGGCGCGGCGCTGGCGACCGGCGCGGCGCTGGGCGGCGCGATCTACTTCTTCATGCACGTGATCGTGGCCAAGGCCGGACTCTTCCTGGCGGGGGGCATCGTGGAGCGTCTGCGCGGGACGGGCGAGTTGAAGCGGCTCGGCGGCCTGCACCGCACGCGGCCCATGCTGTCGATTCTGTTCCTGCTCTGCGCGCTGGCGCTGGCCGGGCTGCCGCCGCTGTCGGGCTTCTGGGGCAAGCTGTTGCTCCTGCAGGCCGGACTGGCGGAGCGGGCCTATGGCCTGGTGGGGGTGGGGCTGGCCGTCAGCGCGCTGACGCTCTACTCGATGATGAAGATCTGGGCCGAGGCGTTCTGGAAGGAGCCGCCGGCGGGCGCCGGCCGCGATGGGCGGCCAGAGCGGCCGGGCTCGGTGAATGCCGGGGCCCGGGACGAGGCGGGCGCGCCGCCGGAGCGGGCGCTGTCGGCCGGCGCCCGAGTCGCCCTGTACGCGCCGCTCGCGCTGTGCGCCCTGTTCGTGCTGGCGCTGGGTATCGCGGCCGGCCCGGTGAGCGCGCTGGCCGCGCAGGCCGGGCGCGACCTGGTCTCCCCGGCCGCCTACATCCGGGTCGTGCTGGGGGCGCAGCCATGAACCGCGTCGCGATGGTCCTGCTGCTGGCGGCCGTCTGGGTCGGTCTGACCGGCGTTCTGAGCCTGTCCAATCTGGCCGCGGGCGGCGCGATCGGCTGGCTCGTGCTGATTCCCGCGCTGCGGCGCGAAGCTCGACCGTCGCGGGGCCTGCGCCTGGCGCGCCTGCCGCGGCTGCCGGGCTTCGCGCTCTTCTTCCTGGGGCAGATGGTGTTGTCGAGCCTGCGCATCGCCCGCGACGTCATCGCGCCGCGACCGCGATTGCGGCCGGGCATCCTGGCGGTGCCGCTCGACGCCGAGAGTGACGGCGAGATCGCCGCGCTGGTCACGCTGGTTACCTTGACGCCCGGCACCCTGAGCCTCGATCTCTCCGATGACCGGCGGACGTTGTATGTGCACGCGGCCTATCTCGAGGACCCCGAGCGGGCCAAGGCCGATATCAAGCGGGGGTTCGAGCGCCGCATCCTGGAGCTCACGCGATGAACGGCACGCTCCATCCGGTAGTGGCCGGCGCGGTTCGGCTCTCCCTGGGGATGCTGGGCGCGGCGGTGCTGTGTGCGCTGGTGCGGCTGCTGCGCGGTCCATCGTTGCCCGACCGCGTGGTGGCCCTCGACATGATGTCGATGCTGGCGGCCGGGATCATCGCGCTCACGGCGATCGAGTCCGGCCAGTCGGTGCTGCTCGACGCGATCTTGGTGCTGGCGCTGGTGGTCTTCCTGGGCACGATCGCGTTCGCGCGCTACTTTGAGCGAGGGCCGTCGTCATGAGGGAATGGCTGATTGCCGTCTGCATGGTGGGGGGGGCATTCTTCATGCTGCTGTCGGCGTTGGGACTGGTGCGCATGCCCGACTTCTACCTGCGGGCCCAGGTGACAACCAAGGCCTTCACGCTCGGGTTGGCCGGGCTGATGGCGGCCGCGGCGATCCACTTCGCCACGGCCTCGGTCATCACGCGCTCGCTGCTGGTGATCGCCTTCGTGTTCTTGACGGGCCCCGTGGCGATGCAGATGCTGGGGCGGTCCGCCTACTTCCGGGAGACCCCGCGCTGGCGCTGCGCCGACTGCGACGAGCTGCGCGGGCACTACGATCTCGAGACGCACGCGCTGTCGGGCGGCGATGCGGCCCCGCGGCCGCCGGCGCCGGGCGGTGGCCACGCGCGCCCCGCGCCGAGCGCCGGGGCCCGAGAGGAGGGGCCCACGCAAGATGCCTGATCCTTATCTGCTGCAGACGGCCGGGGGCGTCGCCGCGCTGCCGGCGACCGCCGGCGCGCCGGTGGACACCCAGGTTGTCTTCCTGCAGACGGCGCTGGTGCTGGCCCTGGCGGCCCTGATCGGCTTTGTCGGCAGCAAGCTGCGCCAACCGCTGATCGTCTCGTTCATCGCGGTCGGCATCCTCGCTGGTCCTCAGGTGCTCGACCTCATCCGCGACCCGCACTCGCTCGAGCTGTTGTCCGAGATCGGCATCTGCGTCCTGCTCTTCATCGTGGGATTGAAGCTCGATCTGGTGATGATCCGCACGATGGGCAGAGTGGCCTTGGCCACCGGCCTCGGGCAGATCATCTTCACCTCGCTCGGCGGGTTCCTGCTGGCGCGACTCCTGGGCCTGGACATCACCGCCGCCGTCTACGTGGCGGTGGCGCTCACCTTCTCGAGCACGATCATCATCGTCAAGCTCCTCTCGGACAAGCGGGAGATTGACGCGCTGCACGGGCGCATCGCCATCGGCTTTCTCATCGTGCAAGACCTGGCGGTGGTCTTGGCCATGATCGCGCTGTCGGCGTACGGCGCCGGCAGCGCCAGCGAGGGCGCGCTGCTGCGCGCCTATGGCAGCGTGCTAGGCCTGGGGCTCGCGTTTCTGGGGACCGTCCTGCTGTTGATGCGCTATGTCCTGCCGTGGCTCCTCCAGCAGCTCGCGCGCGTTCCGGAGCTGCTGGTGCTGTTCGCCATCGCCTGGGCGGTCGGTCTGGCGGCGCTCGGCGGCCGGTTGGGGTTCAGCAAGGAGGTGGGCGCCTTCATCGCCGGCATGTCGATCGCCTCGACGCCGTTTCGCGACGCGATCGGATCGCGGCTGGTGAGCCTGCGGGACTTCCTGCTCCTCTTCTTCTTCATCCACCTGGGCGCCTCGCTCGAGCTGTCGTTGCTGGGCGGCGCCCTGGCGCCGGCCTTGATCCTCTCAGCCTTCGTGCTGGTCGGCAACCCCCTCATCGTGATGGGCATCATGGGGCGCATGGGCTACCGCAAGCGCACCAGCTTCCTGGCGGGCCTGACCGTGGCGCAGATCTCGGAGTTCTCGTTGATTCTGATGGGACTCGGCGCAACCCTGGGCCACGTCGATCAAACCGCGGTCGGGCTGGTCACGCTCGTGGGCCTGGTCACGATCGGCCTGTCGACCTACATGATCCTCTACTCGGGGCCGCTCTACCGGGCGCTCGCGCCCGCGCTCTCGATCTTCGAGCGCAGCATTCCCTACCGCGAGGAGACCGCCGAGGAGCACAACGCGCGCGCGCTGGCGCGCATCGACGTGCTCATGTTCGGCCTCGGCCACTACGGCGGCAGCATCGTGCGCGGCCTGATCAGGCGCGGCCAGCAGGTCGTGGGCGTCGATTTCGATCCACAGATCCTGCGTTACTGGCGCGAGCAGAACGTGCCGGTGCTCTACGGCGACATGGAGGACCCCGAGCTGCTGGAGCACCTGCCGATCCGGCGCACGCGCTGGATCCTGGTTGCCGCGCCGGACCGGCAAGTCACGACCGCGCTGGTCAACCTGCTGCGCGCGGCGCGCTATCCCGGCAAGCTCGCCCTGACGGCCCGCACGCAGGACGACGCCGAGTACTTCCGGGCGCTGGGCGCCGACCTGGTCCTGCGACCCTTCGCCGACGCGGCCGATCAGGCGGTCGATGCGCTCAACGCCGCCATGCACCTGCTGCCCGCGGAGAGCGAGTGGCCGACCGCGCTGCGGGAAGTGCGTCTGGAGACCGGCACGGTGTGGGCCGGCCGGCCGCTGGGCGCGATCCCGCTGCGCCAGGAGACCGGCGTGTCGATTCTGGCCGTGAGCCGCGCCGGGAAGACCACCTTCGACCCCGAGGCGAGCTTCGTGCTGTACCCCGGCGACCGGCTGGTGCTGCTGGGCGAGGAAGAGAACCTGGCGCCGGCGGCCGCCTTCATCAGCCGCCGGGAGTTCGGCCAGCAGGAGGAGCAGGAGGCTTTCACCATCGCGCGGGTGGACGTGCCGCCCGCCTGCGGTCTGAGCGGCCGGACTCTGGCGGAGCTCCACTTCCGGCGCGATTTCGGCGTGACCGTGATCGGCATCGAGCGCGGGGACGAGCAGATCCGCACGCTGACGGCCACGACGACCGTGGAGGCGGGCGACCGGCTGATCGTGGCCGGCAGCCGCGATGCGGTCGACAACCTGCACGCGGCCTTGATCGGCGCCTGTGCGATCGATGGCGAAGGCGGGCGGGCGTGATCCCGCCGCAACAGTGAGGGCAAGCAACATGCGCACAGGACGGGCGCTGGCGCTGGCGCTGGCGCTGAGCGGTCTGGGCTCGGCGCGCGCGACGGTCTTCTTCGAGCTGGAGGGCGGGGCGGCCTTCTCCGGCTACAACGACGTGCGCATTCCGCCCGACACGGGCACGCGGTTCTCGCTCGACGAGGAGCTGGACGCCGATCCGGCGGCCTTTGCGCGCCTGCGAGTTGGATGGCGCTTCGGCGACCGCCACGCGCTGCTCGCGCTCGCCGCCCCGCTGCGACTCACCTACGACGGCCGCTTCACGCGACCGGTGAGCTACCAGGGCGTCGAGTTCGCCGCAGGGGAGGCGATCGAGGCGCTCTATCGCTTCGACTCCTATCGGATGACCTACCGCTATCGCGTGTGGACGGCGCCCCGCGCTCGCCTGGAGCTGGGCGCCACGGCCAAGATCCGCGCGGCCGAGATCCGCCTGGAGGGCGGAGGGCGGCGCGCGCGCAAGACGGACACGGGCTTCGTCCCGCTGGTGGCCTTCGCCTTCGACTGGCGCTGGGCTCCCGGCGTGGGGCTGGCGATCGAAGGCGATGCCCTGGCGTCGCCGGGCGGCCAGGGGCGGGCGGAGGACGTGCTGGCGGCGCTGCGCCTGACGGTCGCGCGCGACCTCGACGTGCTGGTGGGCTACCGCCTGCTCGAGGGCGGGGCCGACGTGGAGACGGTCTACAACTTCGCGCTGGTGCACTACGCGTCGGTAGGGCTCCGCTGGCAGCCCTGACACCGGGCCGCCAACGCCCGGGCGGTGCCGAGCGCGCGGCTGCCACCCAGCCGGCAGTGGGCCGAACGGCTCGCGCCTTGCCGGCCATTTCGGGATGTGGCAAGCTGGCCCGCGATGACGACCTCGAGCCACAATTCGCGCCTGCCCTGGTACCGTCAGCTCCACTATCAGATCTTCGGTGCCATGGTGCTCGGTGTCGTCCTGGGCTTCGCCGTCGGCGCTCCCGCCGTCTCGGCCTTGAGCTGGATGGGCACTACCTTCATGCAGGCGCTGCGCATGGTGATCGTGCCGCTGGTGCTGGCTTCCCTGACCAGCGGGGTGGCGTCGATCGGCACGGGTCGCGAGCTCGGGCGCCTGGGCGCCAAGACCCTGGGTTACTACGCGCTCACGAGCTTCCTGGCGATCTTCGTGGGGCTTTTCTTCGTCAACGCGATCCGTCCCGGCGTCGGCGCCCACATCGCGGGCGTGCAGCCGCTCTCCTTGCCCGAGGTCAGCCGTCCGTCGGGCCCCGGGGAGTTCGCCCTGCGGCTCCTGCTGGAGTTCATTCCCGCGAATCCCGTCCAGGCCATGGCGCAGGGCCAGATGCTGGGCGTGATCGGCTTCGCGATCATTCTGGGCATCGCGATCGCCCATGCGCCGGGCGCGGCGCGCGAGGCCGGGCGCCGGGCCTTCGGCGGTTTCTTCGAGATCATGATGGTGCTCACCTCGGCCGTCATCCGCTTCGCGCCGCTGGGCGTGCTGGGCCTCATGACCAAGGCCGCGGCCGAGAGCGGGGTGGCGGCCTTTGTCCCGCTGGGCAAGTACGTGCTCACGCTGGCGAGCGGGCTGCTCGTGCACGGCTTGATCATCCTGCCGCTGGTCCTGATCGTCCTGGGCCGCATCGATCCGCGGGTGCACTATCGCAACATGGCCGAGGCGCTGGTCATGGCCTTCTCGACCGCCAGCTCCGGCGCGACGCTGCCGGTCACCATGCGCTGCGTGCAGGAGAAGGTGGGCGTCAGCAACCGGGTGACGTCGTTCGTGGTTCCGATGGGCGCCACCGTCAACATGGACGGCACGGCGCTCTTCGAGTGCGTGGCGGTCATCTTCATCGCCCAGGTTCTGGGGGTTCCGCTCTCGGGCGCGCAGCAGGCCATCATCGTCGTGACCGCCTTCGCGGCCAGCGTGGGCGCGGCGGCCATCCCGAACGCGGGCCTGGTGATGATCTTCATCGTGCTCGAAGCGGTCGGCCTGCAGAGCCCCGAGGCCGGTCTGATCGTCGGGACGATGCTGGCGATCGACCGGCCGATGGACATGCTGCGCACGACGGTCAACGTGCTGTCGGACTCGTGCGGGGCGGCGATCATCGCCCGCTCCGAGGGCGAAGCGGGGGTCAATGCCGCCTGAGCCCGATGGCGGCGCAAGCCCGGCAGCCGCGCCGATGCCGCCTACGCCCGGGACGGAGGGTCGCCGAGATGAAGCGCCGCATCGCTTCCTTCGCGCTCCCCGCGTGCCTCGCGCTGATCACCGCCCTGAACGGGTGCGGTCTTCTCGAGGGCGAGGAGCAGCCGCCGGAGGAGAGCGGTCTGCCGGCCGAGGCGCGCGCGGCCGCCCGCGTGCTGCTCGACTCGCTCGCCATCGGGGAGGGAGCCCTGGTGGTGATGGTGGCTGGCGTGCCGCCCGGCTCGATCCTCCGTGAGCGGGTCGCCTCCGGCGAGAACCCCGTCGAGCTGCGCGTGCCGCCGGCCGAGGGCCAGTACTACGCCTGTTTCATCGACGAGACGCCGGAGGCGCTCCTGCATCACCCGGTGCGATTCGCCTGGTGCGACCCGCTGGCCGGCGCCGTGGGCGTGGCGGAGGCCGACCAGGAGATGACGGTCATACCCCCGGCGGGCGCGCCCGCGCCGTTCACCTTCCGGGCGTATGGCCAGGTCGGCCAGGTCCACTTCTGCCTGGTCGGCGGGGGGGGCGCCGGCGAGCCCGTCGCACCCGGATCGGCGCAGCCCTGCCCGGACGGCGCCCCGGCCCGCCGGGCGAGCGCAGACAGGGTGCAGCGGCTGGCCATGGTCATCGACGGGGGAGACGTCCGTACGACTTGGGGACGGCTGGTTCCCGCCTACCACGCCATTGCCCTGACCGTCCGCGTCGCGGACAAGCTGTGCGAGGACGCGCAGGCCATGGCCGCCTATCTGGCGGCCCGCGGCTTCGACGTCGAGCGGGTGAGCCAGTACTGGGACAACAGCATGCCCTACTTCACCGACGCCGATCACTTCCAACGCGTCATGGCCCGCAAGGCCGCGGAGTTCGGGGATTGCCCGGCGGATTCCTGCCACGAGCTGTTCATCTTCGTGGCCTCCCATGGGGCGAAAGGAGGTCTGCTCAGCTTCTACCCCAAGGACGGGGGCGCGAACATGTGGCACGTCGACCCCGCCGGCAATCTCGTCAACATCCTGCGCCTGCGACTGCCGTCCTGCGTGAAGCTGACGGTCTTCCTGCACGCCTGCTACAGCGGCGGACTCATCACCGACTACAACCACGACAGCTTCTGCACCAACCACTGCGGCCTCACCCTGCTCACGACCACGGACGCCGCCACGCCGGCGCTGGCCGGACGAGGCGTCGCCGATTCGCCCATCGACGACTTCCTCGAAGACGGCGCCGAGAAGGACCTCGACTCCGACGGCACCCCGGGAGACCTCTACGACCGCTACATCGAGATGGTCTATCAGGTGAACAAGCTCCGCCTCTACCAGCGCTGGTCCCAGGGCATCCCGCTCTCCTATCACTGCCCCTCGGGGGGATCCTGGTGCAGCCTCGACGGTCCGAAGGTCCGCCCGCCGCAGGAGCAGGCCCGCCTGGCGGTGGCGCCCGAGGAGGTCGCCTTCATCCACCGCCTGGGGCTGGACGACTGCCCGCACCCCTTGGGGATCGTCGTCGTGCAAAACGTGGGCGAGGCTGCCATGGTCTGGGAGCTCGCCGAGGATGACAGCGTGGCGGGAGCCTTCGAGACCGCGCGGTGGCTGGGGGAGCTCGAGGGCGGTCAGCAGGCCCAGGTGCCCCTGGTCTTCAGCTGCCGGCGGCCGGCCGCCGGCTTCCTGAACGGCAACCTGGCCTTCACCGCCCATGACCTGGCCAGCGGGGCGATCGTGGACGAGGCGTCCGTGCGCGTGCGCGGACTCGTGGAGGGGCCGACCCTCTCAGGCGTGCCGATCTTGACCGGCCCGCCCCAGATCGCGCCCGCGGCGGTCTCCGGACACGGCGAGCGCGTCCAGATCACGTTGCCGGTTTCCCCCGACGCCGCCGGCGCGCAGGTCTATCTGACGCGCGCCGAAGGCTCCCTGGTGATCGCCGCCTGGCAGGAAAACACGGCCGGCGCGACCACCGTGCAGATCGAATCCCCGCCGGTGGTCACCGATGACCGGGCCTACCTGGACGTCTACCTCTACGGCGCGGACGCGCGCACCTCTGCGCATTACGGGATGAACGCGGGCTATTCGACATCGCTCTACGTGGTCACCCAGATGCGGGCCGGGGGAGGGACGAGCGTGTTTCGCAGCAGCATTCCGATTCCCTGGCTGGAAGTCTTGCCTCTCCGGCGGTGAGGTTGACAGCCTGCGCGCGGCCGGTGGACGACGAGTTTGATGACCGCACGCGGTGGCGGACCTGGCCGGCCACCGGCTTCGCGCGATGACCTGAGGATCGTCTCGGTGCAGGAGGCCACGCATGCACACCGACCTCGGACGCAGGCGCCGCACCGGCCGCGGGCGGGCCCTGCTGCCGCTGCTCGTCTGGCTGGCGCTGGCGATCATCGTCACCGGCTGCAGCCGCCGGACCGCCGGCGCCGCTCGGCCGGAGCCGCGGCCGCTCGCGGCGCAGTACGCCTCTCCCGCGCTGCCGGCCCAAGTGACCGTCCCCGCCGCGGTCGCCGTTACACAGGTCCACCCCGATCGGACCTCGAGTGCGACCGCGAGCGCGGGTTCCGACCCGCCGCACGATGCGGTCCCCGAGCCGACGGGGGATCTCTCGCTCGGGGAGGCGCTCGGGCTGGCGTTGCAGTGGAGCCCGACGCTGGTCGCCTGCGCGCACGAAGTCGAGGCCGCGGAGGCCCGCGCTTCCCAGGCGGGTCTCTGGCGCAACCCGGAGATCGACGTCCGCCGCGACCGGCTGTGGCCCTCCGGCGGCGAGGAAACCACGGATGAAGCTCGCACGCGGATCATCCTCAGTCAGGTCCTGGAGCTGGCGAGCACGCCCGACCGGCGCAGGGCGGTCGGCCGGGCGCAGAGCGAGCTGGCCGCGTGGGATTGCGAGGCGGAGCGCCTGCAGGTCGCTGCAGGAGTGGTGCGCGCGTACGCGGTCGTCCTCGGAGCGCAGGAGAAGCTGACCCGGCTGGAGGAGGTCCGGGACTACGTCCTGGAAGTCCAGCGCGGGATCGTCATCCGCGTGACGGGTGGGGAGCTGCCCGAACGCCGGCTGAAGCAGATGATCCGCCACGCCGCCGGGGCCGAGATCGAGGTTCGCCGCGGGGAGGCGGAACTGGCCGCCGCCCGCCAGGCGCTGGCCGCCACCTGGGGCGGACACGCGGCGCGCTTCGGGAGGCTGCCTGGACGACTGGAAGAACTGCCCGGGCTGCCGGACACGGCGGCGGTGCGCGCGGCGGTGGAGCAGAGCCCCGCCGTCGCGCGCTGGCAGAGCGAGATCGCCCGCGCCGAGGCCGCGGCGGCCCTGGCGCGCGCCGAGGCGTGGCCGGATCTGCGCCTCGACGCCGGGACGCGCCGCATGGACGCCACCGGCGAGCGCACCTATCTGCTCGGCTTCGAGCTGTCGCTGCCCATCTTCGACCGCGCCCAAGGCGAACGCCGCGCCGCGCGGCATGATCTCACCGCCACCTGGGCCCGGCAGGCGGCGGCCCGCGCCGAGGTGTCCGTCGCGGCCATGGCGGCCTATCAGGAGCTGGCCGCATCGCAGTTCGCGGCGCGCACGCTGCGCGAGAGGGTCATCCCGGCCGCGACGGACGAGCTGGCCGCCCTGGAGCGGGGCTATGCCGAGAACGTCTTCAGCGTCGCCGACCTGGTCGACGGCGCGCGCGACCTCGCGCGCGCGGAGATCGACTACCTCGATGCCCTGGTCGCATGCCATCAGGCGCTGGCCGAGCTCGAGGGATTGACGGGCCAGCCCCTCGCCGGCGTCACCGCCGGCGAATGACACGCGCGATCTGCTCAGGCGCCGTGCCGCTACGCCGCCGAGAGCTGCGAGGTGCAGTGCGGGCAGCGCGAGGCCTTGATCGGGATCGAGGTCTGACAGAACGGGCAATCCTTGGTCGTGGGGGCCGCGGGCGCCTCCTCCTGCTTGCGGCGCATGGTATTCAGGCCGCGGATCAGCAGGAAGACCGCGAAGGCCACGATCAGAAAGCTGATGATCGAGTTCAAGAACACGCCGATGTTGACCGTCACCGCTCCGTTGGCCTGGGCGTCGGCGAGCGTGGCGTAGGGCCCGGGCGTGGCGCCGTTCTTGATCACGGCGAAGATGTTGGAGAAGTCGATGCCGCCCAGCAGGAGCCCGATCGGCGGCATGATCACATCGGAGACCAGGCTCTTGACGATCGTGCCGAATGCGCCGCCGATGATGATGCCGACGGCCATGTCGACGACGTTACCCCGCATCGCGAATTCCTTGAACTCCTTCAGCATGACCTTCTCCTCCCTGTTCGTCGTGCTAGTGCGTCACGGTGACTCGGCCGGTCGCACCTGCTGATCCGCGCCGCAACTGCCGGCGGGGCATCAACAGGACCGTGCCAAGCAAGAGCAGGGCCAGCCCCGCGATCATCCCGATGCCCCCCGCCTGCAGTCGTACGTGCAGGCCGACAGGCTTGACGTGGGTGAGGCCCGCATCGATGCCACGACTCAGGCGGGCCATGCCGCTCGCGATCGCCCCGCCGGCCAGGACGGCTGCCGCAGCGGGCACCGGCCAGGCTCGCCGCAGCAGCTTGAGCCGCCCCAAGATCGCGAACGCCGCCAGAACCCCGCAGCCCGCGGCGACGGCCAGCCAGGCGATGCCACCGAGCTCCACTCCGGAAAGCGTCCGGCCCAGACCCGGGCCGCAGGAACAGCGCATCCAGGGCAAGAAGAAGCAGACGATCAGAATCGCCGCTCCCGCCGGTCCGGCGAAGGCTCCCCGGGGCCGCACCCCGGCGATCGCCGCGGCGATTCGGCGTGAGCTCCGGCGCAGCCTGCTCCACAGGGCGCGCGGCCCTGTCCGCTGCCGGTCGTGCATATCCCGACCCCGACCTCCTGCTCGCTCCCGGCAATAAACCCCGCGGCAGCATAGCACTCCCGCGCCGGCAGTGAAACTCGGCAAGCTCGCGGGCGAACGCGTGGGTCAGCGGATGAGCAGCGCCTGGCAGCCCGAGACCGCCCCGGAGGTCTGCAGGCGAACGAACACGATCGCGGGATGAGCTCGGGCGTTGACCGCCACCAGACCGGGCGCCGCGCGCAGCTCGTGCTCGCCGCGCTCCAGCCGGCCGTCGAACAGCCGCGCGGCGTGGCGTCCCTCGGCGTCGAAGAGGTCGAGCCGGACGGCGTCCGCGGCCGGCAGGTTGAGCCGCACGCGCAGGCTCCCCGCGCTGAGCAGCGGGGTCAGGCTCGGGCGCGCCGCGGGCCGGGGATCGGCGCGCGCAATGCTCGCGGTGTCGAGCTGGAAGCTGAGGCCCAGCGCGAAGGCGTCGGTCTGGCCGTTGAAGCTGGTGTCACAGGCGCAGGGCGTCGTCGGGAAGCGCTGCGACTCCGTCAATCCAACCAGCACCATCGTGCGCGGATCGCTGAAGCCCAGGTTCTTGACGTTTTCCCAGTCCTCGCCGCCCAGATACGTGGACACCAGGAGGTTCTCGATGCGCCAGTCAAGGACGGCACAGAAGAGGTCGGCGTCACCGGCTCGGTGCGTGTAGGGAGACTGGCCGGCCAGGGGGAAGTTGTCCGAATAGGTGCTGCCGGCCACGCACAGGTAACCGTCGGCCGTGAATCCGATGGCGCTGGCGCGCTCGGCGCTGCTGCCGCCGAGGAACGATCCGCTGCGCAAGGTGGATCCATCGGCGGACAGCTCCGCGATGAAGCTGTCCTCGCTGCCGTTGTGAACGGTGTCGAACGCGCCCGCCACCACGGGGAAGTTCGGGGAGCGGGTGCCGCCGGTCAGGTAGACGGTGTCATCGGCCGACAGGCACAAGCGTTCCACATAGTCGTCGCCCGATCCGCCCAGGAACGTGCTCCAGCACACCACGCCCGACAGGACATCGAGCTTCAGGACGAAGCCGTCCACGCCGCCGTTCCAGGAACGATCCAGGGCGCCCGGCGTGGTGGGGAATTGGGTCGAGCTCGTGTAGCCGGAGACGTAGACGCAGCGGACGGCGTCGCTCTCGATGTCCCACGGCTCCTCCCGGCCGGCGTCGCCCAGATAGGTCGAGTAGATGACCCGTCCGGTGCTCAGGTCGAAGCAGGTCACGAAGACGTCCCAGTCTCCGCCCCAGCTCGTGTCGAACGCGTTGGGGGTGGTGGGGAAGTCCTGGCTGCTGGTGTAGCCGGTGATGCAGACGAGACCCCCGCCGAGCAGCGTCAGGCTGCGTCCCTTGTCGTTGCCGGTGCCTCCCAGATAGGAGCCGTAGAGCATGCGCGTCCCCGAAGGGTCGAACTTGGCCAGGAACGCATCGTGCCCCCACCCGGTGAGGTGAGGATAGGCGGCATCGGGCGTGACCGGGAAGTCGGGGGAGTTGGTGACGCCCACGATGTAGATGTTGCCGGCCTCGTCGAATTTGACGTCCCGGCAGACATCGCGATTCACCGACCCCAGGAAACTGGCGTAGAGGAGCTCCGATCCCGAGGCGGACAGGCGGGAGAAGTGACCCTCGGAGATGTCGGCGTAGGTGCTGTCGAAGGCCCCGGGCGTCACCGGGAAGTCCGGCGAGTAGGTTTCGCCCACGAGAAACACCGAGCCATCGGGCGCCATGGCCATGGACCAGCCCATGTCCTGGGCTTCTCCGCCCAGATAGGTCGACCAGGCGAGGCGCATGCTCTGCGCCTCGGGCGCACGGGCACCGGAAGCCAGGAGCATCCCCAGGGCCGCCAGCGGCAGCAGAACGTCGCGCCCCCGAGGAGCCGGGGCGAAGGTCCGGCGGCGAGCGGAGGGGCGATGTCGCATGGGGCGGCTCTCCCTGTCGGTATTCGGCAGGACGCACGGAACCGGTGGATTGACGGCACGTCGGGACCGCCCAACCCAGCGAATGTGATTATACCATGTTGGCGCCGACCGCATCGCTCCGCGGCGCCCGGGGGCCGGGTCCGGGGCTAGGGAGATGAATCAGCGGGCGGTTCGGCCACCCGCGCCGTGATGTCCATGAAGGCGTAGATGTTCCGCGGGTCCGGGAAAGCGAAGACCCGGTCGGGCAGCGGCTCGAGATCGGCGCCGAAGTACTCGCGCAGCACGAACCGGAACGTGTTCACCGGGGTCATCCCCTCCGGCAGCCTCTCCGCCGGCAGGCCGGGAAGGAACAGGGCATTCAGAATGCCCGTCTTGCAGCGCAGGTCGCTCGCGCTGGCCGTCGTGTAGTCGAACTCCTCGGTGGTCACGTTCGGGGGCAGCGGCCCCTCGTCGGCCTGCAGGATGATGATGGGCAACTGCTCCGACCGGGCCAGCAGATGATCGATCAGGCGCGCCAGTTCCCCGTTGGCAAAGGCCACCTGGGCCTGAAACCGCTGGACCTTGGAGTAGCCCCGCTCGGTGCCCCAGGCAACGAACTCGCCGTGCTGGCCGAACACGTAGGGCATGTGGGGCACGAGGAAGTGCGCGAAGGCGAACGTGGGCTGCGGCTCGGCCGCCAGCTTCGCCAGCTCGGCGAAGTTGTGCCGCACGCGATCGTACTTCTCGCGGTACAGGTCCACCCAGCCGAGCCGGCGCAGCACAGGGCCGAGGGCGCTCTGCGTGACGATCATGTGCGCCAGCTCGGGCAAGGCGACGAGATTGACATTGCGATCGGCCTGGGGACCGCGCGCGGTCGGTTGCCACTCGGAGCCGAAGTGGACGACCTGGTAGCCGAGCGTCTTGAAGGCCTGCGCCACGCGGTTGTGGGCGATGCGCTGGAAGAGCGGCATCCAGTCGCGCGGCAGCAGCCGGGTCTCCGCCAGATCGGTCAGGTACTCCATGTTGAGCGAGGAAGCGAGCGAATGGGCGGTGCGCGGATAGTTGCAGTGGCTGGTGTCGGCGACGAGGAAGCCGCGCGAACGCAGGAAGTCGAGGAAGGCGCCGTTGTCGTACTGGTAGGTCTCCCACAGGCAGCTCCGGCTGCCGTACCGATCCATGATGATGTAGTAGACGTCGGGCAGGGCGTCGGTCGGGCCCGGGGACGGGATGTCGAGAACCAAGGCGCGTGGCGGCAGGCTCCGGTAGCTGAGGGCGGCGCGCGCCTTATAGGCGCCGATCTGTCCGACCTGCAGCAGCAGCAGGCCGGACAGGGCCAGGTTGAGAACCTGCGTCAAGATCTCGAATCTCCGGCGGGTGCGAGCCAGCCCCACGCCCGCGGCGACGATCAG
The DNA here is from genome assembly GCA_964603725.1 of uncultured bacterium. Classification (GTDB taxonomy): domain Bacteria; phylum Eisenbacteria; class RBG-16-71-46; order CAIMUX01; family WJJG01; genus CAZDKK01. The sequence continues at coordinate 55,174 of CAZRWW010000007.1, forward strand.
CGCGATCCAGAGCGCGATCAACGAGCTGCTGTTGCCGACCAACGCGGGACCGATGCGGACCACGGGCAGACGGGCCTGGATGTGCCCGTGCGAGAAGAGCAGCAGCAGCGCCAGCGAGGCCAGCAGGGCGCCGCGCCGCGCATCGCGGGTCAGCGCGCGGCCAAGCAGCCACAGCAACCCGGCCAGGACCAGCGCCCCGCCCAGGACGGGGACGACATCGGCCAGGGCGACCTCGCCGACGTTGTGGAGACAGGCGGACGTGACGGGGAGCGCGGCCACCAGGAAGGGGTGGTAGGGAAGGGCCCTGCGAGCCATGGAATGAGCCTCCGCAACGCAACCCATGCGCACCGAGGGGCGCCATCTTGACAGAGCCCAAGTGCTTCGGCTAGCCTTTTTGCTCGGCATACGACGCGATCCGCTCGATGATCCAGGTAGTCGCCGGCGCATCGTGGGCCGGCGTCGACGGGAGGGGCCGTGGCCTACAGACTACAGCAGCGCCGCCGCGCGGGACGGACCGCCGTGGTCCACGCCGCCACGATCGCCGGCCTCCTCGCGGCGGGCCTGGTCATCTGGAGCGGCCCCGCTCAGGCCTACTTGGATCCCGGCACCGGCAGCTACCTGCTGCAGATCCTCCTGGCCGCCGTTCTGGGCGTCGGGGTGGCGGTCAAGCTCTACTGGCAGAGGATCAAGACGCTCCTGTTCCCCTCGCGCGCCAAGCGCCCCGCGGAGAAGGACCACGATGGCTGATGCCGCGCTCGCCGGCTCGTTCCGGGACCCGAGCGGTTTCCTTTTCCATCGCGACGGGGAGCTCTACCGCCAAGTCAATCGTTCGTACCGCGAGAACTTCGATCGCCTGGTCGCCTCCGGGCTGCTGGACCGCCTGCGCCGCGAGCGGCTCATCATTCCCCATGAGGAAGCGAACCTGCCCCCGCTGACGGAGGACGGCTACAAGATCCTCAAGCCGGAGCTGGTCTCGTTCGTCTCCTACCCCTACGAGTGGTGCTTCAGTCAGCTCAAGGACGCGGCCCTGACGACCCTGGCCATCCAGCGCCTGGCGCTGGAGCACGGGATGTCGCTGAAGGACGCCAGCGCCTACAACATCCAGTTCCATCGCGGGCGACCCGTGTTGATCGACACGCTGTCCTTCGAGATCCACCGCGAGGGCCAGCCCTGGGTGGCCTACCGGCAGTTCTGCCAGCACTTCCTGGCGCCCCTGGCCCTCATGGCCCGCTGCGACGTGGGGCTCAATCAGCTCCTGCGCGTGCACATCGACGGGGTCCCGATGGGCCTCGCCGGCCGGTTGCTGCCCTGGCGCACGCGGCTCGACTTCGGGCTGCTCACCCACATTCACCTGCACGCCGCCAGCCAGCGGCGCTACGCCGATCGTGACGTGCGGCCGCGCCATCAGGCTCTGCCCCGCATGAGTCGGGCGGGGCTGCTGGGCATTCTGGGCAGCCTCGCGGGAGCGGTGCGCCGCCTGCGGTGGCGGCCGGCAGACACCGAGTGGGCCGACTATTACGACTTCACCAACTACACCTCGGACGCGCAGGAGGCGAAGCGCCGATTGGTGGCCGAGTTTCTGGCCGGCGTCGCGCCGCGGATGGTCTGGGATCTGGGGGCGAACACGGGGCTGTACAGCCGCATCGCGTCAGACCAGGGCATTCCGACGATCGCGTTCGACATCGACCAGGCTGCGGTGGAGCGCAACTACCTCGAGTGCCGGCAGCGACAGGATCCGGCGCTGCTGCCGCTGGTGCTCGATCTCAGCAACCCAAGCCCGGCGCTCGGGTGGGCTCATCGCGAGCGCCTGTCGCTGGAGGAGCGCGGCCCGGCGGACGTCGTTCTGGCGCTGGCGCTGATCCATCATCTGGCGATCTCCAACAACGTGCCGCTCCCGCATCTGGCCGAGTACCTGCGCCGCCAGGGGCGCCATCTCATCCTCGAATTCGTGCCCAAGACGGACTCGAAGGTGCGCAAGCTGCTCGCGACTCGCCAGGATGTTTTCCAGCACTACCATGAGGACGGGCTGCGCGCCGCGATCGCGCCCCACTTCGAAACGCTGCGCGCGGAGCGGATCGCGGGCAGCGAGCGAACGCTCTACTTGTTGCGGGCTCGCGGGTAGCGCGCTCCGGGGCGCCGGCCGGCCGGGGCCCCGACAAGGTCGTTTCGCGTCATCGCGTGAGGATCACCCGCCGCGTGGCCGTCTGCTCAGGCGTGACCAGGCGCACCAGGTACAGACCCGCGGCGACCGGCCGTCCCGCACCGTCGCGTCCGTCCCAGCCGATCGTGTGCAGGCCCGCGGCGAACTTGGTGGCGGCCAGCTCGCGCACGCGGCGTCCCTCCGGGTCGTGAACCGCGAGAGCGACCGCCGCCTCGCGCGCAAGCTGGAACTGCACGCTGACCCCGGGTGGGGCCGGGTTGGGCGCGAGCTGCACGAAGCGCACCGGGGGCAGGGCCGCGACGCCGATGACCTGGGTCTCGCGCGCGAATCCACGCGGGTCAGCCACGAGGAGCCCGGTCAGGCGCGGCTCGCCGGCGGACGGGGCGTCGAACGGGGCGTCGAGCGGCAGGTGGACCGTGACGCCCGCGGCCGGAATCAGGTTGTGCGCATCGTAGATCAGCACGCGCAGTTGATCGCCGGCCGCATGCGCCGCCACCGAGCCGCCGCCCTCGAGGCGCACTCGATCGGCCCGCCACCGCGCGCCGTCCAGCGAGACGGCGAACTGCCCACCGGCCACCGCGTCGCCGGCGATGGTGACCGGAACCCACCAGCACCCCTCGGCCTCGTAGGGCGCTCCCAGCGAGACCACAACGGGTCCGGACGCCGCCAGCAGCAGTCCCGGCGTGTCGGTCTGGAGGATGAACGCGACGATGCGTGTGACATCGGAGATGTTGAGCAGCCCGTCGCCGCCGCCCGCGGGGTAGACATCCGCCTGCGCGCGCTGGGTGGCCGTCAGCGGGTGGCCGACGGGGTCGAGGATGCAGTTCACGAGCAGGATCACGTCGAGCACGGTCGGCGATCCGTCGGCATCGATGTCGCCGCCGGCGGCGCCGCCGGTCACGGCCGCGAGCGCCGCCAGCGCGTCGACCTTGCCGGCCCCGAAGGTCGGGGTCCAGCTCGAACCGGTGTAGGCGTCATGCGCCGCGGTGCCACGCAGAATCGTCCGCACTTGCGCGGCCGTCAGGCCGCGGTTCTTCTCGAGCATCAGACCGACGACGCCGCAGGTCAGCGGCGTGGCCATGCTGGTGCCCTGGGTCGCGTAGTACTTGCTGCCCGGCAGCAACAGGCCATTCTCGGCCGGGGGGGCCTGCGTGTGCGAGTAGCAGGAGACGATCGCCATGCCGGGCGCCGAGACGTCGGGCTTCTCGCGGCCGTCCCGAGTCGGTCCCACCGACGAGAAGGGCGCCTTGGCGCCGATGGGCGCATCGCCCCAGGTGTTGCCGGCCGGGTAGCCGGACGTGCCGCTGATCGAGGGCCAGGTATTGCGCGTCTTGTAGGCCGCGACCGAGACGGCCGACTCCGCGCAGGCCGGCATGCCGATGGAGTAGCCCTGCGTGCTGTTGATGAAGCCGCAAAACATCGTGCTGTAGGCCATGTAGGCATGGGCTGTGCCGGAACCGCCGCTGATCGTGATCGTGTAGTCCGCGGCGGCGACGTTGGCGCCCTGGCGGTCGTCGATCAGGATGTAGCACACCTTGTCGCCGTTGGCCGGATCGGCGCCGCCGGTGGCGTTGTCGATGGCGATGTAGCCGCCCGTGGTGCTGAACTCGTTCCCGGAACCGGACGCGACCGCCCCCGTGTTGTAGCCGCCGACCTGAACGCCCACCGAGGGACTGGCGGTGCCGCCGTACCAGAGTTGCACGAGCCAGGCGTCGTCATCGGTACCGCCGTTGGGCGTGTAATCGGGCACGCGCACGACGAAGCCGTGATTGGCGGCGGGGCCGGCCTCGGCGAGATAGTCCTCGCCCTCGTTGCCGGCGGCGATGCAGAAGACCACGCCTGCGCCGGACAGGGTGTTGACCACCTGCTCCTGCGCGCTGGTCCCGTCATGCGCGCCCCAATGGCCCCCCAGCGACATGTTGATGGCGATCGGCCGGCCGAGGGCCTGCGCCTTCTGCGCCAGGTAGTTCATGGCGTCGATCGTCTTGTCCTCCGGGAAGCCGTTCTGGTACGGCTTGGCGAAGAGGATGCTGCCCTCGAAAGCCACGCCCCGGTACTGGCCGCTCGAGGCACGCCCGTTGCCGGCGCAAATGCCGGCCACGTGAGTGCCATGGCCAGCGATGTCCTGCTGGGCCACCGCGGCGCCACCCTGCAGGGCGGCGTTGATCGCCGCCTCGGTGTACTCGACGCCCGCGCTGAACCCGGTTGGGGGAGCGCCGCCCGTGCCGAAGATGTCCCAGATCGCCTTGATGCGCGTGGTGCCGTTGGCGTTGCAAAAGTCGGGGTGGGACCAGTCGATGCCCGTGTCGATGATTCCGATGAGCACGCCATCGCCCGTGTACGCGGGCGATCCATTCCAGACGTCGTCGACGTTGGCGGCCGGCACGCCGAGATCGAGCGTGGGCTCAAGCACGCGGGCCGCGGCGACGTGGCGGATGCCGGGAACGGCGGCGAGCTCTGCGAGCGAGCGCAGCGGCAGCCGCGCGGTCGCGATCCGACCGGTGACCGATCCGATTCGCAGCCCGTCGACGGCGTCCAAGTCGGGCAGGGCGCCATCCAGGTGGAGGATCACGCCGACGCGCGACTCGCCGCTCCGAGCATCGGTTTCCAGCGCGACGAGATCGTGCCAGTACGCGCCCGGTTGCCATGTGTCCACCGCGCTCTCGGCCTGCCGGGCCAGCAGATCGGCAAGCAAGGGATCGAGCGTCGCCGCCCAGGAAGCGTGCGAGAGCGCAACGATGGTCGTGCCGAGGATCAGGGCCTTGAAGAACATGATTGCATCTCCCCTTTGATCATTCGTCGCCGACGGGGCGCATGACGGCCGGCCGCGCCAGCTTGACCAGCTCGGGCAGGGCCAGGATCGCGAAGGCCTCATCGATCGAGGCGTCGAGGGTCATGACATCGCCGGTGAGACTGCGCGGCCGGCCGCCCAGCCCCTCGACGCTGGCGCGCGCGTCTTGCGCGGCCGACGCGAAGGTGGCGATCATCGCCAGGGACTCGCCGCGCCGCGCCGGATCGTCCAGCATCTCGAGCACTTCGTTGCGCAGGCCCACCTCGAGGCGAGCCGCCGCCTCGCCGCTGCCCCAGATGACGGTCTCGACCACCCCCGGCGCCGCCGCCAGATGGGGGAGGGCATCGCGGGCTGCCTCGACGAGAACGGTGGCGCCGCGGCGACCCAGCGTCCGGCCGCCTTCACCCAGCTCGGGCAGCTCGCCGAGCGGGGCCTCGCCGCGCAACGACAGCAGCACGCTGGCGCCGGGCGGCACGGCCGCGAGACGCTCGACCGAGGCCGCATCGAGGCGGCCGGCGAGATCATCGGCCGAGCGGCAGCCGACGGCCGCCAGGCCGAGGACGCCCGCGCAGGCGAGGCGCAGGCCCCATGGGCTTCGCATCCTGTCCACGTCGATGCCTCCTTGCCGCAGACCCATTCTCATCCGGCGTGGGCGTCCGACAACTGCCGCAGGAAGGCCAGCACGGCCCCCTGGTAGCTGTCGTACGCGGTGCCGCCGACGACCCAGGTGGCGCTGCTGCCGGCCACGATGCTGCTGGCGATGACCTGGTTGGCCGCGGCCAGGGCGGCGTCCAGATCGCCCTGCGCGGCCCGTGCGAAAGCTTCGATGAGGTGCAGGTCGCGGTAGTCGAAGCTGGTCCTCCGGCTGAACTGGAAGGCGGGCGACGCCTGGTAGGCGGCCTGCGCGTCGGCCGCCGCCTGGCCCAGCGAGCTGTCTCCCGCGCCGAGACGGGCGGCCGCGCGGCCGGCCAGGACTTCGGCGCCCGCGCTGCCGAGATTGGCCGCCGCATCGAAGCTGGCGACGGCATTGAGCATCGCCGACGCCGACGAAGCCAGCCCCAGACGGGCCCAGCCCTGTCCGACGTAGGCCTCCGCGTGGGATGCGTCCTTGGCGATGGCCGCGTCGAACTTGGCCAGCGCGCCGCTCGAGTTGCCGGACGTGAAGAGCGCCCAACCCTCGCCGGTGAGGCTCGCGGCGGTGTCCGGCGTCGGGCCGGTGCCTCCATCGCCGCCGCCGCCGCCGCAACCGATCGGCGCGCCTGCCATGACCGCGAACAGCAGCAGGCCGAGCGCAGCGTGGGACTTGTCGAGCGATCTTGTGTCCATAGCAGCCCTTTCAGTCGAAGGCGATGGTCACCTGGCCCGTGCCAGTCCCGCTCGCGTTCGTGTCGGCCGCCGTGATGATCACGGTGTTGGCGCCGGCCGCGGCCGAGTAGTAGCCGTCCCAAATGCCCGTGGCGAGCGCGCTCAGGGCGACGTTCACCCCGCCGGCGCTAACCGCCGGCGCGCCGCCGGAGCCATTCGCCACCCGGACGATGATGTGCAGGTAGCGCGGGCGCCCCGGGTTCTTCAGGGCCACCACTTGCACTGCCGGTGCGTTGCCGCCGGCCTGGATGGCGAGTGTTCCGTTCTGTCCACTCAGCGCCAGCGCGCCGCCTTCCGGGTCGGAGAGGATGAGACTGGTGAGGGTCAGATCGGTGCCGGCGCCGGCCTGCCCGACCAGTTCGAACTGGATGTTGGCGATCGCGCCCGACCCCGGAGCGAGGGTCGTGGCGTCGTCGGAGTAGAGGACGATCCGCCCGCGGCCGGACGCGATGCGGTTGAACTCCCGCTCGAGCCCGCTGCCGCGCGCGGCGGCGGTGATGCCCGAGGGGCGGGCGACAGCTTCGTCATACAGGAGGTCAGCCTGCAGGCCCTTGACCTCGTCCTCGTTGGCCAGCGAGAGCGCGACCGTCAGGGTTGCCCCGGGGGCGCCGGCGCCACTGGCGATCGCCAGGACGTTCACGCCCTGGGGCCGGGTGATCGCGAAGTTGCCGTTCGAGATGTCGCTGCCTTCGTCCGCTCCGTCGTGAGCCCGCACCCGTACGCGCGCGGTCGTCGTGGTCGCGCCGGGCAGAGTCCACGGGTAGCTGCCGGTGTTGCTCAGGCCCGCCGCGATGGGTGTCCAGCTGCCGCCGCCATTCGTGGAGTAGTCGAGGGCGATCGACAGGGCGTTCGGCCCATCGGTATCGGTGGCCGTATAGGTGATGGTCTGCACCGAGGAGGCCGCCCACGACTCGCCGCCGTTGGGCGCGGTGACCGTGACCTGCGGAGCCTGATTGCCGACGGCCGTGACGGTCAGGCTGCCGGCCACGCCGGTCGCGTTCAGCGCGTGGCCGGCCTCGTCGGAGAGGATGATGTCCGCCGGCGTGAGGGCCGTGCTGGCATTCAAGCTGCCGGTCAAGTCGAAGCTCAAGTCGGCGATCGCGCCGGTCCCGGGCGCGATGGAGGCGGCGGTCGCGAAGTAGAGCACGACCCGCGCGCGTCCGGCGCTCACCGTGTGCCCGGACGCCGACATGCCCGTGCCCCGGTTGGCGGCCGCGACGCTGCCGAAGCCCGCGATCGCGGGGTTATAGAGAATGTCGAGCTGGACGCCCTTGACGACGTTCTCGTTGGCGAGGGTGAGCTGGACCGACACCGGACCGCCGCTCGTGCCGGAGGCCGACGTGAGGGCCAGCGTGTTGTTGCCGGCCGGCACTTGCGTGATGGCGAAGTTGGCATCGGAGGCGTCGCTGCCCTCGTCCGCTCCGTCGTTGGCACGCACGCGCACGCGCGCGGCCGACGTGGCGATGTCGGGCAGCGTCCACGGGTAGCTGCCTGTGTTGCTCAGGCCCGCCGCGATGGGTGTCCAGCTGCCGCCGCCATTGGTCGAGTAGTCGAGGGCGATTGACAGGGCGTTCGGCCCGTCGGCGTCGGTGGCCGTGTAGGTGATCGTCTGCACCGAGGAGGCCGCCCACGACTCGCCGCCGTTGGGCGCGGTGACCGTGACCTGCGGGACCTGGTTGGCAACGGCCGTGGCCACCGCGATCACGACGTCATCGACCTGGGCTCCGTTCGCAAAGCCGAGGCTGCCGTCCGACTCGAAGTAGAAGCCGATCCACACCTGCGATTGCCCGAGGAGGCTGCCCAGCTCATCCACGCGCGTCAGGTCGAATGTGTAGGCCCGTGGGGTCAGCGAGCCGGTGAACTCATCGCCGTACCAGTTGGCGCCGTCCACCGAGGCGGCGACGTAAAAGAAATCGTAGCCCGACTCGCAGTTCAGGCTGAAGTTGAGACCGACCGCCGCCCCGATGTA
>CAZRWW010000007.1:63469-113424 GCA_964603725.1 uncultured bacterium
TGGGGGTCTTTAAAAAAAAATTTTTCCCCAAATTCTTTTAAGGGGTTTTTTTTAACCTACGCCGCCCCGTTTTTTTTTGGTTTGGGCCGGCTGAAGGGGCCGTAGGCGATCAGCGTTCCCATGTCGTCGGGGTAGGCGCCCCCGCAGACGATCCCCTCTCCGCCGGCGGTCGCGCAGCCAATGCTGTGAGTGGGCGAGGCGCCCGACCAGCAGGTCCACGTGCCCCAGTAGGCGTCGGCATAGCCGAAGCTGTAGATCGACCAGGAGCCGAGCCCGGCCTCGAAGCCATCGGCATAGAGCGCCGTCCAGGTCTCCGTCGGCGCCAGGCGCGCAGGGCCTGCGGCCGGCTGCCCGATCTGGACTGGTCGCGTGCCGTCCGGCAAGGTGAGGACGGCGCGTTCCCCGGTCCCGGTCCGGCCTGGGGCCGGGTCCTGGCCGCCGGCCGCGGCCGCCGGCAGCAGGGGCAGCAGCAGGAGGATGATGAAGGCTCTCGCCGCACGCGTGCTCATCCAGGACACCTCCCGTGGGGTGCGACGGCCGAGCTCGGCCGATCTACGGATACTGGATCAAGGTATGCACCCAAATGCTCTCGCCGCTGGTCAGGCGCAGCACCAGGTCCGGCCCGTGCGTGTCCTCGGCCAGCGGGCCGTCGTACTGCAGCTCGCCATGGACGGCGCCGTTCTTGAGCAGGCGCCCGGCCAGGACCCAGTCGTAAGGCTCGATGACCACATTGATCGCCCCGGGGTCGTTGATCAGCGAGCCGGCGTGCCAGCGGACGAGGACGTCCTGCCACTGGTAGGTCGCGCCGCCGAGCGTCGCGGAACTGCTGTTCTGCAGCTCGACGCTCTTGAAGTGGCGGCCGACATTGCTGTCGTGCATGAGCGTCGCCCAGTAGCGCTGATTCAGGACGATGCTCGCCGAGGGGGACGCGATCGTGCCCGTGTAGCCTTCGTCGTATTCGTAGCGCGCGTAGGGGGGCTCCACGTAGCAGTCGATTTCTCGGCCGGAGTGGGTGACATTCAGGGTCAGGGTCTCCTGGGCCTGGACGCAGGTGCCGGTGATGACCCGCGTGAATTCGGCGTTCCAGGACTGCGTGCCACGGGCCCCGTTGCTCTTGGTGAAACGCTTCTGGCTCTGGATGCGCAGATCATAGGCGCCCGCCATCGCCACGGTGAAGTCGGCCGCGTGCCGGTCGAGGAAGTCCTCCCAGGTGCCCCCGAAGTAGCCGTCGATGCCGGCCACCACCAGGGTGATGGTCGGCCCGCCCGCGAAGGCGACCAGCAGCCGGTCGGTGGGTGTGGCGCCGTAGGTCCAGACCTCGGAGCCCTGCCCCACCTGCGTCAGCGTGCCGGTCAACGTCAGGGCACCGCCGTTGAGCTCGCTGGCGCCGAAGACCGCCTCGGCCAGCAGCGCCACGCCCTCCTGGCCGAGGCTGCCGACGTCGTACGCGCCGGCGAAGGCCGTGAGGATCATGCTCCGCTCGTTGGGAACGGTCTGGCCCGGCACAAGGCTGACGGTGGCCGTACCGCTGCTGGTCGGGTCGGCCACGCTGGTCGCGCGCACCGCGGCCGTGGCCGGGGTCGGGAGGACGGACGGCGCGGTGTAGAGCCCGGCGGCGCTGATCGCCCCGAAGGTCGCTCCGCCGTCCACGCTCCAGGTCACCGCGTCACTCGCTGCCCCGGTGACTTGGGCGGCGAACTGCTGGGTTGCGCCGAGCGCGACCGTCGCGGCCGAGGGCGTGACCGTCACGATGACCGCACCGGCCACGTTCTCGACCAGGACGGTGATCTCCGCGATCGCCGAGCGCGTCCCCTGCTCGGCGCGCGCCGCCAGGGTGTGGCCTCCATTGGCCACCAGGCCCGAGTTCCAGACGACCGTATAGGGTGGTTCGGCCACGTAGCCGATTTCGCTGCCCGCGGCGAAGAAGCGCACGCGATCGGCGTGGGCGGCCGTGGCTGTGATCGTCACGGCCCCGAAGACAACGGCGTTGTCCGCGGGAACGAGGATTGCCACCGTGGGGGATTCTGCGGCGCCGTTGCCGGGCGACGTGGAATCGGAGCCGCCGCAGCCGGCCAGAGTCAACGAGCCAAGCAGGAACATCAGCATCAACGGCGGCGGCGCGCTCCGTGCATGGGACATCGTCTTCTCCTCTCCCGTGACCGGCATCGGCGGCGAGCTCCAGGCCCGGCGCCGGTGACGGGTCCCGGTCAGTTCTCCCTCGGCAGCATCCGCGGCGCCGGCGCGGCCAGCGCATCGCCCTGAACCACGGGGGCCACGTCCCACAGCAGGGGGCCACGAGCCGTTCCGGCGAGCCCGGTCAAGGTCGCGGCAGAGACTTGCAGGGTCGTATCGCCGGCGGCGTCCATGACCGCCAGGGTGGTCATCTCCGGCGAGAGGATGCGAACGCGATAGGCCTCCGCTCCCGGATGGCGATTCCAGATCAGTCTCACCGAACCGTCGGCCAGCCGGTGGGCGCTCATCCCCGCGCCCGCGATCGCCGGGACCTCGCCCCGCAAGAGGATCGCAGTCGGAGGCGCGGGCTCCTTGCTGCTCCAGAGAACCACCGCGACCACGACCGCGCTCGCCGACGCGAGCGCCAGCGCGTAGCGCCGGGCCCGCGGTCGCAGCAGTCGCTGCCACCAGCGGCTGTCGATGAGATCGGCTGCCGGTGAGCGCTCAGCCGCATGCGCGCCGGTCAAGGCGGCAATGCGACGCGCGAGATCCCGCTCGGCCGCGATCGTCTCCGCGTCCGCGACCAGATCGCCGGCGAGGAATGCCCGATACGAAGCGACCAGGGATCGGCAGGCAGGGCAAGTCTCCAGGTGAGCGCGGACGGCGAGCTCGTCCGCCCGGTCCAGGGCGGCGGCAAGGTCTTCCTCGTGGATGCAACCGTCAGCCACGGCCCTGTTCCTCACGGCGCCTCGCCGGCGGCGGCCAGGGCCTGGCGCAGCTTCCGGCGCGCGCGCTGCAAGAGAGCGCGCGCGCCGCTGACGTTCCGCAGCGCAAGCACGGCGGTGATGCCCCCGACCGACATCCGCTCACTGTAGTGCAGCCAGATTGCATCTTGTTCCATCGGCTCCAGTGTTCTCGCGACCAGCTCTCGCAGCGCATGCGCGCCGAGCCGGTCGATCAGCGACTGCTCCGGATCCTGGCCGGGCGCTGGCAGGGAATCCAGATCCACCTCCGTCGTGATCGCGGGGCTCCGCCGGCGCACGTGCGTCAGACAGCGGTGTCGGGTGAGGATGAAGAGCCAGGACGTGAAGCGCGAGCGGTGATGGAACGTGTCCAGCCGAGTGTACGCCAGGACGAGGACCTCCTGGGCGAGGTCGCGCGCTTCGTCTTCCCCGCGCGCGTAGCGGCGGCACCAGACGTAGACCTTGCGCGCATGGCGCTGGAGAAGGCAAGTCGCGGCTTCGCGCCGGCTGGCGCCGTCGGCATGCGACTGCGCCAGTCGGACAAGCTCCTCGTCGCAGCAGTCGTACCGCGGTCCGTGCATCCTTCGGCGATCGCTGTGGTTGAATCCGGCGCGGCCGCCCGGCGGCCGCCTTCAAGCCCACAGTAGCACGCGTTCGGTCGGCTCCACCACCGCGATCGCCTGAAGCGGCCGCCGCCGGCCTTGACCGGGTCGAGGAGGACTCACCCGTAAGCCTCTTGGGTCTCCTCAAAGAGCTGCACGCCTCCTGGGCTCTGGCGCTCATCCCATCCCCCGACGAATGATCAGGCTTGGGTCCGGCAGTCGCGCCGGTCTCCGGATCGCCCCCGTGAGTGAGACGCACACCGCGCGGAATCGGCACGGCCGAACGCGCTTTTTCTCGGGGGACCGCGTGCTAGACTGACGCATGGCCCGTTGGTGGATCCAGGCTCGGCGACCCCGGGTGCTGCTCTGTCTGATCGGACCGCCGCTCGCAGCGGCCGCGCTGGGGCTGACGGGCGCGGCCTCGCCGGTGGCGGCCCGGCCAGCCGCGGGGGACATGACCCACGCCGCCCTCGACTCGCTCTGGGGCGCGGGTCGGGCCGCTGAGTTCCGGAGCGCGCTGGGCCGGGAGATTGCCGCCGCCTCCGCCCACCGGGACACCCTCGCCATCATCAGCCTGCTGACGCTCAGCGGCATGCGCGACGCGTCGGTGGGATGGTCCCGGGCCGCCGAGGACTCCCTGCGCCGGGGGATTGCGCTGGCGCTAGCCGTGCGCGACACCGCGCAGGAAATGCCGGCGCTGCGCTGGCTCGCCGTCGCGCTCGGCCTGCAGGGCCGCTTCGCCGAATCCTCCCGCGCCAGCGCGCGCCTGCTGGCGCTCGCGAGCGCGCTCGGCGACCGGCGGCACGAAGGCTGGGCGCGCGTCGGCCTGGCCTGGTCGAGCTTGCAGCTCGGGGAGATCGGCCAGGCCGAGGCTGAGTATCAGGCCGCCGAAGCCGCATTGCGCGCGGCCGGCGACGCGGAAGGCGAGATCTGGGCGCGCAACGGGCTGGCCATGACCAGGTCGCGCCGCGGCGACCTGCGCGGAGCACTGGCCGTCTTCCTCGACTTGGCGGAACGCGCCGCAGCGCTCGGCTACCCCATGGCCGAGGCCATGGCCGTGAACAACGTTGGACTCTGCCAGTATCTGCTTGGCGATCCGGGTCAGGCGCAGGCCTCTTTTGCCCGGGCGAGCCGGCGACATGAGGAACTCGGCCAGGTTCGCCAGGCGCTGACCCCCGCCCTCAACCTCGCGCTCTGCCTTCAGGATCTCGGCTGCTTCGAGGCGGCGGCCGACACGCTGCGGCGCTGCCGCGAGCGCAGCCTGGCTCACGGGTACCTGGACCTGGCCGGCCAGGCAATCCTCGAGCAGGCTGCTCTCGAGCGGCGCGTGAAGCGACCCCATGCGGCGGCGGCCACCGCGCGCAGCGCGCTGGCTCTCGGCGATCGTCTGGCCGCCCAGGATCGGGCCCGGGCGACGGTCGTTCTGGCTCAGGCGCTGGTCGATCTGGACAGCACGGAGGCCGCTCTGGCCTGTCTCGATCGCGTGAGCGCCGAGGTGCCGGCCACGGTGCTGGGCGGAGTGGCCCATGACCTCAACCTCCTGCGGGCGCAAGTGCTGGCGGCCAGGGGAGAAGTCGGGGCGGCGATCTCGGTGCTCGCGAGCGTTGTCGCGGCCGGCGCGACCTCGGGCGACGACCGCGCCCAGATCCTCGGGTTGCTGGAGCGGGGCCGGTTGCTGGCTGCCGCGGGGCGCCGTGACGAGGCGCTCGGCGCGCTGCGACAAGGGCTCGCCGTCTGGGAGCGCCAGCGCTCGCTGCCGGTCGATCCCGAGTGGCGCGAGAGCCGCGCCGACGCCGGTCAGGCCCTGGCGACCGAACTGGCGGCGCTCATCCTGGATGCCGGCGGCTCGGCGGCGCTGGACGAGGCCTATCGCGTGCTGCAGACCTACAAGGCTCGCACCCTGCTCGAACGGCGCGCCGGGCCGGGCGTGGTCATCCCCGCCGACCGGGTCGCCATTTCGGTCGACTCGCTGCGGAAGTCGGTCCTGCACGACGGCGAGTGCCTGCTGGATCTGTATCTGGGCGAGCGCCGGAGTCTGCTCTTTGCGATTGCATCCGACACGGTCGCCGTCTGGCAGCTCGGGCCGGTCGCCGAGCTGGCCCAGCGGGAACGTTCCCTGCAGCGGTGGCTGGTCGACCTGTCCGAGCGCGCGATCGGCGGCGAGCGGATGGCAATTCTGCAGGCCGCCGCGGCCGGTTTGCGGCGCGATCTCCTGGGACCGGCCGCGGCCATCACGGCCGGCCGCCGCCATGTGATTCTCTCCGCCGACGGCCTGGCGCATGCGCTCCCGCTCGAGCCATGGCTCGGCGCGGACGTGACCCGCGCGCCGCAGGCGTCCGCCGAGATCGATCCCTTCCGTGGGGCCGCCTGGTCGCGCACCCCCTCGGCGGTCATGCTGGCTCGGATCCGCGGCGAACGTCCTCCTCCGCCGATCGCCGGCGATGCGCCTCTGCTGGTGATCGGCGCAGATCGACTCCCCGATGGCCGGCGGCTGGCGGGCGTGAAGCGCGAGCAGCGGGACCTCCAACGGCGGTTTGGCAGCGCGGTGATCGTTCCGGCGATCACCGCCGACAGCGCCTTTCACGCCCGGTACGCCGCCGCCGCCGCGGTCCACGTCGCGACCCACGCGGAGGTCGATGACCAGGCGCCATGGCGATCCGCCCTGCAGATCGGATTCGATGCCGCCTCGGAGCCGTGGCGGGCCGGAGAGATTGCCATGACACCCACCACGGTCGGACTCGTCGTGCTGTCGAGTTGCGCGACCGCGCAAGGACGCGTCGTGGCCGGGGAAGGCCTCATCGGGTTGGCGTCCGCCTTCCTGGCCGGCGGCGCCCGGGTCGTCGTGGCCACGTTGTGGCCCGTCGACGATGCGGCCAGCGCCGTTTTCATGGATCTGTTCTACGGCGAGCTGGCCGCCGGCCGGCGTGTCGGCGAGGCGCTGGCGAGAGCGCGCGCCGCGATGCGCCAGCGCCCACGGTTTGCGGACCCCTTCTTCTGGGCCGGCTACATCGCGATCGGGGACGGAGACCTGGCGATCGCGGCCACAGAGGGAGTCGGGAGGCGAGGCATGGATCCCTATCGCGAGTTGCTCGCCACCATGGCGGTCATCGCCGCCGGCGCGATGCTGGGGCGGCTGCAGGTGCGGGGGGTGCGCCTCGACATGGCCGCGATGCTGCTGGTGGGCGCGGCCTTCGCGCACGCCGGGGTGACCCTCTCGCCGGCCCTGGGCATCTTCGGGCTGCTGCTGTTCCTGTACACGGTGGGCACGCAGGCCGGGCCGTCGCTGCGCTCGATGCGCCGGCGCGACAGCGGCATGGCGGCTGGCGGCGTGGCGGCGACCTGGATCCTGCTGGCGGCCGCGTTCGCGGTCGGCGGCCTGCTGGGCCTGCCGGCCGGACTGCGCTGGGGCGCCCTGGCCGGCTTCTTCAGCTCCGGCGCCTCGCTGGCGCTCATCGAGAACGCCTGGCCGGGAGGGGAGCCGGCGGCCGGTTTCTCGCTCGCCGCGCCCGCCAGCACCCTGCTCGTGATGCTCCTCGCCCAGGCCTGGCACACGCGCATCCGCGAGCGCGCGCAGCCCGAGCTGGCCGCCTGGAACGCGCGCATGACGGGCGGCGGCGAAGAAGCCCTGCAACAGGCGGCCGGCCGGCTGGGAGCTCTCCCGGTCGACGGCGGCCTGCCCGCCGGGGGGCGCATAGCGGTCCGCAAGTTCTTCGTCTCGAATCCCGGGGCGATCCACGTGCGGCTCGAGACGCTCTCGCTCCCGGAGCGCTACGGCGCCACGGTCACGCGCATCCGGCGGTCCGGGATCGATCTGCATCCCCGGGCCGGCCTGCGTTTGCGCTGGGGCGACCGCGTGCAGGTGAGCGCCCCGGCCGAGCGCATGACCGCCCTGCAGCGGCTGTTCGGCGACGACGTCAAAGGCATCGAACGCTACGCTTTCCCCCGCGCGGCGCTGGTCATCTTTCTCGGGGGCGCGCTGGGCATGCTCCCGCTGCCGCTCGCCGCCGCCCATGCCACGCGCCTCGGGCCGGCCCTGGGCGTCTTGACGCTCAGCCTGGTCACGAGCATGCTCCATCGCACCGGTCCCATGGTCTGGAGTCAGACGGCCCGCACCTCGCGGCTCCTGGCGCAGATCGGGCTGCCCCTGTTTCTGGCCGAGGTGGGCAACGCCTCGTATGGCGGCCTGCTCCAGGCCTGGGCCCGCTATGGCTACCGCCTGCCGCTGTTCGCCCTGCTGCTGGTGACGATGCTGGCGCTCCTGGTACTCGCCCTCGGCCGCGTGTTGCGCCAGGGGCCGCTGGCGACGCTGGCGCTTCTGCCGCCGATCGCCCTCAACACCGCGGCTTTCACGAGCCTGCAGGATCAGCACCGCGAACGCCTGCCGGCGCACATCTACGCGATCGTCTACCCGGTGGCGAGCATGGCGCTGATCCTGACCTTCCTGGCAGTCTCCCTCATCCGCTGACGCCGTGCCCGGGGTGCCATCCGCGCCGCCGTGGTGGTAAACTCGGGCGAAGACGATCGCACTCACGCCGGACCGCGGAGGTGCTGCATGATGACCCGTCTCGTCCCCGGTGCTCTTCTCCTGACGATCCTGTTGGGGGGTGGTTGTCCGCCCGCCCGTGCCCAGGACTTCACCCAGGTGACGACCGGACCGATCGTCAACGACGGCGGCTGGTGCTACGGGTGCGCCTGGGGCGACTACGACGGCGACGGCTTCGATGACCTCTTCGTGGTGAACAACGCCTCCGCCAACAAGAACAACTTCCTCTATCGCAACAACGGCGACGGCACGTTCACCAAGATCACGAGCGGCATCGTGGTCTCCGACGGCGGCAGCTCCTATGGCTGCGCGTGGGGAGACTACGACAACGATTCCCACCTGGACCTGTTCGTGGCCAACTACAACGAGAACAACTTCCTCTATCGCAACAACGGCGACGGCACGTTCACCAAGATCACCACGGGCGCGATCGTGACCAATGGCGGCAGCTCGACCTGCCCCGCCTGGGGCGACTACGACAACGACGGCCACCTGGACCTCTACGTCTGCAATCGCACGTCCGCCAACTTCCTCTATCACAACAACGGCGACGGGACCTTCACGCGGATCGTCAGCGGGCTGATCGCGACCGAGAACCGCAATTCGGGCGCCTGCGCCTGGGGCGACTACGACAACGACGGCGACCTGGACCTCTACGTGGCCAATGCCGGGCCCGACTACAACTCCCTCTTCCGCAACGAGGGCGACGGCGCCTTTACCAAGATCACCGGCGATCCCTCGGTGAGCTTCCTCGAGAGCTGCGATACCGTGACGTGGGGCGACTACGACAACGACGGCGATCTGGACCTCTTCACGGCGCCGGGCATGCTGCCGGGCTCGGCCTATGATCTCTATCTCTTCAACAACCAGGGCGACGGGTCCTTCGTCCGGGTTCCGGGCCTGCCGCACGCGGGCATCAACGCCGGCGGGGGCAGCGCGCTGGTCGACTGCGACAACGACGGCGATCTCGACCTCTTCCTGGCGGCCTATGACGGCACGCGCAACGTGCTGCTCGCCAACGACGGCCACGGCGGCTTCACGCAGGTCACCACGGGCGTGCTGGTCACCAGCTCCAACTACAACAAGGGCGTCTGTTGGGGGGATTGCGACCGCGACGGCGACCTGGATGTGTTCGTCGCGCGCAACAACTACTTCGGCGGCAACAACCGCTTCTTCCTCAACGACGGCAACGCCAACCACTGGTTCGAGGTGGCGTGCCGGGGCGTCACATCCAATGCGATGGGCATCGGGGCGATGGTCCGGGTGACCGCTGAGTTCGGCGGGCGCATGGTGACCCAGACGCACCAGATCAGCGCTCAGACCGGCGGCGGCACCTCCGGCCAGAATTCGGTGATCGCGCACTTCGGTCTGGGTGATGCCGCGCTGGTGCAGGAAGTGATGGTGTCCTGGCCGTCGGGCGTGGTGGATAGGGTCCACTACCTGGGCGGCGATCAGCGCTGGGAAGTCCTCGAGGGGAGCTGCACCGGCACGGTGGCCGGGCCGCCGGAGCCCGCGGTCCTCGGACTGCGCGCGTTGCCCAGCCTGATCCGGACGGGGGCCGAGTTCGCCTTCGACCTGCCGGCCGCCGCCGAGGCGCGCCTGGGCATCTACGATGCCCAAGGCCGCCTGATCCAGTTGCTTCTGGCGCGGCCGCTGCCGGCCGGGCACCAGCGGGTTGTGTGGAGGCCTCGCCAGACCGGGACGGGAGCCTACTACTGCCGGCTGCTGATCGGCGACCGGCAGGAGACGCTGCGCGTGATCCTCGTGGACTAGCCCGCCTCCTCCGGCTGAAGCGGGGTGGATTCCCGCGCCCGGCGCCCGGTGAGCCAGGCGGCCAGGTTCTCGGCCGCGCGATTGAAGATGATGTAGGCGCTGGGAACCACGAACAACGTCAGGAAGGTGCTGACGGTGAGGCCGCCCACCACGGCCACGGCGAGCGGGCGCATCAGCTCCGATCCCTGTCCCAGCCCCAGGGCCAGGGGGAGCATCCCGAACAGCGTGGTGAGGGTGGTCATGAGGATCGGCCGCAGCCTGATCGCGCCAGCCTCCACGGCCGCCTCTTCCCGCGACAGCCCGCGCTCGCGGCGCCCGCGTTCCGTGTACTCCACGAGCAGGATCGCGTTGTTGACGACGATCCCGGCCAGGAGGATCACGCCCAGGAGCACCGGCGCGCTCAGGGTGGTGCCGGTCAGGCGCAACAAGAGGCCGACCCCGATGAGAGAAAGGGGTATGACGAGGATGATGATGAAGGGGTTGATCAGGCTCTCGTACTGCACGGCCAGCACCACGAAGACCAGGAACACCGCCAGGATGATCACCACGGTGAGCTGCTGGTTGTTCTCCCGGATCGACTCCTCCTCGCCGCCGATGATGACGCCATACCCTTCCGGAAGCGCAATCTGGCTCAGGCGGCGCCGGATCTCGGCGTTGACCTCGCCCACGCTGGCCACCTCGGAGATGACATCCCCGGTCAGGCGCAGGACGCGATTCTGATTCTGCCTGAGGATCGTGGTGGGACCCAGCTTGGTGCGAACGGCGGCCACGTCCTTCAGATAGATCGGCGCCCCGCCGGCCCGGCCGGGGAAGAGGGCGATCGATTCGAGCTCCTCCGGGCTGGTGAATCGCTCGCGCGGGAACATCACGCGCAGGTCGTACTCCTGATTCCCGGACGTGAAACGCGTCGGGACGGTTCCGTCCAGGGCGGTGCGGATGGTCTGTCCGACCGCGGCCACGCTCAAGCCCAGGTAGGCCGCCCGCTCCCGGTCGAGCCGGATGGAGAGCTCGGGACTGGCCTCATCCGCGGAGGGTTCCAGATTCTCCAGGCCGGGCACGTCGCGCAGCGCCAGCATCAAGCGATCGCCGATCCGCTGCAGCTCGAGCAGGTCATCGCCCTGGACGTCCAGGGCCACGGCCGAACCCGACATCGAAGTCCGCAGCCCGCGGATGCGCGGGGGGCGGACCGAGACGCGGGCCCCGGCAAAGCCGCGCTGCTGGATCTTCCCCTGCAGGACGCGCACCCAGGTGTCGGCGCTCATCTTCCGCTGGGTCTTGGGCGCGAGGACGATGTCGATGGAGCCGGACCCAGCGCGCTCGCTGGTCCCCGCTCCCCAGATGAATCCGCCGGCGGTGGCGAAGACCGTGCGCACGTCGGGCATTTCGGCGATCAACCCCTCGATCTCCAGGGTCACGCGGTTGGTCTCCTGGGCCGAGGCGCCCGGGGGCAGGCTGATTCGCACCATGACGTTGCCGTCGTCGACCTGGGGGAGAAACTCGGTGCCCAGATCGCGCACCGCCAGAACGGCGCCGGCCAGCGCCAGCGTCGCGACCGCCAGCACCGCCCAGCGCCACCGCACCACCACGCGCGCCGCCAATCCGCGGTACCCGTTGCGCAGCCGCTGCATGAATCGGTCGAACGCCGCGATGGGGCCGAAGCCTGTCAGTCCGCTGGTGAAGCGGACCTTGGCCAGTTGGGCGGCCAGCATGGGAACGACGGTCACGGCCACCAAGAGGGAGGCCAGGATGGCGAAGGAGATGGTCAGGATGAGCTCACGGAAGATGAGGACGGCCAGGCCGGAGATGAGCAGGAATGGAACCACCGCGGCCAGGTTGGTCAGGGTGGAGGCGGACACCGCGCCCTGCACCTCGCTCGATCCGACCAGGGCGGCTTGCCTGGGATCCTCCAGCCCGCCCTCTCTGAGCCGGAAGATGTTCTCGAGCATCACGATCGAGTTGTCGATCAGGAGCCCCACGCCGAGCGCCAGCCCGCCCAGGGTCATGACGTTCAGCGTGAGCCGCGACAGGCCCATCATCGTGAAGGTGGCCAGGACGGCCAAGGGAATGGCCAGGCCGATGATGAAGGTCTTGCGCAGGGAGCCGAGAAAGAGGAGGACCACGAACATGGCCAGCGCGGCCCCGAGGATGGCGGCGTTGCGCACCGAGTTGATCGAGCTGCGGATGAAGTCGGCCTGGTTCTGGATCGTCCGGTAGGCCACGTCCCTGGGGATGAAGCCGCTGGACGCCAGGCTCCTCAGGCGCGCCTCCACCTGGTCCGCCACCGAGACGGTGTTGGCGTTGGGCTGCTTGCGCACCGAGAGCTTGATCGCCGGCTGGCCGTCCAGACGGGCCCAGAGCCGCTGCTCCCGGTGCGTGTCCTGGACCGAGGCCACCTCGGAGAGCGCGATTCGTCCTCCGCTAGGGAGCGGCAGCAACACCGTTCGCACGTCGTCCACGGTGCGGAACTTCCCCTCGGTCTTGCCCACCACCTCCCGCCGATCCGAGGAGACGCGCCCGGCGGCCACGTCCTGATTGGCGTCCCGCACCGCCTCGATGATCTGGGAGACAGTGAGGCCGTAGGAGCGCAGCCGCTCCTGATCGAGGATGACCTGGATCTCCCGCACCAGTCCCCCGGCGACGTCGACCGATGCGATCCCCTCGATCGTCAGCAGCTGCGGCCGCAGCCGGTACTCGGCCCAATCGCGCAGCGAGATCAGGCTGCGCGTCTCGGAGGAGAGCGCGGCCTCGTAGACCGGGAGCTGCGAGGGGTCGGACTTGAAGAGGATGGGGGGATCCGCCTCGTCGGGCAGAGATGCGCGGGCGCGGTCCAGGTTCTTGGAGGCATCCTGCAGGGCGAAGTCGATGTTGGTGCCGTAGGAGAAGAGCAGGTTGACGCCCACGCGCCCTTCCTGGATCTCCGTCTCCATGCGGGTCAGGTTCTCGGTGGTGGCCAGGTTCGTCTCCAGCGGCTTGGCCACCGTCTCCTCCAACACCTCGGGTTCGACCCCGCGGTTGGTCACCGAGGCGCGGATCTGCGGATAGACGATGCTGGGCAGGAGATCCAGGGGGAGCCCGGAGAGAAAGAAGGTCCCGAGGACGATCACGATGGAAGCCAGCATGACCGTGCCCACAGGCCTGCGGATGGCGAAGCTGGGGAGGCCGCGATGCTCCTGAGGCGCGCTCATCGGGTCGAGCCTCCCCCCGGCGCGCTCACGACGCGCACCGGAGTCCCGTGCTGGAGGGCGTTGTTTCCCGCGATCACCACCACCTCGTCGGGCCGCAACCCCGAGAGGATCTCGACTCGGCCTTGCCAGATCAGACCGGTCGTGACTTGCCGCTGCTCGGCCTTGCCCTCCTTCACCACGAAGACGGCCTCGCTGCCGCCGCTCACGGTCACGGCCGAGGCGGGCACCAGCAGCACGCCGGTGTGCTCCTCGAGGGCGAAGGTGGCCCGGGCCAGGAACCCGGGTCGAGCCAGATCCATGGCCTCGCCCTCCAGCGCCACCTCGACCGGCACCAGCCGGGTCGTGGGGTCGGCTGCCGGGAAGACCCGCCGAATCCGGCCGCGCAGTTCTCGTCCGGGGAAGGCATCGAGACCGATCGACACCGGGTTGCCTTCGCGGAGGTGGACCACATCCAGCTCGGAGACTTGTACACGCACGACCAGCACCGACAGGTCGGCCAGGTCGAACAGGCGCGATTGGGATGCCACCACGTCGCCCGCCTCCACCTCCTTCTTCGTGATCACGCCGGCGATCGTGGCCGTGATGGTGGCGAACCCCAGGCGGGTCCGCACCTGGTCGAGGCGGGCCTTGGTCGCGGCATGGGCGGTGCGTTCGCGCTCGTATTCAGGCAGGGTAATGACCTGCCGGTCGCGCAGTTGCACGGCCCGCTGGTAGGCCGCCTCCGCCACCTGGAAAGCGGCCTCAGCCGCGACGAGCTCGGCCTGCAGCTCCCGGTCGTCGAGCCGCGCGAGGACTTGCCCCGCGCGAACCATGTTCCCCTCTTCCGCCAACACGGAAACGAGCGCGCCGCTGAGCTGGCTGTTCACCCCCACGGTGCGGATCGGCTCGACCACCCCGGAGACGGTCAACGTCCGGGCGATCGAGCCGATCTGCGCCGGGGTGACCTCCACGGCGGCCGCGCGCGCATCGCCGGGTCTTGCTGGCCGCGCCGAGCCGCCGGGCGCCGGCGTGCTCATGGCGCCGGACTGGTCGCCCGCGGCAGCGCCCGGGCTGTTCTGGGTCGTGGACGCGCCGTCGCCGCCCCCGCAGCCGGAGGCGAAGGCGAGCAGAAGGAACGATCCGAGCGCCGCCCAAGGTGATTTGCCGGTGCCTGTTCTAGTCACGACTCCCCCCATCGAGCGTCTCTCCGAGAATCGCCTCGAGCCGCGCCACCGTCGTGCCGAGATCCTGGCGCGCTCTCACCGCGGCTGACTCGGCCTCGGTCAGGGCCACCTGCGAGGCCTGCAGATCCAGGATGGTGGCCGCGCCCAGCTGGTAGCGCTCTTCCAGCACCCGCAGATCCTCGTTGGCCAGTTGCACGGCCCGGTCCGCGATCCCCACCCGGACCGCGGCCGATTCGATCCGGCCCGCGGCGTCCTCGACGTCCACCCGGGCGGCGATCGCCGCATCTTGCGTCCGCGCCTCGGCCAGGCGCATGGAGGCCGCCGCCCGCTGCACGGCGGCTTCGCGCGCCAGTCCGTCCAGGATCGGCAGGGAGGCGCTCAGCCGGATGTTCCACGACCGGCGTTCCGGGGGAAAGTCGGGAGCGACCCAGTCGTACCCCCCGCTCAGCCTCACCGCCGGAACGTAGAAGGTGTACTGCCGGAGCTTCTCCCGGCCCCGGGCGCGGAGGGCTTCCTCGGCGGCGATCACGTTGGGAGCCCCATCCAGCGCGCGCTGCACCAGCACGGGCAGAGGCGGCAGGTCGGGGGCGCGTTCGGGCAGCACCCCTTCCACCGGCCGAATCTCCTGTGCCGCTCCGATTTGGCGGCCCAGGCGGAGGGCCGCGGTGCGCAAGTCGACGCCGGCGTCCAGGACGGCGAGCTCGGCGTTCTCCACTTCCAGCTCGGCCCGCAGGACGTCCGAGGTGGTGGCGGTGCCGAGCTCGAGGCGAGCGCGGGCGAAGGCGAGCTGCTGGCGGGCCCGCTCCAGCCGCTGCCGGGAGAGACGCTCCAGGTCCGCCGCCGCCGCGGCCTCGTAGAACACCTCGGTGGTTTCAAGGATGGTCTGGAATCGCCGGGCGCGATACTCCGCCTGCGCCCCGGCGAGATCGGCCGCGGCCGCTTGCTGGGCCAAGATGCGCCGCCCGCCCGCGAAGAGCAGCAGCCCGGCCGTGGCCTGGGCCGTGTAGCTCTTGCTCACGAGCTTTCCGGTGGCCTGGTCGACCCGTTCGTCGCTGGAGTTGGAGTAGCCCGAATTCAAGGTCAGAGTGGGCAGCCAGGTTCCGCGCGCCTCGAGGAGATCGGCCTGGGCCGAAGAGACCGCCGCCTGCGCGGCCGCGTGCTCCGGATCCCGCGAGAGGGCATGCTGAATCGCTTCGGCCAGGGAGATCGAGACCGAGTGGGCCGCGGAGAGCGCCGGCCGATCTCCGGCGACGGCGCGATCCTGCGCGGCCGCAGGGAAGTGGGGCAGAGCGAGCAAGCCCATCAGCGCCAGCGCTGGCGGGGCGCACAGGCGTCCATGCGTCATGAAGCTCCCTCCCAGTGTTCCCGAGTGTCGCGCTCCTGGGTCAGGCCGAGATCGCCCCGCGCCCAACTGCAGCCGGGCTGCGCGCTGTCCGGGGCCGCGCGGAACTCCTCGATCCGCGCGCGGTGTCTGATTGCAGGCCAATACAGACCTTATCCGAGCATGTTCCGTGCGAGATGGGCGGTCAAGCGCCGGCCCGAGCCACCCCGGCGGTGTGGTAGACTCGCCGGGAGGGGAGGCCTCCATGCGAGAGCCCAGAATGGCGCCAGAACAAGGCAGGCGCACCGGAGCATGCGGCGGATCCCGGGCGGCGGCGGTTGCCCTCGCGCTCGCCTTCACTCCCGGCATCGCCTTCTCCGATTGCATCAACTACCGCACCTACCTCCACTGGCTCGGATCGGCGGATACGCCGGGCTACGCCGCCGGCGTCGACCTGGCGGACGCGCTTCCCTACGCCTTCGTCGCCGACGGCGCGTCGGGCCTGCAGGTGGTCTCCTGCGCGGATCCCGCGACCCCCTGGATCGTCGGCGCGGTGGACACGCCCGGCTTCGCCTCGGGCGTGGACGCCGCGGGCAGCCGCGTCTACGTCGCGGATTCGGGCAGCGGGCTGCAGGTGATCGACGTCGCCGATCCCGCGAACCCGCGAGTCGTGGGGAGCCTGGACACGCCGGGGACCGCCTACAACGTGGCCGTTTCAGCCGGCTATGCCTACCTGGCGGACGGGGCTTCCGGGCTGCAGGTGATCGACATCTCGAATCCCGCGGCCCCCCGCATCGTGGGCACCGCGGCCGTCCCGGGCGGGGCCCTCGACGTGGCCGTCTCCGGGAATCTCGCGTACGTGGCCGGCTATGCCGGCCTCACCATCATCCTCATCGCCAATCCCGCGAGCCCGCTGATCGCGGGGGCGGTGAGCACGATGGACTTCGCCTTCGGCGTGGCTGTGGCGGGGAGCTTCGCCTACGTCGCGGCGTTCGAGGCCGGCCTCCAGGTGATCGACATCAGCAACCCCGTCGCGCCGCAGATCGCGGGAAGTCTGCCGACCCAGAGCTACGCGCTCGACGTCGCGGTCGCCCAGAGCCGCGCGTACGTCGCGCACTATCATGGCCTCCAGGTGATCGATGTTACGGTTCCGGCCAGCCCCCTGGCCATCGGCGGCGTGGGCGCTCCCAGCAGCGCCAGCGCCGTGGCCGTGCGCGGCGACCAGGTCTTCGTCACCGACCCGACCGAGGGATTGCAGGTCATCGACGCCACCAATCCGGAAGGCCCGCCGGTCGTGGGGAGCGTCGATACGGGCGATCACTCGCGGGACGTGGCCGTCTCGGCCGATCACGCCTATGTCACCGACGCGGTCCACAGCTTGCTCGTCGTCGACCTCACGTTCCCCGAGAATCCCAGGATCGTGGGGAGCTTGGAGACCGAGGGAATCGACACGGGCGTGGCGGTCTCGGGGAACTACGCCTGCGTGTCCGCGGGAGGCGAGGGCGTGTACGTCATCGCCGTCGCGAACCCTTCGAACCCCGCCATCCTCGACTCCGTGGACACGCCCGGTTTCGCCGCCGACGTGGCCATCCTGGGAAATCACGCCTATGTCGCCGCCACCGACTCCCTGCTGGTGATCGACATGACGAGCCCGGCGAGCTCCTGGATCGCGGGCCGGGTGGCGATCGGCGCCGGCGCCTCCGGCGTGGCCCTGTCAGGCGACCGCGCGGTGGTCGTGGGCGATGGCGGGCTCACGGTCGTCGCGGTGGATGATCCGGGCAGCCCCCAGATCCTGGGAAGCGCGCCCACACCGGGTCCGGCCTACGACGTGGCCCTCTCAGGGCAGTACGCCTACGTCGCCGGCCGGGACGGTTTGCTCGTCCTGGACATCTCCGATCCCGAGTACCCCTGGATCGTGGGGCAGGCGGAGACGCTGCTCGACACCGAGCGCATCGCCGTGGCGGGCTACGTCGCCTACGTGGCGGACGACCACGGCGGCCTTCAGGTTGTCGACGTCAGGAGCCCCGCCGCTCCTCTGCGCCTGGGGAGCGCGGACACGCCGGACGCGGCCCTGGGCGTCGCCGCCGCGGGCGACTACGTCCACGTCGTGGACTACACCGCCGGCCTGCTGATCCTGCCGGCCCAGTGCGAGCTGCCGACCCAGGTCGAGGAAGAGACCCCGGCCGGGCTGCGGTTGCTCGTGAGCGTCTGGCCGAATCCGAGCCCGGCGGAGACGTCCATCCACTTCGCGACCCGCGACGCCGGTCGCGTGCAGGTGGGCGTGTACGATCCGGCGGGTCGCCGTATTCGCGATCTCTCCGCGGGCCAGCGGCAGGCGGGCAGTCATCGCCTCGACTGGGATGGTCGCGATGATCGCGGTCGGGCCGTGCCGGCGGGTTGGTACCTCATCGGGGTGCGAGCCGGTCAGGCCACGGCAACCACGCGGCTCGTGGTCATTCGCTAGGCGCCGGGGGCGGCGCCGGGGACGGCGCCGGGGACGGTGTCGGGGACGGTGTCGGGGGCGCCGGCGGGGACGCCGCCGCCGGACGGGCGCTCAGTGCAGCACGAGGACGCTGCGGTTCCAGACGGTCGCGCCCTGCCGGATGCGGAGCAGATACATGCCGGTCCACAGCGCTTCGCCGTCCGCGGCGCGTCCGTCCCAGCGGACCCGCAGATCCCCGGCGGCGGCGCCGCCGGCGAGCGTTCGCAGCAGGCGGCCGGAGACATCGTAGACCCCGATCGTGACCGGCTCTCCCGTCGCGCTCCATTCGATCTGCGCCCCGGCGCGCAGTGGGTTCGGGATCAGGCGCACCCCGGGGCTGTCCGGGCGGTCCTGCTCCGGCGAGGGCAGCCAGCGCCGATCCGCATCGCCGCCCGCGAGCAGCGAGACCGGCGCGGGCTTGCCGTTGATGACGGCGGTCGCCGGGACGACAGGACCCAGGAAGTACTCCGGCGTTTCCGTCCCGTCGGTCCAGATGGAGACGGCTTCGCGCGAGAACGACAGGGTCGCCGCGCGACCCCCGGAGAAGGCGGCCACCAGACGCCCGTCGCAATGCAGGCTCCCGCCGCCGCTCAACAGGCCCGCCCGGATCGCCTCGGCCGAGAAGCCGGGGCTTTCGAACCGCAGCGCCACCACGGTGTTCTCGCCGGCGGCGATGGGGGGATATCCCGCCGGGTAGATCCACCAGTCCGCCGTGCGGTCGTACGGACGGAAGGCGACGACATCCGTCAGACGCCCGCTGTCGACCTGGTAGGCCAGGCCCTCCGGATCGCTGGTGGGAATCGTGACGCACGAGGCGACCAGCTCCGAGCTGCCGTCGCCCACGAACCGCGGCTCGATCATACTCACGATCTGGTGGCGCGACTGGGCGGCCGGCACTTCGGCTTGCACCATCCAGTGCACCGGCCAATTGACCGTGTCGTTCGGCGCCAGATACGGAGTCGACAGGGACATCCCCTGCGGCGCGAGGAGCGCCAGGACCGCCCGGGCGTCGCCCTTCTCCCAGCGGGCGATGCTCCCGTTGATGAGTGGGATATTGGCGGAGCCGCCCTGATACTCGTTGCCCGTCTGCATGTTGGCCCGGACGCTGCCCGTGACGGTCAGCTCGATGTCGTCATGCAGGAAGAGGTAGGGGGCCGGGGCGTCGGGTCGCGGCAGCACGACCATGCGGCGCACGCTGCGGGCCACGTCCGCCGGGGACCAGCACTCGGTGTTGATCCCCCCGGCCAGCGACGGACCATACCCGGCGCCGATCACCGAGCCGATCGCGCTTCCCATGGTCTCGCCCTCGACAAAGCCCTGCCACGACCCGCTGCCGGTCCGGATCTCGTGGAGGCTGTGTCCGGCGGAGTGGAAGGACGGATACCGTCCCCAGCCGGCGTAGCCCGAGTCGTAGAACAAGGGCTGTTGGGCAAAGAAGACGGTGAAGTGGTTGACATCCTCCTGGGTGTGGCCCCTCCACATCAAGAAGCCCGGGGGGTAGCTGGGGTGCTGGCGGCATTCGAAGGTGATCAGGCAGGAATCGGGATGCCAGGCCAGGGTGCCGCCGGGATTCAGCAACTGGACCCCGGCCCGAAAGTAGGTGATGCCGCGCCCGGAGAAGTACATGCCGCGCGGCAGCGCGCTCGGATCGAGGGTAGGATATGAGGCCGCCTCCGGCCAGCCGAGCAGGATGCCGCAGCTATTGAGGTGGCTCGGCGAGCACTCCGGGTCTTGGGCCGTCGGGTGGCGGACGTCAAAGGGATCGCTGAGCAGGTTGGGGTCCCGATAGTCGAATCCCGTCGCCGCTGCCGCGTCGATCATGGCGGGCGGGTAGATCGTGTAGAAGAAGGGCGATGCCAGATTGGGGTACTGGGTGGAGGAGAACGCCATGAGCCAGGGCCAGGCGCGAAACCCCGGGTTCATGTCGAACGGCGGGCGGGCCGTGTCGTTCAGGGGCGTTCCGCCGCATGGATTGAAGGGCAACTGCTCGTAGTACAACCAGGTCGGTACCTGATACGCGTTGCGTGGAGCATCCACCCGCATGCTCCACGGGAGCGGGTCGTAGCCCGGCGCCACCGTGCGCAGGCGTTGGGTGGCGAGGGCATAGGGGAGCGCGAGGTTCAGGCCGTACATGGCGTACAGCATGCCCTCGATGCCGGCCCCCTCGCCGGGATAGCTGGCATCGAGGTAGCTGCGGACCCGCGTGGCAGCCCGCTGCCGATACCAGGCGATCGAGTCGCTGGCCGTCTGGTTGAAGACCGGATCGTCCTGATCGAGGGCCAGGGTGGCCAGTCCGACCGCCCCGAAGATCACCCCCAGGTGGTTGTTGTCGAACCAGCCGTTGCGCCAGTCTCCCTGTGAGAACAGGTAGAGGTGCTCCTCATCCGTGATGAGATGGTAGATGGCCCGCGCGTGGTACGCGCGCTCCGGGAGGCTGAGGTAGTCGTAGCACCAGTCGTAGAAGAGGGCGTAGCCGGCGAGCAGCTCGGCATAGGCCAGCTCGTTCTCGGAGTCCGACTCCGGGTGCTGGCCCCAATTCTTATACCCGTGGTCGCGCCACCAGTGCAGGTAGGCGTTGGCCTTGTGGGCGTAGATGCGGTCTTCCGCGTACTCCGGATAGAGCGCGCCCTTGTCCTTCATCAGCAGATCGGTCAGGGCCAGCGTCGCGAGGCAGCGGTACTGCTCGTCCTGCCGGATCGGTCTCTGTTCCCACTCCACCTCGAGATTGCGTCCGTGCCACACCCAGGCTCCCGCCCGCAGGGAGCGAAAAGCGAGCACCAGCGCCTTCTTGCGCTCGCTCCATTGTTGCGGACTGCCGGTCTCGTCGACCTGCGACCGCAGTTCCTGCAGGCGGGTCGGGTTCACCGCGGTCCCGTAGACGATCAGGCGCGGGTGGGGAGGGAGGCGCAGCGTCTGGGACTGGACCGGCGCCGGCGCGGCCGCGAGGAGCAGGATGGCCGCCGCCAGCAGCGGCCTGATGGGCTGCAGTGCCATGCGATTCTCCAGACGCCGGGAGTTCCGGCCGCAGCGATACAGCTCAAGGATATCCGAGCTGGATCGCGTGCGGAAGTGGTTCCGGCGCCGGCCGGCTTGGGCGGCGGCTGAGTTGCATGCGCCGGCACGGTTGCCGGCGGCCAGCGAGGGACCCGGCCCCTGACCGAGGGGGCCTGCGTCGGGCCAGGGGTCGCGTGACGTTCGACAGATTCGCTGCCGACCAGGCTACTTGCCGCGCAGATCCCGGCGCGTGGAACGCGGCAGCCGGTCGAGCACCGGCAGCAGCCGGAAGGCCTCCTTGTGCGGCAGCCAGAGCGTGCCCTCCACGGCGGCGTCGGTGAGCGAGCCGTCGTTGACCCAGCGCGTGAAGATGCCCGGGTCCTCGGCCACGATCGTGAAGTCGACCTTGGCCGGCGGGGCATCGAGCACGTGCAGGCGGGAATCCGCCACGCGCAGGGCGAAGTCCCCGCCACCCGTGCGCACGCCCACGACCGCGTCCTGACCCTGCAGGTCCTTCTGCGCGCGGGCGCTCTGTCCGACTTTCGCCGCCAATTGCCGCATGGCGCCCAGCGCCTGGTGGAGGCGGTCCTGGCCGGCGGGCGCCACGCTCACGGCCGGCGGCCTGGGGCTGGCGAAGTCCAGCTCGGAGGCGCGCAGCGGCTGCTTGTCGCGCAGGTGCGCGGGAACCTCGGCCATCGGCACCCAGAAGATGTCCCGGATGCGTCCCACCGTGACATCCTCGAAGACGCACTTCAGCTCGAGGCCCTTCACGAAGATGCCCGGCCGAACCATGCCGGTGGTGGTGCGCAGGCGCGAGGGCAGGAAGCTCGCGATGGGGGAATCGGTGGCCACGTCGACGTAGCCTCGGGCGAAGGGCGCGTCGCCGATGAAGCTCGAGGACGGGAAGATCGTGATGGGCGCCGTCTGGGCCAGCACGCCCCGCTGGGGCAGCTCGACCTCGTGCATCTCGGCGAAGTTGCAGTTCGGGCAATGCCAGGTGTTGGCCGGCACCGCCACGTTGCCGCACTGGGGGCACTTGGCGCCGATGAGCCGACCTTCGCGCAGCGCCAGGAAGAAGCGCGAATGCTCCCCGTAGGTCTGCTTGTAGAAGGTGGTCATCTGCGTGGCGAACTGCAGATAGGTCTTTCCATCGCGGCCCTCGACCTCGCTGTATTCGGGCGCCAGGCCGTAGTCCGGGGGAAGAACGGTGTTCCGGTCTTGCTGCGTCATGGGTTTCTCCCTCACTCGCCCAGCTCGAGGACGATGGCGCCGCCGTAGCAGGCATTGATCGCGCCGGTTCCGTGGATGAGACCAAGGGGAATCTGCCGGGCGAGCATCTCCCGCCGGCAGGACCACGTGGAGAACATGTTGGACCCGCCGACGAAATGGCCCCCGAAGATCAAACCGCCCGAGGGGTTGACCAGCACCTTGCCCTTGGGGGGGCGCTGATCGTCGCGGAGGGACTTGACGTCGACCATGATGCCGTCATCGACGAGTCGCCGGCTCTGCCCAGCCGGCACGAAGCCCAGCTCGGCCATGGTGATCATGAGCTGAGCGACGAAGGCGTCGTGCAACTCGACGATGCCGATGTCAGCCGGCTTGACGCCCGCGGCGGCGTAGGCCCGCTCGGCGGCGATGCGGTCGGAATCGATCCGGGGCAGTCGCTTGTAGTTGCCGCCGCGACCCGCCTGATAGGATTCGTTGGCCGCGCCGACGCCCTTGATCCAGATCGGCCGCACCCCGGTGCGCCTGGCGATCTCCTTGGCCTTCTCCTCGCTGGCGAAGATCAGGGCCCCGGCTCCCTCGGTGTACATGCAGGCCTCGAGGAGCCGCAGCAAGGGCGCGATGATCCAGCGCGAGGCCATGACCTGCTCGGCCGTCACCGTCTCGAGCCGGCGCTGGGCGTGGGGGTTGCGATTGCCCGCGTGGCAGAGCATCTCGATGATCTGGGCCCGGACCTCGGGTACGCCGATGTCGTTGGGGTACTCGTCGTTGTAGGACAGGCAGATCTGCATGTACGAGTCCGAGGCCGTGGCGCCCAGGGGATACTCGTAGAACGGGTCCCAGGACTTGGCGATGGTGTCGACGACCATCGGCGTGGCGGTCTTGGAACGCGGGTCGTAACAGTCGGTGGCCTTCTCGCCGCCGATGCAGAGCACCACGTCCGACATCCCGCTGGCGACCTCCATGACCGCCATGCGCATGGCGTAGAATCCCGTGGCGCCCCCGGTCGTGACGCGGGTGCCCGGCTTGTTCGCCATGCCGATGATCCCGGTGAGGGAGCTCTCGGGGATCGCCTGGTGCTCGAAGATGTCGTTGTAGATCCCGTAGATCACCGAGTCGATCTCGCTGGTGGTGATCTGCGCGTCCTCGCAGGCGCGACGCGTGGCCTGTTGGAACAGGTCCCAGAACGTCGCCTCCACCCAGCGACCCCGGCAGTCCGTGATTCCGGCGCCGACAATGCCGACTTTTCGCATGGATCTGGCCTCCCCAGGTTGCGGACAAAACAAGAAGCAAGCATACCGCGGGACGGTCACGATGGCCACCCTGAATCTGTGGCCGCCGCGACCGCCGTGGCCACATCCATCCGCTCACCCCGGACGACCGCCGCGGCAAGCCGTTCCGGCGCCAGCCTCCGGGCGATCTCGTCCAGCAGCGCGCGCGCCCGCGCTCGGCAGGCCGGGCCCAGGGCGCGATGGGCGAGGACGAGGCCCATGAGCTCCGTCGCCCGTTCGACGGCCCCGGTCGCCTGCAGGAGCGCGGCGGCCTCGACCAGCACCTCGAGCAGCGTGGCCGCATCCTTCTCCTGCAGGCATTCCGTCGCCGCGCGCCGCAGATTGTCGCGGGCCTCCTCCGTTCGCCCGTCGGCGCGCGCCAGGCGTGCCCAGCCCAGCCACTTCCAGCGGTCGGCGGGCTCGTGGTTCGCCAGATAGGCTTTGCGATCGACCTGCTCCGGCCGCAGGCGATAGCGCGCTTCCTCGCGGTCGCCGGCTGACCAGGCCGTGTTGCCCAGCAGCGCCAGGGTCACGGCGCAGGCGCCGTCATCGTCCAGCGCTTCGCACAGTCGCAATGCCTCCAGCAAGCCGCCGCGCGCCTCGGCGTGGCGCCCCAGGTCGGCCTGGGCCAGGGCGATCATCCTCAGCGCAGAGGCGACCCCCGAGCGACTGCCCAGGTCGCGGGCCAGGCGCAGCCACTCGCTGCACAGGCGCAGCACCTCTTCGAAGGCGCCCAAACGCCGGGCCACGCGGGCGAGGGCCTCGAGGCAGTGCGACAAACCGTCAACGTCCTGACCCATCTCGCGGCGAATCTGGGCGCTCTCTTCGTAGCGCCTCCGGGCGCTCTCGTCGTCGCCCTGGGCCTCCGCCAGCGCGCCCAGGGCGAAGAATGACAACGCCACGCCCCACCGGTCGCCCGCGCGGCGGCGCAGCGCAAGGCAGCGCCGGGCGCTGGCCGCCGCCGCCTGAGGGTCGGCCCGCAGCGTGGCCATGCACAGCACTTCGAGCGCCAGGGCCTCACCCCAGGCGTGGCGCGCGCCACGGTAGATCTCGACTGCGCGCCTGAGTTCATGGCGCACGGACGCGCGTTCGCGCCAGGCCGACTCGATCGTGGCCAGGACCTTGGCCAGGCCCAGTTCCGGGGTCGGACCGAGGTCTTCCAGCAGCGCGTGGCCGCGGCGCAACAGCCCTCGCGACCGCCGCCGGCTGGCGTGCCGCACGAACCAACCCTGACCGACCAGGAGCGCGCCCCTGGTCACGCGTCCGGTGCGGTCCGAGCGCGCCCCCAGCACGCTGGCCGCCGCGCCGAACAGCCGCGCTCCCTCCGAGAACCGACTGCGGATGTCGTGGAAGAGGAAGTATGCGAACGTCGCGGCGTGCAACCGCACGACGGCGCCGTGGCGCGCGGCCCACAACCAGGCCGTGCGCAGGTTCCCGGACTGCTCCGCCAGCTGGTCGAGCGCAGCTTCTTGCCCGCGCCCCGTGAGCGGCCGCTCGAGACGCGCGAGCCAGCCCAGGTAGTGGCGGCTGTGCCGGTCGTGCGCGCGCGCGCATTCGCGCCGGTTCGCCCGCAGACGATCTTCTGCGTACTGGCGCACCAGCTCGTGCAGCTCGAAACGGTCGCGCGCGCGGCGGGCGACGAGCGACTTCTCCACGAGGGCGGTCAAGAGGTCCAGCGAGGCGCCCGCCACCTCCTGGGCGGATCGGCGCGAGAAGCCACCGTGAAACACCGCCAGACGGCGCAAGCAGGCTCGCTCCGGGCGGGTCAACAGGCGCCACGAGTGGTCGAAGACCGCGCGGATGCTCCGGTGCCGGGCGGGGGCATCGCGCCGCCGCGAGACAAGGAAGCCCAGCCCGGACTCCATCTCGCGGGCGATCTCCTCCACGGCCAGCGTCCGAGTCCACGACGCCGCGATCTCGATCGCCAGCGGGTTGCCCTCCACCGCGCGGCAGATGCGCACGGTCGCGGCCGCGGCTGGCGGCGCGGAGCCGGCCGCGCGCGCGGCCTCGCTGCGGAAGAGGCGGATCGCGTCGTAGCTCTCCCAGTCAGGCTCCGGCGCATCATCGCGCGGCCAGGGCAGACCACCCAGCGGCAAGATCCGCTCGCCGGCCACGCGCAGCCGTTCGCGCGAGGTCGCGATCACCTTCACCTGCGGCGCGTGGCGCAGGAGGTCGGCGACCAGTTCCCCGACCTCCGGCAGGTGCTCGAGGTTGTCCAGCACGAGCAGGATCTCCTTCTCGCGCAGGTAGTCGAAGAGCTGGTCCCGCTCGCGCCCGCACTCGTCCGCCGCCCCCCGGATCGGCTCATTCGCCGGCAGTGCCGCCTGCAGCGCGTCGATGATGGCCGGCACGACGAAGGCGATCCCGCTCACGGGCGCCAGCGGGACGAAGAACGTCCCGTCCGCGGCTCGCCCGGCGTGCTCCGCCGCGGCCTCGAGCGCAAGGCGGGTCTTGCCCGCCCCGCCGACGCCGACCAGCGTGAGCAGCCGCTCGCCGGGGGAGGCGACCATGCTCCGGATTTCGGCCAGCTCGGCCTCGCGCCCGACGAGCGGCGTCGCGGGCGCCACTAGCCGTGGGCCGGGCGCGCGCATCGCGGGCCGTGGCTCGGCGGTGGCGATCTCCCCGGCCAGGATGCGGCGTTGCAGCTCCCGCGTCCGCACCGACGGCAGCAGATCCAGCTCCTGCCGGAAGAGCTGCTCGCTCGCCTCGTAGAGGTCCAGGGCGAGTCCGCGCTGTCCCGCGCGGGCGTGCAGGTCCATCAGCTTCCGCAGGACATGCTCGTTGAACGGGTCGAGCGCAAGCAGCCGGCGCGCGTGGACGATCGCCTGATCGAAGCACCGGCGCCGGCGGTGGAAGCGCGCGAGCTTCTCGAGCGCGCCGGCCAGCTCGGCCCGCAGCATGTCCTGTTGCCGCCCCAGCCACTCGTCGAAGACCAGATTGTCGCCCAGGTGGAAACCGGCCAAGAAGTCGTCGCGGTAGAGGTCGACGGCCGCGGACAGCGGCGCAATCCAGGCCTCGGGGACCTCGGCCCCTGGCGGCAGAACGCCGCGGGTTGGCGCGGTCAGCGAGCGAAAAGCCTCGGTGTCGATCCAAACCGCGGGCGCCTTCGCGAGCTCGATGTGATCGCGCCCGGCCGTGATCGACGGCCTGAGCGGACTGCGCTTGAGCACCCACACCGCGGTGCGCAGGTAGGCATGGGCGCTGGCCGCGTCGGCTTCCGGCCAGAGCAGCGCGGCCAGCGCCTCGCGCGTCTGCCGCCGGCCGGCGACGGCAAAATACGCCAGCAGGGCCAGCGCCTTGCGCCGTGGCAGCTCAACGGGCTCGCCCGCTTGTTCGACCTTGGGCGGCCCCAGGAGCAGAATGCGGGTCGCGGCCAATCCTGGATCCTCGCGCGTCGTCCGGCAGCGCCGTCGCAAGCATAGGAGAACGACGCGCCCGATGCTACCGGAGCCTGGCGGCAGGCCGCGACTCGGACATGCGGCGGGCGGCCGCACTTCTGGAGCTACTGCACCAGCGTCACCCTTCTCGTCAGCGTGCGCCCCCTCGTCGCGAGCCGGCAGTAGTACACCCCGGACGGCCGCGGCGCCGCCTCCCAGACCGCCTCATGGCTGCCGCTCATCAGCCACCGGTCCTGGAGCTGCGCGACCTCTCGCCCCGTGACATCCAGGATCGTCAGGCGGGCATCGCCGTCCGCCGGGAGGCTGAAGCGGATCGCCACGCGGTCCCGACTCACAGCCGGAGCGTCAAGCCGCAGGATCGCGCCGCGCTCCGGCATGCCGCCCTGCGCGGTAGGATCAAGAAGGCTGACCAGCCAGGCGTCGAATCGCCCGGCCCCGGCGCCGTCGGTGTAGCCGCCCACGGTGTAGCGGCCGGGGCCGATCGCCAGGATGCCGGCGGCCCAGTCGCGGCTGGCCAGCGCGATGGTCTGGAGCCACTGCTCGTTTCCATCGCCGTCGGTCTTGATGAGCAACAGGTCGTTGCGCTGCGTGGCGGGGTCCTTCTTGATCCCGCAGGCGAGGTAACCGCCATCATCGGTCGCGCACAGCCCGTGGCCGTGCTCGTAGTAGCTCGTGCCGCCATAGGTGTAGGACCACTCGACGGCGCCCGCGGCATCGGTATAGATGAGCCAGGCCTCGCCGGCATCATTCACGGCGTGGTCGTTGTAATGGCCCGCGATCACCAGGCCGCCCTCACTCGTTGGATGAACCGCCCAGCCCCAGTCGGCGTCGGCAGCCACGAGCGAGCCGTACGCCTGCGTCCACAGCGCCGCACCGGCCGGCGTGATCTTCACGGCCCAGATGTCCCGGTTGCCGGAGGTCGATCCGGTGGTGCCGACAATTCCGTAGTTGCCGTCGCTGGTTTCGCAGAGCGAGTAGGCCCAGTCCCACTCGGCGCCGCCGAACGTGCGCGTCCACACCGTGTCCCCGTCCGCCGCGAGCTTGAGGACATAGAAGTCGCTGCCGCCCGCGCCGCGCGATTCGGTGCGGCCGGCCACGAGCAGCGAGCCGTCGCCGAGCTCCTTCACTGCCCAGCCCTCATCCGTCCGTTCACCGCCGTAGGTCCTGGACCAGACCGGCCCGCCCTCGGCATCGGTCTTGATCACGCAAAGGTCCTTGTCGGCTCCGGGCGCGGACATCGTGTAGCCTGTCAGGACGCTGCCGCCATCGCTCGTGCCGCAGACGCCGATGCCGTGGTCGCGGCCCCCGCCGCCGAGCACGCGGGTCCATTCCTCGCGGCCCGTGGCATCGGTCTTGACCAGGAGAATGTCGCCTTCGCCGGCGCCGAAGGAGTAGGTGTAGCCGGCCAGGATGTAGCCTCCGTCGAGCGTCAGCGCGAGCGCGCGCGCGCCGTCGTTGCCCGGACCACCGCAGGTGCGGGACCACAGCATCGTCAAATCAGCCCAGGCGGGACCCGCGATCGCGAGCCAGGCGACAGCCGCCAGGCTTCCGGCGATCGCAGGCCAGGCGGCGGCCGCCAGACTCCCGGCAGTCGCCCGACGCGGCACGTGGAGCAGCTTCTTCATGGCTTTCCTCCTGGCAGCGCGGGCGCCGCCGGCAGCGCCGGCGTCCGGGCCGCATCGCCGCCACGAGTGGTCCGGATGCTGTCGACCGCGCTCGCCATGAGATCGACGACCTGATGGCAGTAGTACTGCCCGCGCGTCGACGTGAGGATGTTGCCGTCCAGGACCGGCGGAACAGGCTGGCCCATCCAGATGGCGCCAGCGTCGAGGTACTCCTGCAGGTAGTTCGGATGACCCGTCACGCGGACGCCCTGAAGCAGGCCGGCCGCAGCCAGGACGCGCGTTCCCCCGCAGAACGCGCAGACCAGCAGGCCGGAGTCGGCCGCCTGCGCCACGAAGGCCAGGGCCGCGGGGCTGTTCAGAAGCTGCGCGTGCGATGTCCCCGAGTAGGCCCGGGCCGGCATGATGGCCAGGATGTCGTACGCCGTGATGTCCGAGATCTCGCCGATCAGCTTGTCCACGGTCATCGGGCCGCCCCAAGTGCACCTGCTCACGGTGGGAGCGATCCCTGTCACCGTGATGTTCCACCCCAGCAACTCCATCTGATCGCGGAGCAGATTGGTATTGGCCCCGTACTGGCTGCACACCAGCAAGAGGACGTTCACCTCCCCCGGGACGCGGTCGCGGGCCGCAGGGGCGGCCGTGGGCGGCACCAGCCCCACCGCCGCGGCCAGGATCGCGATGGCCAGCACCGCGATGCCGGACTGCTTCATGAACACCTCCCTCCTCGGGCAGGCCCCGCTCGAGCCGTCCCGGAGAGGATACGAACCGGGCGTCTCCACATGGTCTCAGAGCGCCCGGCGCTGGCACCGGAGAAGAAGCGCTCGATGACCTGTTCCACGAGCTATTGTGACGCACAACGCCTTGGCTTGCAGGGCGTTGCTGTGCTCCGGACGGCCGGCAGGCGATCCCTGGAGTCCATCGGTTCCGGCGAGACCAGCCGCACATGCGACCTAACGTCGGGGGCGCGTCGGCGGTCTAGCACGATGTGGAGCGGCCTGGCACGATGTAGAATTGTCACGGAGCAGAGTTTCAGGTCTCGAGAATCTCGGTGAGGGCGGGAATCCGCCGGAGTCGGCGAAATTCCCAGCTGACAATCAAGTTGTGGGGCTGGCCATGAGAAGAGCGTTGTTGTGCTTGGGCATCCTGGTCCTGCTTGGCTCGACCGCACGCGGTCAGAGCTGCGCCCTGACCGTCCATCTCTCCAGCGGGCAATCCGTCACCATCGCCCTTGCTGACATCCGGCGCATTGTGTTCGCGGGAGTCAGCATGGGAGTGGAAGAGCCCGCGGGCCCGGACGCCACCGCGACCCCCTTCCTGTTGCTGCAGAGCTACCCGAATCCGTCTCGACCCTCGGCCACCATCGAGTACGAGATCCCGGCCGAAGCGGAGGTCAGGGTCCGCGTCATGGACTTGCGGGGCGCGTTGGTCAAAGAGCTCCTGCACGAGACCCAGGTGGCGGGACGACACCGGGTGATCTGGGATGGCACGGCCGGCAGCCGTGCCCCGGTTCCCAGCGGGATGTACCTCTATGTTGTCGAGTGCGACGGCCAGGCCCTTGCCCGCCGGCTACTGCTGGTCAAGTAGATCGGAGCCGACCATGAACAGAATCGCTTCGCTCGCGGCGTGCGCAGTGGCCGTGGCTATCGCCACTCAAGCCGCGCAGGCGCAGTCAATGGACGTCATCTGGCGCAATGGCCATGTCGACCAGTTCAACCTCGCCGAGATCGATAGCCTCACCTTCGACCAGCAGGCATTGGGCGGCGACTCCGGCGCGCGGCCCGGCAACGACATTCTGCGCATTCACATGCTGCCAGAGATCGTCCAGTACACGGTGACCCAGATCGACAGCGTGTGCTTTGAAGACAACGCGCGGATGCTCATCCACCTGGTGACGGGCGAGACGGACGAGTTCAACCTGGCGGACGTCGACAGCTTGACCTTCGCCAGCAGCTTGGAGGAAGTTGTCTCGATCACCTACAACGGCGCCACCGTGACGGTGGTCAACCCCTTTGAGGGCGCTGGGGTGGGGGTCCAGGTGACGGGCGCCGACGTGATCGTCACATCCACGGCCGCCATCGAAGGCATCATCTACGCGCTGTCCGGGGCCACCACGGACGGGCTCTTCAAGATCTACTCTCCAAATGATTTCGCGTTGCGGCTCGACGGCGTTCAGATCACCAACCTGAATGGGCCCGCGATCAACATCCAGGCCGACGAGACGATCACGGTGAAGCTGGTCGACGGCACCACGACCACGCTGACCGACGGCGTGACCTACGCTGCCCCGCCGGGCGGCGAGGATCAGAAGGCGGCCTTCTTCAGCGAGGGGCAGTTGGTCTTCACCGGGTCTGGCAGCCTGATCGTGCACGGGCGGGGCAGCAGCCAGCACGGGCTGGGCAGCGATGACTACGTCGAGGTTCACAGCGGAAGCATCGTGATCCAGAGCGCGGTCAAGGACGCCGTCCACACCAACGAGGGCTACTTCCAGAACGGCGGATCCGTCGAGGTGGTGACATCCGGCAGTGACGGGGTCGACGCCGGCGACGGCCCGATCGAGATCCTGGGTGGCGTGCTCACCATCCTCAGCGAGGATGATGACCGGGACGCGCTCAAGTGCGCCGGGAGTCTGCTGATCGCGGGCGGAGCGGTCGACCTCACCGTCGAGGGCGATCAGTCCAAGGGTCTGAACGCGGCGGCGATCCAGCTCACGGGTGGGACGGTGACCATCGGGACCTCCGGCGGCGTGGTTCTGGAACCCAGCGGTCTCGGCTACGATCCCTCCTACTGCACGGCGGTCAAGGCCGACAATCTCGTCCTGCTCGACGGGTGTGAGCTGACCATCACGACCACTGGTCTGGCGGGACGGGGCGTTTCCAGCGATGGCAACGTCACCATCCAGTCCGGCAGCCTCAGGGTGACGTCCAGCGGCGGCGGGGGCACGTACACCAACGAGCTGGGCCAGACGGATGCCTATCATGGCCCCTGCCTGAACGCCGATGGCCGCATCGCCCTGACCGGGGGGACGGTGACCCTCTCCCACTCGGGCTCGGCCGGCAAGGGAATCGCGGGAGACAGCAACTTCACCGTAGGCGCGGCCGCGTCCTCGCCCACGCTGCAGATCACGACTACGGGAGCGCGCATCTACATCGGCAACGGAGAGTACGCGGAGGCCAAGGCCGTCTCCGTCGACAGCGTGGTAACCATCGTCGACGGGGCGCTCACCATCTCCTCGGCGGACGACGCGATCAAGTCCAAGCACTGGATCGACGTCAACGGCGGGTTGATCAATGTCACCAATTCGGTGGAGGGACTGGAGGGTCCGAATATCTACATCAACGGTGGCGAGATGCACATCACGTCCACCAACGATTGCCTGAACGCGACCTACGGCCTCGGCGGCGAGCAGAATGACGGCAGCATTCTGACCATCAGCGGCGGCTACGTTCACCTGAATGCCCCGGCCGGCGATGGCATCGACAGCAACGGAAACCTCACCCTCGCAGGTGGAACGGTTGTCGTCCACGGGCCTCCGGGCGCCCCCGAAGTGGGCATCGACGTCAACGGGACCTTCCGCGTGACCGGCAGCTTCTCCGTGGTCTCGCAGACCAACTCCTCGATGCTCGAGGTCCCCAGCAGTTCGTCGACCCAGCGCACGGTCGTGGCTCGGTCGAGTCAGACCCTCGCGGCGGGCAGTCTCTTCCACATTCGCGATACGGCCGGAAACGTCATGGTGACCTTCCGTCCGTCGCGCACCTACAGCGCTGTTCTGTTCACCTGCCCGGAGTTTGCCGCTGGGACCACCTACCAGATCTACACGGGCGGCACCTACACGGGCGGCGTGGAGCGGGATGGGGTTTGCACCGGCGGCACCTACGGCGGGGGAACGCTGCGGACCTCCTTCACCTTCAACACGATCGTGAAGGTCGTCACCTTCTGACATCCTCGAGGTGCGCGGCGCAGACTGCCCCCGTCAAGCCGTGGGACCCGCACGTCGGGCCCAGGGCTTGTGCCTGGGCGCGCATCATCCGGCCCGCGCGGCTCCGAGCGCGGCACTGTCTCGTGGGCGAGAGGCAACGCGGGCTTGACCCATCACCCTCCGTGACGTGTAGAATAGGACTCAGTGCGGCACTCGCGGGTCGGCTTCCGCGAGCGTCCTGCGCTGCACACCTCTGTTCCGCGCGCGTACGAGTGAGCCTTGCGGGTCTCTCCACACAGGAGGTGCATCATGAGGTCCCTCACTGCATTCCTGATCTGTGTCTTCTGCTTCCTTTGCATGAGCAGCCCGGGGTCGGCCGACTACACGATTCAGCACTATTCCCCGGGTCAGTTGTACAAAGCATTCTGCCTGGCTGACCTGACCGGCGATGGAATGGTCGATGTCGTGGCGGGCAACTCGACCGCCCGGACGGTTGAGATCTGGGCCTATGATGAGGGGCTCGACTCGCTGGTTCTCCGCGAGTCCATCCCAGACATACCCTTCGACATCAACTCAATCGCTGCTGCCGACCTGGATGATGACGGAGACGAGGACATCGTCGTTGGACTGCGCTTCTATGGGCTCCACGTCTGCTTCCACGATGTGACGGGGTGGAGAATCGTGGAGCTCGACCCGACCTACTCGTGGCAAGTGCTCGTGGTGGACTTCGACGGCGATGGCCACCGCGATATCTTCGACAGCACAGACTGGGGGTACCTCAAGATCTTCTACGGAGACGGTCTGGGCGGATTCACCCAGGGCCCGGCGCCCCAGAGCATACACGACTACGGGGCCGCGCACGGGTTCAATGCGATCGACCTGAACGATGACCTGCGACCCGATCTTCTCGGTGCGAGCTTTGAGTACTACCCTGATGAGAACTTCCTGCGCGCGTACCTGAATCTGGGCGAGCCGGGGTCCATGGCCTGGTCGGCATCGGTGGGGCCGCCGGAGTCCATCCCGGGTCTGGGAAGCTGCGCGCACTCCAGCGGGGATCTTGATGGCAATGGGCAAGGGGATCTCGCCTGCGTGCGCGCGGAGGATGTGGATGTCTACTGGGGGCGGAAGGCCGGCGGCACACTCTACTGGGAGAGGCAACACGTGGCGACATTGCCATCGGGTCCCAGAATAGCCGCGGCCTACGATGCGGACCGCGATGGCAACCAGGACATCATGGTGGCAGGGGGAGAAGCTTTCACGGGTTTGCACATCTACTACGGCGATGGCGGCGGCGGCTTCGTGGGCGTGGAGTACCCATTGGATCACGGCACGGGTTACGCATTGGGCTTCTGTGTCGGCGATGTCCGGGGTAAGGGCTGGTCAGACATCGTGAGCAGCCGTTACGGCGATGGGGCGGACGGTTTCGAGCTTTTCGGTTGGATGCCCGAGCATGGCCCGACGCCGCAGCCGCGGCTCCTTAGCGTCCGGGACGTGGGTCACGATCAGGGCCGGCAGGTGAGGCTGCGCTGGGTGCGCGCGCGCCATGACGCGCCGGGCGATCCGGCCGTCACCGAATACGGGATCTACCGGGCGCAGGACCCTCTCCGCGCGGGCCTTATGGGCGGAGGCGGAGGGGTGCCGGTGCCCTCGCCGCTGGGGCTGTGCCTGGGCGGCTGGGACTATCTGCTGAGCGTCCCCGCGCGGGGAGACTCGATCTACCAGGTGATCGCGCCCACCCTGTGCGATTCCACCGCAGCGGGAGGGATCTGTTGGTCGGTGTTCTTCGTCTCGGCCATGACGGCCGACCCACTGGTCTACTTCGATTCGGCGCCAGACAGTGGCTACTCGGTGGACAACCTGGCGCCGGGCGCCCCAGGCAACCTGCGCTTCGTGTCACCCACACTGCTGGTCTGGGAAGGGGCGGGGGAGAATGACCTGGACCACTATACCGTGTACGGGTCGGGCGCGACCGAACAGGGTGAATCAGTCGCTGTGCTGGGCCGCACCGTGGAAACCAGCCTGAGCATCTCGGGCCGGGAGTATCCCTGCTACAGTGTCACTGCGACGGACTTGGCGGGCAATGAGGGCGAAGCCGCCACGCTCGGCGACTGCGTCGACAGACCAGAGGTGAATCCCGCGGAGAGTGACTGCGACGTTTTGGTCGTGCAGCCGGCGAGGCCGAGTCCCTCGGCGGGCGAAACCATGATGTGCTTCGATGTGCCCTCACGCTCGGCTGTGACGCTCGACGTGCGCGATCTCGAGGGTCGCAGTGTGATCACGCTGGTGAGAGACACCCTCGGGCCAGGTCGATACGCCGTTCCCTGGAGCGGGGTGGACCGTTTCGGGCGAAGGGTTCCAGCCGGGATGTACGTCTACGAGGTGCGGGCGGGGGCGCTGCTGGCGGCCGGCCGGATCGTCCGGCTGAAATGAGATCCGCTCCGGGTGAGGCGATTCCCGCCGTCGAGGCTCCTCCCGGATGGACCACGACAGCGCCCGAGTCGCTGCCCCGAAGAAAACGGAAAGGCTGATCGGGCTCACGGGTCGCCAAATGGATCGACGCGCCGGCAACGGATCGGCCTGCACCACCGAACGCATTCCCGTCCTCCGGGCAGCGGCGGCGGCTCTTCAAGATCCGCCATGTGGGGAACCGTCTCTTGCCGATGCAACACCCGCCAGGCTACCCTGACGTCGTCGCCACAAGGTCCGGGCACGGCCGGCATCCTTGCGCGCGCTCACCTCAGCCGCTGCACCGCAGGCATCAATCGCAACGTGGTGAACGAGAGGAGGTCCCAT
The DNA here is from genome assembly GCA_964603725.1 of uncultured bacterium. Taxonomy (GTDB): domain Bacteria; phylum Eisenbacteria; class RBG-16-71-46; order CAIMUX01; family WJJG01; genus CAZDKK01. The sequence goes on from CAZRWW010000007.1 coordinate 98,675, forward strand.
GCGCTGGCAAACGGGCCGCCGGAGCAGAAACGTGGAAGACCGCCGGGGCATGAGCTTGAGCGGTCGCGGCATCGCCGGCCTTGGCGGGGGAGGCCTGATCCTCCTCGTGCTGTTCGCGCTGCTGACCGGCACGAACCCGCTGGAGCTCCTCGGGCAGGTGTCCCCCCCCACCAGTATGGTCAACCCGACCGTGACGGGCGAGATCAGCGCCGAAGAACAAGAGCTCGCGGACTTCTGTTCCGTCGTCCTGGCCGATACCGAGGATACGTGGAAGGCCCTCTTCGCGGAGATGGGCCGGACCTACCGGGAACCGGGGCTCGTTCTCTATTCGGGCATGGTGCAGTCGGCCTGCGGCTACGCGCAGTCGGCCGTCGGGCCCTTCTACTGCGCGGGTGACCAGAAGGTCTACCTGGATCTGAGCTTCTTCAACGAATTGCACAACCGCCTCGGCGCGCCGGGCGACTTCGCTCAGGCCTACGTCATCGCCCACGAGATCGGCCACCACGTCCAGAACCTGCTCGGCATCCTGGACCAGGTGGAAGAGCTGCGCGGCCGAATGGACCAGGAGCAGGCCAACGAGCTCTCCGTGCGCCTCGAGCTGCAGGCCGACTTCCTGGCGGGGGTGTGGGCGCACCACGCGCAACAGGCGCGGCAGATCCTCGAGGAGGGCGACATCGAGGAGGGGATGAACGCGGCCAGTCAGATCGGCGACGACCGCCTGCAGATGAAGATGCAAGGCTACGTGGTTCCCGACGCGTTCACGCACGGGAGCGCAGAGCAGCGGATGCGCTGGTTTCTCCGCGGCTACCGGACCGGAGATCTCTCCCAGGGGGACACGTTCAGCGCATCGACGGTCGACAAGCTGACGCCCGACGGCGAGATCGCTGCACCTTCGCACTGCCGCCTATTGCTCTGAACCCTTCAGGAGTTCGAGCTGGACTTCGTACAGCTTGAGCCGCCTATCGAGGAGGCCCAGCTCGGTCTCGGCCACCTTCTTGTGGTTTGCCGCGACGTCCTTCAGGATCTCCAGACAGCGCTTCTCCAGATCGCGAATCTCCCCCTGGATTCGAATGAGCCCATCCAGATTCGCTCCCCCGGCGGGTGCCGAGACCATCTGCTGCAGGTCGTCACGCTTGCCGAGCAGCTCGAGCTCCCGCTTGAAGAAGGCCGCTTGCGCCTGTCCCGCCTTGCGGCGCGCGTCGGCGAGATCCACCTCCGCTTCTCGCATTGCCTTCCTAGCTTCGAGCACCTTCAGTTGCAGCTCCTGCGCCTTGACCTGTCGCTCGTGGTTGGTCTGCTCGCTCTTGTTCTTATGCTCCTTGGCCAGCTTGACCCTCGACCTGGTCGCCTCGATCTCGCTCTTGCGCACCTCGACGTGAGCCCTCGCCTCACCGAGACGTCCTTGCGCGAAGACCATGTCGGCGTTCGCCGCACCCTCTGCAGCCTCCGAATCCGTCAGGTCTTGCCGGATGGCTTCGGCCGGCCGCGGCGGGAGGAGAGTCAGCAACGAGTCGACCGCCGCGTCCGGCAGCACGCCGGCGACCGTCGAGGCGTGCGCGGACCGGGTCGCGATCGGACTCGCGCAGCCCAGCAGGGCGATCAGGGCGACGCCGAGAATCGACAGGGGCAATCGAATCCTGGTGGGGGTGATCATAGGACCTCCGTGCTTCCGTGCCCCGAGTTAATGCGCGTCTCCGCGCAGGATCGAAGCGCGACCATGATACGCGCGGGAGTGAACGGAGGGATACCCCGTTCTCCATGTTTACGCTGTAGCCGCTCGCAGGGGGCAGATCCCGGCATCCTGTGCCCGGGCCTCGGAGAATCGGGCGGGTCCTGACTCGAGTCGGACCTGTTCGTGCTCACGAGCGCGGGGTGCATCTGGCGGAGCAAGGCTCGGAGCAACGACTGGGCAGCCGTAGCTACGCTGCCCCAGGCGCACGTGCTGGCGCTCCCTGTGGGCTGATGAGTCGGACGCAGGGAGAAGGCGACGGGACGCTCCGGGGAGCGCCCCGTCACCGATCCGGCAATGCTGTTCCAGTCCGCCTCACTTCAGCACGGTCATCTTCCTGGTTTCCGTTCGACCGTCGTGGGTGAGCTCGTAGAAGTAGGTTCCGGCTGGGACAGGCGCCCCCGCATCATCGCGGCCATCCCAGGTGATGGACCTGTGGCTCCCGAAAATCGGAACGCCCACCCGCCTTGACAGTTGCGGTTCATGTCCCTCAGCCTCCCCTGCTCATCGTTCAGGCTCCTTGGGACACGCAATCGGGGGCGACCTGTGACGACATATCCAATCCTACGCGCCGCAGCGGCGTTCGTCCACGGCCTCTTCCGGTCCCGGCTCTCCCTGCAGGGCGAGATCCTGGCGCTCAGGCATCAACTTGCGGTTTGCCAACGGAACTGCGCTCGGCCGAGGCTGCGTCCCGCGGATCGCATCCTCTGGGCCTGGCTCTCCCGAACCTGGTCAGGCTGGCGCGAGTCACTTGTGATCGTCCAGCCGGAGACGGTCATCGCATGGCGCCGCCGAAGCTTCCGGCACCACTGGGCGCGGTTGAGCCGGCCGCGAAGACTGGGCCGACCGTCGATTCCCCGTGAGACCCGCGATCTCATCCGCCGCATGTCATGGGCTAATCCGCTCTGGGGTGCGCCCCGAATCGTCGGCGAACTCGCCAAGATCGGCATCGACCTTCCCAAGTCCACGGTCGCCAAGTACATGGTCCGCCAGCGCAAGCCTCCGTCGGCGACTTGGCGCGCGTTCCTCAAGAATCACGTCAAGGACATCGTCGCGGTCGACTTCTTCGTCGTCCCGACGGTGAGAAACCAGATCCTGTTCGTCTTCCTCGTCCTCGCCCACCACCGGCGCCGCGTGCTGCACTTCAACGTCACCGCCAATCCCACTGCGGAATGGACCGCTCAGCAGATCGTCGAGGCTTTTCCATGGGATGAAGCACCCCGCTTCCTGCTCCGGGATCGCGACCACATCTACGGTCACCACTTCTCCCATCGAGTGGAGCGCATGGGCATTGAGCAAGTCGTCATCGCCGCTCGGTCGCCATGGCAGAATCCATTCGTCGAACGGCTGATCGGCAGCATCCGCAGAGAATGCCTCGATCACGTGATCGTGCTGAACGAGCGGCACTTGAAGCGCACCCTCACTTGCTACTTCGATTACTATCATCGGTGGCGCACACACCAGGGGCTGGGCATGGACTGCCCGGATGGTCGAGACATTCATCCCGCCGAGCGAGGTTCTGTGGTCGAGATCGAACACCTGGGTGGTCTGCACCATCACTATGAGCGGGCGGCGGCCTGACTCCGAGGCGCGGAGCCTCCTATCCTGTCCTCGCGGTCCCGCGACCGTCGCCTGGGCGTGCCCACGCCCCTCCGCTCAAGCGCTTTCTCCTTGTCAGCCCGCTGACAGCAGGGTGACAATAGAGGCAGCGTGAAAGGCTTGGTGCGATGGTGATGCAAGGGAGATCGATTCGGGGACTGGTCACAAACCCGGACGGGGTTTTCGGGACCGACAGCCTCGCGCAGCCAATTCAGAGTTGGAAGGACGTGAACGAGTCAGACCTGGCGTATCGGTATGCAAACGGTGAGATCCTCCTGCAGCCCTCCTTGGACGCGGATGCTGCAGAATTCCGACCAGGAATCGGACACCACGCGAAACGCGACTTGGTCGAGCGGTTGGGTAGTCTCCTTCTGCCCACAGGCCACGATTCCCTTGCTGTCGACGAGATATATCTCATGCCGCTTGTTCGGCCCGCCGTGTCATGGATTGAATTGCGAAACTTGCTGGGTGGGATTTGGGAGGTGGGAGGAGAAAGAAGGCGCAGAAGCGGCGATGAGGCTTCCCATCGGCCGGGCGTCCACTTGCGGGCTGCCGTGCCAGGTCGACAGTTGGGAGGCGAGCCAGAGGCCTCGCGTCACACTCACAGGATAGGAGGAGCAAAACATGAAGGGCATTCTCCTCGTGGCGTGCGCACTGCTACTCTGCAATCATGCCATCGTCGGGTTCACCGCCTCCAAGGATGGCACTCCGATCGCCTGGAATCCCGGTGAGATCACTGAGCCCGCCTCTAGACGGTCGAATTTCGAGTACAGCACGTGTGGAGAGATCTGGTGCATCCCGACCCTTGGTGGATCACAGTCGGGTTGGGCGGGATGGTCAATCGCCCACCTCTGGTTCGAGTTGGACACGGTTCTGGACCATCTTGACGTTCCAGTCTGTGGGCCGCCGACCGGTTCCTACGGATGGGTTCTATGGCTGGACACTCCGTTTCCCCCTCCGGACGGTCCCTGGTCTGCACAGTACCATGGCGAGTTCGTGCCTTGGTGCGCCGATCCATGGACGTACCCGCCGACGCAATACACAGATGTACACCTCCCCTGGATATGTGTTCCCGCGGGCTCCTCTGTCGTATTCGGGTTTGAGAACACCGGCATGCAGGGGATGATTCCGTTCAACGGGATTGAGACATTCGGTTGGTGGAATGGACAATGGACTTCTGACGCCCACTATGGGCGCACAACGGTTATTCAAGTGAGAGGGGAGGCTTACCCGCCATCTGGCGCATGCTGCCTTCCGGATGGCTCCTGCATCTTGTCAATGGCGGTGACCTGTGGAGACGTCGGGGGTGTGTACGTTGGGGGGCCCTGCACGCCGAACCCCTGCACGCTCGGAGCCTGCTGTGCGCCTGATGGCTCTTGCTTCCTTAATCTACAGGTTCACTGCCCCTATCCCAATTCGTGGCTGGGTCCGGGCACCGTCTGCGATCCGAATCCATGCGAGCCGATTCTGGGAGCCTGCTGCGCATCGGACGGCTCCTGCTCGATCACCCTTCCCACGGACTGCACGTCGCCATCTGAGTGGATGGGCCCGGGCACGACCTGCGATCCGAACCCGTGCGAGCCGATTCTGGGAGCCTGCTGTGCTCCGGACGGCTCTTGCTCGATCACCCTTTCCACGGACTGCATGGCGCCTTCCTACTGGATGGGACCAGACACGACCTGCAATCCGAATCCATGCGAGCCGATCTCGTGGCTGTGGGGGCAGATGGTGGCGCAGGGTAGCCCACCGTCCGGTCGCGCCAACATGGGTGCGGTGTACGATCCGGTGCTTCAGCGAATGCTGATCTTCGGAGGGTACAACGGATCATATCTGAACGATGTGTGGGAACTCTCGCTGGGATCGAGCCCAGCGTGGGCGGGTCTGACTCCGAGTGGGACGCCACCCGCCGGGAGGGAGGGTGTAACGGCCATCCACGACCCGATCGGTAGGAGAATGATCGCATTCGGCGGCTATGGCAATGGCGTGCGCCGGAACGACGTCTGGAGCCTGAGCCTTGACGGAGACCCCGTCTGGACGCAGCTGGCCCCCCAGGGGACTCCGCCGACCGGCCGCGCCGGGCACACGGCCATCTACGACCCGAGCGGGCACCGCATGATCGTCTTCGGGGGAGATGACGGCAACTACCGGAACGATGTCTGGGCACTTTCGTTGGGCGCAAGCCCTTCATGGACACTACTCCCGCTCCATGGGGTCCCACCGCCCGGTCGGCAGTCGGCGTCAGCCATCTACGACCCCAATGGCGGCAGGATGATCGTGTATGGAGGTGGAGGGGTGGTGACATATAGCGATGTCTGGGAGCTGTCTCTGGGACCGGATCCCACATGGTTACAGATCGTCCCATTGGGAGGCGATGCCGGCGAGCGATCTGGGCACACGGCTGTCTATGACCCGGGCAGGTCGCGGATGCTTGTGTTCGCTGGATTACATAGTAGTCACGGTCCGGAGAACGACATTTGGGCGCTGACGTTGACTGGAGACGCGACTTGGCAGCAGATCCCACCTGGAGGCAACCCGCCCAGTCCGCGGTACTGGCACGCGGCGATCTGGGATGCGGCCGAAGCTCGCATGGTGGTCTTCGGCGGGGCTGCGCAAACCCGCTACTACGCGAATGATGCCTGGGAGCTGGGCTTCGTAGGCGTGTCTTACGTGGCGACCGACCCCCCTCCCGACCGATCCCGGATCCGCATTAGTCCGAATCCAACCGCGTCGGGGGCACGGGTCGAGTTCGACTTGGGCGAATCCAGCTCCGTGGAGCTGGGAGTGTACGACGCCTCCGGTCGTCTCTTGCGCATGCTGGCAGCTGGGACGATGACGCCCGGCCCCTTCGTGGTCGCCTGGGATGGCCGGGATAACGACGGCAGGCCGGTTGCCGCCGGAGTCTACTTTGTCCGTCTACGCACTCGCGGATTCGATGAAAGGAGGCCCCTCATCATTGGCCGATGACACGTGGACACCTCGTAGGGCATCCAGGTACAGCGTCGAGGGTCCAGACCGCAAACACCGAGTGAGTCCCACCCGGGTTGGGCAAGACGGCTATGGTTTGAAGCTCCCGGTTCCACATCGTCTGGGCATCGGCCGGATGCGCCCATCCGCCGAGCGAGAGCAGACCCAGTAGCGCTCCTGGAAAGTAGAGGCAAAGGAGTCGCTTCATGATTGACCCTCCCTGGTTCGCGCGGCCGAGATGCCCTGGGCGGCAGGCTGTGTTGGACGAGAGGCGAGGAGCGGCCCGAGCGAATCGTAGGTTCCCTGACCACAAGAGCGGACACGGCGCGAGCCCGTCCGCGTGGGTAAATGTCCAGTGAATTGATAGACTATGGTCATGGTCCCGAGATGTCAAGTCGCGAGTCAGCTTCGGTCGCTGCTGGTGGACGCCGTGGCCGAGGAGTCCATAGTATTGCTGCTCTCACACGCAGGAGGAATCCATGCCAATCCTCGATGTTCAGCTCATCGGAGCAGTCCCGGAGGATCTGAGGGCCGATCTCGCCCGCCGGATCGCCGACGCGGCCGCCGAGGTCCTGCGCACCCGTCCTCAGGGCACTTGGGTCAAGCTCCACTTCATTGCTTCGGATGCGTACGCCGAAAACGCCGGCGGGCCTCCGCCGGGCGCCCAGCCGGTCATCGCCTCTGTTCTCATGGCAGATCGCCCGCCGGGGGAGGAACTCGCGAGCCAGTCCGTGCGCCTCACCGCGGCGATCGCGCGCGCCTGCGGGCGACCCGCTGAGAACGTGCACCTCATCTATGAGCCCTGTGCGCGCGGCAGGATCGCGTTTGGCGGGCAACTGCTCGAGTAGCACGCGATGGCGGGCCGAGCCCGGAGATGCGCCGCGACCTGCGCGGCACCTCACACGGGGCCTGCCCATCCTGCTCAAGCATGCGCCTCACGTCCAGGCCACGCGCCAGAGCCCAAGCGCAGCGCCACACTTCGAGAGCACGCCTTGCGAAGGAGTAAGGGAAGGACTAGGGTCGATTCGCACTCCTCGGCTCGGGGATCCTGCTAGACGCGCCGGTACCACAACGGAGGCAAGGCAGGCGCAACCCTCATGGGAGTTTGTGGCATGCGGGTCCTGGTCACGGGCGCCACCGGCTACATCGGGGGCCGTCTGGTGCCCCGGCTGCTGGAGAAGGGCCATGCCGTGCGGGTGCTGGTGCGCGATCCGCGCCGCATCCTGGGCCGACGCTGGCGCGATCGCGTCGAGGTAGCCCAGGGCGACCTGACGGACCCCGACAGCCTATCCGCCGCGGCCCTGGGCGTCGACGCCGCCTACTACCTTGTGCACTCGATGTACGCCAGCGGCCCGTTCGCCGACTTGGATCGCATGGCGGCGCACCATTTCATCCGTGCCTTCAAGAACGTGGGTCACGTGATCTATCTCGGCGGCCTCTTGCCCCAGGGTCCCCGCGTCTCTATCCATCTGGCCAGCCGCGCGGAGGTAGGCCGCATCCTGCGAGATAACCTGCCCACGCTCGAGCTGCGGGCTGGGCCGGTGATCGGATCAGGCTCGGGCTCCTTCGAGATGCTGCGGTACCTCACCGAACGGTTGCCGGTGATGATCACCCCCAAGTGGGTCAGCAACGAGGTGCAGCCCATCGCGGTCCATGACGTGTTGAACTACCTGCTGCTGGGTCTGGAACGGGGCACGACCGGTATCGTCGAGATCGGGACGGAGCCGCTCACTTTTCGCCGGATGATGGAAGGCTACGCGGCGGTGCGTGGGCTACGGCGCACCATTTTGCCGGTGCCTGTCCTGGCGCCGGGGCTGGCGGCGCGATGGGTAGGTCTGATCACGCCCATCCCCAACCGTCTGGCCGTACCGCTGGTGCAGGGCATGGTCACGCCGGTCGTGGGCGACACCACGCGGGCGCGGGAGCTGTTTCCCGAGATCGATCCTCTGCCCTACCGCCAGGCGGTCGAACGGGCCCTCGACCGCACGCTGGCGGGCCGGGTGGAGACGCGCTGGAGCGGCGCCCTCGGGTTCGGCCCCACCTACGAGGTGAGCGACTGGGAAGGCATGATCCGCGAGGTTCGCACCCTGCGCGTGGACGCCCCGCCCGAGCAGGTCTTCGCCGTCTTCAGCAGCCTGGGCGGCGACCGGGGCTGGTTGGCCTGGGACTGGGCCTGGCGGCTGCGCGGCGGGCTGGACCGGATCGTGGGGGGGCCGGGCTTGCGCCGAGGCCGCCGCGATCCAAACGAACTGCTGCCCGGTGAGGCGGTGGATTTCTGGCGGGTGGAGGCGCTCGAGGCCCCTCGGCTCCTGCGGCTGCGCGCCGAGATGCGTCTGCCAGGAAAAGCATGGCTGCAGTGGGAAGCGCGTCCGGACGGCGGCGGCGCGCGGTTGATCCAAACGGCCGGATTCGAGCCGACGGCGCTGCCGGGTCTGTTCTACTGGTGGGCGCTCTACCCAGTTCACCGGCTCATCTTCAGCGCCCTCGTGCGCGCGATTGCGCGTGAAGCCCAGGGCGCCTTGAGTCACCCACCTCGTACCCGGGAGGGCGAATGAGTTCCCAACACCCATCCAAGCGGGACCTGGAGCGCCAGATCCGAGAGCTGTTCGCCACCCAGCACCTGGGGGTCTTGGCCACCCATGACGCGGGCCAGCCCTACGCCAGCCTGGTGACCTTTGCCGCCACGCAGGATCTCCGGCACGTCTTCTTCGCCACCGCGCGCGCGACGCGCAAATACCGCTATCTCTCGCGCGACTCGCGGGCCGCCTTCCTGATCGACAGCCGCCGCCACTCGCCGTCCGACATCAGCGATGCGATCGCCGTGACCGCCACCGGCCGCGTGCGCGAACTGGAGGGCGGCGAGCTCGCCCGCGCGCGGGAAGCCCTGGTCGCGCGCCAGCCGCATCTCGAAGGTTTCTACCAGTTACCGTCGTGCGCGGTGATGGCGCTCGACGTCGGCCGCTACATCAAGGTGGGTCGCTTCCAGGAAGTGGCGGAGCTGGACGTTTGATGAACGATTGGGCGCGCGACTTCTACCGCGTGGGGCCGCAGGACGAGCCGTTGGTGGGCGGCGAGGGCCGAGCCCTGGCCGGTCTATGGCGCGCCCACCTGTCCCTCCCGCACACCGGCCCTATCGCAAGAGCGTGATGACACGGCTGTCGGTTCCGTGCGAGGTCTGCAGCCGGATCAGGTACACCCCCGCCGGGGCGGGCCTGCCCCCGGCGTTGAGGCCGTCCCAAGTCAGCTGCCGCCGGCCACCCGGGAGCACGGCCGCATCGGTCAGGGTGGCGACACACCGGCCAAGCATGTCGAACACTCCGGCCGTCGCAACCTCGTCTGATGCCACTGAGAAGGTGATCGTCATCTGGGTGAGCATGGGGTTGGGAATCGCACGCCAGATCCGCATCGGCGAGCTTTCGCCCCGGGGGCGCCCGACCCCACTCGAGCCCGGTTGGAACTCGTACGCTCCCATGTCGACACAGGGGAAGCCCACGCCCGTGTCGGGAGTGTTGGGATCATCGACGGTGCGCGCCTGTCGGTCGAGGTCCATGGGGATCGGTTCCGAGGTATCGCCATCGCCGTCGAGGTCATAGGTGTCCGGGGGCAGTTCCGCGGTGTTGGCCGCGTCGATGCAGGGAGAGCCGGGCCCAAGTCGGAAGTTCCCCGAGGACGGATCCGCGTATGCGGGGTCCTCATCGATGTTCGTTCCCCCGCCGTAGCCTTGCACATCACTGTAGTAGCAGTAGAATCCGGCGCCTCCCGAACAGAAGACGGCGTCAGGCTCCCAGAGGATGCTATTGTAGACGAAGTAATCTGCCCAGGCAGTGTTCGCCGCCAGACTGCGCCCGGCGCTCGCCTCATTGCCGGCGAAGGTGCAGTTGCGCAGCAATACGCGCAGCACACCGCCGCTCTGCAGGTCCCAAACGGCAATGCCACCGCCTCCCGAGCCGGCGATGTTCCCGATGAAAGTGCAGTTCGTCAGGGTTGGGTACTCGCCGCCAAGCCTACCGAAAGTGATTGCGCCGCCCTCGGCGATGGCCGTGCTCTGGCGAAACTCGCAATGCGTCAGCGCCACCGTCCCGTGTGTGACGTAGAGGGCCCCGCCGTGCCTCGCCGAGTTCCCGATGAACAGGCATTGCACGAATACGGCGGAGCCACCCTCCACCCAGGCTGCCCCTCCCCAGCTCGAAGAGCCTCCCGAGTTATTGAGGAACCTGCAGTTCACAAAGGTCGTCGGGAAAGCGCTACCGGACGTGACATACGTGGCGCCGCCTCCCCAGAACGAGTAGTTCCCGCTGAAGACGCAGCCTTTCACCATCGGGGCGGCGCCATAAACGAAGATGCCAGTGCCACTCTGCATGTGCCAGCCGCCCGTGATCGCCAGCCCGTCCAGGACGGCCTCCTCCGTCTCCCCGCTCTGGAACAGGAAGGCTCGGGAGTATGAGGCACCCGCCAGGTCGACCACGCAATTCTCCGGTCCGCTCTCGCTGCGGACGGTGATGAGGCGGCCGCCGAAGCTGATGTCCCGGTTGCCGACGCCGGTGTAGGTCCCATTGAGCACCAGGACCGTGTCGCCGTTCGTGGCGGCGTTGACCGCCTCCAGGATAGCGTCGAAGGGGTGATCCGGCGTGCCGTTCTCCAGCGGATCGCTGATCAACGGGTCACCGGGGCCGGGATCGCCCGGCGCGTCGTCGTCGACGTACCAGGTCGTCTGAGCGGAAGCAGCAGGGGCAACCAGAAGGCCAGCCGCCGCCAACACGAGGATCTCGATCGGATGTGAAGCTCTCATGTTGCCCCCTTCCTGTGAGTGCTCTGAGGAGGCAGGGGCCTGGGGATGGGTGACGCCATCGCTTTCCAGGTCGACTCCAGAGGCGTGCCGTCGTCCCAGCGTCTCTCGTCCGATCTCTGAGCCACCTCTTAGCAGTATACAGCATTACCCGGAGGAGCGTTAAGCTCCGATCTGCCTCACTGACAGGGTTACCGGACTGAGGATCGAGGCCTCGGAGATCCGGTTACCGAAGACACGGACCGGAAGGAATCATGGCCCTCGGGACGCTGGAGGAGAATGCCGCAACGGCGATCCGGCTGCTGAAGCGCAGCTCCGCACCGCCGCGGCTCGGCCCGCGCGAGCCCTGTCTCGACGCTCTTCCAGACTGAATCCGTGCATCCCGAAGACGCCGGCCGGCAGTCTTGACAATCCTCGAATCCATCTCCGCCATATCACTGAGGCGCTCCCGCCGGCCGGACCGGAGTCGGGAGACCCAGGACCAGAAGATGCGGTCGTGAGTTCGGAAGCGGGATTGCCGGGGAGCGCGAATCCCTTCATACTAGGAGCGACGTCAGACTCGCACTCCCCGGGTGTCTGCGGAGGACGCATGAGGAGTGCAGCTACGCCTCTTCCGGCGGTCGTGGCCATACTGGTTGCACTGCCGGCCACTGTCTCTTGTTCAGCCGACAAGAAGCCCGTCCTGACCCCACCCGCGCCGACCTGGGAATGGCAGGAGGCCGTCGCGTATGGCGGGGTGCCGGTCTCCTTCGCGGCAGCCTTCACGATCGGCGAGCTCGCCTATGTCGGCACCGGATACGGGCCGACCACAGAGTTCTGGGCGTTTGACCCGGTTGGCGGGGCGTGGACGCGCAAGGCGAACTTCACCGGGCGTGCCCGAGGCGCGGCCGTGGCTTTCTCGATCGGAGACAGGGGCTACATCGGCACCGGCTACGTCGGCAACGGCCGGCGTTCCGACTTCTGGGAGTACAACCCCTCGTCGGACGAGTGGACGCAGAAGGCGCCGCTCCCCGCCACGGGCCGGGATCACGCCGCGGCGTTCGTCGTCGGCCAGAAGGCCTACGTCGTGGGGGGGACCAGCGGCGACGGTGCCCAGACGGTCTACTACAAGGAAGTCTGGGAGTACGATCCGCAATTCGATCGCTGGACCCAGAAGGCCGACATGCCGCTGGCCGTCGCCGCGGGCACCTGTTTTGTGCTGAACGGCGTGGGGTACGTAGGCACGGGCGTGCTCGCGCAGTCCCCCGAGCTCGTCTTCTCAAAGAAGCTCTTCGCCTACGAACCGCGGACCGACACCTGGGCCGAGAAGGCCGAATTCCCCGGCGCCGCGCGCTTTCGCGCCGTCGGTTTCACGCTCGGAGAACGGGGCTATCTCGGCACGGGACTGGCGGCGATCGTCGAGGGGTCAGCCGACGTCTTCCAGGACATGTGGGGGTACGACCCCGGCGCTGACGCCTGGACCCAGATCCCCGACTTCGGGGGATCAGCGCGCGGTGCGGCTGTGTGCTTCACGCTCGGGTCGTGGGTCTATGTCGGCACGGGCAGCGGCGCGAGCATGCAGCCCTTCACCGACTTCTGGCGCGTCCAACCTGTTCGGCCATAGGCCAGGGCCTGCCTGACCAGTGCTCCGCCGCAACTCGGCGGATGGCCCGTTCAGAGACGCACCGGTGCACCGAGTCAGAGCGCGGTGGCGGCATCGAATTCGTCAACGGAAGTGGGCGCGCCCCACCACGTCATCTTGCCCCTACCGGCCCGCCTCCACGAGGAGGAGCTTGCGATCGATCCGGGTCGTGCCCGTCTCGAGGCGCATGAAGTAGACCCCGGCAGCGAGATCCCCACCCGCCTGCCCCCGGCCATCCCAGCGCACGAACCGACGCTCACCCGCGCTAGTGGATCCGTGAAAGAGCTGCCTGACGAGTCGCCCTTGCAGGTCGTGCACCGACAGGCTCGCGGCCCTCGTCGTCGGCGGGGAGAACCGGATCTCACTGCCCGGTCGGTAAGGATTGGCGAAGGCCAGTGCAGTCTCGCCCCGCTCCACTGTCACCACGGCAGCCGGATGAGGCTGCAGCCGTTCAGCCAGCGTGAAGCTCGTGAGCCCATCCTCCAGCGTCCAGAAGCCCACACTCCAGATGTCGCACTCGTCGACGATCTCCATGCCGCCGCTCCGGATCACGTAGGTCGCGCCCGCCACGGACGCAGGTACGTCGGTCCAGCTCGTGCCGTCCCAGTGCCAGAACCCGTTCCAACCCGAGACCCACAGGTCATTCGGCCCGCCAGCGGCCAGAGAACCGCCGGAGTTGGGCGGAGGCTCCGCCAGAGTCCATAGGAGACCATCCCAGTGCATCAGGATGACGATTCCATCGGCGCCGCCGAGCGCCCAGACGTCGTTCGGCCCCGTCGCAGCGACATCCTCCAAGCCGCTCTGGAGGACTTCCTCGATGGGGCTGTAGACATGGGACCATGCGTTTCCGTCCCAGTGATAGGTGACACCCCGAAAGGCACCCGCGATGTTGCGGTAGTCACCCACGGCCCAGACATCGTCAGAGGAGATCGCCACGAGATCTCTCAGCTCGTGATGGCGGTTCGCCACGATGGGCACGTCCACATCTGTCCAGCTCGAGCCGTCCCAATGAAGCGCCATGGGAACCGAGCTAGCTTGCGCATCGCCAAAGCCATTGGCCAGACCGACGGCCCAGATGTCGTCGGCAGCGAGCGCATCCACTTCGTAAGCGAACCCCCCACGCGCCGCATACGGATATACGGTCTGCGGGCGCAGCGTCGCCGTCTCCGCATAATCCCAGGCCCCGTTGCGCCAGCGGAGCATGAGGGGCAGGTTGTTCGTCGGGTAGGTGGTCGTGACATTGCCGACGGCCCAAACGTCACCGTTTGGGGCAGCGTCGACACCGGCCGTTTCGGGGAAGGTTCCCAGGTGGCTGGTCTCGGGAAGATCCATCAGAGCCCAGTCTGAGCCGTCCCAACGCAGTGCGAGCGGTCCGCGCCCGCTGGGTTCGTTACGCCAGTAACCGACCGACCAGGCGTCCTCGGGCGAGAGGACAGTCACGGCCGTCAGCCGGGTGACGCTGTTCCCGACGTTCGGAGTCTCCACGTGATCCCACGGTCCGCACAGACCGGAGGCCTGGGCTGCAGTCGGGAGCAATGGGAGAGCGAGCAGGGCAGTAGCACGGCAAAGCGCGGCCCGGGGGATCCGTGGGCGGACACGGCGCGCGACGAGAGAGTTCAGGGTATGTTTCATGAGCGACTCCTCTGGCTGAGTGCTGTATCCGGATTCGTGAGGTTGCGGTTCAGCGGGCCGCCTCTCACGCGGCCCGTGCCGAGCGTGCCCGTCCGCGGGACTCTTCTTGCGCCCAGCCCCCTCCGGAACAGGCGGCTCTACCCGGGCTGCCTGGCGATGTTCCGCCCGGTCGGACGCTGCGAGCCAAGGATGATCGCGGAGCCGCCCAGGTTTCCCCGCTGGGGACTCAGGCCCTGGGTGGGTCCGGCGGCGTCAGGGCGGGCATCGCAGTGGTGGGCGCGCGACCAGCGGCGTGTCTTCGGGATCGTGGTCGCGCTCTGGGTGCGGGCGGATCGACCTGAAGGCGTGGGCTCCCGCGATCAGGACATGGTGCCCCCGTTTGAGCTCCAGGCAGCGAGCGCAATGGCCGTGGCGGCGAC
>CAZRWW010000008.1:0-52670 GCA_964603725.1 uncultured bacterium
CACATTCCGGCGGCCGACCTGTACGCCGGACAGCTGGGCGAGGCGCTGGCGGCCGCGGATCTCGTGGCGCCCAGCGGCCTCGATCCCACCAAACCGATCACCTGGGCGGTCGGCGGCGAGGCGTACGCCACCTTCGCGCAGGCCGTGCTGGCCAACCTGTCGGCGCTGGCGGACGCCGAGTGCTCGGAGTAGGGGGCGTGGAGCGGATGAGAAGCGCGACAACAGCGGTGCTGTTCGCGGCCATGGTGCTCGTCTGCGGCGCGCCGGGCATGGCGGGCGCCGTGCGCGCGGCATCGGCCTCCAGTCCGCCGCCGGCATCGCAAGCGGACGGCGCGGCGGGCAAGATCGACCCGCGCCTGCGCGCGGCGCTCGCCGGTCCGACCGAGTCCGCTGCCCGCGGCCTGGTGGGCGCGGGCGCCCGGGTCGGCTCATTCGGGTTGCCCGCCCAGGCCGCCCCCGGGACATCCCGCTGGTCAGACTCACCCGGCCAGGTCGCGTTCCCGGTGATCCTGCGCACGACTCTCTCCGCCGCCGAGCTGGCCGCTCTGGGCGTGCGTGCGGGGTGCCGGGTTGGCGATCTCGTGACCGGCGCCGTCGCCGCCGGAGATCTCGAGCGCGTGGCCGCGCACCCCGCGGTCGTCTCGATCGAGGGGGCCTATCGCCTCGAGCCCGCGCTCGACGCCTCGATCCCCGACATCCGCGCCGACCTGGTGAACCAGGCCGAATCGGGCTACACCGGCAGCGGCGTGATCGTGGGGATCGTCGATACCGGGATCGATCTTGCGCACGAGGACTTCAAGAACGATCGGGGCGAGACGCGCATCCTGTCGATCTGGGAGCAGGACGCCCTCATCCAGGCGCCGCCGAGCGGTTTCGGCTACGGCCGCGAATACAGCCGCAGCCAGATCAACAGCGGCCAGGCGTCGGCCCACCGCGACCTGGGGGGCCACGGCACGCACGTCGCCGGCATCGCGGCGGGCGACGGCTCCGCGCTGACGCCCGCCAAGTACCGCGGCGTGGCCTGGCAAGCCGATCTCATCATCGTGCGCAACTACGGGCAGGACATCTTCACCTACGGCGGCGCCCCGCCCTACGGCGACGGGCCGACGACGGTCGGCACGATCGATGCGCTGGTCTACCTCATCAACCGGGCCCGCGCGCTCGGCAAGCCGCTGGTCGTGAACCTTAGCCAGGGCACCTCCATGGGGCCCCACGACGGCACGACGCTGTTCGAGCGGATGGTCGACGGGCTCGTGCGCGACGAGGGGCTGACCCTGTGCGTGGCCGCGGGCAACGACGGCGCCCACGCCTGGCACGGCCGGGCCCGGGCCAGCGGGCAGGTGGCGGAGATCACCCTGCTGCACGAACCCGCCGGCAGCCCCAGCGGCGAGATCATCTTCGAGTGCTGGTACAGCCCCAATGACCGCTTCACCTGGGAAATCGAATCCCCCCTTGGAAAGCAGGCGCTGCTGGCGGGCGACGCCTCCCCATCCCTCGGTCTCGAGCTCAGCCTGAGCGCCGCGCCCGACTCGATCGCCTTCTGGACGACCTCGGCGCATCCGGTCAACGGCCAGGGGTACGGGCTCTTCTGGCTGCTCAACCGCTCGACCGGCCTGACCACCGGCACGTGGACCGTGCGGGCCCGGGCGGCCAACCAGCTACCCGGCGGGGGCGTGGTGGACCTCTACTGCGAGCGCAATCAGGAGAACGTGCGGATCGTCGCGGGCGTGAGCGCGGCGGGCACGATCGCCATGCCCGGCTCCGCCGCCGAGGCGATCAGCGTCGCGTCCTACAACACCAAGCTGCAATGGCAGGGCCAGGACGGCTGGCACACCGCCGCCCAACTCGGCTACACCGAGAACCCGCTGGGGGCGATCAGCACCTTCAGCAGCCTGGGGCCGCGGCGCGACGGCGTGCTCAAGCCCGACCTGTCCGCTCCCGGCATGATCATCGCCGCGGCGCAGTCCGCCTGGTACGTGTCCCAGGCCGGTTTCAACGATCCGGGCGGCAAGCACACCTACTTGCTGGGCACGTCCATGGCCAGTCCCCACGCGGCGGGCGCGGTGGCCCTGATGCTGCAGAAGGACCCCACGCTGACGCCGGCGCAGATCAAGTCGATCCTCCAGCAGACGGCGCGACGCGACGAGTTCACCGGCGCCGCGGCCGGCGCCACCTTCGGCCACGGCAAGCTGGATGTGAAAGCCGCCGTCGATGCCGTCGCGGGCGCGCCGGAGTGCGCCACGTCTCCGGGCGACGCCGACGGAGACGGCGACACCGACGTCTACGACCTCGTGGCCGCCACCAACGACATCATCGGGCGCACGGCCCTGGCGCCCGGGGCGGTGGTCTGCGCCGACGTCAATGGCGACCGCGCGCTCAATGTCCAGGACCTGGCGCTGATCGTGGGGTTGATCCTGGGGACCGGCGACGGCGCCGCGAACCCGGCGATGCTCGCGGCGGGGCTCGCCGCCGGCAGCGAGGCCCCGGCATCCGGCGCGGGCGCTCCGCCTCCCCTGGCGTGGCGCGAGTCGCTCACCGAGACGGGCTATCGCCTGACGCTGGCGGGGGGGACGGTGGCGGGCGTGCAGCTCGCCTTCATGCCGCCCCACGGCTGCGAGGTCGCGGGCCCGCCCCGCGCGCGCGGGATTCGCGAGGTCGCCGTGGCGCACCACGCGCGGCTGGGCCAGCACTACCTCGTGGCGCTGGCGCCCGACGGCGTGCTGGCCGGCCCCGGCGATGAGATCGTCATCGAGATTCCGCTGGCCGCGTCAGGGGGCGCGGGTGCCCCGGCGTTCGGCCTGGATGTGGCGGCGCTCATCGTCGCCGATTCCGCCGGCCGCCGTCTCGAGCTGGCCGAAGCGCCCGGTCCCCCGCTGCCCGACGCGCCTCCGGCGCCCGCGACCGGCGTCGCGGCCTTTCTCGAACGCATCCGGCCCACCCCCGCGCGCGGCGCGGCCACGCTCCGCTACACGCTCGCGGCCAGCGGCGTGGTGCGCGTCGACATCCTCGACGCGGCGGGGCGTCACGTCCGGCGCGTCTGCGACGCCTGGCAGATGGCGGGCGACCACAGTCTGGTGTGGGATGGGCGCGATGAGCGCGAGCGCCCGGCGCCCGCCGGCGTCTACTTCGCCCGCCTGGCGACGCCGGCCGACGAGCCGCAGAGCCGCCGGATCGTGCTGGCCCGCGACTAGCGGACCACGCGCAGTCGTCCCTCCACCTGAGCCACGTACACCGGCATGACGTAGCGCGAGCCCTCGGCATCGGGCCGCGTGGCCAACAGCTCGGCTTCGCCCAACGTCACTTCGGCGATGCGGCCGCCGCACCAGAGCTTGACGGTCAGATCGGAGCGCTCGAAGTCCAGCACGGGCCGAGCGGGGAAGAACTCGCTCGCGAGATAGTCAGCGAAGGCGCCGGCCGCGTCGATGTCGCCCAGCGCGTAGGCCGCCACGTGGTCCTTGAGCTTGGGGGCGAATTCGACCTTGAGCTCGGACAACGACTGCGAGCGCATGAGATCGCGCAGATGGAGCGCATAGTCCCGCACGGCATCCACGCTCTCGAGCACGGGCCCTTCGAGCAGGAGCGCGCGGAACGACGGCCCCGCGGTGTCGAAGCTGAGCACGGCCTTGAGCGGCAGGCCCTGCCGGCCATCGGCGGGCGCCGCGGCGAGGTCGTAGGCCGCGATGACCTCGCCCGACTCGGGCGCGACGATGTCTCCGCGCTCGTAGGCCTTGACCTTGGCGATCAAGGTCACGCCCGGGAGGTCTCCGGATGGGCCGCCGGACGGATCGCCAGGCGCCCGGCCGGGCTCGGCGCCCGAACCGGGCAGCGCGCTCGCCTCCAGGATCAGGGCATTGCCCTGTCCCACCAGGAGATCGTTCACCGGCGGGGCCTCGATCGCCACGCCATCGCAGGCGCGGGAGAAGATCGGGAAGCCGTTGAGCAGCGCCAGCAGGACGCAGCCGCCGGCGGTGATCTCCAGATGGTAGATGGGTCCGGTGGGCATCGGATGACCCTCCTTGCTTGAGACCGAGGCGGACGACCGGCGCGGCTTCACCGGTCGAAGTGAGCTCCAGCATAGCGCCCGGAGGCGCCGGTGGACAGCGGAACTCGAACGTGCCAACCTGGCGCCGTCGCGGCGCGTGAACGCGCGGTCGCGGGGCGCGAACGGCGTAGCTCTCGGAGAGCGACCGTCATGAACGTATCTTCGAGACGGCGGCTGGCGGGCGTCATCGGGCTCGTGCTGGCGGCGGCGCTGCTGCCCGTGGCCTTGCGCCTGGCGCTCGTGCCCTGGACGGGCGTGCCGCAGCCGGCGGTGCACGACGAGTTCAGCTACCTGCTCGCGGCCGACACGTTCGCTTCCGGGCGCCTGGCCAATCCGCCGCACCCATTGTGGGAGCACTTCGAGGCGCCCCACGTTCTGCAGCGACCGACTTACGCCTCGAAATACTTCCCGGGGCAGGGCCTGGTCCTCGGCCTCGGTCAGGCGGCCGGCGGCCATCCGTGGGCGGGCGTCCTTCTGGGCATGGCGCTGGCGCTCGGCGCCACGGCCTGGATGCTGCGCGGGTGGCTGCCGTGGCGGTGGGCCGTGCTGGGCGTCGGCCTGTTCGTCGTGCGCTACGCGCCCGGCCACTACTGGTGGAACAGCTACTGGGGCGGCGGGCTGCCGGCGGCGGGGGGGGCGCTCTTTCTGGGAGCGCTCGGCCGCTTGCTGCGCCGTCCGTCGCCCGGGATGGCCGTCACCGGGGGCCTGGGCTTGAGCTTGCTGTTGCTGACGCGCCCCAACGAGGCGCTGTGGTTGGCCGTGCCCAGCGCGATCATCGTGGGGCTTCACATCCGCCGTGCCCGTCGCGGCGCCCGCGCCCGGCGCGGTCGTGACGCCGCCCGAATCGAGGGCGGTTCCGGCGCCGCGGGCGGTTCATCGCCGCGGGTCTGGCTCCGGAGAGCGCTGGCGCCCGGCGCGCTCGCGATCATCCCCGCCCTGATCTTCCTGGGATTCTACAACCGGGCGGTGACGGGCAGCCCGCTGACGCTGCCCTACATGGCGTACGAGCGAACCTCCGGCGCGTGGCCGTTCTTCAAGTGGGATCGACCGCGGCCGCTGGAAGCGCGTCGCCACGAGCCGCTCGCGAAGCTGGATCAGTGGTGGCGCGAGCACCGCCAGCGCGCGATCCAGCCGCGGGGGATCCTACGCCAGGCGCGGCTGATCCTCGACCTCCCGACCCAGCCGTCGGATCTGCGCGCGGCGGGAGGTCATCTGACGCGCTCGGTTTTCGGGGTGCTGCTCCTGCTGGCTCTGCCCTGCTCCTGGCGCGATCGGCGCATGCGGATTCCCCTGATCCTGGCGGGCGCGGCGTTGGTCGACCTGAACCAGATCATCATCTACTTCGAACACTACGGCGCCCCGTGGGCGGGCTTGCGCGTGCTGCTGATCGCGCGCGCCGCGGAGCGGGCCTGCGCCTGGCGGCGCTGGAGACGGGTCCCTCCGACCTGGGTCGCCGGTCTGGCGGCGGGCGGCGTGCTCCTCGCGACGGCAGCGCAGCAAGCCGCGGAGGCGGGCCGGCCGGCGGACGCGGAGCGCCGGATCACGGTCGATCGGCCCGCGATCGTCGCCGAGCTGGCGCGCCATCCGGGGCGGCACCTCGTGGTGGTGCGCTACGCCGCCGATCATGATTTCCATCAGCACTGGGTGTACAACGCCGCCGCTATCGACGCGGCGCCGATCGTCTGGGCCTGGGAGCTGGGACCGGAGCGCGATCGCGCGCTGTTCGAGCACTTCGCGGGGCGCAGCTTCTGGCGGTTGGAGCCCGACCCGCAGCCGCCGCGGCTGACGCGCCTCGCCCCGTAGCGCGCGGTCGCCGGGATCGCGGGGGGCCGGATGCCGCGGCGATACCCTACGCCAGGCGCTCGGCCGCTTCCTTGACCCGCCGCATGCCCTCGCGGATGCGCTCGGTCGACGAGGCGTAGGAGAAGCGCACGTAGCCGCCGTGCGCCTCGAAGCCTTCGCCGGGGACGACGGCCACGTGCGCCTGCTCGAGCAGGTAGGTGGCCAGCTCGATGCCCGAGTTGATCACCCGCTCGCCCGCGCGCTTGCTCATGTAGGCGCTCCAGTCGGGCAGCAGGTAGAACGCGCCCTGCGGCTTGGCGCAGCGCACGCCGGGGATCTCCATCATCAGCGCGTGCATCAGATCGCGGCGCGCCTCGAAGGCGCGACGCATGGCCTCGATCGGCTCCTGCGACCCGCGCAGCGCCTCGACGGCCGCCTTCTGCGCGATCGAGTTCGCGTTCGACGTGCTGTGGCCCTGGACCTTGCCCATGGCGGCGATCAGCTCCGCGGGTCCGGCCGCGTAGCCGATGCGCCAGCCGGTCATGGCGTAGGCTTTCGAGACTCCGTTGATGATCAGGCAGCGGCTCTTCCAGGCCGGATCGAGGCTGCCGAAGCTGGTGAAGGGCTGGCCGTCGTAGACGAGCTTCTCGTAGATCTCGTCGCTGATGACGAAGATCCCGGCCTCCATCAGCACGCGGCCGATCGCCTCCAGTTCCTCGCGCGTATAGAGCGCGCCGGTGGGATTGCTGGGGCTGTTGAAGACGATCGCCTTCGTGCCCGGCCTGATCGCGGCCTTCAGCTCCGCCGCGGTGAGCTTGAAGCCCCGCGCCGACGAACCGGCGGCGAAGATCGGCTCGGCGCCCGCGAAGCTGACCTGCGGCTCGTACGACACCCAGCAGGGCGAGGGGATGAGCACGCGGTCGCCGGGATCGAAGAGGGCGATGGCGGCGTTGTAGAGCGACTGCTTGGCCCCGCAGGAGACGAGGATCTCGTTGGGCTGATACTTCAGGCCGTTGTCGCGCAAGAGCTTCTCGCAGATCGCCTGGCGCAGCTCCGGGATGCCGGGATTGGGCGTGTAGTGCGTGAAGTCCTCGCGGATCGCGCGGATGGCCGCTTCCTTGATTGCCGGCGGGGTGGGGAAGTCGGGCTCGCCCACGCTGAAGTCGACGACGTCGATGCCCTCGGCCACCATCGCCTTGGCCTTGGCGCTCACCGCCAGGGTGACCGATGGCTTGATCCGCTGCATGCGCTTGGCGAGCATGAGTGCCTCCCTAGATTGGTAACCTGGCTTGCCGGCGCCGAACGCGCGGCCGTGTGCCGGACGCTCCGCGGGCCCGCCGCACTTCGTCGCGGGGCTGATCGCGGCCCACGCTGCGAGCATTGGCGGAACAGGCAATGTTACCGTGTGCGTCTGCCGCGATCAACCCGGAGTGCGCGGGCGTTGCGGGCCGGGCGAGGCTGGAGTGCTATCTGCCGCCGATGGGGCAGATAGCGACTCCGCCCCGCGCCGGCGGCGCCGGGGCTTTACTGCGCGAGCACGCCGGTCGGGATCAGCGGCGCGCGGGAACCTGGGTTCGCACCCGGAGTACCAGCGGCATTGCGCTGCCCATCACGGCGAGTCGATCGGGGCGCCTGCCCCGCAAACCTACCGGCAGGAGAGGTAACTTGGCATGAGAACCAGGATGGTGTTGGCACGGTCTGTGGGATTCGCGCTGGCCATGGTGATGATGACGGCCTTCGGGAGCGCCCGCGGCGCCGATGCCCCGGCAGCCCCCGACGATATCGTTGCCGTCGCGTCCGGCCTCGATGGCTTCAAGACCCTGGTGGCGGCCGTCAAGTCGGCGGGGCTGGCGGAGACGCTCCAGGGCAAGGGGCCGTTCACGGTATTCGCCCCCACGGACAGCGCCTTCGCGAAGCTGCCGAAAGGGGTCCTCGAGAACCTCCTGAAGCCCGAGAACAAGGAGAGGCTCGCCGCCGTGCTCACCTACCACGTGCTGCCCGGCAAGGTCATGGCCTCCGATGTCAAGACGATGAAGGCCAAGACCGTCAACGGCCAGGAGCTCAGCATCAAGGTCGAAAACGGCAGCGTGATGGTGGACGCGGCCCAGGTGGTCCAGACCGACGTCGTCGCCGCCAACGGCGTGATCCACGTCATCGACGCGGTGCTGCTGCCCGCGGCCCCCGCAGAGCACCCCGCGGCCTCCAAGCCGAAAGACCATCCGGGACATTAGGGGGATCGCAGCATGACGAGCAGCCTGACTCAACTGCGTGCGGTCGTACGGGCCGTTTACGCGCCGGCAGCGATCGGCGTCTTGCTCGGGGTCGGTCTGGTGGCGGGCGCGGGCGCTGCGGGCGCGGGCGCTGCGGGCGCGGGCGCTGCGGGCGCGGGCGCTGGAGGCGCGGGCGATGGCGACTCCTCGCAGGCGGACGCCCACGCTCCGGCCATCGTCACGGCCGACATCCAGGCCGGGATCGAGAAGCACATTGCCGAGCAGCTGGCCCTGGGAGACGGCTACTTCACGGTGCCCTTCGAGGGCCGCGAGCTGAAGCTGAAGCTGGTGCGGGTCCACGTCGAGTACCTGGCCTCGCTCGGGCCGGGGCATCACTTCGCCTGCGTGGACATGGCCAGCGCCGACGGCGAGTTCTATGACATCGATTTCTTCCTGGAAGGCGATCCGGGCGACATGACCGTGACCGAGACCACGGTCCACAAGCTCAACGGCCGGCCCTACTACCTGTGGAAGCAGAACGAGGAGCAGCTCTGGGTGCGCGCCCCGGTCGACGACGCCTCGCAAGAGCTCCTGGGCGTTCTGACGGGCCGGGACGCCTTCGAGTTCCGCTACCAGGCCACCCTGCCCGAGATCGCCGGCCCGGCGCGTTGCTGGATCCCGCTGGCCGCGTCGGACGACTTCCAGCAGGTGACCGTCGCGCGCATCAGCGCGCCCGGAACTCCGCGGACCCTCACGGACCGAGCCCACGGCAACCAGATTCTGTTCCTCGAGTTGGGGCCGGGCGACAGCGGCAAGGCGATCGAGATCGTCTACGACGTCTCACGCCTCGAGAAGGGCGCCTACGCCGGCGACGCGGCCGAGGCCGCCAGGTACCTGGCCCCCGAGCGGCTCGTCCCCGCCGACGAGCAGATCAGGGCCATCGCCGCAAAGGCGACCGCGGGTCAAGTGGGCGAGCTCGCCCGGGCGCGGGCGCTCTACGACCACGTGATCGACGCCATGAGCTACAAGAAGATCGGCCCGGGCTGGGGCCAAGGGGACGCCCTGCACGCTTGCGACGCGCGCACCGGCAACTGCACCGACTACCACGCCTACTTCATCGGCCTGGCGCGCTCCGTGGGCATCCCGGCGCGCTTCGCGATCGGCGCCGCGATCCCGTCCGAGCGCCATGACGGCGGGACGGACGGCTACCACTGCTGGGCCGAGTTCTACGCCGACGGCCAGTGGTGGCCGGTGGACATCAGCGAGGCCGACAAGTTCAGCGCGCTGAGCATGTACTACTTCGGCCACCAGCCGGCCAATCGCTTCGAGTTCAGCCGGGGGCGCGACCTCGTGCTCGATCCCGGACCATCCGCGGGGCCGATCAACTTCCTCGCCTATCCGTACCTGGAGGTGGAGGGTGAGCCGCGCAGGGTGCCGACCTTGTTCTTGTTCCGGCGCACGAGCTCCACGGCACAAGCGGAGACGGGGCCTACGGGACAAGGGTAGCGGTGGGCGGACCGGTCGCTGGTGCGACCGGCCGCCGGGGCGCGCGGCTACCGGTGCACGACGCCCGCTCGGCGCGCCTGCGCCTCCCACCAGCAGATCAGCTCGCGGTCGAAGTAGTCGTCCAGGCCGGCTGACCGCGGCGTGATGCGCACGGCGAAGCCGAAGTGGCCGCTCGTGTGGCAGCTCACGACGCCCGTGTACTCGTGATGTCGTTCATTCGAGCTGATCAGCGTCATCAGGGCGCTGCGCCCGTCGCGGATGTTGCCCTCGACGAGATCGCCGTAGAAGACCTCGAGCTTCACATCCTGGGGGGTGAGGTCGCCGAGGTCGACCGACACGCGGGTCATCAGCCGATCGCCGACGGCCAGGTCGAAGCCCGAATCGGTCGTGACATCCAGGATGCGCACGCCGTGCCACCTGGCGCGCACGTGCGCCTTCCACTCGGAGATCTCGCGCGCCCGCTGCATGTCGTTGGCGGCCAGCCAGTTCCAGTTGAGCAGCGAAGAGATGTAATACAGCCGCGTGTACTCCTCGGCGGCCCGGTTCATGTTGAACTTCGGGCAGATCGTCATCATCGAGGCCTTGATCTTGTCGATCCAGCCGCGCGGCAGCCCGTCGCGCCCGCGATCGTAGAAGAGCGGAACGACCTCCTCCTCGAGCAGGCTGTAGAGCGCCTCGCTCTCGACGTCGTCCTGATGGGTGGGGTCCTTGTAGACCTCGCCGTTGCCGATTGCCCAGCCGTTGACCCCGTCGTAGGCCTCGCACCACCAGCCGTCGAGAACCGACAGGTTGAGCCCGCCGTTGACGACGACCTTCATGCCGCTCGTGCCGCTGGCCTCGAGCGGACGGCGCGGCGTGTTGAGCCAGACGTCGACGCCCTGGACCATGGTGCGCGCCAGGTCCATGTCGTAGTCCTCGAGGAAGACGACGCTGCGGCGGAACTCCGGCTGCTTGGCGATGCGGATGATCTCGCGGATGAGCTCCTTGCCGGGCTGGTCCTTGGGATGCGCCTTGCCGGCGAAGATGAACTGCACGGGCCGGTCCGGGTCGGCCGCGATGCGCCGGAAGCGCTCCATGTTGCGGAAGAGCAGCAGCGCGCGCTTGTAAGTGGCGAACCGCCGCGCGAAGCCGATCGTGAGCGTCTCGGGGTCGAGCGCCTCTTCGGCCTGACTGATCTGCACCGTGTGCGCGCCGCGGCGCTCGAGCTGCTCCTTCAGCCGCCGGCGCGCCTCGGCCACCAGTCGCGTGCGCAGCCGCTCGCGCGCGCGCCACAGCTCGGCATGCGGGATCGCGTTGACCCGCTGCCAGACCTCCTGGGCGACCGGGTTCTCGAGCCACTCGGGCCCCAGGTACCGGTCGAAGAGGCGCGCGGTCTCGTCCGAGTACCAGGAGGGCAGGTGCACGCCATTGGTGACCGAGCCGATCGGGATCTCATCCTCGGGCGTGGTGGGCCACAGGCCGCGCCACATCGAGCGGGCCACTTCGCCGTGCAGCTTGCTGACGCCGTTGCGGAAAGTCGACAGGCGCAGGGCGAGCGCCGTCATGTTGAACCCCTCGGAGGGGTCGTCGGCGCGCACCCGGCCCAACCGCAGGAGCTTCTCTTCGGGCACGCCCATGCGCCGGGCGAAGGGACGCAGGTAGCGCACGGCGAGCTCGGGCGGGAAGACATCGTGCCCGGCCGGGACCGGCGTGTGAGTCGTGAAGATGTTGCTGGCCGCGACGATCTCGCGCGCGGCGTCGAACGACAGGTTGTGGCGCTCCATGAGCGCCGCGAGGCGCTCGAGGGTCAGGAACGCCGAGTGCCCCTCGTTGAGGTGGCAGACGGTCGGCGACACGTCGACGGTCTCGAGGGCGCGGACGCCGCCGACGCCCAGGAGAATCTCCTGGCGGATGCGCACGTCCAGGTCGGCCTCGTAGAGGCGCTCGGTGATGCGCCGGTCCTGCTGATCGTTCTCGCTGATGTCGGTGTCGAGCAGGAACAGCGGGATGCGTCCCACCTGCACGCGCCACAAGCGGGCCAGGACGGCGCGGTCGGCGACCTCGACCTCGATCAGCTCGGGCATCCCGTCCTGGCGGCGGACGACCCGCATCGGGAGACCCGAGAAGTGGATCTCGCGGTGCGTCTCGCGCT
The DNA here is from genome assembly GCA_964603725.1 of uncultured bacterium. Taxonomy (GTDB): domain Bacteria; phylum Eisenbacteria; class RBG-16-71-46; order CAIMUX01; family WJJG01; genus CAZDKK01. The sequence continues at coordinate 11,672 of CAZRWW010000008.1, forward strand.
GCATGCCGTCCTGGTCCAGCTCCTGGTGGAAGTACCCGCGCCGGTAGAGCAAACCCACGCCGACCATCGGGAGCCCCAGCTCGGAGGCGGATTTAAGGTGGTCTCCGGCGAGCACGCCCAGTCCGCCGGCGTAGAAGGGCAGCGACTCGTGCAGGCCGAATTCGGCCGAGAAGTACGCGATGCGCGATTCCTGCGTCTCGGTGTGCACCTCCGAGTACCAGGTGGGGTGTTCCATGTAGCGGCGCAGGTTGTCCTCGACGCGATCCATGTGGGCGAGGAAGGTCTCGCGCGCGGCCAGATCGTTGAGCCGCTCCTGATCGACCACGCCCAGCAGCGTCACGGGATTATGGCCGGACTTGTGCCACAGCTCGGGGTCGATCCGGCGGAAGAGGGCCACGGCCTCGGGGCTCCAGGTCCACCACAGATTGAGGGCGATGTCCATCAGGGGCCGGATCCGGTCCGGCAAGGTGGGTCTGACCCGGAATTTCTGTATGGTTCTCATGATGCCTGCCTGTCTCTGTCTCGCGCGCTGACTGCCTGCCCTAGGCAAACGCTCTCCACAGCGGCCCGCCGGCCGGCGGGAAGGCCCCGGGCGCCGGACTGCCTGGTCCGCGCAAGCCGCTATGAGTCCGTCTCCTAGACCGTCCGGACCTCTCCCTAGGGGATCGACGCCCCCCGGGTGAATCTTGATAGACCGCCCCGACCCGTTCGGGTTCCCGCACCCCCGGGCGAGGGCAAGATCGGACAAGGATACACCTGGGGAAGTGGCTTGCGGAGCAAGAAATGCGTCGCTCCCGGCCGCGTGGTTTTGGGCTGGCTGGACGCGGCGGTTTCTGTCAGAATGTCCGGCTCGGATCGTCTGACGCCCAGGGCCGGGCGGGCGGGCAGGGGACCGGGGCGGTGGCGTCAAGAACAAGGGGGAGTGGTTATGGCGGACGGGCAGAAGCTTACCAAGGAGCAGCTCGAGGCCAAGGCGGCGCAGCCGGGCATCGATGCGATGAAGATGCATCCTTACTACCGCGGCAAGGTCGGCGTGGCGCCCAAGTGCGTGGTGCGCGACTTCAAGGACTTCGCGATCTGGTACACGCCGGGCGTGGCCAAGCCCTGCCTCGATATCAAGGCGAACCCTGAGACGGTCTTCCAGCACACGAACAAGGCCAACCTCGTGGCCGTGATCTCCGACGGCACGCGCGTGCTCGGCTTGGGCGACATCGGCCCGGAGGCCGCCATGCCGGTCATGGAGGGCAAGGCGCTGCTCTTCAAGTACCTGGGCGGCGTGGATGCCTTTCCCCTCTGCATCGCCGAGAAGGATCCGGACAAGCTGATCGACATCGCCCTGAAGCTCCAGCCGACCTTCGGCGGCTTCAACCTCGAGGACATCTCGCAGCCCAAGTGCTTCCACGTGCTCGACACGCTGCGCGCGAAGGCGCACATCCCCGTCTGGCACGACGATCAGCAGGGCACGGCGGCGATCATCTTTGCCGGCCTCGTCAACGCGGTGAAGCTGGTGGGCAAGGATTTGAAGAAGGTCAAGATCGTCCTGGTCGGCGCCGGCGCCGCGAACATCCGCGCGGCGCACGTCATGTACAAGGGCGGCGTGCCGTGGGAGAACATCATCCTGCTCGACTCGAAGGGCACGCTGCACCGCGGGCGCACCGAGCTCGCCAGCGACTTCAAGGAGAAGTGGGAGCTCTGCCAGATCACCAACGGCGATCAAGTCAAGGGCGACGTGGCCACGGCCATGCGCGGGGCCGATGTCGTCATCGCGGCCTCCAAGCCCGGCCCCGGCGTCATCAAGCCCGAGTGGGTCACCGCCATGGCCAAGCAGCCCATCGTCATGCCGTGCGCCAATCCGGTGCCCGAGATCTGGCCGTGGGAGGCCCTGGAAGCGGGAGCGGCCGTCGTCGCCACGGGTCGCTCCGACTTCCCCAACCAGGTCAACAACTCGCTCGGGTTCCCGGGCATCTTCCGCGGCACGCTCGACGTGATGGCGAGCACCATCACCGACGAGATGTGCATCGCGGCCGCCCTGGAGCTGGCCAAGGTCGCCGAGGACAAGGGGCTGCGGCCCGATTACATCATCCCGTCGATGGACGAGTGGGAGGTCTTCCCGCGCGAGGCGGTCGCCGTGGGCCTGAAGGCGATCGAGCAGGGCGTCGCGCGCGTCAAGAAGTCGCGCGAGGAGCTCATGAAGATGGCCGAGGATACCATTCGCCATGCGCGCGAAGAGACGCAGGTCCTGATGAGGGAAGGACTCATCCGGCCGTACGTGGAGAAGTAGCCGTACCCGGATGATCACGCGCCGCGCTCCGGGCGTGGCGGGGGAAGCGGAAGGCCCCGTTCACTCCGGAGCACGCCGAGGGGCCCCGCCTGGCGGGGCCCCCTCGTTTTGGTGCGCCCATTCTCCATGACGACGCGCAACGACCTGGTGTGTTAGGCTAGAAGGCGCCAAGCCGGCGCCGGCCGACCCATCCTGTTGTTCTCCGCTCGCAAGGAGGTCGCCATGAAGAATCTCCTGCTCCTCCTGGCCCTGCTGGCGTCGCTCTCGGGAGCGAACGCGGCGAACCACGCCAGCACGGGCTACAGCAAGGACACCACCATCATACGCTCCGACCCGGAGTGGCCTTGCTACGGCACCTTGAATGTCCACCATGACTCGTCCTTCGAAGACGGCTTCTGCTGGATGAGCGGGGGCGTCGTTCCGGGGACCACGTACGGCGCCTTCGGCGAGAGCTTCGCGGTGTCAAGCTACTTCGGCGTCGTGTGCGTGTGTTTGTGGGTGACCCAGACAGGCGACTTCTCCGGTCAGACGCTGGACCTCTACATGTGGGAAGGCGGGATCTCCGGACCGCCAGGCGTCGTGCTGGGCGTCCTGGTCGGTCAAGCGCTGTACAACGTTCCCTACTGGCCGACCGTCGGCCAGAACGATCTCTTCTTCGGGCGGGATGTCCACACCGACTTCACGGTCGGCTATTGGGCGGATTTCTCGGCCTCGCCTTGCGGCTGGTACCTTGCCGCTGATCAGGACGGATTCGGCGGCCATCCCTGGACAAACATCGCCCCCGGGACCGGGTATCCGACCGGCTGGCAGCGCCCGGACGTTGTCTGGTCGGCGTGCCAGAGCTTGGGCATCGGGGCCGTGGATGGCATGATCAGCCCCGTTGAAAGCGCGACCTGGGGGCAGCTCAAGCAGCTGCTCCGATAAAGAGATGGACAGCCTTCGCGGCACAGGAGGTCAGCCATGAAGAACAGGAACGCCACAGCCACAGCAGTTGAGGTGCGCACTCAGGTCATCCTGGGGTGCCTGGCGATGTTGGTGTGCCTCTGCCCCGGGCAGCTCCGGGCGCAGGGTCCAGCGGCGGAGTCGCCGGCGGACCTGCCCTCGAGTCCGCCTCCGGTCGAGGCCGTCGAGGGCGTCGAGGCCGTCGAGGGCGTCGAGGCCGTCGAGGCCATCTCCCACACCGCCGCATTCGGAGGCCAGGGGTCGGCGTCCCGCGCGGATGGAAGCTGCTTCAGCGACGTGACCGCGCAGTCTTCTTGTGAAGCCGACGCGGGCCGCTTCGGCCCGGTCTGGACCTTCCTCGCCTCGGCCGTCACCATGTCCTCTCCCCGGCTGGCCGACGTCGACGGCGACGGCGTCGAGGAGATCATCCAGGCAACCATGGGCGCCATCGGCACCCCCTACGGGCAGGGGCGGGTCTACGTCTTTCGCCGCGACGGCACGGCGCTCTCGGGCTGGCCGGTCATCGTGACGTCGCCCTTCACGGCGGGCTGTCCGGCGGTCGCCGACCTGGATGGCGACGGCGACGTGGAGATCGTCGCCCAGAGCTGGGCCTACACCTACGTGTGGAACTCCGACGGCACCAACTTCCCGGGCTGGCCCAGGTACCACGGAACGAGTTCCAGCGTGTCGGCCGCCCTGGCCGATCTGGATGGGGACGGCGACCTGGAGATCATCTGCCCGACCGGCTCGACGCTGAACGTCTGGCATCACGATGGAGCGGTGTTCCCGGGCTGGCCCTTCGTGGCGCCCAAGCTCGTCTCGCCGCCGGCCGTGGCCGACATCGACGGCGATGGCCAACCGGAGATCGCCGCCGGCTGCTGGGAGGGTCCCTATCCGGGTTCGGGCCAGTACCCGTTTTACGTGTTCAAGGCCAACGGGACCCACGCCCCGGGCTTCCCCATCGCCAATCCGGGGGGCCAGACCCGCGGCGCCATCTCGCTGGGGGATCTGGACGGCAACGGCACGGTCGAGATCGTGGCCCGGATCAACGACTGCATCTGCGTCTGGAACGCCCAGGGCCAGATGCAGCCGGGCTGGCCGGTCTGCCCCGATCTGATCCGCAATTCCGCGACCGCCATCGGCGACATGGACGGCGACGGCGACCTCGAAATCGTGATCGCCGGCTATCAAGCGCAGGCGTATCACCACAACGGCGCCGCCGTGGCCGGTTGGCCCGTGGCGGTTCCGCCGGGCACGGGGAACATCAACTCGGGTCTCGTCATCGCGGACGTGGACGGAGACCCCGCCCAGCGCGAGGTCGTGGTGCACTCGCCCAACACCTTCACCGCGCTGCACGCGAACGGCACCTACGTGAGCGGCTTCCCGTTCAACCTGTCCGACGACAACCAGTCGGGGACCTTCTCCGCCGCGCCGGCGGTCGGGGATCTGGATGGCAACGGCCAGGTGGAGTACGTCTTCGTCTCGGCCTCGGGGCGGATCGCCTATTTCGACGAGCCGCTGGCCTACGCTGGCGACGCCGACTGCTGGCCCGTCATGCAGCACGACGCCTGGAACACCGGGTTCCTGAGCCGGACCGATCCGGCCGCCGTGGAAGCGATTCCCTCTGGAAGCGGCGGGCTGCGCCTGACGGTCCCGAATCCCATGCGGCCGGGGTGCTCGCTGCGCATGGATGCGCCCGTGGGGGGGCCAGCGCGGATCGAGATCTACACCCTCGACGGCCGGCGGGTGGGCGAGCTTCTCGCGGGCCCGATCGGAGCGGGCGCGCGCGAGTTGCTCTGGAATGGACGCGCCGATGACGGGCGGCGGGTGACCGCGGGGGTATACTTCTTGTCGGCCCGCGTCGGGGCGCTGGCTGAGCGCCGGATGGTCGTGCTCATGCCGTGACGCGCCGGCCCGGGCCGGTGACCGGCGCGCACCGAAGGGGGTGTCCGAGCATGTTCACGTCTGGCGGGCGCAATCTCGCCCAGGGCGCGCGGGCGGCGTGCGTGCCGACCGCGCTCTGGCTCATCGCCGCGGCCTCGGCCGGCGCGGCGACCCATCTCGTCCGGCCCGACGGCGCCGGCGACTTCCCGACGATCCAGGCGGCGGTCGACGCCGTCGCCGAGGGGGACACGATCGCGCTCGCGGACGGCACCTTTCGGGGCGACGGCAACCGCGACGTCACCTTTGGCGGCAAGGACGTGGTCGTGCGGTCCCAGAGCGGCCAGGCCGCGCTGTGCGTCATCGATTGCCAGGGGACCGAGGAGGAGCCGCACCGCGGCTTCGAGTTCTGTAGCTGGGAGAGCCCGGCCGCGATCGTCGAGGGGCTGACCATCCGCAACGGCTACGGGCCCGACAATCCCTACGACACGAGCGAGGGCGGCGCGGTGCGCTGCTACTTTGCTCTGCCGACGCTGCAGGACTGCGTCTTCACGAACAACCGCGCGGACCGGGGGGCCGCCATCATGCTGACGGGCCCGTCCGCGCCCCTCATCCGCCGGTGCACGTTCACGGGCAACCACGCCTTTCTCGACGCGGCCGGCATCCACTGCATGGACACCTCGGCGCCGCTGGTCTGCGACTGTCTCTTCCAGGAGAACACGGCCGCCTCGCGCGCGGGGGGCGTCTTCGCCGACTACTACGCCTCGCCGGTGTTCAGCGGGTGCACCTTCACGGACAACCATGCCGGGAGCGGCGGGGGCGGCGCGGCCGCTTGCGGCAGCGCCGATCCGCTCTTCCGCCGGTGCACGTTCGTGGGCAACTCGGCCGATGCGAACGGGGCCGGTCTGAGCCTCTCGTGCAGCGCCGACGCCTTCCTGGAGGGCTGCATCATCGCCTTCAACACCGTCGGCCCGGCGGTCACGGCCCTCAACCAGTCGACCGCGACGCTCTCGTGCTGCGACCTCTTCGGCAACGCGGGCGGAGACTGGGTGGGGCCGATCGCCAGTCAGCAGGGGCTGAACGGCAACTTCTCGGCGGACCCGCTCTTCTGCGATCTGCCGGCCGGCAACCTGCGGATCAACGGGTCGTCGCCTTGTCTGCCGCGCAATCATCCGCAGGGGGCGGAGTGCGGCGTGATCGGCGCGTGGGGGGTGGGCTGCCCCGCTACCGGGGTCGACCCGCTCGCAGCGCCGCCGGCCCGCCTGCGGCTCGCGTCCCCGTGGCCGAACCCATCGACAGGCCGGGTGGAGTTCCGCTTCGATCTTCCCGTCGAGACCGCGGGAGCCCGGCCCGTCGAGGCCGCGGGGACCTGGCCCGTCGAGGCCGCGGGGACCTGGCCCGTCGAGGCCGCGGGGACCTGGCCGCCGGCAACCGCAAGCTTCCGCGTTCACGATGCGGCGGGGCGGCTGGTGACGATGCTGCTGCAGCGGCCGCTGGAGCCCGGCGCGCACGTCATCCGCTGGGACGGCCGGGACCTCTCCGGACGACCGGCCCCGGCCGGCGCCTACTTCGCCCGGTTGCGCTACGGCGATGAGACGGCCGTGCGCGCCTTCCTGCTGGCGCGCTGAGGGCTAGGGACCGCCGCGGGCAAAGACCCCGACGTGGAACTCCTTGCCCGTGGGCAGGGTGTCGACGCGCGCATCAACCTCGGTGAAGCCCCGCGCCGCCGCCAGCCGGCCGACTTCGCCCGCATCGACGAGCTGCATGACGGGCTCCAGCGCCTTGAGGCTCTCGTACGGCGTGGCGGTGACCGGGCCGGCGCCGGGCGCGGGCAACTGCAGCACGACGGCGAGCACGCCGGGGTCTCTGAGCCACACGTCGGCCTTGGCGATCACCACGCGCGGATCGACGTACTCGAGCAAGAGGCCCGCGAAGATGAGATCGAGCGAGCGCGGCTCGGGGGCATAGGCGGAGAGATCCGCGCAAACGAGCCGCAGTCCCGGCAGGCGCCGGGCGTGACGCGCGCGGGCGATGGCGAGGTAGTCGGGGTTGATGTCGAGGCCGATCACGGTGCGCGTCGCGGGCGGGATCCGCTCGAAGCCGTTGCCGGTGGCGCATCCGAGGACGGCCAGATCGCGCGGCCGGTGCGCGGCGATCAGCTCGCCGAAGACCGCGCCGAGATACTGGAGCTGCTGGACCCCGTGGCTCGCCATGTGGCCTTCGTAGTCGGCCGCGGGGATCGAGAGCCACGGGTTTCGGCCGGCTGTGCCCATGGTGAATCCTGCTGGCGTACGAGGCGGGCGCCGCCTGTCCGCCGGCGACGCCGCGCGCAAAGCGCTACGCCGGCTTCTTGCCCGCGAAGGTGGGACCGACCCGGCAGGGGGTTACCGAGACCGTCTGCCAGACCTGTCCGGTGACGTAGGGCTCGACGGCGAGCCACTCGTCGAGGTGCGCGCGGGAGTCGTACTCGGTCACCAGCAGCGAGCCGCACATCTCGCCCCGCTCGTTCAGGAGCGCGACGGCGTAGAGCAGGTTGCCGGAGTCGATGTGCTGCCGGGCCAGGGCGAGGTGGGCATCGCGCGCGGCCATGCGCCGAGCCAGAGCGCTCTCGTCGCGGTGGTCATGAGCCAGAACCATGAACTGCATCGTGCCCCCCTTAGTCGATGTACCCGAGGTTGCGCAGGTTGCGGAGCATCTCCGGGTCGTTCGTGATCACGCCGGGCTGGACGAGCATGCGGGTGTTGGCCGAGACGATGTCGTGGAGCCAGCCGCGCATCGCCCGCACGGTGTCCGGGTAGGTGCTCGCCAGATCATCTTGCTCGGCCGGGTCGCTGCGCAGGTCGAAGAGCCGCCACTGGGGCGCATCCTTCGGCCCGCGCTGGATGAGCTTCCAGCGGCCCTGCCGCAGGGAGAAGAGGTAGGGGGGCATCTCGCTCAGCACCGGCGACGACAGCGACGGGGCGGCGCCGCCCAGCAGCTCGGGGATCTCGTGCCCCTGATGCGCGGGCGGCGCATCCATGGCGAGGAGCGCAAAGAGCGTGCGCATGAAGTCGAGCAAGGCGACCGGGCGATCGATGCGCACGGGGCTCGGCAACCCTCCCGGCGGGCGATAGGCGAGCGGGCAGCCGGTCATCTCCTCGTAGATCGAGTTGCCGTGGAACCACCCGCGGTGATCGAAGAACTCCTCGCCGTGGTCGGTGCAGAAGACGATGTGGCAGCGATCGAACATGTCGAGCTCGGTGAGGAAGCGCAGCAGCGTGCCGATGTAACGATCGACCCGGTAGATCTCGCCGTCGTAGTTGGCGATCATGCCCGCCAGGTCCGCGGGCGAGAGGGTGGGCGGGTCCGCCAGGCACTCCCAGTCATTGCACGCCAGGCCGCCCAGCGTGTGACGGTGCTCCCGAAACAAGGGCGGATCGGCGGGCCCGGGCGGCGCGCCGGGCGCGACGGCATCGCGGTACTGCGGCAGCGGCTCATAGGAGGAGTGCGGCTCGACGTAGTGGACGTAGAGGAACCGCGGGGGGCCGTCCGTTTCCTCCAGCCAGGCGCGGGTCGCCAGGTTGATCTGCCAGCCGAGTCTGGTCGTGCCCGGGCGGGTGAGCTGCTTGGCGATGCGCTCGAAGGCGGTGCGCAGGTGGCGGCACCAGTGGGGCGGCTCGGGCGGGAAGAACCGGTCGAAGCCCTGCGAGAAGCCGTTGCGCGAGGTGAGGATCTGGTTGGCCACGAATGCTCCGGTGCGATAGCCGTAGGAGCGGAAGTGCTCGGCCAGGGTCGGCAATCCATCGGGCAGCCTGTGAATGGCCGCCAGAACGCCGTGGGAGCTGGGGTAGAGCCCGGTGAACAGGCTGGCCACGCTCGGGATCGTCCAGGCGCTCGGCGTGTAGGCGTTGGTGAAGACGTAGCTCTGCGCCAGCAGGGCGTCCAGCTCGGAGCTCGTGGGGCGCTCGTAGCCGAAGTAGCCCAGATGATCGCGGCGCAGCGTGTCGACCAGGATCACGACCACGTCGGCTCGATCGTGCTGCGCGGCCTCGGGCCGCACGACAACCCGCGCCGGGCGCGGCCAGGTGACGACCAGCAGCGCGGCATTCGCCAGCAGCACCGCCGCCATGACCGAGGCGCCGATCGAGCCGGCGGCGCCGCGGGCCAGCCGGTCCCACTGGGCGGCGGAGAGCCCGCGACCGAGAAGCCAGCCCGCCAGGACGCCGAGACCCGCCCCGGCCAGCACCACGCCGATCGTGAGCAGCTTGCCTTCCAGGCTGATGAAGCGGGGAAAGCCCGGGATCGTCCCGATCCAGTAGGCGCCGACCACCCCGCCCTCCAGACCGAGCAGGGCGCCCATGGCGAGCAGGCCGAGCTTGCGAGCCGAGGCCCGCCGGGCCGCGAGGGCCAGACCCAGTGCTACCAGCGCGGCCAGGAGCAGGTGCAGGTTCGCGCCGTAAGCCAGATCGCCGAATCGCGCCGGCAGGTAGCGATCCGAGACGGCCGACTCGAGGACCCCGAAGGCCAGCGCCGGAACGGCTGCCATCAGGAACGCCGCGCCTGTCGCGCGCACGGACGAGACCCGCATCGAAGGACCACCCCCGTTGCCCGAAGCCTGGAAACACGAGAGGCCAGTCTACCATGTGCTCCCCGGTCGCGCACCCGCGGCGTCGGGGACTGCTGCCCCGCGGGGGTGCGCGGCCCGCGAGGGCGCGCGGCCCGCGGGCCGCGCTCGAGAGCGCCCGCGTGTCAAGGCTCGCGCCGCGCGGGGAGCGGCATTGACACTTCGGTATGCTGGTGGGATGATTCCTGCAGTGGCTGCGAATGCGCGTGACGATCCGAAGGAGGTGCGCCATGAAGACGGTTGCAGCGCTGCTCGCTGTTCTTTCTCTTGCTCTTGCGGCCGGGGCCGGCGCGGAGGACTTCGCGAGCACGGGCTACAGCGAGAAGACGGTGATTCTCCCCTCGAGTGGGGAACCGTGCGTCGCCCCCCTGTACGTCAATCACGACCAGAGCTTCGAGAACGGCTTCTGCTGGCAGTACGGCGGCGTCCGCCCCCCCGACTACGGAGCGTTCGCCGAAGGCTTCGACATGGGCGCCTGGTCAGGGTGGTACATCGAATGCGTGGCGCTGTGGGTGACGGGGGTCGGGTACTGGCCCAGCCTGCCGTTGGACATCTACCTCTGGGAGGGGGGAGTTGGCGAGCCGCCGGGCAGCGTCTGCTTCATGATCACCGGCGCGCATCTGACCAGCGTGCCGTTCTGGCCCGCGGTCGGGCAGAATGACATCGTGTTCGGCGGGAGCATCCCGGCGCGGCAGTTCGCGGTCGGCTTCTGGACGGACTTCTCGGCCACAACCTGCGAGTGGTACATCGGGGCGGACCTGAACGGCTTCGGCGGTTATCCCTGGACCAATGTCGCTCCCGGCACCGGCTTTCCGTCCGGCTGGCAGCACCCGGGCGTCGTCTGGAGCGCCTCCTATCCCCAGAGTCTCGGCATCGGCGTTCACGCCCTGGAGATCGTCATCAGTCCGGTCGAGGCGACGACCTGGGGCCAGCTCAAGGCGCTGTTCTGACTTGCAGCTGCCGCCCTCCCGGCCGCCATCCGCCCTGCCCGCGCCGGCAGGGTGAAACCTGCACCGGACCAGGCTGCGTAGACACTGACGGATCAGCGAGCGGGCCCCGGCTCTCAGCGGATCGCGCTGCGCCCCCTCGAGCGGTCACGGGCCCGCCAAACACCCCCCCTCCGGTCGTGCATCCCCCCGAAAGCCGGTGCCCCTCGAAGCCAAGTTGCGTGATGGGGCTTACGTGATGGGGCTGGCACGTGGCGGAGCACGGCCGACCTGCGCGGAGGACCCGTGCAAGTCAAACGCTCGGTCCGTTTCGAGCGTCTAATCACCGGCAGCCGGCCGCGCCGGCGCCCGGGCCGCGGCCGCCACCACCGGCGCGAGGCCTTGATCGTGGGGTGGCGGCCGAGAGCGAAGGGTGGGGAGGGAGACGATGGGTTCCTGGCGAGCAGCGATCCTGACGGTCCTCGTGGCGGGTTTTCTGGGAAACGCCCGCGAGGTCGCGGCCTACAGCGCAGGCGACGAACGTCGCGTCTACGTGACACGCCACACGCCCACGCCCCCCCGCATCGACGGGCGACTCGACGACGAAGCCTGGAGCGCCGTCGAGTGGGCGAGCGACTTCATCCAGCGTGACCCGCTCGAGGGCGCGGCCCCGACCGGCCAGACCGCCTTCAAGATCCTCTATGACGATCAGAACCTCTACATCGCCTACCAGGTCTACGATCCGGAGCCCGAGCGCATCGCCTGCATCCTCGATCGCCGGGATGCCTTTCCGGGTGATTGGGTCGAGATCAACATCGACAGCCTCCACGACCTGCGCACCGCCTTCTCCTTCACCGCGAGCGTCTCGGGGACGCAGGGCGACGAGTTCATCTCCGAGGACGGCGACAGCTGGGACAGCAACTGGAATCCGATCTGGGAGCACCAGGCCTGCGTCGGCGCCGATGGCTGGACGGCCGAGGCGCGCATTCCCCTGAGCCAGCTCCGCTATGCCGACCGCGCCGAGCACGTCTGGGGAATCCAGGTGCAGCGGCGCATCGAGCGCTGCGAGGAGCGCTCGACCTGGCAGCCCATCCCCAAGAACGAGGAGGGCTGGGTGAGCAAGTTCGGCGAGCTGCGCGGCATCAACGGCATCCGGCCACAGCGGCGAATCGAGATCATGCCCTACCTCGTGTCGAAGGCGGAGCGGTTCGAGGCGACGCCCGGCGATCCCTTCAACGACGGCCGCCGCGGGAGCCTCTCGGGCGGCCTGGACGGCAAGATCGGCGTGACCGGCGACCTGACGCTCGACCTGACCGTCAACCCCGACTTCGGCCAGGTCGAGGCCGATCCCTCGCAGGTCAACTTGACGGCCTTCGAGACCTTCTTCAGCGAGAAGCGTCCCTTCTTCATCGAGGGCAACAACATCCTCAGCTTCAACGTCGCGCCCTCGATCGCCTACGGCACGCACACCACCGACCGTCTCTTTTACTCGCGGCGCATCGGCCGCGCGCCCCAGTATCGCGCCGATTGGTACGCCGAGATGGGTGGGGATTACTTCGTCGATCAACCCACCGGGACATCCATCCTGGGCGCGGCCAAGCTCTCGGGCAAGACGGCCAGCGGCGTCTCGCTCGCCATCCTGGAGAGCGTGACGGCCGAGGAGACCGCCGAGGTGGAGCAGGCCGGCCGGCGGCGTCAGGTTGCGGTCGAGCCTCTCACCAGCTACTTCGCCGGACGGCTGCAGAAGGACCTGCGCGAGGGGCGCACGCGCGTGGGTGGGATGGTGACGGCGGTGAATCGCCGCATCGAGGATGCGCACCTCGAGTTCCTGCACGATGCCGCCTACGCCGGTGGGATGGACTTCTTCCACTACCTCAGCGGTCGGCGCTACTACGTGGCGCTGCGCATGGCGGGTAGCCGGGTGCAGGGCAGCCCGGCCGCCATCCTGCGCACACAGACGGCGCCCGCGCGCTACTACCAGCGGCCCGACAACCCGGGCCAGTCGGTCGACAGCACGCGCACGGCGCTCTCCGGGCAGGCCGGATCGCTCCTGTTCGGCAAGAACGAGGGCAAGCTCATGTTCCAGGGCGGAGCGGCCATGCGCTCGGCCGGCTTCGAGATCAACGATCTGGGCTATGTGCGCAATTGCGATGAGATCAACCAGTTCGCGTGGGCGGGCTACTACATCCGCAATCCGATCGGCATCTTCCGCGGCCTGCAGTTCAACTTCAACCAGTGGCTCGACTTCGAGTACGACACCGGCGAGAATCTCTATCAGGCGGCCAACCACAACGGCAATGCGAGCTTCCGGAACAACTGGAATCTGAATTGGTCGCTCAGCCGGGAGAACGAGCGCATTTCCAACCACGAACTGCGTGGCGGGCCCTCGATGAAGATGCCTGGCGACTGGAACGGGAATCTGAACGTGAGCACGGACTGGCGCAAGCCGGTCTCGCTGGGGCTGGGGGGCTCGCGAGCCATTCTCGACGACGCGAGCGGAGGGTCGGCGGGCGTTGGTCTGGAAGCGACGTGGCGGCCCAACGATGCCATGCGGATTGTGTTCAATCCGTCCTACTCGCGCGGTCGCTCCGATCTGCAGTACGTGGCCAGGCCCGGCAGCAGCGACGGGGTGCGCTACGTCTATGGCCGCCTGAACCAGGAGACCTTCGACCTCACGTTCCGCATCGATCTGGCTCTCACGCCGCGGCTGACCGTGCAGTACTACGGCGCGCCGTTCGTGTCCGCCGGCCGCTACAGCCAGTTCAAGTGGATCACGGCGCCGCGGGCCGATCGGTACCAGGACCGCTTCGTGCGTCTGGAGGACGCCGTCCAGTACAACGAGGCGACGGGCGAGTACCTGGTCGACGAAGATGGGGATCAGACGAGCGACTACAGCTTCGCCAATCCCGACTTCAACATCCGGGACTTCAACTCCAACCTGGTCGTGCGCTGGGAATACTCGCCGGGCTCGAGCCTCTACCTCGTCTGGCAGCAGGCGCGTTCGGGCTACTCGCCCGACGGCCGCTTCGATCTCCAAGACGATCTGGATGCGCTCGGGAGCATCCACCCGCACAACATCTTCCTGATCAAGGTGAGCCGCTGGTTCAACCTGTGAGCCCGGTCGGGAGAGCTCAGATAGGGTCCACGGACCGCCCTCCACGGGCCGCCCTCCACGGGCCGCCCGCTTGACACTTCGACATGCCGGTGGGATGATACCAAGCGTAGTCAAGAGCGCACGTGACGACACGCGGGAGGCAGACTATGAGGAAGATAGCATTGCTCCTCGCCGCCATGGTCTTCGCGGCCTGGGCTGGAGCGGGGGATTTCGCGAGCACGGGCTACAGTGAGAAGACGGTCATTGTCCCCTCGAGCGCGGAGCCGTGTACGCGTCCGCTGTACTTCAACCATGACAACAGCTTCGAGAACGGGTTCTGCTGGCAGTATGGAGGCACGGCGCCCCCATACTACGGAGCCTTCGCCGAGGGCTTCGGCATGGGCTACGTGGCCGGGTGGGTCATCGAGTGCGTGACCCTCTGGGTGACGCAGACCGGGAACTTCACGGGCCAGCCATTGGACATCTACCTCTGGGAGGGAGGAGCGGGCCAGGCACCGGGCAATGTTCGCTACATGCTGACCGGCGCGATCCTGAGCAACGTGCCGTTCTGGCCAACGATCGGGCAGAACGACATTGTGTTCGGCGGGGGCATTCTGGCGCGGGAGTTCGCGATCGGGTACTGGGCCGATTTCTCGGGCGGCCCCTGCGGCTGGTACATCGGGGCGGACCTGGATGGCTTTGGCGGGTATCCATGGACCAACGTCGCCCCTGGCCAAAGCTATCCGACCGGCTGGCAGCATCCGGGCATCGTCTGGAGCGCCCACTATCCCCAGAGCCTCGGGATCGGGATTCACGCTGAGCAGGGCATCATCAGCCCGGTGGAAGGCACGACCTGGGGTCGGCTCAAGGCGCTCTTCTAGCGCCTAGATGCCGTCTCGACGGCCCGGCGCCCACGCCGCGGCGCGTCCCCGCTGCGGCGCGTCCCCGCTGCGGCGCGCCCACGCCGCGGCGCGCCCACGCCGCGGGGTTCTGCCGCCACACACTCCTGGCCTGCGCTACCGCCCCGGCTCGCGGCGCGGGTACGACGGCGCCGGCGGCACGTCGCGCGGGTCCTCCCGGATGAGCGACTGGAGGTGGGCCACGGCGGCGCGAAGCTGCGCATCGTCGCCCCGGAACGTGGCGTGCGGCGGATTGTCGACGATGATGTCCGGGTCGACGCCGTGTCCCTCGATCAACCAGCGGCCCTCGGGCCCGTAGACGCCGAACTCGGCGGCGGTGACGATGCCGTCATCGGCCAGCCGGTTGCTGGACGACAGCCAGATTTCCCCGCCCCACGTGCGCGTGCCGATGACCGCTCCCAGGCCCAGTCGCCGGAAGCCCTCGGCGAAGGCCTCGCCGTCGGACATCGTCCACTCATCGACCAGCACGACCATGTGGCCGCGGAAGGCGTACTGCATGTTCCAGTACGGGGCCCCGCTGCGCGGCTGCCAGTACATCCAGGCCCGGCGCAGGAGCTTCCCGAGCACCCACGAGTCGATGTTGCCGCCGGTGTTGTGCCGCACGTCGACGATCAGGCCGCGGCGGTTGAAGATGGGGTAGAAGTCCCGGTACCACTGGGCGATGTCGTCACCGCCCATGGCGCGCAGGTGCACGTAGCCGATCTGGCCCGCGCTCAGGCTGTCCGTCATGAGGCGGCGCGTGTACTCCCACTCGTCGTAGCGCAGATCGCGCGCGCGATCGGGCGCGATGGGCGTGACGATGACGTCGAACGGCTGGCCGGGCGCGCCGCGCCGCTGGACCGCCAATCGCACCTGGCGGCCCGCCTGGGCCCGCAGGAGCAGGCCCGGATCGGCCGCCTCGAGCAGGCTCACGCCGTTGATCACCGTGATGACATCGCCCGGCCGGATCCCCGCGGACGGCTGAGCCAGGGGGGCGAGCTGGTCGGGCTCGTCGGGATCGGCGCGGTAGACGCGGGCGACGCGGTAGCCCCCGGCCGCCGGATCACGCGCGAGCACCGCGCCCAACGAGGCGGTTTCCACGCGCAGGGGGTCGGTGCGGAAGTCGCCGCCCCAGACATAGGTGTGCAGGGCGCCCAGCTCGCTCGCCATCTGGGCCTGCAGGTCGGCCAGCTCGGCCCGGTCCGTGACGCGCTCGACCAGGGGCAGGTACTTGTTCAGGACGGCCGGCCAGTCGAGACCGTGCATCTGCGGATCGTAGAAGTAGTCGCGCTCGAGGCGCCAGGATTCGATGAACATCTGCCGCCACTTCTCGCGCGGATCGATCGCGAAGCGCCAGCCGGAAAGGTCGACACGCGCCTTGTCCAGATCGGGCCCTGGATCGCTGTCCGCGGCAAGGACGTGGAAGCTGTCATCCTTGCGCACCAGGAGCTTGCGGCCGTCGCTTGCCAGCTCGTAGCCCTGGATGTCCGCCACGAGGGTGACGGGCTCGGGGCTCTCGGATGTGATCTTGAGCGCCTGCAGCGAGGCCTTGCCCTCGGCGTCGCCGTCGCGCGCGATCCAGAAGAGGCGCTCGCCGTTGAGCGCCAGGGCGTCGTAGTTGCCGGCCGGGGCCGGCACGACCATCAGGCGCTCGATGATGGACGTGAAATCGATGCGGACGTGCGGGGGCTTCTTGGTCGAGCCGGCGTCACGGCTCTCGCGCTCCACGGCGCCGCTGAGACCACGATCGCCGGCGCGCCCAGCGTCGCGCCGCGAATCGGTCTCGCGCTCAGCCGGCGGCGATGCCTCGGCGGGGTGCAGCTCGTCCTCGGGCGCGAAGGGCGAGCGCAGGCCGGGCTCGAGCGGCAGCAGATAGATGCGAGTCTGCTCGCTGAAGAAGGGCTCCGGCTGGCGGGGGCCCCACGGGTCGCCGACGCGCGACGCGAATGTGCGGTCCGAGAGCAAGTATAGCCAGCGGCCGTCGGGGCTCCATTGCGGGTCCCAGCTGCTGTAGCGATCGCTCGTCACCGGCGTGCTGCGCTGCGTCTGGATGTCGTGCACCTGGATGCGGCGCAGGCCGTTGGGGGCGTCGAGGCCGTAGGCGAGCCAGCGGCTGTCCGGCGACCAGGCGACGTTGCCCAGGCCCCACTGGGGCGACTCGGCGATCAGCGTCGAACGGCGCTTATCCGTGTCGAAGAGCCAGAGCCGCTGATCGTGATCGGTGAAGGCGATCCAGCGCCCGTCGGGCGACGGCCGCCCGTCGAAGCGCACGACCGTCCCGTCCGCGCTGAGCTGCTCGGACGGCGCGGTGCCGGTGGGCGAGCAGCGCCACCACTCGACCTCGCCGCTCTCGTCCGACAGCACCAGCAGCGACTGCCCGTCGGCCGCGAACCGGGCGCTGCGGTAGCGCACGCCCGATCGACGCGTGATCTCGGCCAGCCGGCCCTGCTTGACCGGTGCGACGAAGACCTGGCCATAGGTGGTGAGGGCGAGGCGCGTGCCGTCCGGGGAGAGGTGCGCGGATGAGAGACGCTCCATCGGCTTCTCGATCCACCTTTCGAGCGCCTGTTCGAAGTCGGAGGCCAGCCCGATCACGAGCGGGCGGTCCTGATCGGCGGCGATCTCGTACACGCGCAGGTCGGCGCCGAGCTGGTAGACGATCCGACCCTGGCCGAGGGACGGGGACTTGACATCCCAACCGTCGTGGCGCGTGTGCTGCTTCAGGTCGGTGCCGTCGGGGGCCATCGACCACAGGTTCATCGTCCCATCGCGGTCGCTGGCGAAGTAGACGCGCCCTTCCCACCACATCGGATGCCGGCTCGTGCCCGGGTGGTCCGCCGTGAGCGGCACCGCCTCGTCATCGCCCTCGGTGAAGCGCCACAGGTTCTGCGCCGTGCCGCCCTGATAGTTCTTGGTGTGACTCCACTGCCGGGCGAAGCGCGTGAAGAAGAGCGTGCGGCCGGCCGGCTCGTACGCGCCCTCGGCGGCTTGCGCCAGCGGCAGAAGCTCGACCGCCCCCGTGGCGAGGTCGAGCGCCGCGAGCTGCGCGTTGGGAAGCGTGCTGAAGTGGGCCGTCGCGAAGAGCACGCGACCGTCGGGCGTCCAGCCCTCGACGCGCGCCCATTCACCGGTGTAGGTGCGCCGCGCGGGCCGCCCGCCCGTGAGCGGCATCGTGTAGACCTCGGCGGGCCCCTCGTACACGGCGGTGAAGGCGAGCAGCCCTCCGTCGGGGGAGACGGCGGGATGGTCCTCGACCTCGAGGTGGGTGGTGAGACGCCGCGCCAGGCCGCCTGCGAGCGGGACGGTCCACAGGTCGCCCTCGGCGACGAAGACGACGGTTTCGCCGTGCAGCGCGGGGTAGCGGTAGTAGCCCTGCGGGCCGGGGGCGGCGGCGGAGCCCGCCGTGCCGGCGGATGCGGCTGCCGGGCCGGCGGATGCGGCTGCCGGGCCGGCGGATGCGGCTGCCGGGCCGGCGGCGGAGGCGAACGCCAGGATCAGGGCGCAGGCCCCGATGGGGATCGCTCGCGCGCGCACGGGCGATTGGAAAGCCTGGGCGACAGCGGCGGCGCGCCGGGGAAGTCCGTCGAGCGTCATGGCGGCTCCTTGCATTGGCAGGTGCGACGGGGCGGGCTGGGGGCGCCCCGCGAGGATCATTGGCCAGGTGTGCCCTCTCGTTCCAACTCCATATAGGTGATGAGATGGTCAGGCGACCTTCCGCCGCGCCCTGAGGATGAAGCGCACCTGGACGCCCACACGACCGAGCAACTCGACGAGGCTGTCGATACTGAATCGATCGATCTTGCCACGCATGAGATCGCTGATGCGTGGTTGAGTAACGCCGAGCAGTTCGGCCGCCGCAGCCTGGGTGAGGCCTCGTCGCTCGATGATCTTGGTCAGGTGGATCATGAGCTCGGAACGTCCCCGGAGGTTCTCGGCTTCCTCGGGGGAGAAGCCGAGGTCTCGGTAGAGGTTCCTGGACGCTTGTCGTACTCTGATCGCCATCTACTGCTCCCCCCTTCGCAATCGAGCCAGCTCTGCGAGTCTGTGCCTCGCCAGGGCCAGCTCACCGGCTCGAGTCCGCGCGTCGCGTTTCTCGAATGCATGCAAGACGTAGATCGCTTCCTGAAAGCGTGCCACATAGAGGACCCTGTGTTGGGTCCGCGTGCGGATCCGTATCTCGTTGACCCCTGGGCCGACGGCCTTGACGGGCTTCCAGTCGCTCGGGAGAAGCCCGCTCTGGATGCGGCGAAGCTGGTACCCGGCCAGGCGTCGCGCCTCGGCCGGAAACGCCCGCAAGTCCTCGAGCGAGGAACCAAGCCAGTTCAGGGGCTTCTCAGCCACGAGACCAATATATACCTTGGTATATAGTCATGCAAGGGTCGCCTGACATCTGCCTGCGCCAGGCGGGCGTCGCAACGATGTCCTCCGCCCGACCGGGACTCAGTGGCGCCGGCGCCAGTCTGTAAGATATATCCGAATATCGAGTTACGGATGGGGTCCTGTTGTGGCCGGGGAGAGGCGGCCGGCCGGCTCCCCGCAGAGGGTAGCAAGGCACGGGCCGGCGAGCTGACAAGGGGCGACTTCGTCTCAGTGGATCAGCTCCAGCACCCTGGCCGCCTCGCCGGCGTACTCGCCGCCGCCGGCGCGGACTTCCTCGAGCCGCCGGGCCGCCTGTTCCGCCTGCCCAAGCTTCAGGTGACAGTTGGCCAGGACCCAGAGCGCCATTGCCCGCGCCGCGCTGTCCGGGGAGGTCGCGGCGAGCTCGAGGGGTGCGATGGCCCGCTCCGGAGCGCCGTTGAGGGCGAGCGCCAGCCCGTAGAGCCAGGCCGCCTCGGGGCTCTCGGGCTCCCGCTCGCGCGCGGCGCGCAAGAAGCGCTCCGCCGACGCGTAGTTGCCGGCGGCGATGTGGCCACGCCCGGCGGCCAGGAGCTGGTCCAGCGCCGCGGCCGGCGTGTCCGGGACCTCCTCGCCCCGAACATCCACGTCCCGAACCTCCTCGCCCCGAACCTCCGTGCTCACGGCCACATCGGTGGGAAAGCTCGCCCACTGCGTGATGTCGGGGCGCCCGGGGTGGGGCCGCAGCAGCACGACGGCGACGACGGCCGCCGCCAGCACGGGGGCGAGGACCGCCGGGCGCCGCAGCCCGGCCACCAGGGTCTGCGCGAAGCCGCGCAACGGATGCAACCGCGGGCCGGTCTCGACACCGGTCTCGACACCGGCCTCGACGGCGGCCTCCACGCCGGCCTCGACGACGGTCTCCACGCCGGCTTCCGCGCGGCCGCGGTTCAGGGCGCGCAGCAGCGCGGGGGCGTGATCGCGCAGGGCGCCCGCCACCCGGGCTCCCCGCTCGAGCTCGGAGAAGCAGGTGTCGCACTCCAGGAGGTGATCTTCGAGCCGCCTGCGTTCATCAGCGTCCAGGAGGTCATGCTCGTAGCGGGCGATCAAGGCGGCCAGCTCCGGCCGCGCGCAGGCGGATGTCTCGCGCTCAGTCATCGGGATCCTCCTGTGCCCGCGCCCTCGCGCCCGCGTCGCGCCCGTCGAGCCTGTCGCGCGAGCCACCCGCGCGGGTTGGGCCGAACGCTCGCGGTGCAGGCCCGCCGCGCCGTCCCTCCGCCCCGGGCGTTGCCTGCGACTCGATCGCGTTGATGAGCTTGCGGCGGCAGCGCGAGATTCGGCTGTCGACCGTGCCGAGCGGCTCATCGCCGAAGGCGGCGCGAATCTCGTGGCGGTCCGCGCCGCCCAGAAGCAGGCGGAAGACCTTCCGGCACTCGTCGGTGGCACGCACCAGGGCGCTCTCGAGCTGCCGCACGAGATCGAACGCCGCGCGCTCCACGTCAGGCGAAAGACCCACCACCTCGGCCATCCACGTGTCCTCCACCACGATCCGCCGCGCGCCTTCGACGCGACTGCGCTTCAGGTAGTTGCCCACCTTGTTGCGCAACACCACGAAGACCCACGGCAGCAGTCCGCGCGGGAGGTCGGCGGTCCGGTACTTCTCGCAGACCGTGCGCATCGTCTCCTGGGCGATGTCCCGCGCCGCCTCCTCGTCCCGCACCCTTCGTTTCGCCAGGGCGAGGATCCTTGCACCGAGGCGGTCGAAGAGTCGGTTCTCGGCCTCGCCGTCGCCCCGCCGGGCGCGGGCCAGGAGCTCATCGATGCCCTGGATGTCCCGGGCGTCTGCCCCGTCCGAGCAGCGGCGGCCCTCGGGCAGGTTCCGTGATTCCCCGTCGTTCCGGATGTCGGTGGATTCGTTCATCGATTCCCTGCAAGCCGGGGGGCTCCTGTGGAAACGAACGAGATGTATGAACCGGCCCGTCCGGCGGGAGTGACGGTCGCCAGGGTGACGCCGAGTCCCACCGGATCCTAGGGGGCGCGAACGGGCAGGGCAACTGCCCTTGCCGGCGCCCTTCTTCGAGGCCGGGAGAGGGGGAGAGCACCATGAAGTCACGGATCGTTCTTGCATGCGTATGTCTGGCGATGCTCGCGGCGTTCGGGCTGCCGCTGCTGAGCGCGGGCCCCGCGGCGCGCATCGTCCTGTGGGATGAGGGGTTCGAAGACGGCGACGCCGACTGCTGGGCCATCGCCACGACCGGCACGACCGTGTCGGTCGTCAGCGATCAGAGCAGCTCGGGCACCTACTCGCTCAAGATCGCCGGCAACTCAGCCCAAGGCCAGGGCGCGACCGTGCAGTCGAAGGTGATCCAGATCGACTTCACGCGCGACTACACCCTGCAGTTCGCCTTCCGCTACGACAGCTTCCACTGGGACCGCTTCGCCGTCTTCGGCCACATCCGGTTGCTCCTCGACTACCCGGGCCTGCCGGTGCTCTATGATCCGGTCGGCAACAACTCCTTCGTCGGCAACCGGGTCTCGAACACGGCCTTCCAGGACTACCTGCCGTCGGGTGAATGGGGGCTGATCACGGTCCACTGCCGCCCGCAGGATCGCCAGTACGCGGTCTTCGTCAACGGCACGCACATGGGTACCGTGAGCTACCAGGCCGGCGTCGTGCCCAGCACCCGCTTCTGGGGCGAGGACAATCACAGCGTCAACAACTACCTGAACGCCTGGTACGACGACCTCAAGGTGTGGGGCTTCCTCGATCCCGGACAGTGCGCGTACGCCGTCCCCGGCCTGCCCTACGACCCCGACGACTGCGCCAGCTGGGCCCATCCGCCCTCCGTGCCCTATCACGCGCAGTACGTGCGCCCGGGACATCCGAACATCAGCGAGCCCTGCTCGCCGCCCGCCCCGAACGGCCGCTGCGCCGACGCGTGCCTGCACATGCTCTTCGACTACCACGGCGACAATCCGCCGGTGGGCGGCGGCAACTACGCCGGGCCGCAGGAAGAGATCGAGGCCGCGGCCAACACCAACGACCGCGTGAACAGCCCCGGCGGGCAGTGGTTCGGCACGATGATCGACGACATCCGCCGGGCCGCGCACTACTCGGCGCAGTCGCGCACGCTGACCAGCGCACGCGCCGGATGCCCGCCGCAGGGCAACATCAATCGGCGCGGGTTCCGGGGCTATAGCTGGAATGCGATCGGCTATGCGGCGCTCGACTCGGTCTGGACCGATCTGGCGCCCGACGACACGGTCGATGTGGCGGCCCAGGTCTATCCGGAGGTCTTCGAGACGCTGATCGCCTCGGGCTACCCGCTGATGGTCTTCATCAACGCCGAGAACTACATCGGGCAGGTGGTGGCCGATCCCTACGAGGGCGAGCTCGATGAGACGGTGACCTCGATCGAGAACACCTGCGCGGGCCATGCCATCCTCATCATCGGCTATGACAATTCGGGCGCCTATCACAGCAACCCCATCGGACTGCCGGCCTTCATGCTGCACGATCCGGCCCTGGGCAAGTGCCTGTGGGTGCGCCAGCAGTTCTTCTGGGACTCGCTGTGGGCGGGCAAGCGCTTCGTCTTCGCCGCGCCGTGGGAGGTGATGTGGCTCGGACCCGCGCGCTGGTGCTACGCCGCCGACTTCAACGGCACGGCGATCGTCACCTACAGCGGGCCCGACCCGCTCGACGGAGGCTACCCGGTCAACAACGCGCAGGCCAAGGTCACCCTCTCCAACATCGGCCTGCGGGGCGGCGAGGTCTTCACCCACGCGCTGGCCGGCATCGGGTCGATGGGAAGCTGGGACTTCACGAGCTGGGCCCTGAAGTTCAACTGCTGGCTCGGCGGACAGGCGACGGCGGTTGCCCGGTGCGATGCCAGCGGCAAACTGAACCCCGCGGCGTCATCGACCTCCTACGCGAACTACGCCGACGGCCTCGGCGGACATGCCCGGCAGTCCAAAGCCTTGCAGTTCTGTATGGTCGTCGCCGACCCGTTCGATCCCGGACACTTTGGGTGGCCGTACGGCGGGGCCTGGTGGACGCGCGCCGGGGGATCGACCTTGCGCGTTCAGAGGCTGGCCGGCGGCGTGTACGCCGTCTCAGGCACGGTGTGCAACATGGGCAGCGAGCCGGTGCCCGGCGGCGGCATCTGGACGCTGTGCGCGGGCGATCCGACCGTGGGCGAGCGCGAGAGCAGTGCGCCGATGGTGGGCTCGTGCACGATCCCGCCCCTCATGCCGGGCGACTCGCTGACCGTGGGCCCGATCCTGTGGACCCCGCCGGAGCTGAACAGCCTCGGGCAACCCTACTTCGGGCTCTTCACGACGATCCAGCACCCGCTCGATCCCTCGGCGAGCCCCTGGCCGCAGGACGAGAACAACCATGCTACGCTGGCCGAGTTCGATCTGACGATCGGCCAGGCGCAGGCCGGCGAGCTCATGTTCTGGCTCGAGAACCCGCAGCCGACGGCGATGGACCTCGTTCTGACGGCGACCGGCGACGCGGTCACGAGCGAGTGGCTGATCAGCGCGACCCCGCCGCTGGATGTGCCGATCACGCTGCCGCCGCTCGGTCGGATCCCGGCGCGGCTCGAGATCACGCCGACCACCTCCGAGTCGGGCGGCGCGATCGAGGTGGGCAGCTTCCTCCATTACCCGGGCGGCGGCCTCGTGCGGCAGACCGGCGGGGCGACGGTGACGATCGAGGTCTTTCCGCAGGGCGTGGCGGCCCCGCATGGATGGGTGGGGCGTCTGGAGCTGGCTCAGAGCCGCCCGAACCCGTTCCATCGCGAAGCGGCCCTCCGCTTCACGACGCCGCACGCGGGGGAGGTCCGGCTGTGCGTCTTCGACGTGGGCGGGCGGCTGGTGCGCACGCTGGTCGACCAGACCCTGCCGGCCGGCTGGCACGAAGCGCGCTGGAACGGCACCGATGGGCGCGGGACGCCCGTGGCCAACGGCGTCTTCTTCTCGCGGCTCGAGTTCTCGGGGGAGAAGAGCTTGCAGCAGCGAATGATTCTGCTGCGGCCGTAGCCGCGGGCTCGGTCGTTTGACCGGCGGGGCATGGCTGGGCTAACATCGCTTGGCCATGCCCCGTGTGCCTTGACGCAGAGATGCGGGTGCCGGTCCCGCAGCGAAAGGGCAAAGCGCGTGCTGTAATGCGGCCTGTGGAGGACCTTGTCATGACAACGCCACCCGCCTCGCGGCGCCCCGTGATCACGTCCCTGGTCCTGGTGTCGGCCTGTCTGGGATTGCTCTGCTGCTGGCCGGGCTGTAGCGATGACGACCCACCCACGCGGAACACCCCATCGGGCCCGGATCGCTCCTCGCCGCAGGCGCTGCTGGCAGGCCTGCGCGAGGCTTACCTGGACCGCAAGATTGCCGACTATGACAGTCTGCTGGCGGCGGACTTCGAGTTCTACTTCTCCGAGGAGGATCAATTCATTGCGGAGAAGTTCGTGCGGAGCGAAGAGATCGGGGTGCACCGCAACATGTTCGGCTCGGCCGATCTGCTTCAGATCTCGCTCGACTTCACGCTGGGCGAGCTGACCGCGGACCAGAGCATGCCCGACACGCTGGGGGTGGACGAGTACCTGTGGACGATCCTCATGACCAACACGGACCTCGAGTTGCGCAGGAGGGAGGGCGGGGAGCTCATGACCTACAGACTGGACAATGCCAGGGAGCGCTTCTGGTTCCGCCGCGAGAGCCGGGTGACGCCCGGCGGCGCCCAGCCCATCTGGACCATCGTGGAGTGGCGGGAGCTCCCAAAGGATGGTCCGGACAAGGGCGGCACCTGCGGAGGAACGCGGGTGGCGGACTCGACCTGGGGGCGGATCAAGAGCCTCTACCGGTGAGCGCCACCATCGCGGCTCGCCCCGCCACCGCGGGCCTGGCGGTGGCCGGCGGGTGACGTCCCATGCCGCTGTGCCGGCGGCCGCGCGCTCAGCGGCGGCGCCTGCGGCGGGCCACCAGAACGAGCGCTCCGGCCGCGCCGAGCGCCGCCGCCACCATCGCGACTCTGAGGCGCGCTTGCGGTCCGCGCGCGAGCGCGTCCCAGACCCCCGCCGGCCCGCTCCCGCCGCGCGGCGCGACCGACCCGATCAGCGCGAACCCGGACCACTCGCGCGGATCGCGCTGTCCGGAGACGGCGGCACGCACGGCCGTCTGGAGCGCAGTGTCCGGGGCCAGGCCGTCCTCGAGGCCGCTGTAGAAGTGGACCACGAGCTCGGCCGTCGACTGATCGGGCACCTCCCAGAGCGACATGAGCAGCGCCCGGGCCCCGCTGCGCAAGAAGGCGTGCGTGAGGCCGAGAATGCCCTCGCCGCGCACGAGGTCGCCCAGCCCGGTGTTGCACGCCGACAGGACGACCAGGTCGGCGTGCAAGCGCAGGTCGAGGATCTCGTGCACCTGCAAGAGGCCGTCCTCGGCCGGATCGTCGTCCTGGGCGAGGACGAGGGCGCTCATCAGCGGCTCGCCGTCGCTCACCAGACCGTGCGTGGCGAAGTGAACGTGCGATGCGCGGGCGATGTCCGCCTTGACCGCCTCCTCCGTCGCCTCCGCTCCGACCAGCACGCGGGCGCGCTCGAAACGCTCCCCGATGCGGCGCACCTCGGCCTCGGCAAAAGGCAGCTCGCCGAAGGCCCAGTCGCGAGTGGCGCGCACGTCGGCGGCCTGCGTGCTGGTGGCGCGCACACCGGCGGCCTGCGTGCTGGTGGCGCGCACGTCGGCGGCGAGCAGGTCCTGCGTGCGGAACGAGGACGGGTTGCCGCGCGCCAGGAGGCTCTTCCGGGGCGGACGGTCGTGGGCGCGGAGGCGGGGATCCAGGGCGCTGGCCGAGGCGGTCCAGGCGATCGCGTGGCGCTCGCCCAGATAGGCCTGGCCGTCGTGCAACGCGGCGAAGGGCAGGTAGAGCAAGGGGCCGTCGGGGCAGATCAGCAGCCGCGCCTCGGGAGGCAGGCCGCGGAGCGCGGGCGCGAGCAATAGCGTGTACAAACGCTGCGCCCGGTCGAGGAGCAGGCTTTCGGCGCCGCCCGCCTGGATCGCCTCCCGCAGCCCGTTCACCAGCGCCGCCAGGCTGTCCGCGCCGCAGGGGATCGTGAACAGGGCCAGGTCCCGGCTGTCCAGGCGGAAGAGGTACGAGCGTTCGTTGCCGGTCACGTATTCGAGCAGGACCTGCCCGGGGACCAGCACGCGCCGGCGCACCTCATCCGCGCTCAGCGGTTGCTGCTGCCCGGTGCGCGCCAGATACGTCGGATCGCGAGCCGCAAGCTCGTCGCGCGTCGCCAGGAAGGCGCGGCGGGCATCCTCCAGCAGGGCGGCGAGCGAGTCCACCCGCGCCGCCTGTCCGGCGCCGCCGGTCGCGGCATGACTCGCGGCCCCGCTCGCGCCGGCGCCCCCGGCGCCGCTCGCGGCGCGGCCGATCTCGGTCTGCAGGGCGCTCAGGCGCGCCGCCTGCGCGCGGTGGTGCTGCCAGAGCAGCGAGTCCGCGGCCCGCGCCGGGGCCGGCTCCGCGGCGGCCAGGATGTCGAGCAGAACGCGCCCGCGCGCTCGCTCGGCCGTGAGGAAGGCCTCCGCTCTGAGGCGCGGATCGCCGCCCATTGCCGCGTCCAGCGCCTGGAGGACGGCCACGCGGGCGGCATAGACCTCGCGCTTGTCCGTCATGAAGCCCTGCCGGAAGACATCCCCCGCGAGCTGCCCGCGCAGCGACTCGATCTGCTCGATCGCCTCGCCCAGCAAGTCGGCGGCCTCCGGCAGGCGACCTTGCAGCTCGCGCGCGCGGGCGAGCCCGGCCAGGGCACGCCATCGATCCAGCGCTGCCGAGCGGCGGCCGCGCTCCAGCGCCCGCGTGAAGCAGGCCGCGGCCCCATCGGGGTCGGCGCACGCCAGGCGGAGCTGGCCGAGGGCGTTGTCGGCGTTCTCACGCAGCGCGAACGTCTCGGCGCTGTCGGCGATCGCCGCGGCCCGCTCGAGGGTGCGCGCCGCGGCGCTCAGATCGCCGCGCAGGAACTGGATCCACGCCTCGTTCAGCAGCGCCCCGGCCAGGGCGTCCGCGGGTCCGCCCGCTCCGATCAGCGCCACCTGCTCTGTGAAGCAGCGATCGGCGGCGTCGAGATCGCCGATCGCGGCGTGCGCCAGGCCGAGGTTCTGCAGCGCCAGCGACTGGCTGCGCAGGATCCCGCGTTCGCGAAAGACCGCCAGGGCGCGCTCGTGGCAGGGGATCGCATCGCGCGGGCGGCCGAGCTCGCGGTAGGTGGCGCCAATCTCGTTGAGGACCTGCGCGGCCCCGTCAGCGAGTCCGCCCCTCTCCGCCAGGTCCAGGGCGTCATGCAGACAGGCCAGGCGCCGGGAGTGGCGCTGCAGGTCCGCGTTCACATAGGCCAGGTTGAGCAGCGCGGCGACCTGCTGGTGCGCGCGCCCGCCCTCGCGGCTGATCGCGAGCGCTCGCTCGAGGTGGCCGAGCGCGTCGTGGGCACGCCCCTGCTGCGCCAGGGTCAGGCCGAGGTTCATCTCCACGTTGCCTTCGAGCCCCCGCTGGCGCTGCTCGCGCGACAGGCGCAGCACCTCGAGCAGCTCGGCCTCCGCCGCGGCCAGATCCCCGGCGCCCTGGTGGAGGATGGCGCGATCATTGAGCGCCTGGGCGTAGGCGCTCCAGTACCCGATCCGCCGAGCCAGCTCGATGGCTCGATCGAGTGGCGGCGCCGCCTCGCGGTGGCGGCCCTGCAGGTTGTAGGTCGCCGCGATGTTGCGCAGCAGGCGCGCTTGCTGGATCTCGTCGGCCAGCTCCTCGGCCAGCGCCAGGGCGGACTGGTAGGCCTCGCGCGCCCCGCTGTAATCGCCACCCATCCAGCGGCACGATCCCGTCATCGTGAGGGCGAGGCCCGCGAGATGGCGATCCCCCACCGCGCGCGCCAGCCCGCCCGCCGCGGCCAGCGAGTCGAGCGCCTCGCCGTAGCGCGCACGGGCATAGAGGCCCTGGCTGTGGCGATAGGTGCGCCAGGCGTTCCGATCGGTCCGTGCGGCCGCGCCCGTCAGACCGGTGCGGAAGCGAAAGAGCCTCAAGCAGACGGAGTCAGCGCAGGCATCGGTGTAGAGGTCGACCAGGGAGGAAATCCGCTCGCGCTCGGCGGCCGCCTCCGCCGCCACCCGCGCGGACGCGCCGCGCGCCAGCGTCTCGCCGTGCTCGACCAGGAGCGACTCGACGAGCAGCACCGCGGTGACGCGGTATTCGCGCATCAGCGCCCGGGCGGCGGCGAGGCTGTCGGCGGGGAAGCTGCCCGAGTGGAGGCTGTCGGCGGCGAGCTGCGCGAAGAGCCGCGCACGGAGGTTGGGGGGCTTCGCGCCGCCGGCCGCCTCCGCCGGCGGCGGCAAGGCCAGCGGCACCCAGGCCGCCAAGAGCAGGGCCAGACCTGTGGACTGCAGGCGCGTCATCACGCGCTCCGTGGTCCGGGCGTCTGCCGGAAGCGGCGGTCCGCGCCTCGGGCGTTTGCCGGAAGCGGCGCTCGCGCACCGGGCCGCTGCCGCCGACCCGGTCCTCGGCCGCATGCCGCTGAGCCCTTCCTGGGCGCTTGCCGCCAAACCCTTCCGCGGCCGCCAGCTCACTCCCCGGGCAGCTCGGCCTTCGATTCGAGGAAGCGGGCCAGGCGATGGAAATCCGACCCGGGCCGCAGGTAACGCACCTCGGTGCGCAGGGTCTTGGGGTTGATCAGCTTCTTGAACGCGACGTAACGCAGATCGAGCTGCCCCGAGACGCTCACCATGTGCCCGTCGAGGTTCTCCTCGACCAGGGCGCGAAAGGCGCCGATTCCGAGCTGGCTGCCGAGCATGACGTCGAACGCGTGCGGCACCGCGCAGCGCGCCTCGTAGCCGATCTGGAGCCCCGTGACCTTGCGCTTGCGACCCGTGCGGCGAGTGTACTCCTGCTCGACCATGCGGGCCAGGAGGAAGCCCAGGTCGATCTTGCCGATCGAGATGTGCCCGTGCTCATCCTTATCGATGTTGTGGATGAACTGCTCGGGCAGAAGCTCAGCCAGGCCCTCGGCCAGCACGACCGTGCCGAACTTCTTGCCCTCCCGTTCCTCGCGCCAGATCATCAGGTCCGCGATCTTCCCGACCAGCATCTCCAGGCGCAGCCGCTTCTCCTTGCGCTGGCGGCCGTCGCTGCCGACGACCTCGTCGTCGAAGAGCATGTCGGGCGTGACGTCCTCGACGCTGAAGATCATGTTGGCTTCGCCGGCGATGCCCACGCCGTAGGAGAGCCAGCCGGCCTTGCGCCCCATGGCCTGGGCGATGAAGTAGCGGTTGCTCGACTCCGCGTCGGCGCGCAGGTTCTTCACCTCCTTGGCGAGGAAGTCGACGGCGGTGAAGTACCCGAAGGTGAAGTCGATGCCCTCGTAGTCGTTGTCGATCGTCTTGGGCAGGTGGATGACGTGGATGCGCTTGGCGCTCTTCGGCAGGCGCTTCTGGTACTCGTAGAGGAAGTTCGCGGTCTTGAGCGTGTCATCGCCGCCGATCGAGATGAGGCCGTCGATGCCCAGATCGACCAGGGCGCTGTAGACGTTGTGCAGCTTGGCCGTGCGCTTGGGGTCGGACAGGTCGCGCGGCCCGCGGATGAGCGCGCCGGGATTGGCGCGCGAGGTGCCGATCAGGATGCCCTGGGTGTTGCGCATGCCGGTGACGTCGGCGGCGCTGAAGATCCGGTAGTGCTCGCCGAGCTGCAGGCGGTTGGTCACCGGATGGTAGTTCTCGAGGTGCCGGTAGCCGTTGAGGAAGCCGATCATCTCGCGGCCGGTGTCGAGGAACGAGATCGCCGACGAGCTGATGACGGCGTTGGCACCCGGCGCGGGGCCGCCGGCGAAGATCATCCCGACCCGCCGGATATGACCGCCCTTGACCTGCGGGCGGGCTGCGGCGCTGCGGGGGTAGACGCCCGGCGGCAGGCCGTTGCGGGGAGCCGGGCTCTTGGCCGCGGCGGGCCTGGCCGAGGCTCCGCGGGCGGGCGCGGGCTTGGCCGAGGCTCCGCGGGCGGGCGCGGGCTTGGCAGCGAGACAGCGGCGGGCCCGGGCGGCGTGGCTGCCCGGCGCGGGTGTGCGCGATTGGCGTGCGGACATCGGCGATCTCCTCCCTGAGAAGGCATTTGGGCCGGCTATGACCGGCGATCTGACCTGGAGGATAATATCGGCAAGGGGGGGGAGATCACCACTTCCAGAGCACGCCGCCCCAGGTCAGGCCGGCGCCGAAGGCGACCTGCAGGACCAGCGAACCGGGCTTGATCCGTCCCGATTCCCGCGCCTCGTGCACCGCCATCATGGTGGAAGCGGAAGAGGTGTTGCCGTACTTCTGGATGTTGACGAAGACCTTGTCGGGATCGGCCTCCAGCCGCTTGGCCACCGATTCGATGATGCGCAGATTGGCCTGATGAAAGACGTACAGGTCGATGTCCTGCGGCCTCAGCCCCGAGCGCTCGAGCAGCACGTGGCAAGACTGATACATGGTGCTCACGGCGGTCTTGTAGATCTCGTTGCCGCGCATGTGCAAGCAGTGCATCTTCTTGTCGACGGTTTCGTGCGTGGCCGGGTATCTGGATCCGCCGGCCGGCTGAATCAACGTGGACCCCTTCGCTCCGTCGGAGGCCAGGTGATAGCCCAGCAAGCCGTGCTCGCCGTCGTCGCTGGGGCCCAGCACGAACGCGCCCGCCCCGTCGCCGAAGAGCACGCAGGTCGAGCGGTCGTCCCAGTTGGTGATCTTGGTCAGCACCTCCACGCCGACCACCAGCACGTGTCGGACGCTGCCGGCGCGGATGAGGTCGTTGGCGAGGGCGATCGCATAGATGGCCCCGGTGCATCCGGCGGAGATGTCGAACGATGGGATCTCGCGAGTCTCGAGGGCGTCCTGAACCACGCAAGCGGTCGATGGGAAGATCGTATCGGGCGAGATGGTGGCGACGATGATCATGTCCAGATCGCGAGCGGTGAGGCCCGCCATCTCGAGCGCATGGCGCGAGGCCGGGATGACGAGGTCGGAGGCGGCCTGATCCGGTCGCACCTGCCGGCGCTCCTTCATGCCCGTGCGCGTCATGATCCACTCGTCGCTGGTGTCCACGATCGTCGCGAGGAATTCGTTGGTGATGACGTGCTCGGGGACACACATCCCGGTTCCGAGCACCCTGGAGCTGGCGCGCATCTGGCCCACTTCGCTGCTGACCCCCGTCCGACAGCCTGGTTTCGTCCCGGCGTTTCCGAGGCAATCGGAGGAGTATAGGCCTCCCCGGCAACCGAGGGAAGGAGAAAGAGACGCGCAGGCAACCGTCGGCGTCGAAGCCTTCTGCGCCGATGCGCCCCGGGGATCGGCCAGCCGTGGATCGATCTTGGCCCCGGGGAGACGAGCCTCCATGATGGATGCGCCGCAGTCGTCGGCGCCGCCAACCAGCGGGAAGGGTGCGCGATGTCCATGCAGGATCGCAATGCGGGCAACCTGGGCGACCAGCTCAAGCACGCCCTGCTGCTGGAGATTCTGGTGAGGCTCCCCGCCCATGAGTCCTGGGCGTACGTCGAGACGCACGCCGGCGCTGGAATCTACGCGACACCCCACGCGGCGACCTTGTTTCGACGCGCCTGGGAGGCGGCCGGGGCGCGGGCGCCCCGGGGCGGCCCGCCGAGCGCGCCGGCCGAGCTTCCGGCCGGCTGGCCTTACGCGGCGGCGCTCTGCCGGTGGTGGCGCGAGCTGGCCAGTCAGCCGGGCTCATCGCCCGGGAGCCTGTTCGAGTCGGCGGCGATGGACCTGCAGTACCCGGGCAGCGCCCTTCTGGCGTTGCTCTCGGGCACCCTGCGAGGGCCGGTCGATCTGATCGACGCGGATCCGGCGGTCGTCCGCAGGCTGCGGGCCGCGCTCGACCGGCTGATCGCGCCCCGCTTGCCCGCGGGCGACGGGCGGCTGGGGCCGGGCAGCCGCATCAGGGTCCACGGCGGATCCTTCGAGGAACACGTCGAACGGCTCTGCGCGGCCGGCCGGCTCGTGGTCTTGGTCGATCCCTACTACTACCTGCGCGAAGCCCCGGACGGGCGCGCGGGCCGGCTCGGCCTGAAACACCTGCGGATGATCTTCCAGGTGCTGGAGCGACGCGATGCCGTGGCCCTGGTCTTCACCTCGAGCCCGCCCAGCGACGCGCTGACGATCGGCGAGGCCGGGCTGCTCAGCGGGGGCACGTGGCGGGGCCTGCTGGCGGACGCGCGGGCGCTGGCGCCGCCCGCGCTGCGCTGCTACCGGGCGGCGGATGCGCCCCACGCTGTTCTGGCCGCCGGCTGGGGGGCGGGTGCGGCGCTGGTGCGCGAGCTCCCGGGAGCGGCGGCGTGGGAGCGGTCCTGGCTGGCGCAGCCTCCGCTTCGAGTGAAGATTGCCGAGGAGCCGAGTCCGATGGGGAGCGACGCCGCGATGCTCGGCCCCGGCCGGGGCCCGGGGCGCGGCGCGGGACCGGCCGGCTGCGAGGACGAACGGCCGTGAATCTGATCTACTTCGGCGACAACCTGCGTGTTCTGCCGCAACTGGCCGGCGAGTCGATCGACCTCATCTACATCGATCCACCGTTCAACACGGGCCGGCGCCAGGAGCGGGTGCGCATCCGCGTGGCGCGCGACGAGGAGGCGGGCGACCGGCGCGGATTCCAGGGCGCGCGCTACCGCACGACCGTGGTCGGGCGCAGCGGGTTCGCCGATCGCCACGTGGACTACCCGGCCTTCCTCGAGCCCCGCCTGCGCGAGGCGCACCGCGTGCTGCGGCCGGCAGGCTCGCTCTTCGTTCACCTCGACAGCCGCGAGGCCCACTACGTGAAGGTCCAGCTCGACCAGATCTTCGGACGCGCGTGCTTCCTGAACGAGATCATCTG
Organism: uncultured bacterium; assembly: GCA_964603725.1. Lineage (GTDB taxonomy): Bacteria > Eisenbacteria > RBG-16-71-46 > CAIMUX01 > WJJG01 > CAZDKK01. Next base: position 44,524 of record CAZRWW010000008.1, read on the forward strand.
GGCCTACGACTACGGCGGCCGTTCGCGCCGGCGCTGGCCGGCCAAGCACGACACGCTGCTCTGGTACGCGCGGGACCCCCGCCGCTACACGTTTCGCTACGAGGAGATCGATCGCATTCCCTACATGGCGCCGGGGCTGGTGGGTCCCGAGAAGGCCGCGCGCGGCAAGACCCCCACGGACGTCTGGTGGCACACGGTCGTGCCCACGTCCGGCGCCGAGCGCACGGGCTATGCCACGCAGAAGCCGCTGGGTCTGATCACGCGCATCGTGCGCGTCCACTCGAACCCGGGCGACCTGGTGCTGGATTTCTTCGCCGGCAGCGGCACGCTCGGCGAGGCGGCGGCGCGGCTGGGGCGCCGGTTCATCCTGGTCGACAACAACCCGCAGGCCCTGGCCGTCATGCGCCGGCGGCTGGCTTTTGCGCATCCGCGCGTCGTCGAGATCGCCGAGATCGCCGGCCACGAGCCGCCGCTCCAACCGCCGGTGTGATCGCGCCGGCGGGGGGGGCGCCCGCGGGGCCACGGCCGCGGGTTCGCCCGGCGCCCGTGGTGCCGCTTCCCCGCGAGCACTCCGTGGGCCGCTGGGCTAGGCCGCCAGCAGCTTCTCCAGCTCGGCAACGTCCTGCACCGGGGCCGCGCAGTCGTGGTTGCGGCACACGTGGGCCGTGGCCGCGCCCCCGACCGCGCGCAGGCGACCGATGAAGGGCGCCAAGGAGCGGATCATGTGCAGGTGGGCGGCCACCTCGCCGTCCACCAAGCGATGCTCAGCGGCCGTGATGTCGGGATGGAAGAGCACGACCGCGTTGGGCAGGTAGCGCGAGGCGAGGGCCTTGCGCAGGCGCGCCACCGCCGGGTCGACCGGGAAGCCGGTCAGCACGATCTGGCGCACCGGGCCCAGGGCGAAATCGAGGGCGCAGAGCAGCTCGAGGTGCTCCAGGGGCGCTTCGTCCAGGCGCGCGTGGAGCACGCGCAGTGCGGCCCGCGCGCGGGTCGTCAAGTCGCCGTCGCCCGTGAGCGCGCCCAGGCGCAGCAGGAACATGATCGCCGCGGCGTTGCCCGACGGCCACTCGTCGTCGCGCGTGTCGATCATGGGAGCGATGAGCGGTTCGGCGTCGCGCCCCGCGCAGGTGAAGCCTCCGGACGGATGCGCGAAGAGCCGGAGCATCTCGCGAGCCAGATGCACGGCCCAGGCGAGATGCGTCGGGTTGAAGGTCGCCTCATAGAGCGCCACCAGGCCCCGGCCGAGCTGGGCGTAGTCCTCAAGGTAGCCGGGTCCACCGGCCTCGCCGCCGCTGCAGCGCAGAAGCCGCCCGGCGCTCCTGAGCTTCTCTTTCAGACAGTGAGCGGCCTGTTCGGCGGCCGCGATGTAGCGAGGCTCTTCCAACGCCAGGCCGGCGCGCGCGAGCGCCTCGATCATCTGCCCGTTCCAGGCGGCGACGATGCGCTCGTCGCGTCCGGGCTGCGGCCGCCGCTCGCGCACCGCGAGCAGGCGTTGACGAGCCTGCTCGAGCGTGTCGGTCAGTGCCGCCATCGGGGCCATGCGATGCAGCACGACCGGTCCGGGCTGAGCGGCGTCACAGTCGACGCCGAACGCGCGGCCCAGGGCGCGGCCGCACTCGGGGCCCAGCGCGGCGATGATCTCGGGACCGGTCCACGTGTAGTAGCGCTCCTCGCCATCCTTGTCGCCCGCGCCTTCGGCGGCGTAGAAACCCCCGTCCGGGGAGGTCAGGGAACCCAGAACGTAGTCGCAGATCTCCCGGGCGAGCCGAGCGTGTGGCTCGAGGCGCGAGTACAAGTAGGCGTCGGTGCACGCCAGGGCGAGGCCGGCCTGGTCGGGCAGCAGCTTCGCGAAGTGCGGCGCCAACCAGCGCTCGTCCGTGGCGCAATGGTGGAACCCGCCGCCCAGGTGGTCGTGGATGCCGCCGGACGCCAGTGCCTCCAGCGTCGAGCGGACCATCTCGGCCGATTCGCGGTCGCCCGTGCGCTGGGCGTAGCGCAGCAGAAAGCCGAGGGCGCAGGGCGCTGGAAACTTGGGAGCGCCCGACAGGCCGCCGTGCTCCGCGTCAAAGCGCGCCCGCAGGGCCTTGACCGCGTCGGCGAGGGTCTTGCCGTACAGGTGCGTGCCGGCGTCCTCGCTGCTCGCGGCTGCGGCCCGGTCCCTGAGAGCGGCGGCCACCTGGCCGGCCCTGGCCGTCACGCCCTGGCGGTTCGTCTTCCAGTGCGCGGCGATGCGGCCGAGGATGGACACGAGCCCGGGGCCATCCGTCCCGTCCTCGGGGCGGAAACAAGTGCCGCCGAAGAACGGCTCCAGGTCGGGGGTCAGCACGACCGTGAGCGGCCACCCGGTGTGCCCCGTCAGGATCTGCACCGCGGCGCCGTACAAGTGAGCCAGATCCGGCCGCTCCTCGCGATCGACGCGGATGGGCACGAAGTGCTCTGCCAGTAGCCGGGCGATGTCGGCGCGCCGGAAGACCTCCCGGTCCATGAGGTGACGCGCGCTGCACGCGGGCGAGCCGATGAACAGGAAGACCAGCTTCTCTTCGCGACGCGCCTGGGACAGGGCGTCCGCGTTCCAGCGGCGCCAGGTGACCGCCGCGGCGGGCGGGCCCGCCGTGCGCTGCTGGGCATGGGTGCTCGAGCTCATGACCGCCTCCTCGGGCAATCCCGGGGTATGGGGCGACGTGGGGCCGTCGCCGGGACTCGGACTCAACCGACAGCCCTCCGGTGGCGCGGAAGGGAGCACGGACGCGGGCGATCGCGGGGCGGATCGTGACCGTTCAGAGCGGCTGAATCGGTCGAGCGCCGCAAAGGTTCGGGTCGCGTCGATCCATGTGCGTGGCAGCACACCCGTACACGGCACCTTGCGTGCCAGGCGGCAGGGTGCACGAGGGACGAACCGCGGCGGCGGCGGCGCAAGGGGGCCTCGGGGAGCGTGTTGGGTATGACTGCCCCCGCTGGCCGTCTGGCGCGATGCCCACCCGCCAGCCTCGCGCCGCCGTGGGGCTCCCCGACGGTCGGGCATTCTGCAATCGCATCTTTCGGTAGGCTGTGCGCGCTGCAGGGAAAACGAGCGGCCGCCCGACGCAAAGGGCGTGCCATCAGCGCGTCACGAGAGCTTCGAAGACCTCCGGCCGCCCGCCGCGCTGGCGGAACCGATCGCGCCAGACGTTGACCGATTCGCTGCCGCCGCTCTGACGGGCGAGACGGGCGAGCTCGATCAGCGTCACGAGGTCATCGGGGTCGGCCGCCAGCGCGGCCCGGTACGCCTCCTGCGCGCGCGTTGGATTGCGTGCGGCGAAGGCCAGGTCGCCTTCGCGACGGTCACGCGAGCCCGCGAGCGGCAAGCTCCAGCGCCGCCGTTCCGCCATGCGCGCCAGGATGAAGGCGCAGCGGGCCGCCTGGGGCGCCGAGACGCCCAAGCGGTTCACGACCCGATGCGCGGCGCTCTCGGCGGCGTCCAGATCGCCGCGGGCGTAGTCGCAGGCCGCGAGGAACTCGAGCGCCGGAACGAAGCTCGTGTCCGCCGACCAGGCGCTCTTGTACAAGCTGCAGGCCGCGGCCAGGTTGCCCTGGAGCTGGTGGACCTGCCCGAGGGCCAGATACCCGCGGGCGCTCCGGGGATCGAGAGCGAGCCCTCGCTGCAGCAGGTCGCGGGCCCGCGCGACCTCGCCCTGGCGGGCGCGCAGAATGCCCAGATTGATGTTGGCGAGCGCGACGTTCCGGTCGATGCGCAGCGCCTCCTCGTAGGCGGCGGCCGCCTCCTCGATGCGCCCCTCGCGCTCGGCCAGAACGCCCAGTCGACTGTGATACTGCGCCGCCGAAAGCTCGCGACCCACCGCGAGCCAGTTCGGCCCGAACAGCGCTGCCACTGCCAGACAGGCCGCCCCCGCGGGCCACAGGGCGCGCGCGAGCCGGCGACCGGCGACTCCCGCCGGCCGCTCGCCCGGGAGATCCGGCGCGGGAATCCGCGACATGAGTCGGCAGTGCTGGACAATGGCCGCGGCGGCCGCGCCGGCGCCGAGCGCGAGGAACACGTGCGTCGGCAGGCGGAATCGGCCGGTGACGAAGTAGATCGCCAGGGCGGCGGTGTTGGCCAGGACGCCGGCGCCCAGCGCCCAGGGCACGATCTCCCGGCGGCGCAGGGCGAGCGCGGCGGCGAGCAGGGCCAGGAGGGTGATCCAGCCGGGCAGTAGGGGCAGGCGCAGCAGCAGCGAGTAGCGCTTCTCGAAGTCGAAGGACTCGATCTGGGGCGCCTCATAGCTGGCCAGGGCGAGCCAGAGCTTGCGCGCGAAGAGCCCCAGCGCGCGACCCGGCGCGGCTCGCATCTGCGCGCGCGCTTGCTCGGTCCAGTACCGATTCGCCTCGAGCGCGGTCAGGGGCCGGCCGCTCTGGCGCCCGGCCTCGCGAATGCCGACGGGATCCTCCCCGGCGTGCATGCCGAAGGGTGCCGCGTAGTACCCGTTCGCGCGCGGGCCATTGCCGATGTACAAGTTGATCCCCGAGTTGACCGAGATCGGCACCACGCGTCCGCTCACGGCCAGATTGTGCACGGTGGCCGGCAGGATCGCCGCGATCACGCCGGCCAGGAGCGCCAGCGTCGGCCGCCGATAGCCGCGGCCGTGCGCGTGCACGAGCATGCCCAGGAGCACGATCACGGCGCCGGGGAGCGCCGTGGGATGGGCCAGCCCGGTCAGCCCGGCCGCGAGTCCCGCCCAGAAGGCGCGCCGCGGCGCGAGGTGCAGCGCCAGGGCCAGGAGCAAGGTCGCCAGGACCGGCACCAGCAGCACCCCGGTGTAGAAGATGGCCGGCGCGAAGAGCGCCATGGCGAGTCCGGCGGCAATCTGCGCCGCGCGGCCCCAGTAGCGCCCCGCGACGCGGGCCACCAGATAGGTCGCGACCGCGCCGAGCAGCGCTTGGAGCCACAGCACGCGCTGCGGATCGGCGCCGAGCAGCGCGTAGCAGCCTGCCAGGAAGTAGGGGTAGAGCGGCGCCTGGTGGAAGGGATCCGCGCCCACGAGACGGCCGCCCATGATGGACAGAGCCCACTCGTGGTAGGTCCTGGGATCGAGGTCGAGGTGGTGGCGGAACGGATTGCCGCGGCTCTCGAGCAGGTAGAGTACCCGAACCGCGAGCGCCAGAATCGCGCACAGCAGCGCCGGAACGTCAAGACCCGCGCCGAGGCGCGAACGCCCGGCGCGGGTCTGTGCATCGTGCCTACTGGCGGTCATCTACCTCATCAGAACCAGCGTGCGCCGCTGCGTCTCGTCGCCGGCGCTCAAGCGGTAGTAGTAGAGACCGCTTGGCGCGGGGCGGCCGAGCTCGTCGGCGCCGTCCCACTGCGCGCGATGGTCGCCCGCCGCCAGCTTGCCCTGGACGAGCGTGCGCACCAGGCGACCGCCCGCATCGAACACCTCGAGCCGGGCCAGGCCGCCCTGGGGCAGCGCGAAGGCGATCGTCGACTGGCCCGCCGCGGGATTCGGCCGGCTCGGCAGGAGGGTGAGGGTCGCGGGCCTGATCGTGCCGTCCTGGACCGCGGCCAGCGCTGAGAGGCCGAGGATCTCGATGTCGTCGATGTACCAGCCCTCGAGCGTGGTGGCGCCGTCGGAGCCGAAGCGGAAGCGGAAGCGCACCTCACCCTCGACGCCGGCGACGTCGCAGCGGACCTCGCGCCAGTCGATCGTGCCGGCGAAAACCGGCGTGTCGGCCGGGAACGGTCCCGGCGTGCTGCCGCTGCGGATCGTGTGGGTGTAGCCGCCCACCGGGGTGATCTGCTGCCACGGACCGCCCTCGACCGACATCTCGATCAGGCCGCCGTCGTAGGCCTTGCCCTGGTAGTAGCTGCTCACCTCGGAACGCATCCACATCCAGAAAACGAGCTCGCCCTCGCCGTTCAGCGTAACCGCCGGCGTCTCGAGACCGGCGTCCAGCAGGTCGGCGTAATTGCCGGTGCCGGTCGCCCCGCACTTCCAGCTCGTCGTGCCGCCGGGCGTGTGGTTGCGCTGCGTCGAGACGTGCCACTGCTCGGTGAAGCCGGTGGGCGACACGACGTAGTGGGTCCAGTCGCCGGCGCCGCCCTCGACCGTCTCGAAGAAGCCGCCGATCGGCAGCATCTGCTCGAAGGTCTGATCGTACTGGTTGCTGCCCGTCACGCGCAGGTCGAAGCGGCAGTCGAAGGCCGGGAAGCCGGGGTCGACCGCCACCTCGAAGACCGGCACGAGCGCGCCGCTCTGGCCGGTGCCGAGACCCGCGAGGGTGGCGCTGCCCGCGAGGATCGTGACCAGCGGATGGGTGCAGGAGAGGACGCCGGTGATGCCGTCGAGCCGGCCGCTGCCGGCATTCAGGAGCGTCACCGCCAGCGTGGCGGTCTCACCGGGATCCAGGCGCATGTTGCCGTCGCCGCCGGCCGTGTCGTCGATCAGGATCGAGGCGATCGAGATCGCCGGCGCATGCACGACGAAGTTGATCGCCGACTCCCAGGTGAGGCGCTCGTCACCCGTGATCACGACCGGCATGGCCACCGTCTGCGCATCGGGGCATTGCGGCGAGACCGAGAAGCCGTAGAACTGGTTGCTCCAGGCCTCGGCGCCGGGCGCCAGGTCGGGGTAGGTGCTGGCGGCCTGAGTGAGCGTGATGTAGGGATTTTCGCAGCTCAGCGCGGCGCTCACGTTGGCAGCCGCCTCGATGCCGACGTTACGCAGCTTGACGCGCAGCAGGACGGTCTCGCCGGCGTTGACCAGCCCGTCCTCGCCCGAATCGAAGTACTGCACCTCCGAGATCAGCAGGTAGGGGCCCTCGGCCGGGATGACCTCGACGTCGCCGATGTAGGTCTCCTTGTTGTAGGCCGTGACCGTCAGCAGCAGGTTCATCGGCTCAACCGGCACCGGGTCGAGCGTGATCGTCGCCTGGCCCGCGGCATCGGTCGCGGCCGTGCCGTACAACGTCCCGTTGGCGTACAAGGCGCACAGCGCCCCGCTCACACCGGTATTCGAGATGGCGTAGGTGTTCTGGCCCAGGAGCAGCGTGCCGGTGTGATTGACCGTCATCATCTGCGGCTGCTTGGTGCGCACGCGTAGCGTGGGATCGCCGAAGATCGTCCAGTACTTGAACTCATTGACGCCCGAGGTGCCCTGCTGCTCGATCATGTAGCAGGAGCCGTTGAACCACAGGCCGCCGATGGTCCGCATCTGATCGGCGACCAGCAGGTCTACGGCCTCGTCCTCCATGTACATGGGCGGATCCCACGACTGGCTGATCACCGACATATAGGTGGCGATGGCGCCCGTGGGCTCACCGCCCTGGTTGGCCCGCAGCCAGGCTTCGGCGAAGCAGGTCTGGCCGATGAAGTTGCCGTTGAGGCAGGCCACGCTGCAGATGAAGGGCCACTTGCCGTAGTTGGTGAGCGCGTTGACGTGCGAGTTGCTGAAACCGGTCGTGCCCCACGAGGTGTCGCTGCCGTGGCCACAGTAGTTGGCGATGCCTCGTCCGGCGTTGAGGGCGTTGGAGACCATCGCCGCCGTGGCCGTCGGATCGTAGATCTGGTCGACGGAGGTGTAGCCGTAGGCCAGCAGGTCGTTGCGGATGTAGTCCATGTGCTGGTTGTCGTACTCGCCGAAGTGGCCCGGTCCCTGGTTCGAGGCGATGCCGCAGCCCACCTGCGGCCAGGTCTCGCCGACCGCGATGTCGCGCTCGTAGTGGATCGTGCGCGCCACCTGGACATCGACATGCGCGGGGCTCTCGGCGGAGAAGCGGCCGACGAAGATGTCCGGATAGTTGTCGCTGCCCGCGACCAGGGCGTAGAGCGGGTCCGACCCTCCGCTCAGCACCGGGATGTGCTGCGAATCGCCGATCAGCAGCACGTAGGCCATGTCGGTCGTGTCGAACTCGTTCTGGATGTAGGCCTTGATCTGCGTGGCGGTCGAGCCGGTCTGCGACAGCGTGACCAGCTTGGCCTTCAGCCCCTTCTGGAGCTTCCACAGGTAGAGCGGCGTGATGTTGGCCAGGTAGGCGTCGTAGGTGATGATGAGCAGGCTGCCCTCCTCCTGCATGTGCGTGTAGCGCTGCTGGAAGGTATTGTAGTTGATGAACCGCCGCTCGTAGATCTGCGCGAAGCTGGGATCCACCCGGTCCAGCGCGCGCGTGCGCTCCAG
>CAZRWW010000008.1:52770-107723 GCA_964603725.1 uncultured bacterium
TGACCGTCATCTCGCGGTCGTCGGGGATGATCAGGCTGCGCCGCACATCGGGCAGCGCCGGCCAGCCGGCGAGATTCTGGATGCTGCCGTCGGGCAAGGCGATGTGATGATAGGTCGCGCCGTCGATCTCGACCGGCGTGGCCTCGAAACCGCCCACGGTGACCTCGAGGACGGTGCGCTCGCCGTCACTTTCGATCAGGGTCACGTCCAGTGGCTGACCGCCCAGATCGATCCAGCGCGCTCCGGCGCTTCCGGCCATGAGCAACGCGCCCAACCCCAGGGCCAGGAGCTGGAAGAGGCGCGCGGCATGCAGGGATCGGGAGGGACGCATGAGAAACCTCCATCCGGTTGCGGAGTCAAGAGCCATCGGACCCGTTGCGGCCCGGAGATGCCACCAAACCATTGTATCATCGGGTGCTGGCGCCAACAAGGCGGCGTTGGGGGCGGCCGCCCGTGGGCCACGGCGCCCCACCGGCTGCGGAGCCGCGCCGGCGCGAGCTCTTCGGCGAAGCTGAGACGGGTAGTGGCAGCTCGGCGCGGATGGGATTGCCTGGATCCACGAGCCGCGTATAGTCTCGGGCGACGCGGCGTGGGTTCACCAGCGTTCAGGATCGGCCACGTCGCTCTCAGCGAGGAAGGCGAGCCGACATGGATATGACGTCTCCACCTCGGCCCGGCACGGGTTCCCCCGCCGGCTCCCCCGGAGATCCCGCGCTAACGCGCGCCTGCGGCCTGGTGCGCGACTCCGCGCACATCATCGCCTTCACCGGGGCGGGCATCTCGGCCGAGAGCGGGATTCCCACCTACCGCGATGCCGACGAAGGGCTGTGGGCGAAGTACGACCCGGAGAAGGTGGTCCAGATCGATGCCTTCCTGGCCGACCCGGTTCCCTTCTGGCACTTCTTCCTCGACGTGCGCTATCGGGCGGTGACCGATGCGCGGCCCAATGCGGGCCATGCCGCCCTGGCCGAGATGGAAACCGAGGGGCGCCTCAAGGCGATCATCACGCAAAACATCGACGGCCTGCACCAGGCTGCCGGGTCGCGGCGCGTGATCGAGCTGCACGGCAACACCCGCTCGATCGGTTGCCTGGACTGCTCGGCGACCTTTCCGATGGAGGAGGTCTATCTCATTCTCCAGAAGGAGATTCCGCCGCCGTGCCCCCGGTGTGGAGGCCGGCTGAAGCCCGAGGTCGTCTTCTACGGCGAGCAGCTCCCCGAGCTCGCGCTGGCCGAGGCGGCCGCCGAGATCATGGCCTGCGACCTCCTGATCGCCATCGGCAGCTCGCTGCGGGTCTACCCGGCCGCGGCGCTGCCGGAGCAGGCCAAGGCCGGTGGGGCGCGGCTGATCATCGTCAACAAGACCTCCACGCCCTACGATCATCTAGCTGACGGGCTGCTGCGCGCGCCGGCGGGGGTGGTGCTGCCGGCGCTGGCCGCCGCGGCCCTGGGCCGATCGGGCTGACGGGCGAGCGGCGCCCGCCAGGCGGCCCCCCGATGGGGGATGGATGGCCGGGGCTGGCGCCAAGGCAAGTAAGGTCAGCGGCAGGACAACCGATGCAAGTCATCATTCATGCGCACTTCTACCAGCCTCCGCGAGAGAACCCCTGGACAGGACGCATTCCCCGGCAAGAGAGCGCTCACCCGGCGCACGACTGGAACGAGCGGGTCACCGACGAGTGTTACCGGCCCAATGCCCGCAGCCGCTTGATGGGCGCGCGCAACCTGATCGAGGAGATCGTCAACAACCACGCCTACATCAGCTTCGACTACGGTCCCACGCTGCTCACCTGGCTGGAGCGCCATTCGCCGGGCGTGTACGAGCAGATCATCGAGGGCGATCGCTGGAGCGTGCGCATGCAGGGGGGGCACGGCAACGCGATCGCGCACGTCTACAACCACATGATCATGCCCTTGGCCAACTACCGCGACAAGATCACCCAGATCGTCTGGGGCCTGCGCGATTTCGAGTGGCGCTTCCGGCGCAAGAGCGAATCGATCTGGCTGGCGGAAACGGCGATCAATCTGGAGACGGTGAAGCTCCTGATCGACCACGGCATGCGCTACGTGATCCTCTCGCCCTACCAGGCGCTGCGGGCGCGCCCGCTCGACCGCAGCCGCGGGTGGAGCGATGCGGCCGGCGGCCGGATCGACCCCCGACAGGTCTATCGCTACTTCGTCAAGGACGCGCGGCGCCGGCGCGTGTCCGACAGCTACATCGACGTCTTCTTCTACGACGGTCCGCTGGCGGCCGACGTGAGCTTCGCCCACCTGCTGCGCTCGGCGCCCGGCTACGCCGAGCGGCTCCTCCAGGCGGGGGCCGGACTGCCGCCCGGCCAGGGGCAAGTCAACGTCGCGACCGACGGCGAGGTCTACGGGCACCACGAGCCCTTCGGCGACATGTGCCTCTCCTATCTCGTGCGCCGTGAGGGGCCGCGCCGGGGCATCGAGTTCACCAACTACGGCCGCTATCTGGAGCTGAATCCGCCGGCGCAAGAGGTCGATCTCAATTTCGGCGAGCAGGATGAGGGGACGGCGTGGAGCTGCGCCCACGGCGTCGGGCGGTGGGAACGCGATTGCGGCTGCTCGACCGGCGGGCGCGAGGGTTGGAACCAGCGCTGGCGCACCCCGCTGCGGCGAGGCTTCGATATGGTGCGCGACCGGCTGGTCGAGACGTTCCTCGAGAACGCCGGACCGCTGGTGCGCGACCCCTGGGCGGTGCGCGACGACTACGTCCTGGTGCTGCTCGACCCGAGCCGCGACGCCCGCGCCGGGCTGCTCCAGCAGCACGCCCGGCGGGACCTCGGGCCGGCTGAGCGCCATCAGCTCTGGAGCCTGCTCGAATCCCAGCGCTATGCGATGTACATGTACACGAGCTGCGGCTGGTTCTTCGCGGACATCTCGGGCATCGAGACCGTTCAGAACATGGCCTATGCCTGCCGGGCGATCGAGCTGGCCAGGCCCTGGCAGCGGTTGGATCTCGAGGAGATGCTCCTCGACTACCTGGCCGAGGCGCACAGCAACGTCCCGGGGCTGGGCAACGCGGCCGACGTCTACCTGCGCTTCGTCCATCCGCAGCGCGTGCGGCCGGCGATGGTGGCGGGCGGGGTCGCGATCGGCGCCGCAGTCCTCGATCGGCCGCCCGAGTCGCGCCAATTCCGCTACGCGATCCACGCCTCGCGGGTGGAGCTCGCGCCCGGCGGGCCATCCTCCGGGCGGGAGGGCCAGGACGCCCCGGCGCCGCCGAGCTGGCACGCGCTGCTCGAGCTCGCGCACCTCGACACGGAGGAGACGCTCGCCTTCGCGGCGCATCTCTATCACAACGGCCCGGGCGATCTGCGCTGCTACATCGTCGCGCTCGGCGCCGCGGAAGGGACGGCCGGCGAGATTCGGCTGGATCATCCCCGGGAGGAGGATCTCCAGCGAACGGCGGGCGTCGAGGTCTTCACCCTCCGCGATCTGGTGGCCGAGGATCGCAAGCAGATCATCCGCACCGCCTTCGAGTCGATCCTGCGCACCGGCGAGGCCCTGCTGGAGCAGCTCTTCGAACAGGGCCAGGAGCTGATCGCCACGTGCCGGGAGGCCGGCGTGGATCCACCGCCGGTGCTGCGCGCCGCCGCCGGACACGTTCTCACCCGCCGGCTCGAGGAGAAGGCGACGCAACTGGAGAGCAGCTTGCGCGGCCGGGGGGAGGGGTGCTGCGAAGAGGTGGGTCCGCCCAGCCCGATGGTCGGCACGGGCGCGGAGGCCGGCGGCCAGACCGATGCGGGCGGCGAGATTGCGGCGGCGACTCAGGAACGGCACCTGAGGGAGATCGCCGAGCTGCTCAACTTCACGCGTGAAAACGAGTTGGAAGTGTCCATTACAGCTTTGGTTCAGGCCTACGGCCGGGTGATCCACGAGATGCTGGAGCACCTCCTGGGGGGAACGGATTGCGCCTGCGCGCGGCGTTGCGAGGAGGTCATCAGGAGCAGCTACGACCTGCACTTTCCACTGGACCGGCGCCCCCTGGAGGACCTAGCATATCGAGTCCTGTGGAAGAACCGCGAGGCCCTGCGAGCTGTGTCCAACAGCAGCGCGGCCGAGGATCTGCGGTGTTGGCAGGCCTACCAGGCCCTCGCGGAGGCCCTGCATCTCAACATACGCTGGATTCTGGAGCAGGAGAACGGTAGCCCGCCCGGTCCGCTCGATTGAGCCGCCCGGTGCCGTTCCGGAAGACAACGTGACATGCGCCAGTGCGCGAGCGCCATGAGCGGGCGACAGGTGCGAGTCCTGGAGTAAGTTGGGGGCGACTCCCGCAACAACGCTGTGCCCGACGTCATGGCTCCGCAGGCTGGCGGACTCGCCGCGCGAGATACGGGAGAGGCGGGACGAACGCCCATCGGCGGGCTGGGTCAATGGAAGGCCGGCCGATCTGCCGGAACCAGGACGGCGACCTGTGGTGACAAGAACCACGATGTGAGCTCTGTGACTGACAAGAGAGGTGGATCATGAGGCGCGAAGACCTCGAAGCGCTTACCAAGCAAGATCTTCTCGAGATGGCTCGCAAGCTGGGTATACCGGGTCGCAGCTCGCTTTCCAAGGATGGCCTGGTCAAGGCGGTCCTCAAAGCCCAGTCGCGGGAGCGCAAGCCGATCTTCGACCGGGGCGCAGCCAAGGGCGTGAAGCCGGGGGCGCGAGGCGCAGTCGGGAGGTCGCAGGCCGAGGGACGCTCTGCGCCGCGTGGGCGCGGCGCGGCAACGGGCCCCGGCGCTCCGTCTCCCGCGCGGGCGGTGAAGGCCGCGAGCCCACGAGAGGCGAAGTCCGCCACCAGAAGCGCGAAGCCGCCATCCCCGACGCCCAGGTCCGTACCGGCGCGCACGGCGGAGCAGCGGCCTGTGGCTCCGGTGAAGGCCGCGGCCGCTACCAGAGCGGCGGCCCCCGCGAAGGCGGCGGCCCCCGCGAAGGCGGCGGCCCCCGCGAAGGCGGCAGCCCCCGCGAAGGCGGCAGCCCCCGCGAAGGGCGCGGTTCCGGCGAAGACGCCGGCTCCCGCGAAGGCGACGGCTCCGGCCAAGGCGGCGGCCCAGGCCAAGGCCGCGACGCCCGTGGCGCATCCCAAGGCGGCGCCAGCGAGGGAGCCCGAGGAGCGCCGGCCCGAAGTCGCGCGCGAGCCCGAGCTGCGACGCACACCGCGGGGCGCGCCCCTGCACATGCCCGACCAGTACGGGATCGACCGGATCGCCCTGATGGCGCGCGATCCCTACTGGCTGCATGCCTACTGGGAAGTGACGCCCAAGGCCGTCGACCGGATGCGCGGCCAGCTCGGCGACGAATGGCGCGGCAGCCGCACGGTCCTGCGCGTCTACGACTACCCGCCCGACACGCCCGAGGCCAAGGCGTCGAGCGACGACGGCGAGAATCGCTATGACATCGATCTGCCCGCGGGGTCGAGCAACTGGTACATCAACGTCGGGCGCCCCGACCGCGCCTATCGCGCGGCGGTGGGCGTGATCAGCCGCAGCGGGCGGTTCCACGCCTATGCCCGCTCCAACATGGTGAACACGCCGCGCGACAGCATCTCGACGGTGACCGACGAGGAATGGGCCATCTCGCCCGAGGCGTTCAATCGGCTCTACGAGTTGGCCTCGCCGGAGCGCCACGGCGGCGGGCGGGCCTCGGCCGAGCTCGGGATGCTGCTGCGTGAGCGGCTGCGCTCCGACTGGGCCTCAGGGATGCTGGCCAGCATGGGCAGCGGCGAGCTGCTGGCCCAGAAGCAGGTCCCGCGCGGGTTCTGGTTCGTGCTCGATGCCGAGCTGATCGTCTACGGCGCCACCGAGTCCGACGCGACCGTGACCGTGCAGGGCAAGGTCGTGCCGCTCAGGCCCGACGGCACCTTCAGCCTGCGCTTTCTCTTGCCCGACGGAACGCAGGTGATCGACGCCACCGCGGTGTCGGCCGATGGCGTGTTTCGCAAGACGATCACGCCTACCGTGCGTCGTGAGACGAGCGCCACGGAGATGATCGAATCGAAGTCCAGTGCGCGCAGGTAGCGAAAGCGGGCGCGCGGAGCGCGCCCCCCGGGCGGACGGTGACGAGCGGGACGGCCCCGTGGCCGCCCCGCACGCATGATGGGGTAGCGGCTCATGGATGAACCCAAAGGTTATCTGGCACTCGTACTGCACGCGCACCTGCCCTATGTGCGCCACCCGGAGCACGAACGTTTCCTCGAGGAAGACTGGTTCTTCGAGGCGGTCACCGAGACCTACATCCCGCTGATCGAGATGATCAACCGGCTGCGCACCGATCGCGTGCCCTTCCGGCTGACCATGTCGCTCACCCCGCCGCTGGTGGCGATGCTGAGCGACCCGCTGCTGCAGGAGCGCTACGTGCGCCACATCGAGCGGCTGATCGAGCTGGCCGGCAAGGAGGTCGAGCGCACGCGCTGGATGCCCGAGTTCAACGCGCTGGCCAACCACTACTACTACCTCTTCCAGCGGGCTCGGGAAGTCTTCGTCAACCAGTACGGCCGCAATCTCCTGCGGGCGTTCAAGATCTTCCAGGACGAAGGCGAGCTCGAGATCCTGACCTGCGGGGCGACCCATGGATTCATGCCGCTGATGCTCGGCAATCGCAACGTCTGGCGCGGCCAGGTGGCGACGGCGGCGCGGGAGTACGAGCGCCACCTGGGACGCCGCCCGCGCGGCATCTGGCTGGCCGAGTGCGGCTACCAGCCCGGGGTCGAAGAGGTGCTGGCGGACGAGGGCATTCGCCACTACATCGTCGACGCGCACGGCGTGCTGCACGCCTCGCCGCGGCCCAAGTTCGGCATCTACGCGCCGATCGTCTCGCGCCGCGGGGTGGCGGCCTTCGGGCGCGACCTGGAGTCCTCCAAGCAGGTCTGGAGCGCTAAGGAAGGCTATCCGGGCGACTACGAGTACCGCGAGTTCTACCGCGACGTCGGCTGGGACCTCGAGTACGACTACGTGCGACCCTATCTGCACGACGACGGCAAGCGCACCAACCTGGGCATCAAGTACTACCGGATCACCGGGCCCACGGATCACAAGGAGCCCTACGACCCGAACCACGCCCGCGAGAAGGCCGCGGCGCACGCCGGCAACTTCATGTTCAATCGTGAGAAACAGGTCGAGCACCTGCACGGCCTGATCGGCCGCCCGCCGATCATCGTCGCGCCCTACGACGCCGAGCTCTTCGGCCACTGGTGGTACGAGGGCCCGATCTTCATCGAGATGCTGCTGCGCAAGATCGCCTACGATCAGAAGGCCATCAAGACGATCACCCTGTCGGAGTACCGCGAGAAGTTCCCCATGGCCCAGGTCGCGACCCCGTCGATGTCGAGCTGGGGCTGGAAGGGCTACGCCGAGTTCTGGCTGGAAGGCTCGAACGATTGGATCTATCGCCACCTGCACGTGGCCGGCGACCGGATGGTCGAGCTGGCCAACCGCGCCAAGCGCGGCGGCTTCGGCGGCGACGGTCTCCACTGGCGCGCGCTCAGGCAGGCCGCCCGCGAGTTCCTGCTGGCGCAGAGCAGCGACTGGGCCTTCATCATGAAGACCGGCACGATGGTGCCCTACGCGGTCGCCCGCACGCAGGAGCACATCATGAACTTCACCAAGCTCTACGAGGACCTGCGCGGCGGCAACGTGGACGAGGGCTGGCTGGCGACGATCGAGGGGAAGAACAACATCTTCCCGGAGATCGATCCGCTGGCGTGGGCGGACTGAGCGGACGGCGGGCTGGTCACCGGAACAGCATCTTCACCCTGCCCCAGGTTGCGCTCTCGGTCGGGGTGCTGCCGCCGCACGCGAGCATGTTGGCGACAACCTGTCGACACCACTCATAGTCCGAGGGCCACCAGTAGTACTTGTCCGTCGGCGAGTTGACGCAGATGTCGAAGCTGCCCTGGCCCACGACCTTGGAGATCAGGAGATCGTACCCGTCGCCGTTGCGCGCGGCCACAGAGACGGCGGGGTCGTTCGAGCGGGTCTGGTAGTAGGAGGCCTCGGTGTCCTCGAAGTTGTAGACCGCCGGGAGACCCGCGGCCAGATAGTGAGCCCCGTTGGTGATCGTCGCGTGAGGTTGCGCGCTCTCTGCCCAGGCGAAGTTCTTGACATCGTTGCGGAGCAGATGCACATCGAGCGCCAGGGCGTAAAGCTCGTACTCCGTTCCACCGTAGAAGTGCAAGTAGCCGCCCGCCCGGGCCCAGGCGGCCACATGGGCGATGCTCGGCTCCTCTATCGCGGGGCCGTCCAGCGCCACAATCACGTGCTCGTAGGGGGTCAGGTCCACGGTGACGAAATAGGGGCTGGACCACCGGTCGTAAGACACGCCCAGATCCGAAAGGACCTGATCCATCACGCAGTCCTTGATCGGCACGATCAGCAGCACGGTGTTGCCGAAGGGGCCGGCCATCGGCCGCCCGGCCGGCTGGGGAATGTCCACAGGGGATGACGACCGGGCAGCGGAATACATGGCGAACAGACCGATCACGAGCAACAGGCAGGCCGGTGTGCGCATCGAGAACTCCTTTGCGTGCAAGAGCGATGGTCACGTTGTGCCCCGTGCTCCGCGGAAACTCCGAATGTCCTCCCAGGATGACGCTTCCCATGGCCAAGGCAGCATCCCGCCCCATGCGCGCACTCATTGTAACCCTTCTCTCAGCCCTGCGGGCAGCCCTGAAGTCGCGGGCAGTGCTTGCCCTCGGGACCGCTGCACTTCGCCAGCAGGAGGACATGATCGCCGAGGAACTGGCCGCCAAGCGTGGCATCCGTACGCCCGTCGATCCAAATCCGTCGATCCCACGTCGACACCGAGGCAAGATGGACCTTCGGCCTCTTTCATCCCCAGTGTCTGACACTCGCTGCCAGTCTGGGCAGGCCGTGGATCGGTCCGCGCTGCGATGGGATGGGGTTCTCGCGGGGCACGGGAGGGGATGCTCGCCACCGGCCGCAGGCCATCCAGTCGAAAAGAGCCGCCGCTCGGCCGCGCCGAGCCGCGTGAACTACTCCTCGCCCCCCTTCGCCGTCCAATTGATCACCAGGTTCAGGTGCTCGCCCTTCTTCGATTCCGCCGGTGCCAGGACCAGAAAGCGTTGCCCATCCGGAGTGGCGGCGCCGTCCACGAGCCCCCGCACATCGTAGCGCGCGACCGGTGTCCCGACCTGAAAGGTGCCGCCCTCCGTCCGAATCTCCACCGAGGTCAACACGCCATCGAGGGTGATGTAGCCGATCCGGTCGATCTCCCGCGGCCAGGAGGGATACCAGCCGCCGGCGGTGGTGATCTGCCACTTACGACCCGGTCCGGGGAATGGGGTCGCGTAGATCTCGCTCTGACCCGACTCGTTGGACTGATAGACGACCCACCGCCCGTCGGGGGAGAACGTGGCATAGCCCTCCTGGTGCGGGGTCTGAAGAAACGGGTAGGGCCGCCGCTCCCCGAGGAGCGGCAGGACCCACACATCCGCGTTGCTGGTGTAGAGGACGAAGCGCCCGTCCGCTGACCAACTCGTCGCGAGCTTGTCACTCGCTGTCTCGAGAAGGAGTTGCTCGGGCTCGGAGCCGTGCAGTGACTTCTCGTAGAGGTCGAGGTGCCCTTTGTGCGCGCAGGAGAAGATCAGGTGTTGCCCATCGGGCGACCAGAGCGGACCCTCATCGGCGGTGGGATCGAAGGTGAACCGGGTCCGCACGCCGCTGGCGATTTCATAGATCCAGATGTCGGTCTTCCCGGAGCGTGGATCCCTGATCTCGAGCGCCACCCGCCGCCCGTCCGGCGAGATCTGCGGGCTGGCGTAGTCGGCGCGATCACCGAGGGTGCCGAGCCGCTTGCCGGTCGGGTCCAGCCAGACCAGATTGCAGACGTCGGTGGCATCGCCGGGCTGGTACGCCAGAATGCCGTTCTCCGACGCCGAGAAGATTCCCAGCGTCGCGGCCGAAAGGTATCGGAGGTTCTCGGCCACGGGGACGGCGCTGCCCGCCAGACGGCAGCGGTGGGGATCGAAGCGGCGCGCCATCAGGGTGCCGCCCTGAGCGAAGAGCAGGTGGCCCGACGCATAGATCACGTTGGATTCCGCCGGCATCAGCAGCCGGTCCTCGCCGCCGCGGAGCGATCCGATCCTGGCCACCGCGGGTTCGGACGGGTTGCTGCTCCAGACGAGGTAAAGGAATCTCCGCCCGTCGGGCAGGAAGCAGGGAAACCGGTGGGACCTCTCGCCGCGCAGCGTGTCCAGCGTGGTGACCGCCGTCGGGGTCCCCCCGGCCGCCGAGATCCGCAGGAGGCCGGCATTGAATGTCGCCGCGAACAGAATCGTGCCGTCCCGATTCCAGGTTCCTCCCTTGCCATTCTCCGCGTCGCAGAGGCTCTGCACGTGGCCCCCGGCGGCACCCGTCCTCTTGAGCTTCCGGTCGGCGAAGAAACCGATCGCGCGGCTGTCCGGGGACCAGAAGGGGTACGCCGCCCCCTCGGTGCCGGCCAGCGGCACGGCTTGATCCACTGCGAGGTCGCGGACCCAGAGCAGCGCGGGCTGGCCCTCGGCCCTGGCCGCGAAGACCAGCCGGTTTCCGTCGGGCGACACGCAGACCGGGCCAGGTGAGTTGGAGAGCGTGAAGAACTCGGTGTTCTCAGGCGCGGGCAGGACCGCACGCACCGCGCGGACCTCCCGGTGCGCGGCGCGGCGGTAAGCGAATCCCAGGCCGATGGCAGCTCCCAGGAACACCGCCGCCGTCAGCCATGCCAGCCGCTCGCGCCGCTTGCGCCGCGACGAGACCTGGGCGGGGATACCGGCCAGCGAGCCGCCCTCGGAGATCCACTTGAGATCCAGCAGCACGTCGTGCATCGACTGGCGCCGCTGGCCCGGGTCCTTCGCCAGACAGGTCCCGATCAGGCGCTCGAGCGCGGGCGGGATGCCCGGACGCAGTGACGAGGTCGATGGCGGTTCGCGCTCGAGGATCGCGGCGATCACCCCGGCCTGGGTCTTGCCCTCGAACGCCTTCTGCCCCGTGGTCATCTCATGGAGCAGGGCGCCGAAGGCGAAGATGTCGCTACGCGCGTCCACCTCGCCGGCTTCGAGTTGCTCGGGGGCCATGTACTGCAGCGTACCGACGATGGTGCCCCGGGCGGTGAGCGGACTGGTGATGGTGGGGGCGGCCGTGGCCCCGGTAGCTTCGGCCGGGGAAGGCAGGTGTTTCGCCAGGCCGAAGTCGAGGAGCTTGGCGCCCGACCTGGTCAGCACGACGTTGCTGGGCTTCAGGTCGCGGTGGATCAGACCCTGGCGATGGGCGGCGTCGAGCGCGCCAGCGATCTCGAGCGCGTGGCGCAGCAGGTCTTCGAGCGGCAGCGGGCCCCTGCGCAGCCTGGCGCCCAGCGTCTCGCCCTCGAGGTACTCCATCACGAGGTAGGCGGAGCCCTCGTGTTGCCCAACGTCATACAGGGCGCAGATGTGGGGGTGGGAAAGGCTCGAGACAATGCGCGCCTCACGCTCGATGCGCTGGTGAAGCTCGGGTTCCGAGGAGAGCAGAGACGGCAGGACCTTGATCGCCACCACGCGGTCCAGGCGCGTGTCGCGGGCACGGTAGACCTGCCCCATGCCCCCCGCACCGATCGGGGCCTGGATCTCGTAAGGTCCCAGACGCGCACCGGCAGCAAAGCTATTCACAATTGCTAATGATCACACCCCTGCCTTGCTTATGCAAATCGGAATCGCGGCCGCGCGGCCACGGAATCAAGCTCGCGCGGAGGGCGCGGGCTCGGACCGCAGGGTCTCGAGGCGGTCCCGCGTCACGTGCTGGCCCACGTTCGCCGACGCGCCAACGCCGTGAGCCCGGTGGGCTCGCTGCTGGGCTCGCTGGTGGGCATCAGCCCTGGTTCAATCCGCTGGCCTGGTGGGCTCAACGTCGCCTCCGCCAGGAGGCGGAGAGGGCTTGTGACGACGCCGTGCTGCCGGGCGGAGTGCAGCCCTCGGCCCATGCTCGCGTGCTACCGGCGCAGTCGTGCAAGCACCCCGGCCAGGCGCGACCCACTGATGACGTCTCCCGGGCGCGCTGTCTGCGGACTTGCCGCGCGGGCAGGAAGGAAGAGCGCCTTGATTGCCCCCCAGGTGGTTTCCACCGCGGGCGTGGGGGCGCAGCCGACCGGGCAGGCCCCGATCAGTCCACACTCCGGATTTGGCGGCGAGAACGGTGCGCACGGCGAGTCTTCCCGCAGCGTGAGATCACCGGCCTTCGGATCGCAAAGGAGCGGGTCGGCCGAGATGTTGCCGTTGATGCCGTATTGATCGGCGATGCGCCCGGTCCAATCCCCGCCTTCGTTGCCGAATAGGTCGCAGCAGGTCAGGACCGGCGCCGCCCCGGTGCTGAAGCTCTCAATCGCCGAACCGCGCACCGAGAAGGCAATGATCGTGTTCTCGATCGAGGAGGCAATGGAGCCCCAGCCCGTATCGATGCACGCGCCGGCGACCAAGGTCTCATTGCCATAGAAGGTGCACTCGACCAGTGCAGCCGAGCCTCCTCACATGTCTATGCCACTGCCGCTGAAGAACGCGAAGTTTCCTGCGAACGCGCAGGCTGTGATTGTCGGACGAGCGGCCCCGCCATTGACCAGAAGGCCTCCTCCGTCGCCACCGACATTGTCAAGGAAGACGCAGCGGTCGATCCTCGGCTGGGACTGCAGCACGTGAACGCCGCCGCCATAGGAGCCGTACCCATTTCTGATGGTTATGCCCTCGAGCAGCGCTCCGGGGCCCACGTTGTCAAGGTAGATGCCAAAGTCCTGCCGCTCGGGGTCCAGGATGCAGGCGCGGGGGTCACCGCTCTGGGAGCGCAGCGTGATCTCCTTGCCCACCCAGAACACGCGCCGATTGCCCTCGCCGCGGAAGACCCCGTCGGTGAGCTCGATAGTGTCACCACCCGCAGCCGCATCGACTGCGGCCTGAATGGTGGGGAAGTCCCCGGTGCCGTCGGGGCGAACAACGTAGGTCTCGCCAACGGCGGGCAGCACCAGAACTGCCCACCATGCGCAGCTCATCACCGGAGTTCGCATATTCACCTCCACGAGCCGTTGCGCTGGCTGGCTGGCCGTCCCGACTACCTCATCTGGAGTGCGCCCAGTCATCGGATCGCGTCTCCACTGAATCACAGCCGCATCGAGCACTGCCCCCGCTCCTCCATTGTCGCCCTGCCGGTGACTTGCTCACAAGAGCAAAGGGCCCGGGTGGCAGGGCGTGGGCGCGCTGAGGCCACGGTCGCTTGAACGCGAGGACAGGCTGGGTGGCTCGGCGCCTCAGGGTCGGGCCGCTGCCCGCTCGCAGTGATGGTGCCAGCCGCCGAGGTGCGCGTTCTCGCAGGGGGAAGCGTGGCGCCTCGTCCCCGGGGAATGCCTCGACAACCTGCAAAGCCGATCACTGCGCCGCGGGGTTGACAGTGACGTTGAAGTGAGGGCATGCCGTCGTTGGCGGGAGAGGATGAGGAGGGCTAGGAGGATCCGGTTCCTCACCGTCGGAACGGCGAAGAAATCGACCGCGACGCCGCCCGGGCTCCTCAGACCTGCTCGGGTTCGTCCAGTACTCGCGGAACCTCCTCTGCCGCGTGGCGATGAAGATCGCGCGGACCCTAGCGGGGCTTCTCCGCGGCCGGTGTCGATTCCGCCGGCGCGCCCGCGGAGGGCACGTTCGCGGAGCCGAGATAGCCCAGCGACCGAAGCACGTCTTCCTGCTCCGGCGTCAGCCGGGCCCGGAGCGGTTCCGCACGACCCGGCGGCTGTCGCGCGGTGACGATGCGTTCGAGACGGTCGGCGAGGTCCGCGCCGCGCTGCGGGTCCTGGGCCAGTCGGTCGTGCAACTCGCCGGGGTCGGTTCCCAGGTCATAGAGCGCGTTCCTACCGTCGGAGGACCAGATGAACTTGAGCGTTCCGGCCCGAATCGCCCGCAGACTCCGGTGAAAGGGCGTGGGGTCGAAGGCCGGGTTCACCTTGCGGGCCTCCTCGTACGGGGGAAGAGGCGGCGTGGGAAACTCGGCGATGCGCGTGCGATCCTCCACGGGCGCGAGCAGGCTGATCGAAAGGCTCTGGGGACGCCGGGCGACATCGATCCCCGCCAATTCCAGCAGCGTTGGGTAAAGATCGAGGTTCATCACCGGGCGGGACTCCCGTCCCCGCTTGACCGCCGGCGGATAGTGAAGCACGAGCGGCACCCGCAGCAACGGCTCGGCCAGCGAGTACTGGTGGTCGAGCATGTGGTGCTCGCCCAGAAGCTCTCCGTGATCCGAGCAGAGAATGACGATCGTGTTCTGCAGCGCTCCGCTCTTCTCCAGCCGCGTCAGCAGGGTCTGGACGATGTCGTCCATTTCGCGGAGCGAGGCGTCGTAGGTCCCGCGGATGACTTCCAGCTCCTCGGCCGAGAAGTCCTGCAACCGGAATGTGTAGCGCCAGATTGCCGCGGGTGTGAGATTCATCGCATACGAGCGGTGCACGTCGGCCGGAGCGAGCATCGCGCTTCGATAGCGCGCAGGCGTGATGATCGGCGCATGCGCCTCCATGAAGTTGAGGAAAGCGAAGTAGGGACGGCTTCGGTCCCGGTGTTCGAGCCAGTTGCACAGCACTTCCTCGCCCAGGATCCCGCAGGGGCTGAGGGCCCACGGGGGGATGCCCTCTTGCCGGAGGAGCTGAGAGAGCTGTGGGTTCCGGTACGTCATGGGGATCTTCTGCTCGATGATCTCAGCCGCGCGGGATCGCCAACGCGCTTCCCACGGCACCGCGACCGAGTCGAAGCCCTGACCGAAGCCGGTCTCGCGGGTGATGAACGGATTCTCCGAGTAGAGATAAGTCTGGTAGCCGTGGAGGCGGAAGATCTCCGGCAGGGTTTCGAGGCTCTCCGGCAACAGGCAGTAGGTGTTGTCGGCGCCGTGTTCCAAGGCCAGCCTATCGGTGAACATGGACGCGTGCGCCGGGACAGTCGTGCTGGCGATGGAGAGGCAGTTGTCGTAGATGCGAGCCTGTCGCGCCCACCGGTCGACGAACGGAGTGGTGGAACGCGGATTCCCATAGAGGCCGAGGCGGTCGGCCCGCACCGTATCCCAGAGGATCCAGAGAACATTGGGCGGATTGCGCTCGGTCTGCGTCCCGCATCCGGCGATCAGTCCCAGGAGCGTCAACGCCAAGCTCACTCGCCGCATTCGGGCTCCCTCCTACGGCTTCTGGACCCCATTGCGCCGGTGAGGCTACGGGGGATGCGGGGCCTTGTCCAGAGACGACGGCGCCCGGCGAATCCGCGCGCCTGACCCTTCCGCACAGCCCGTCTGCCGATGTCCGCGGCGGGAGCGCCGAGATCGTTCGCGATCCCGCCACGCCGCGCCCTGGGGCAGAGCCTACAGGATCTCCTCCAGCGTCGTGCGCCCCCCCGCGTAGGTGGCCATGCGCGTACTGGCTTCTCGCAGCTCCGTGCGCAGGCGGCGCAGATCGTAGGATACGGGCGCGAAGATGACAAAAGTGCAACGCGTGGTCGTCTCCCGAATGCGCGTGCGGAACGAGTCCGACGACGGATTGCCGAAGGGCCCTTCCCGATCGGCCAGCGTCCAGCGCCCGGCCACGTTCACATGATCCTTGCCCAACCCCTGGTAGCCCTCGCCGGGCCGGCCCTGGCGCAAGTCCGCTGGCCACTGCACGGCGTCAGTGTCGTAGAGACCGATCGAGAGTGCGAAGTCGATCGAGCAGAGGTTGCACGTGTCCACCACCCGGTTGATCCGATAGAGCCCCTTGCCGAGGATCACGCGCCGGATCAGCGCCTCGGACGACGGGCGGGTCTTGGTGGGATCGAGACCGATCGCGCGGTAGAGCTGGCGCGTGGGGCCGAAGAGCTCGACGGCCTGAGCGGGCTCGGCGAACGTCGCGCGCACCCGCTCGCACAGCGCCGGCAGGTCGCGCTCGAGCTCGGGGCTCGTGCCCGTGGCGGTGATGCCTTCGGCCTGGAAGACACCCAGGTGGATTTTCCCGGCCAGGCCTGGGTCGATCGTGATGATGGGCATCGTCGTGCCTCCTTCTGTGACCGGTCAGAGACGGCGTACGTGAAAGGGGCTCGCTCCGAGCCCGGTCAGGCCTCCGCCGCTTGCCCGGCCTCCCATCCCGGTGCGACTCCCTTGCGCGCGACCATCCGTGTCAGCGTGGTTCCAGGCATCTCCGCGCCCTCGACGTACTCGAGGACGCTCCATGACACGCCGCCGATCGGCGGACCGGCGGTTTTCCAGGATTCCACCACGCGCAGCGCCTCCTGCGGCGCGAGGATCCAGCGGTCGCGGCGCGGGCCGTTCCCCATTGCGGCGACGGGCCCCGCGAACGTCTCCAGGATGAGGTGCCCGCCTGGGCGCAGGGCCGCGGCGGCCCAGGCAAGGAGCGCTCGTTCGAGGAAGCGCACCATGAGGATCAGATCGAATCCGCCGTCCGCAGGGGGAAGCTCGCGGCGGAGGTCCAGGGCGAGCGTGCGAATCGCCAGCCCATGTTGGCGCGCCAGCGCTGCGGCCCGCTCGAGCGCGTCGGGCAGACGATCGACGGCGGCGACGTCGTGACCGGCCGCGGCGAGATACACGGCGTCGCGCCCGGTGCCGCACCCCAGGTCGAGCGCGCGCCCCGGCGGCAGGCGCCCCGCCCAGGCGCGCACAGCGGGGGACGGTTCCCACAGAACCCGCCGGGGCGGACCGGTCTCCCACGGGCCGGGCCAGGAGTCGGCCGCGTCGGCGACCGCAGCGGGTGCGGCGGATCTTGGTGCGGCCCCCGCGGACGTGGCCCCCGCGGGTGTGGCGCCGGGGGGGGGGAGAGCGCCAAAGGCCGGGAGAGCGCCAACGCGGGTGAGGGCGCCGGCCGCGTGGCGCGCCTCCTGCGCGCCGGTGGCCACGATCAGCAGCCGCCCGCGGGCGCGCGGCAGCTCGTGGGCGCGCTCGCGCAGCTCCGCGGCGGGGATCGAGGCCGCGTCGGGGATGTGCCTGGCCGCGAACGCTTCCGCCGGGCGCACGTCGAGCAGGTGCAGGTCGTACGTGTCCCACAGCCGGGCAGACCCGTCACGGAGCGGGGCCGGGCCCTGGGAAGGCGCGGGGCAAGGCGCTGGGCAAGACCCGGCGCCAGGCGCGGGCCCGCCCAGCGCGCGCTCGAGCGTGGATGCGCGCCACAGCGCGGCGAGATCCGCCATGCTCAGCTCGCGCGGAACGGCGGCCTGCCCTTCGCCCACGAATGACACTGCCATCGCTCCCTGGCCACGCGACCGGCGGCCGAGCACCCGGCGGCCGAGCACCCGGCGGCCGAGCGCGCCGCCGCTCCGGCGTGGCTTCAGCGCCCCTGCTCGATGAGCTGGCACGCCCGCTCGTAGACGGGCGTGGCGCCATCCGATTCGTTCGACATGACGGCTACTGTATAGCCTTCATCCAGATACATGCCCAGGTACGAGTTGATGCCGGTGAATCCGCCCGCGTGGCCGACGCGACGCCCGGCCGGGGTCGCCACCGTCTGGAACCCATAACCATAGGTCGGCGAGTTGATCTCGGGGCGGGGGCTCCAGACGCGCGCGAGCGATTCGGGCTTGAGCAGCCGCCCGGCGCGCAGCGCCTGATCGAAGCGCAACAGGTCGCCGACGGTCGAGTATCCGCCACCGGCCGGACCGCCGCGCAGCACGTGGTCGAAGATGTTGTTGCGCCAGGTCATCCCGCCGCCATCATGCGCCCGCTCATAGCCCACGGCGAGGTTCTCGTTCACGCGGTCGAGCTCGTAGCAGTCGGTGCCGGTCATGCCGGCCGGCCCGGTCACGTGCGCGCGGATGTAGTCGAAGTAGTCCTGGCCGCTGGCTCGCTCCACGATTGCTCCGAGCAACAGGAACCCGGCGTTGCTGTAACGCCAGGATGACCCCGGCGTGAAGGCGGGCGTGCCCTGCCGCACGAGCGGCTTGTAGTCGTCGACGTTGCGGAAGAGCAGTCGCGAGGAGCGCTGGTAGACCGCGTTGAAGTGGCTGCCCAGCCCGGAGGTGTGGGTGAGGAGCTGCTCGATCGTGACCTGATCGAGGATCTCCTGCGCTACCCAGGTCGTGTCGAGGAAGCGGCCGATGCGATCCGTGAAGGCGAGCTTGCCTTGCTCGGCGAGCTGCGCGACGGCGACCGCGGTGAACATCTTGTTCATCGAGCCCAGATTGAACTTGGTGTCGAGGGCGATGGGCGCGCGAAAGTCTCGGTTGGCGAGGCCATGGGCCTTCGTGAGCAGGACGCGCCCGTCCTTGGCGAGGAGCAGCGCGCCGCCGAATCGATCGCGGGCGATGAGCCGATCGATGTAAGCCTCGAGCTCGCCGGCGATGCCCGCGCCGTCGAGTCGTTCGGCCGGCGGGAGATTCGAAGGCCGGCGGGCAGGCGCTAGACCAGCCGAGACGATGCGGTGGGGCATCTCCGGCTCGACCGACACGACGAACGCCTGCCACGCCTCGGAGGTCCGATTGCGCACTATCAGCACCGCGTCGGTGACAGGACGCGGCGCGGCGTAGCCGCGGGCGCCATGGACGTCGAAGCCGGCGCTCTCCCAGAAGGCCGACCGCCATGCCAGAACGTGTTCTTCCAGCGAGGCCTGGTTGAGGAGATCAGGGGCGAAGGTCTCGGCGATGTACGCGCGGAGGCGATCCGCGTTGTCGCCGTTCACCAGCTCGACGAGCTCGAGCGCCCGCCCGTACGCGGGCGTCGCGGGGATGTCGGCGCTGTCGCTGTACTCGGGCGCGGCCGCCTGGGCCGCCGCGGGGCCCGCGACGATGCCGGCGAGGATGGCGGCCATCCCTCCCGTGAACAGGCACGTGAACAGGTATGCGAACGCGAAAGTCAGGCTCGCCGGCAGAATGCCCGGTGCGAACCGCATCGTGATCTTCATCTGAGAGCCTCCCTTGGGGGGTGAGGTTACCATTATTCAGGCTACCATCCTTCAGGTTGCCATCAGCCAGGGTGCCGCCCGGCCGCCGGCGCCAGGCGTTCGCCCAGATAGGCCTGGCGCACCCGCGCATCGCGCAAGAGGTCCGCCGCCGGCCCGCTGAGCGCGATGCGCCCGGTCTCGAAGACGTAGGCCCGGTGGGCGATCCTGAGCACGGCGCGGGCGTTCTGCTCGACCAACAGCACCGTCACGCCGCGGGCGTTGATCTCGCGGATTGTGGCGAAGATGAGCTTGACGAGCTGCGGCGCAAGCCCGAGCGACGGCTCATCCAGCAGGAGCAGCCGGGGCCGGGCCATGAGCGCGCGCCCGATGCAGAGCATCTGCTGCTCGCCGCCCGAGAGCGTGCCGCCAAGCTGGCGGGCGCGCTCCTGGAGGCGCGGGAAGAGGCCGTAGACGCGCCGGCGGTTCTCCGCGATCGCCGCGCGATCGTCCCCGAGGGTGTAGGCGCCCATGTGGAGGTTCTCGGCGACCGTCAGGGCCGAGAAGATCCGGCGGCCCTCGGGTGCATGCGAGATCCCGCGCGCGACGATCCGGTGGGCGGGCAGCCCGACGATCGAGTCGCCCGCGAAGAGGATCTCCCCCTGGCGCGCGGGGAGCAGGCCGGAGACGGCGCGCAGGGTCGTCGACTTGCCGGCGCCGTTCGCGCCGATCAGGGTGACGATCTCGCCTTCGTCGACGCGCAGATCGACGTCCTTCAGGACGTGAACGCGCCCGTAGTAGGCGTTGAGTTTCCTGATCTCGAGCAGCGGCAGATCACACCTCCTCATGATCGGTCGATTGGAGGCTCGTTCTGCGCGTTCGGGACGGCGCCAACTTCATCATCCTCTTCACCCAGGTAGGCCGCGATCACATCCGGATTCCGCTGCACCTCGGCCGGCGTCCCCTCGGCGATCTTGCGTCCATGGTCGAGGACGACGATGCGCTCGCAGAGGGTCATGACCAGCGCCATGTCGTGCTCGATCACCAGCAGCGTGACCCCGTCGTCGCGAATGGCGCGCACCCGCGCGATGAGTTCGCCCGTCTCCTGCTCGTTCAGGCCCGCCGCCGGCTCATCGAGCGCCAGCAGGGTTGGGTTCGCCGCCAGCGCGCGGGCGATCTCGAGGCGGCGCTGGAGGCCGTAGGGGAGGTTCTTGGCCAGCTCGTCGCGGTGCGCGGCCAGGTCGAGCCGGGCGAGCGCCTGCTCGGCCTCCGCCACGATCCAGGCCTCCTCCCGGCGCTGCCCGCGCGGCCGCAGCAGCGCTCCCCAGACCCCCGCGCGCGTGCGGTGGTGCACGCCGGCCATGACGTTTTCGAGCGCGGTCAGGTTGCGGAAGAGGTGAATCGTTTGAAACGTGCGCGCGATGCCGCGGGCGGTGATCTGGTGCGGCCGCAGGGGGCGACCCCGGCCGCTGTGCTCCCCGCGGCGGGCGATCGTCTCGCCGCGCAAGCGGACCGTGCCCTCGCTGGGCGGATAGATGCCGGTGATGAGGTTGAAGATCGTTGTCTTGCCGGCACCGTTCGGTCCGATCAGGCCGACGATCTCGCCTGCCCGCACGTCGAAGTCGACCCCGTCGACGGCCACCAGGCCGCCGAAGCGCTTGGTCAGATCGCGAGCCGCGAGCAGTGCTTGCATCTCCACCTCGAGCGCCCTCGGACGTCGAGCAGCCTGCGCCCCGCCCCGGCCTCGGCGGGCGGGGCCTGCCGACGCGCGCCACGGCGGGCGCGGGGCCGGAGCGTCTTACCTTACCGCCGCGGCCGCGGGGCCGGCCGCCTCCTCCTTCGCCGTGCGGATCTCCATCTGCACCTTGCGGCTCGGCCAGAGCCCTTCGGGCCGGGCGATCATCATCGCGACCATCGCCACGCCGACCCACGCGTCGCGCCAGGCGCGCAGCGGCCGGAAGAGCTCGGGCAGCGTGACCATCCCCAGCGTGCCGACGAAGACGCCCGGCAGCGAGCCGGTGCCGCCCAGGACGACGATGCAGAACATGACGACCGATTCCATGAACTTGGCGATGTCGGGCGCGACGACGGTGAGCTTCCCGGCGTACAGGCCCCCCGCGAGCCCGGCCCAGGCCGAGCCGATGACGAAGGCGAGGAGCTTCACGCGCGTCGTGTCGATGCCCATCGCCTCCGCCGCTTCCTCGTCCTCGCGCACGCACATCCAGGCGCGGCCCAGCCGGGAGTTCTGCAGCCGCCGCAGGCCGGCCAGCGTGAGGACCAGGAAGACGAGCATCAGGTAGTAGTGGTGGATCGGCGTGCGGAGCTCGAAGTCCCCCAGGCGCGGCCGGGCGATGCCGCTCAGGCCGTTCGCGCCACCGGTCAGCCCGAGGATGTTGTTGACCAGGGCGAGCCGCACGACCTCGCCGAAGGCGATCGTCACGATCATGAGGTAGTCGCCGCGCAGGCGCAGGATGGGGCGTGTGATCACATAGCCGCACAGGCCGGCGACGCACACGCTGGCGGGCAGGGTCAGCAGCAGCGGGATCCCGAGGCGCAGGTTCAGGATCGCCGACGTGTAGGCGCCGATCGCATAGAAGGCGGCATGCCCGAGCTGGTAGAGCCCGGCGTAGCCGACGATGACGGTGAGGCTCAAGCCCAGGATCGCGTACAGGCCCGTGCGCCAGGCGACGGTGCGGTAGTAGTCGCCGAGCGGCAAGGGGAGGAGGATGGCCAGGGCGAGCAGCCCGAGCTGCCAGGCGAGCGGCCGGCGGCGCAGCGCGGCGACGATCCCTGCCAGGCCTGCCGGGCTCCTCGTCATCTGTG
Organism: uncultured bacterium; assembly: GCA_964603725.1. Taxonomy (GTDB): domain Bacteria; phylum Eisenbacteria; class RBG-16-71-46; order CAIMUX01; family WJJG01; genus CAZDKK01. The sequence continues at coordinate 74,439 of CAZRWW010000008.1, forward strand.
CCCTCCTCCGAGCGCGCTCCCTGCACGCATTCCCGCGGACCGAGATCCGCACCGCGCCGTGCCCGGTTCCTCGGCCGCGCTCCCCCTCCCGCAGCCCGTCGTCCGCCCGCCGAGCTACACCCGCGCCGCCACGCGCTCGCCCAACAGGCCGGTGGGGCGCAGCAGCAGGATCAGGATCAGGATCACGTACGCGATCGCGTCTTTCCATTGCGGCGAGATGTACCCGGCGGCCAGGGTTTCCGTGACGCCCAGCAGCATCCCGCCCAGCATCGCCCCCGGGATGTTCCCGATCCCGCCCAGGATGGCGGCGATGAACGCCTTGAGCCCGAAGGTCCAGCCCAGGGTGAAGTCGAACGAGCCGTAGTAGAGCGCGACGATCAACCCCGCGATGCCGCCCAACCCCGGGCCGATCAAAAAGACGATCGCGATGATGCGGTCGACGTCGATGCCCATCAACCGCGAGGCGACCGGATCGATCGCCACCGCGCGCATCGCGGTCCCGATGCGCGTGCGCTGGACGAAGAGGTAGAGCGCGGCCATGAGCACGAGCGAGACGGCGACGACCGCGATCTGCATCGCCCCGATGCGCACGCCTCCGGCAATTGTGAGACCGCCCTCCAGGGCGATCCCCGGCGGATAGGTGCGCCAGCTCGCCCCGTAGGCGTTGCGCGCCAGGCTCTGCAGGATGAAGGCGACGCCGAGCGCGGAGATGACGGGCGCCAGCCGTCCGGCCGCGCGCAAAGGCCGGTAGGCCACGCGCTCGACCAGCACCCCGGCGAGCCCCACGGTGACCAGCACGACCACGGCCACCGGCAGGACCATCCAGAGGCTGCCGCTCGCGGCCAGCCCGATCAGGAGCGCGAAGCCGGTCAGGCCCAGGTAGGCGCCCCACATGAAGAGGTCGCCGTGGGCGAAGTTGATCAGCTTGAGGACTCCGTAGACCATCGTGTAGCCGAGCGCGACCAGGGCGTAGAAGGAGCCGATCGTGATGCCGTTGATCACCTGCTGGAGGAACTGCATCGACCGTCCTTTGCCCTGGCGATCCCGGTCACGCGGGGCAGGCGCGCGCCGCGCCGCCGACCGGGGGCGCGGCGGTGTCGCGGGACGCCGCTAGGGCGCCGGTTGCCGCGGATTGCGCACGAATTCGCCCCGCTCGTCGACCACGTAGGCGACGTGGATCGTCCCGAGCCGATCGCCCTTCTCGTCGAAGCCGAGGATCGGCCCGGTCAGGCCGTCCAGGTTCTTCAAGCCCGTGTGCAAGTACTCGGCGATGACGCCCGGGTCGGTCGACTGCGTCCGCTCGATGGCGTGGTGGATCACGTTGAAGGCCTCGCCGGCCATGAGCGTCCAGATGCTGGCGGGCGCCTCGCCGTAGCGCGCCGTGTAGTCGGCGACGAACTTGTGCGCGGCCGGGTAGTCGAGGTCCTTGGGCAGCGGCTCGGTGACGACGTAGGTGCCGCGGGCGTTTGCCACCCCGGCGATCTCGATCATCACGGGGTTGTTGTTGGCGTTGCCGGCCACCCACGTGACGGGCAGCCGCAGCGCGGCCGACTGCTTGAGCAGCAGGCCCGCCTGCGAGTGGTAGCCCGTGAAGAAGATCGCCTCGAGCTGCGCGCCCCTGATCTTGGTCAAAATGGGCGTGAAGTCCTTGTCGGCGGGGTTGATCGCGTCGTAGAAGGCGACCTGTAGGCCGAGCTGCCCGGCGTGGTGGCGCGTCTCCTCGCCGAGACCCTGCGCGTAGGTCGAATTGTCGTGCAGGATCCCGATGCGCCTGGCGCCCAGGACCTCGTGCATGAACTTGGCGGCGAACATCCCTTGACGGTCGTCAAGAAAGGCGGTCCGAAAGAACCGCGGGAAGCCCTTCTGCGTCAAGCGCACCGCGGTCGAGGAGGGCGTGATGTGGACGATGCCCGCCTCGTTGTAGATCGCCGAGGCCGGCTCGGTGGCGGTCGAGTTGTACGCTCCGATGGCCGCGATCACCCCGGCGTCCGCCAGCCGTTGGGCGACGAGCGCCGACTGGGTGGGATCGCCGGCGTCGTCCTCGATGAGCAGCCGGACTCGCCGGCCGAGAATGCCGCCGGCCTCGTTCGTCTGGTCGACGAGCATGCGCAGGGCGTTCTGGAAGCCCTTGCCCTCGTAGGCGTAGTCGCCGGTCATCGGGCCCTGGAGGCCGATGCGAATCGCGTCCGACTCGCCGGCGCAGCCGGGCAGGGCGAGCGAGCAGGTCAGGGTGGCCAGGGCGGTCAGGGCGATCAGCGTGAAACGGCTGACCAGGCAAGCGCGGCCAGAGCCACCGGCGAGGCGTGACGGGCCAGGTTCTCCGGCTGCGCCCATCGGACTGATGCGGCGGGCGGAACCGGCCACAGCGGGCGGTGAGAAACACGATGCCGATGCTCGCCGGGGTTCGATGCCGCTACGTGGACGACGAGCTTTGGGCATACGCGACCCCCCCTGAATTCACTCCGCTGAGACTCTATCTTTGTCGGGGAGCCGCTGCAACCCCGGCTGCGGTCGATCCGCTGGCCACCGGATCGGCCGCAGCCGGGGTTATGCACGCGTCCGTCTGCTACTCCTCGCGGTACAAAGCCTTGATCCGTCCCCAGCTCGCGTCCTCCAGCGGGCTCGGACCCCCACAAGGATTCGGGTCGCAGGACACCCACATGCCATACCCAATTCCCCCGATGTTGAAACACTCAGGTGCACTCAGGATGAGGCACGAACCATAGTGACAGCACACGCGCAAGTCGCACGCATGTGGACATTGAAATGGCACCGGCGCCCAGTGGCCCCCGATGGTGCCGCAATCCCCTTGGCTGAGCATGTGACACTCATAGGTTACCGGATCACAGCAAGCCGACCTGAGACCTTCGGGACAGACCACGATGCCGTCGGTGTTGATCCCTAGCCCGCCCAGCTCGATCGTCGCCCACGAATGCGCCGGCTGGACGCAGTTCGTGGTCCCGGCCGAGCCCGTCGCAGGGTTCGGCCCCAAAGGAATGATCTCGGCACCGTAGTAGGAGTAAGCGTAGCCGCCAAAGCGGTAGACCGGCATGAAGTTGCCGGCCCACGGCGTTCCCTGGGCTGCCAGGGCGATCCCTTCATTGGGACCCGGCCACCCGGAGGTCGGCACTTCCAAGCCGGTCCCCGGAAAGCACGGCCCGCGGTCCAAGAAGCTGAACACCCGGGGGTCGTACTCCCCGAAGCCGAACTCCGCCTCGCACCAGACCTTGTTCTCCTCCCAGGCCGCAAGCACGAACCACACACATCCCCGGCGGCCGTTCACATCGACTCGGGCGTTCTGGTCTGCACAAACCTCCAGGGGGTGACTCCAGTACGCTCCGCACCACCCCTCGGGCGGCGGCGCCGTCGTGAACGCCAGCTCCGGGACATGGTGGGTGATGAAGACCCCCCAGGCGAGGTCCGATGGATCGCCGCGGGCCGCTCCTGAGACCGCACCGACCATGAGCGCCCCCGCTGCCAACTGCTTGATCATTGCGACCACCTCCAATCCGGCCCATCGGGCCAATGGAGCCGCCAGCGTTCATCTCGACCGTTCCAGACGGCCGCACACGCACCGGGTCGCTCAGCCAGGGAACCCGATGAGCGGCGGGGCGCATCGCTGATATCATACCGGCCGAGCGGGATTCGAAACTCACAGCTCGCGGACTCCGTTTGCCGCCGGAGTCACTGCATCGATCGCTTCCCCAACTCGCCATACATAGCATACGCCTCACGCCCGGGTAGCCTCAAGCGGCTTGCCGCACGTGATCGAGTCATGCCGGTTGAGTTCCTCTCTGGTGGTTCGCTCGGCGCTGCATCTCACGAAGCCGCTACTCCTCCACGGCGCCTTCCTCCCCGCCGCGTCCCGGCAGTTTGCGTCCCGGCAGGTCGCGTCCCGGCAGGTTGCGTCTCGCCCAGGATTCGCCTCTCTATCTGTGCCTCTCCAGCTTGCAGCCCCGCTGCCGGCGCGCTAGCTTCGACCCGTCGCGGTCACGCGCGGCGTCCGGGGCAGGCGCGCCGCGGATCGCCCGACCGACCCGCGCCCGAGGCGCCGGGCGGAGGAAGATGAGCACAGCAGTCGCGAACAACGCCGATCGCGAGAAGCGCATGGTCGCGCTTTCCTCGGTCGTCGCCGCGTTGTTCCTCACGGGGATCAAGGTCGCCGTGGGGCTGATGACCAACAGCCTGGGGATCCTGTCCGAGGCGGCCCACAGCGGCCTCGATCTGGGCGCGGCGGTGCTCACCCTGGCTGCCGTGCGGGTCTCGGGCCGCCCGCCCGATCGCGAGCACCTCTACGGCCACGGGAAGGCGGAGAACCTCTCGGCGCTGCTCCAGACGTTGCTCCTGCTCATCACCTGCGGCTGGATCGTGCGCGAGGCCGTGCAGCGGCTCTTCTTCGAAGATGTGCACGTCCAGGTCTCGGTCTGGAGCTTCGCCGTCATCCTGGTCTCGATAGCCGTCGACGTCTCGCGGTCGCGGGCGCTGTCACGCGTGGCGCGCAAGCACGGCAGCCAGGCCCTCGAGGCCGACGCGCTCCACTTCAGCACCGATGTCTGGTCGTCGCTGGTCGTCCTCCTGGGTCTCGTGGGCGTGCTGCTCGCGCGCTGGCTGCCGGCCCACGCGGGCGTCCGCGCGGACTGGCTCGCGCACGCCGACGCCGTGGCGGCGTTGGGCGTCTCGGCCATCGTCATCGGGATCAGCCTCAGTTTGGGCCGGCGCGCGATCGACGCGCTGCTCGATGCCGCGCCGCGCGGCATGGCGGCCAAGGTCGAGCGCGCCGTGCGCGCCGTGCCGGGCGTGGTCGGGGTGAGCAACGTGCGCGTGCGGGGCAGCGGGCCCGGCACTTTCGTCGATCTGGCGATCGCGGTCGCGCGCGACGCGAGCATCGAGGCGGCCCACGATGTGGCCGACGCCGCCGAGCAGGCCCTGCTCGAGCAGTTTCCGGGGGTCGATGTGGTCGTGCACGTCGATCCGGTCGCGACGGACAGCGGCAGCCTGGTCGGGGCGATCCACAGCGTGGCGGCGCGCCAGGGGCTCGCGGTGCACGGCCTGCGGGCCCACGATGTGGCTGGCCGCATCTGCGCCGCCATGCATGTCGAAGTTTCCGAGGAGATGACGTTGGGCGTCGCGCACGAGCGCGTCACGGCGTTCGAGGAGGCTCTGCGGCGCGCGCTACCGGCGCTGGAGGACATCGTCACGCACATCGAGCCGCGCGGCGACCGCGAGGCGCACCGCGCGGCGGAACGCGCGCTGGCGGCCGATGTGCACGCCGCCGTCGCCGAATTGCCGCGCCTGGTGCCGGGCGTCGAGGATTGCCACCAGGTCTCGGTGCATCGCACCGGCGAAGACCTGTTCGTGTCGTTTCACTGCCTCATGGATCCGGATCTGCCGATCGCCGCGGCGCATGAACTGACCGAGCAGGTCGAACGGGCCCTGCGCGCCCGGGTCCCGGGCGTGAGCCGCGTCGTCGTTCATGTGGAGCCGGCCGGGCGACACGGCGCGTGAGATCCCGTTGGGGGCCGCCTGGGCTCCCCGGGTCGTTCACGCGTAGAGCTCGGTCGACAGATAGCGCTCGCCGTGCGAGGCCAGCAGCGCGACGATCATCTGCCCCGCGGATTCCTTGCGACGGGCAACCTCGCGCGCGGCCCAGGCGACGGCCCCCGAGCTGATCCCGACCATCAACCCGTCCTCGCGGCACAGCCGGCGCGAGGTGGCGAACGCATCCTCATTCGTGACCTGGATAATCTCATCCATCAGGTAGATGTCGAGGATCTCGGGAACGAATCCGGCGCCCATGCCCTGCAGCTTGTGGGGACCCGGCTGGCCGCCCGACAGAACGGGCGAGCCGGCCGGCTCGCACGCCACCACGCGCAGGCCGGGTTTCTTCTCCTTGAGGTAGCCGCCCGTTCCGGTGATCGTGCCGCCCGTGCCCACGGCGGCCACGAAGACGTCGACGGCGCCGTCGGTGTCCTCCCAGATCTCGGGGCCGGTGGTCTCGCGATGGGCCTGCGCGTTGGCGCGGTTGGTGAACTGGCTGGGGATGACGGCGTGACCGATCTGTGCACGCAGTGCCTCGGCCCGCGCAATGGCGCCCTTCATGCCCAGACTGCCCTCGGTCAGCACGATCTCGGCGCCCAGGGCCTGGATGACCTTGCGGCGCTCGAGCGACATCGTCTCGGGCATGGTGATGATCAGGCGCAGCCCCTTGACGGCGCACACGAGCGCGAGACCAATGCCGGTGTTGCCGCTGGTGGGCTCGATCACGACCGTGTCGTCCTTGATCAACCCCTTGGCGAGGGCGGCCTCGATCATCGCCCGCGCCGGGCGGTCCTTGACGCTCGACATCGGGTTGAACGACTCGAGCTTGAAGATGAGGTCGGCCTCGAGGCCCCGGCTGAAGCGCGGGGCCCGCACGAGGGGCGTGCGGCCGATCGTTTCGAGGATGTCGTTGTATATCCTGGCCATGCGTGGATGCTCCTATGTCGTCATGTCCGCGCTGCGGCGGACGACGTGCCGCCCGCGCCGCCGCTCGGGGCCCGTGGGCCCGCGGCTGCGGCGCCCCGGCTCACTTGCCGCCGGCGCCGCCGCTGTTCTGCTTGCGGAAGCTCGGCACCTGCGGGGTATTGACCACCTTCGTATGCGGCTCGACCGACTGGGTCAGCCAGACGTTGCCCCCGATCACCGAGCCCTCGCCGATCGTCACGGCGCCCAGGATCGTCGCGCCCGAGTAGATCACCACGTTGTCGCAGATCTCGGGATGGCGGCGGATGCCACGAATCAGCTTGCCGCGCTCGTCCTTCGGGAAGCTGAGCGCGCCCAGGGTCACGCCCTGGTAGAGCTTGACGTTGCGGCCGATGATCGTCGTCTCGCCGACCACGACCCCGGTGCCGTGGTCGATGAAGAAGCGCTCGCCGATGCGCGCGCCGGGATGGATGTCGATGCCGGTGCGCGAGTGCGCCCACTCGCTCATGATGCGCGGCAGCAGGGGGACGCGCAGCAGCTCGAGCTCGTGCGCGATGCGGTACGTGACGATGGCGACCAGGCACGGGTAGCTGAAGATCACCTCGTTGTGGTTCTTCGCGGCCGGGTCGCCGTCGAAGCCCGCCTCGACGTCGAGCAGCAGCAGGCGGCGGATCTCGGGCAACTTCTCGAACAGGGCGAGGACGCAGTCCTCCGAGAAGGCGCGCGCCGCCACCCGATCGTCTGCCAACTGCGACTCCTCGTGGCGCACAGCGGCGAAGATCTGCTCGCCCAGGTCCTCGGCGAGCTGATCGAGCAGGCTGCCGACATAGAAACCGACGTTGGCCCGCGTCAGGTACTGCTTGCCGACGAAGCCGGGAAAGAAGACCTCGAACAGCCGCTTGACGGTCGTGATCACGCTCTCGCGCGAGGGCAGGGCGTAACGGGGCTCGAGGTTGTGGCCGGGAATCGGGCCCTGTCCGTAAGTGGCGACCAGGGCCTCAGTCAATTCGCCCAGCCGGGCGTGCACGCGTGCGTTTCTCAAGGCAGAACCTCCGTATCGATCGCCGCCGGCGGCGCTGCCCGCCGGGCCCGCGGGCGTCGCCGCTCGCGCGGCCGGCCGGGCGGCCGTGCGGTCAGAGCAGCTCGAGGACGAACGGGTTGATGCGCTTCTCCTGCCCGACGGTCGTCAGGGGCCCGTGCCCCGAGGCGATCACGGTCTCGTCGGGCAGCGGAAGGATCTTCTCCCGGATCGACGCCAGCAACTCCTCCCACGACCCACCCGGCAGATCCGTGCGACCGACGCTGCCGTAGAAGAGCAGATCCCCCGTGAACACCCAGTCGGGCCGCGTCCCGGCGCTGCCCGCCGGCATGAAGCGCGTGCTGCCGCCCAGATCCATCAGCTCCCCGGCGATTCGCAGGCAGACCCCGCCTGGACTGTGGCCGGGCGTGTGCAGCACGTGGCCGCGCGCCCGACCCCACGATACCTCGTCGCCCTCGGCCACGAAGCGGTCCACGGGCGCCATCTTCGGAATCGGCAGACCGAAGGCCTCTCCTTGATCCCTAACCGCCTCATAGAGCGGCAGGTCGGCGCGATGCAGCAGGATTTCGCCGCCCAGCCTGGCCTTGAGCGCCCCGGACGCCCCGACGTGGTCGATGTGGCCATGGGTGTGCAACCAGACGACCGGCTTCAGTTCCAGCCGGTCGAGATCGGCCGCGATCCGCTCCGGCTCATCGCCCGGGTCGATGACGAGCGCCGCGCGGGTCTCGGAGCAGCCCAGGATGTAGCAGTTCGCCTGGACCGGGCCCAGGGTGAGCACCTGCAGGATCATTGCCACCGCCTTTCCTAGTTCACGCGCACCGCGCGGCGCGGGCGCAGGAAATGGAGCCAGGCCTCGCAGTCTCCGGCGCCCCAGATCGCGGCGAGCGCCTCACGGTAAAGCAGAATCTGCGGCCGGTACAGCTCGACCCGCCGGGCGATCTCGCCGTCCGACGCCACCCGGTCGCTCTTGAAATCGAGTAGCACCCACCCGCCGCCGGGCCGCTGCCAGAGCGCGTCGATCTGACCCTGCACGAGCAGCCAGTCGGGGGCGCCCAGCTCTCCCGCGCCGGGCCAGATCGCCCCCAGGCGCGCTGGTTCGAGGCGCAGGCTGAAGGCCGCCTCGCGCTCGAGCGCCTCGCGAGATGCGCGCATCTCGCGGCCCAGGGGTGACTCGAAGAAGTCGCAGATGGGCGCGAGGTTCCCGGGCGACGGCCAGTCAGCGGGGATCTTGCCGGCCTTTGCCAACGTGGCCGCGGCGCGGGTCACGCCCTCGGCGTCCGCGGCCGCGAGGTCCACGGCCTCCAGGACGGCGTGCAACCAGGTGCCTTCCTCGGCCGCCGGCGCGCGGGGACCCGGGGCGCCGGGCGCGGGCTCCGCGCGGGGAGCGGGCGTCGCGCTGGGCGCGGTCAGGGGGCCCGGCACGAGCGCCGATCCCGCGTCGGTTTCCTCAGCGTGGATCTGCGCGTCGATCAGGCGCTTCAGTTCCGTGACCCAGTACTTGCCGCGCCAGCGCAGCGCGGCTTCATGGGCATAGCGCCGCCGCAGGCGCTCGGCCAGAGCGGGCAGCTCCTCGCGCAGTGCGCGCAGCCGCGTGTCGGGGTCGGGCGCGGGAACCGGCTGACGGGCCGGCTCGGCCGCGCCTTCCAGCCAGGCGGCCGGGTCGTGCCGGGCGAGGCGCAGCCCCGCGCGCGGCGAGAAACGGCGGCCCGGCTCATCCAGCGGCGCCAGCCAGTCCCGAGCGGCGAGCGCGCCGAGGATCCAGTCGAGGGGCGCCGATCCGTGCAAGGGCACCCACGGGCGCAGCCCCGGCTCCTGGAAGCAGGGGGCGGACTGGGCGGCGTGGGCCCACCCGCTGCGCAGTCCGCCCGAGACGATGAGCTTCTCCTGGGCGCGCGTGAAGGCCACGTACAGGATTCGCAGCTCCTCTTCGCGGATCGCCTCGCGGCGCATCGCCCCCAACATGCGGTGCGCCAAGGTGGGAGTCTGCACGTAGGTCGCGGGGTCGAAGAGGTCCACGCCGATCCAGTCGCTGCCGGTGAGCACGCGATTGTGCGCATCGCGCTCGTTGAACCGGCGTCCGAGCAGGGCCAGAAAGACGATCGGGAACTCCAGCCCCTTGGCCTTGTGGAGCGACAGGATCTGCACGGCATCCGCGGCGGCGTCCTCGGGCAGGGCCTCGAGCGGGGATCCGCTGAGCTCGAGATGGGCCAGATACCGAACCAGGCCCGGCAGGCTGTGGTCGCGCTCGCGGCAGTAGCGGCGCACGACGGCGAGGAGCTGAGCGAGGTTTCCGATCCGACTGGCGCCGTCGGGCCGGGCGCCGGCCGCCTGCAGCAACCCGCTCGCGTCGACGACCCCGGTGACCGCGGCCGCGAGATCGGAGGCCTGGGCCAGGGCCCGCCAGCGTTCGAGCTCGTCCAAGAACCGCGCGCACGCCGGCGCGAGCGCGCCTCCCCGCAGGCCCACCAGGAGCCCGGGACGCGCCAGCGCGCCGCTCCACGGGTCCGCCCGGCCCGTGGCCGTCGCGCGCACAGCCGCCAGCAGCGACAGACACTGAGGCCAGGCCAGGCGCAGCCGCGCGAGGTCGTCGTCGCTGAAGCCGAGTGCCGGCGAGCGCAGCACGCCCGCGAGGGCGATGTCGTCGTGCGCGTTGTCCAGGACGGTCAGCAGATTCAGAAAGTCACGGACCTCCTCGCGCTCGAAGAACTCCTGGCCGCCGAAGCCGACCGGGACGCCCTCGGCGCGCAGGACGTGCGCGAAAGCCGCGCCCGTGCGCCCCGGGCTGCGCAGGATGATGGCAATGTCGGCGAAGCGCGCCGGCCGCCACGCCTTGAGGCGGCCGTCGTAGATGCGAAAGCCCTCGGCGCGCAGCTCGTGGATTCGCCGCGCCACGAAGCGGGCTTCGGCGGCCAGATCGGGCGGCAGCCCTCCGGCGGGACCGTGGGCGGGCCGCTCGAAGATGTGGATCTCCACCGGCGACCAGCCGTCGCCCGCGGGCAGATCGCGCTCCTCCCAGCTCGGGACCGTGTCGTCCAGGTGACCGCACGGTCCGGCTTCGTGCCCGGTCGCGCGGAAGCGCAGGGCCTCGTCGGCATAGGGCCCGCCGATCATCGCGGGCGGCAGCAAGTGCTCGAAGATGCCGTTGGCCGCCTCCAGGATCGGATAGCGCGAGCGGAAGTTCTTCGACAGGAAGGCGCGGGCCTTGCGAGCATCGCCGGCGCCCGGACCGGCCTCGCGCGCGGGTCCAGCTTGGAGCCCGGGGCCGGCCTGGTGCGCGGGCGGGGCCTGATCCTGCGGCGCCTCGCCGCGCGCCGGCGGGCGATGGATCTGGGCCCCGTGAAAGTGCTCGCGGAAGATCGCGGGATTCGACAGCCGGAACTGGTAGATGCACTGCTTGACGTCCCCGACGAGGAACCGCCCGCGCTCCGGCGTCAGGCGCTCGATGATCTCGGCTTGCAGCGTGTTGACGTCCTGGAACTCATCGACGAGCACCATCGCGAAGCTCCCCAGCAGCTCCGGCGGCGCGCCGCGCAGGAGCTGCACGGTCTGCAGGCCGAGATCGGCGAAGTCGAGCACGCCATGCTCGCGCTTGCGAACGTCGTAGCGCGCCATGACCTGACGCAGGAGCGTGAGCAGCGCGAGCAGCGTCTCGCGCGTCGCAGCGTATTGAGCGGGGATCTCGCGGACATCGGCCGGCAGCCAGGCGAAGGGGGAACCGCTCGGGCGCCCGTGGCCAAGGAGCGCTTTGCAGGCCTCGTTCAACGGCTTGAGAACGCCGGCGGTGCCTTGGGGCAGCCGCGGCCAGCCGATCTTCCAACCGCGGGCGTCTTTGAGCGCGCCGCCGCGCGCCAGGTGCTCCCGCAGCGCCTCGAGGGCGGCCGGCAGGTCGCGCCCTGAGCACAGCGCCGGCGCGGACCGCAGGACATCGAGAAGCTCGCGGTGCTTCTTGAACTTCTCCGGCGGATACTCCGCCAGCGCCTCGGCCAGCAGCGCGTCATACGTCTGCACCGCGCTGATCCAGTACGCGCGCAGTCTGGCGGCCAGCGCGTCCATGAAGGGCGGCGTGGGCGCCGTGAGGCCCGACTCCAGCCGCGCGAGGAACGCGGCGGGATCCGGGTGCACGCGGGCGAGGGCGAGCAGGTGCTCGAGCTCCTGCTTCAGGATCTCGCGGCCCGCGCGCATCCCGCAGAACTCCACCAGGCGCAGGAACTCCCGGTGGCTCGCGCTGTCCCGCGGCGGCACGCCGGACCAGGCGCCCTGTTCGGGCTGTTCCGCCGGCCGTCCGAGGTACCAGTGATGGAAGACGTCGTCGAGGATCTCGGCGACCATCAAACGGTCGTCGGGTTCGGCGAGGACGCTGAAGCCCGGATCGATGCCCGCCGCCAGGGCGTTCTCGCGCAGCAGACGCGCGCAGAACCCGTCGATCGTCCCCACGTGGGCCTGCGGCAGGCTCAGCCGCAAGGGCCGGAGCGATGCCTCTCGGCCGAAGGCCTCGTGCAAGCGCTCCTTGAGCTCGCCGGCCGCCTTGCGCGTGAAAGTGATGATCAGCATCCGCTCAAGGGGGATGCCGTCCGCGAGGAAGTGGAGCACGCGCTCGACGAGCGTGCGCGACTTGCCCGTCCCCGCGCTGGCCGAGACGAGCACGTGGGGCGCGACGAGCTTGATCGCCAACTCCTGCTCCGGGGTCGGCGAGAAGGCTCCGGGCCGCTCGCCGCCGGGGGGCGTCACGGGCGCGGTCGGTCGCTCAGTCATGACCGGCCTCCCGCGGCTCGGCGATGCGCACCGGGTGACGGCGGGCATCGAAACGGCAGATGCGGACGTAATCGCAGCGTTCGCAGGGCAGGCCCTGGCCCGACCAGACCGGATGGGCGCGGATCCGGCCGCGCAGCAGCTCCAGCCCGACGGCGCGCACCTGTTCCTCGGTCCGCGCGAGCAGCCCCGCCAATCTCTCCGGCGCCACCGCCTGGGGATGCGGCTCGCGTCCGGGCGTGAAGAAGGCGCCGCTGGCATCGATCTCCGCCGCCGCGTCGGCGGCGCAGACGCCCTGCAGGTGGAAGCCCAGCGGATTGCCCGGCTTCTCGGGCCGCTCGATGGAACGGGGCTGGGGCGTGTAGCCGTAGTAGAGCCCGGCGGCGGGGGTCAGGCCGAGCAGCCGCTCGACCGCGATCAGGTAAACCCCCACCTGCAAGTTCAGCCCCTGGAGGATCTCTTTGTGCACCGACGTCGAGCGCCGGCTGTGCTTGTAGTCGATGACGAGCGCGGCCGGCGGCGCGCCGGTCGCGACGCGCACGTCGAGCCGGTCGATCCGACCGCGCAGCCGCAACCGCCAGCGGCGATCGGCGGGCAGGCCGATCGCCTGCAGATCCTCGCGGGCGAGATCGATCTCGACGGCGGGCAGGAGCGGCATGTCCGGGCGCTCGCCGCGCGCCAGCGCCGGCCGCGGCGCTCCCGGATCGGGCCCGGCGCCCCCTTCGCCGCCGAAGGCCAGCTCGAATGCGACGGGCTGGAACGCGGCGTCGCGCATGCGCGCCAGCTCGGCGCGCAGGAAGAACTCGAGAGCGCGGCGCGTGCGGTCCCAGCGATAGGCGCTGGGCGGGTCCACCTGGAAGACGCGGTAGGCTTCATCTCCGGCCAGGGCCGCGAAGATCCGGCCCATGCGCCGGGAGATCTCTCCGGGATCGGCCAGCGGCCCGGTGTCGATGCGGCGCCCGGGCTCGCTCGGCAGCGCTTCCTTGAAGAACCGCTGCAGCGCATCATGCGCGGCGCTGCCCGTCGAGCGGGGCGTCAGCACCGGCTCGGGGCGCGGCTCGAGCCCCAGCACGAAGCGCGCGAAGTACTGGAAGGGGCAGCGGACGAAGGTTTCCAGCCGCGATACCGACGTGGCGATCGCGCCGTCGGCGAAGCGCTCCACGGCAAGCTGCGGATCGAGCTGCTCGGGCAGGTCGCGCCCCATGCGCTCCGCGCAGGCCAGCGCGGTCTCGACGGCCCCGGCCTCCACGTCCAGCTGCTCGCGGCAGGCCGCGGCCGCCTGCTCCCAGGCCGGCGGCGAGCCGGTCAGATCCGCCAGGGTCCTCGCCAGGCGCACGGCGAGTTCGGCCGGGTGCTGGCAGGACTCGAGCGCGCGGGCGGGCTCCTCCGCGAGCGCATCGCTCGGAGTCCGCCCCAGCGCGTGCGCGATCTCGACGACGTACGGCGAGGGCTCGCTCTCGCGCCCATCGCCGCCGCGCGCCGGGTAGCTCACCACCAGCCGCTCGGTCGCGCGGCTGCAGGCGACATAGAAGAGGTAGGGGTCCTCCTCGGCCTGCTGGGCCGCGGTATAGGCCATCGGCAAGCCGCGCCCGGCGAGCCGCTCGCGCTCCGCATCGCTGAAGAGGGGGTCCTGGACGTTGACCCGCGGATAGGCCCCCGAATCCAGGCCGCCGAGGATGACCCGCGGCGTCTCGTTGATCCGCGCCCGTCGCGGTTCGGCCACCACCACCGTATCGAGGTGGCGCGGCGTCTGGCCGATCGACGCCTGAGCCAGCGCGTCGCGCAGCAGGCGCGCGAAGGCGGCCGCATCGACGGGCGCCGGGCCCATGAGTCTCGCGCCGTCGTCCAGCAACTCCTCCAGCAACGCGGCGATGCGGCGCGTCTCCTCGTCCGACCAGGTGGGGAGGGCGCGGCCGCAAGCCAGCTCCGGCAGGCCAGCGAGATGCGTGTCGCCGACGCCGCCGGGATCGCGGCGATCACAGGCACGGCCGGCGCCGTCGGGCTCACGGCGATCACCGGCATGGCCGGCGCCGCCGGGATCGCCCGCGGCGAGGGCCTCCCACAACAGCCGGCGGAGGGCCCGCGCCCCGACCTCGAAAGCCACGGGCCCGCCCTGCCAGCTTTCACAGAAGGCCCGCCAGCTCGGAAAGAGCCGCGCCGCGACCGCGCGGGCTTCCACCGCGGCCAGCTCGCCCCGCCGGCGTTTCGGGTCCGTCGTCTCGACCGCTCCGCCCAGCTTCTCCGGAAGCGGGCCGTCGTCCGAATCGCTGTCCTCGCCGGCGTCGCCGAGGGTGTCGAGGTCGCCGAGGCTGGCGCTCGCATCGCTGTCCCAGTCGCCTGAGCCGCCGCCGTATTCGCTCGCCTCGTCGGGGGCCTCGCTCGTCACCTCCAGGCGGTCGCGCGCGGGCAGGTCGAAAACCTCCCAGTCCGTTTCCCACCAGCGCTCGTACTCGACGCCGTACTCGGTCGACAGGAGCTCGATGCGGTCGGCCGTGTCGGCCGGCACGCCCAGGTAGGGGTTGCGCAGCATCCCGATCACCGCCTCGCGGGTCCACCCGCGCGCGGCGAGCTGCAGGGCCGCGAGCGCCAGGCGCAGCAACGGATGGGCGGTGGCATCGCGGCGCTCGTCGATGAAGACCGGGATGCCGTAGCGGCCGAAGATCTCGAGCACCAGCGGGCGATAGGCATCCAGGTCGCGGACGATCACGGCCACGTCGCGGTAGCGAGCGGGTTGCGCATCCAGGCGCGTCCAGCGATCGATCAGACGGGCCCACGCGGCGACCTCCTCGTGAGGATGCGCCGCTCGCAGGAGGCTGACGTCCCCCGTCGTCGCGTCGGGCGCCGCGCTCCTGTCGGCGGGGGGCGCGGGATGGAACAGCCCGGCCTCGAGGCGCGCGAGCGCTGCGCTCGCGCGGAAGCGCGGGCACGAAGGCAGGCCTTCCAGCGCGAGTCGCTCGCCAAAGGTCTCCTGGAGCCACAGCAGGGTGCGCAGCGTGGGCAGGAACGCGGGCCGCTGGAGGGTCGCGCGGCGCGCCGCCAGGAAATCGCCGGGCGAGGTCCAGGCGCCGCGGGACCGCGCCCGCGCCGCATCGGCGAGCAGGGCCTGCGCTTCACCGGCGTCGGCGCACATGCCGATCGTGACGCCGGCCGACGCGCGCGCCAGCGCTTCGATGAGCGTCTTGTCCTCGGGCCGGAAGCCGGCGAAGCCGTCGATCCAGACGGGCCGGGCGCGCCACGGCTCGGGATGAGCGTCGATCCAGCGGGCGGCGGCGTGGATGCGCTCCTCCGGATCGGCCAGGCCGGCCGTATCGATGGCCGCGTCGTAGCCCGCGATCAGGCGCGCCAGGGCGCGCACCTTCGGATCGGCGGCGGCCGCCCGCCCGGCAGGCTCCGGAGCGCTCACCCCCGCGGTCCGCTCGCGCCGCTCAGCCCCAGCGGGGCTCGCGGTCGCCTGCTCGAGCCGCCCGGCCGCGTCGCGACCCGCAATGCCCTTGACTTCCTTGAGCACCGCCGCTAGCGCCACGATGAGGCCGGTCGTCTCGCGCACAGAGGCCAGCGGCCCCAGCTCCGCCAGCGGCGTGGCATGCACGACCGCCCTGAGAAGCATCCGGCGGCCCTGCTCGGAGATGACCGGGGGACCGCCGGCCTCGGCCGCCACCAGGTGGGCGAGACGCCGGAAGCTCAGCACGCGCACAAAACGCGTGCCCCGCAGGTCGCCGCCCTCGAGCAGCAGCCGGTCGGCGGCATAGGTGAACTGATCGGGCACGAGCAGCAACGCGCGACGGCCCTGCCGTTCGCACTCCCGCAGGGCCGCGATGCAACGGTGCGTCTTGCCCGATCCCGCCGGACCGATGAGTACGCGGACGTTCATTCAGCGGCAGGCCCTAGAGGCCGGCCAGCAGGGCGTCCAGTTTGGCCTTGGAAGCCTGGTCCACCTCGGCGTGCAGGCTGTTGCCGTGTGCGTCCATGGTGATCACCACCGGGAACCGCACGCACTCCATATGCCAGATGGCTTCGGGGCTGCCGAACTTCTCGAGGAAGTAGACGTTCTTGACTTCCGTGACCACCTGGGCGAGCACCTGGGCCGCGCCGCCGATGGCGTGCATGTAGACGCAGCCGTGTTCCTGGCAGGCCTGCAGCGTCTTGGCGCCCATGCCGCCCTTGCCGATCACGCCCCGCAGGCCGAGCTTGGCGATCACATCGGCCTGATAGGGCTCCTCGCGCGCCGAGGTGGTCGGGCCGGCAGCCTTGACCACCCAGACGCCCTTCTCCTTCACCACCACGGGCCCGCAGTGGTAGATGACCGAGCCGCGCATGTCCACCGGGCACTCGCCGCCCTCGTACAGGTAGCGGTGCACCGCGTCGCGGCCCGTGAAGACCGAGCCTGTGATCTCCACCACTTGGCCGACGTGCAGGGAGCGGATGACTTCTTCGCTGATGGGAGTTGTGATCTCCATAGAAACCTCTCGTGCTCTGGGCGGGTGATCCCGCCGCTGCTATCCGTACAACCACTGAGTGGCCCGGCCGCTCGCGCTCAGGACGCATCCCCGCCGCCGGTACGCCCAACACATGTAGGAAATGCTGACGAAGAACGAGGCCGGCAGCCGATTGAGCATGCCGATCTTGCAGCCGAGCAGCGTCGTCTGGCCGCCGAAGCCCATCGGGCCGATGCCCAGCTCATTGGCCTCCTTCATGATCTTGGTCTCGAGTTGAGCCAGCGCCTTGTTCTCGTTCTTGTCGTCCAGTGTGCGCAGGAGCTGCTCCTTCGAGTGGGCGTAGCCCGTGGCCCGATCGCCTCCGATGCACACCCCCAGCGCGCCCGGCGCGCAGCCGCGTCCCTGGGCGCGGTAGACGGCGTCGAGGATGCACTTCTCGACGCCCTGGATATCGCGGCCCGCCTTGATCTGCGCGTTGGGCAGCGAGTACTGGATGCCGCAGTTCTCGCAGCCGCCGCCCTTCATGATCAGGCGCACCTCGACCGACTTCTTGGTCCACTGCTCGAAGTGATAGACCGGGCTGCCCGGCCCGAGGTTGGTGCCGCTGTTCTTGCCGGTCAGCGAGTCGACCGAGTTTTGCCTCAGATAGCCGATCTCGGTGGCCTGCTTGACGGCGGCGTCGGCCGCCTTGCGGAAGGCGATCAGATCGTAGCCCTTCGGCGCGTGCACGAAGAAGAGCAGACTGCCCGTGTCCTGACACAGCGGCAGGCTCACTTCCCGCGCCAGGTCGATGTTCTTCATGATCACTTCGAGCGCGTATCGCGCCGTGGTGCCCTTCTGCTCCTTGCGCAGGGACTTCTTGAGAACAACCTCCACGTCGGGAGGCAAGTCGCAGGAAGTCCTTCGTACGAGCTCGAGCAGCGAGGCCTGCAAGTCCTTCGCACTCATGGCTCCTCCGCATGCGGTTCGCGCACCGCCGGCCGGTGCACTGACGAGATACCCGTGCTGAACACAACCTGAGAGGGTGGTCCCTGGAGTAGGGGCGTGTCAAGGGGCGCGGCGTGGCTGGGCGGCCGGCAGCGGAGGCCGGTGCGCGCACGCGGAGGCGGCACGCCGGGTTGCGGCGCGGCACGGCTGGGCGGCCGCCCGCGGCGCCGGCGTGCCCGGCGGTCGGGGCGTCTCAGCGCAGCCCGACGAGGCCCCGCACCGCGTCCATCGTCCGCCCGGCGATGCGCTTGGCCTCATCCGCGCTCCGGTCGAGAACGCCTTGCACGTAGTCGGGCTGCCCCTCGAGCTCCCGGGCGCGCGCGCGGATCGGATCGAGCGCCTTCATCATGTGCTCGAAGAGCTTCTTCTTGCACTCGAGGCAGCCGATGCCGGCGCTGCGACAGCCCTGCGCGCACTCTTCCTGCACCTCCGGGGGTGAGAAGTTCTGGTGCAGGGTGTAGATGTTGCAGACCAGCGGATTGCCGGGGTCGCTCCGGCGCTTGCGGGCCGGGTCGGTGAAGGCCGGCGCCAGCTTCTTCCAGATGGCATCCGGCTCCTCCGTCAGGCCGATGTAGTTGCCCAACGACTTGCTCATCTTGGCCTGGCCGTCGAGTCCCATGATCCGCGCGCCCGACTTGGGCACCAGGGCACGCGGCTCGGGGAAGTGCTCGCCATAGCGCAAGTTGAACTTGCGGGCGATGTCCCGGGTGAATTCGATGTGCTGGACCTGGTCTTCGCCGACCGGAACCACCACGGCATGATACAGAAGAATGTCGGCGGCCTGGAGGACCGGATAGTCGAAAAGCCCGACGTTGATGTTGTCTTCGTTGCGCCGCGACTTCTCCTTGAACTGCGTCATGCGGCCCAGCAGGCCCATCGGGGCCAGCGTGTTGAAGATCCACGCCAGCTCGGTGTGCTCGGGTACGCGGGACTGCACGAACAGCAGGCAGCGTTCGGGGTCCAGTCCGGCGGCGATGTTGACGATGGCCGCCGAGCGGATCCTGGGTTGCATGGCGGCGACGTCATAGTCCTGGGTGATGGCGTGGTAGTCGACGATGCAGAAGATGCAGCGGTACTCGTCCAGCAGCCGGACCCAATTGCGAATCGCCCCGCAGTAATTGCCCAGATGGATCTCGCCGCTGGGCTGAATGCCGCTGAACAGGGGGGCCGCCCCCTGGGGCGCGCCCGGGGTGATGGTGCTCATCCGTGGTGCCTCCCGTGGTTCCGGGGTTCTCGTTCCGCAGTCCTGGGCCGACCGAACAGACCCGTTTGCGGCCCGGTCCGGTGGTGACGGCGCATCCTACCTGTCGGGCGGCGCGGCGGTCAACCCAACGAGCATCTTGCCCGCCGGCTTGCTGGCCCGCGGCGCGCCTGATCGGATGCCGGTCCGGGGCGGAGCCCGCCGCACTGGGCCCCTGCCGTATGCGACTCGAGGATGAGCTTCGCCGGACAAACGGCAGCGGGGGAAGTCGTGCGACTTCCCCCGCGACGTCGATGCCGCCCGGCCCAAGCCGGGCCCGGAGTCTTCCGGGAAACTAGGGCAGCGAACGCTCGATGACGGCCGTCAAGCGAGCGAACTGCTTCAACGAGATGTTCGGGAAATGGTGCATGACCAGGCTGCGGAACTGCTCCCGGAAGGCGCGCGCGCCACGGGGAGCGCGGGCGACCGGGCCCCGAGCGGTCCGGCGCGCAGCGGTCGCGCGGGTCGCGTAACGCCTGGCCTTGCGAACGGCGCCCTTCCGGCGGGAGGTTGTCCGCGCCTTCGTTCGCAGCGTGGCCTTCCGCGCGGCGGTCCGCCGGGCGGGCTTCCGCCGGGTGGTGGTCCTCTTGGCGCGCAGCGAGGCTGCAGGCGCCAGCGCGGCGGGGCCGCGGCGCGAGCGGGTGATGCCGGCCTTGCGGGCCTTGGAGTTGACGGTCGGCAAGGAGACCTTGTGCTTGAGCGCGATCTTGCGATAGCTCAGCAGACCCGTCTTGAGGTCTTTGATGATCGCTCTTTCGCGCGCCAAACGCTGTGCCCTTGTCAGCATCTTCTTTGCGGGCATGTCGTTCACTCCTCTCCACAAGTTCGGACGCCAGCGACGATCCTCCCACCCGACTGACTCGGGTCCGGCCGGATGGGAGTCCCCTTCCTCATGCGTCCGTGGATTTCTGCACCGGGCGAGCCATTGCTGTACAAGGTTTCTTCAAGCCCGATCGTGGCGGCAGGGGACGCGCCACTTCCACAATGAGCCACCTTATCAGACTTCGACTGCGAGTCAACCTGTAAATGCAGAAATATCTGCACCTGGGTGCGCTGAAGGAAATGCACCGAGGTGGTGCCTGTGTGTACAGGCGTGCCCGCCCAGCTGAAATGAGGCACCGAATCCCTCTGCGCGTGATCGACGACGCATTGGCCTTGGTCATCGAGGCGGGCAGACTGTGATACCTTGGTCCTGGTGGCGCTGGAGTTGCTAGTCCTGCTCCTCAGACCGTCGGCGGCTGGCGGCTTGCGCTGGGCGTGCGCCACCGGCTGACGGTCGGCTGCCGGCACGGGGCGGTCGGCTGCCGGCGCCTCGCGGGTTGTGCGCGCGGCGGAGGATTTTTCGCTGGTAGCCGCGTGGCCCGCTCCTAGAATGCGTCCGAGTCTTGTCCAGGGAGGACCTGCAGATGTCACCCATTCGCATCGAGAGCGCGACTCGCCGCCCGGCGGCCCAAGTGCAGCTCGAGGTGCCCTTTGGTCCGCGCGGCGCGGCCGCTCGGGAGACGGGCGTGGATGTTCGGGACGCCGGCGCGGCGGCGCCCGACGCGGGCGCGGCCGCGCGCGCCGCGGCGGTGGGCGAAAGCACACCAGCGACCGCCGGCGCGACGGCTGCCGTCGCAGCGGGTGTGGGCGCCGAGGTCGCGCCGATGAGTGCTGGCGGCCGCGCTGCGGAAAGTGCGGCGGCGGTGGACATGTCCGCGTCGGGGGCGATTGAAGCACCATGCGCCGCCCGCGCGCGGCGCGTGCAACCCGAGGGATCCAGGCAACCCGAGGGATGCGTGCAGTGCGTGCGATCCGTCAAACCCGTGCGATCCGTCAAACCCGGGCCGTCCGCGGAACCGCATCGGGCCCGGCGGTCCAAGCCGCTTCCGGCCCAGCGGCAGGCGCCGCGGGGGAAGTCGCGGGGCGCCGGTCGGGCCGCCGGTCCGGCCGTGCCCGCCGGTCCGGAGTCGATCGCGCAGGCGATGGCCGGGCGCCAGCGCGAGATCTCGGTCGCCGAGTTCTTTGCCAAGAACCGGCATCTGCTCGGCTTCGACAATCCCGCCAAGGCGCTCTTGACGACCGTCAAGGAGGCTGTCGACAACTCGCTCGACGCCTGCGAGGAGGCCGGCATCCTGCCCGACCTGTCCGTCGAGCTGACCCAGTTGGCCGAGGACCGCTTTCGGGTGGCGGTCGAGGACAACGGGCCCGGGATCGTGCGCGCGCAGGTTCCCAAGATCTTCGCCAAACTCTTGTACGGCTCGAAGTTCCACAGTATGAAGCAGTCCCGCGGCCAGCAGGGGATCGGCATCTCCGCCGCCGGCATGTACGGACTCCTGACGACGGGCAAGCCGCTCACGGTCATCTCGCGCACGGGCAGCCGCACCAGGGCGCGCCGCTTCCAAGTTGCGATCAACACCAAGCAGAACGCCCCCGACATCCAGCTCGAGGAGGAGATCGATTGGGAGCGGGAGCACGGCACGCGAGTCGAGATCACCTTGCAGGGCACGTACAAGAAGGGCCGTCACTCGATCGACGGCTATTTGCTGCAGGTGTCGGTGGCGAACCCGCACGCACAGATCACCTACGTGCCGCCCGCCCAGGAGGGTGAACCCGAACGAATCGTCTATGACCGAACCAGCGACCGGCTGCCGAAGGCGCCCAAGGAAATCCGTCCGCACCCGCACGGCGTCGAGCTGGGGGTCTTCCTCAAGATGTTGCAGGGCACGCCCGCGCGCAACCTCCAGTCGTTCCTCCAGCAGGAGTTCTCGCGCGTCGGCAAGAAGGTCATCGACGAGCTGTTCGCCGCGGCGGCGGAGGCGGGAGTCGCGCTCACGCCCCGCACGCGTCCGCGCAGCGTGTCGGGCGAGGAGGCCGAGGCGCTCCACAACCTGATCGGCGGCGCCAAGATCATGGCGCCGCCGACCGACTGCCTGTCGCCGATCGGCGAGGATTTGCTGATCGCCGCGCTGCAGCAGCGCGTCCAGGCCGACTTCTACACGGCGGTCACGCGCCCGCCGGCGGTCTATCGCGGCAACCCGTTTCAGATCGAGGCGGCCATGGCGTACGGCGGCGAGCTGCCCGCCGACGAGCTGATCGAGGTCTACCGGTACGCCAATCGCGTGCCCTTGCAGTACCAGCGCGGGGCCTGTGCGATCACCAAGGCGGTCCTCGAGCTGCCCTGGCGCACCTACAAGATACCGCAGAGCCGGGGCGCGCTGCCGGCGGCGCCGATGATCCTCGTCGTCAACATCGCCTCGGTCTGGGTGCCGTTCACGTCGGAGAGCAAGGAGGCCGTGGCGCACTACCCGGAGATCCTGGCGGAGATCCGCCGCGCGCTGCAGGAGTGCGGGCGGCGGGCCGCGCTGCACATCAGCCGTCACATCCGTGCCGCGGACGAGCGCAAGAAGCACAGCTACATCCAGAAGTACATCCCGCACATCGGGGTGGCCCTGCAGGAGATCCTCGGTCTCACGGACCAGGCGCGCGAGAAGACGGTCGATGCGCTGACCGACACGCTCGAGCGCAGTCGGAAGATGTAGGACGCGGGGCGCGGAGAGCCGGTCGCAGGGGACGGGAGAGAGGGCGCCGGAAGCGGGGCGCGGAGAGCCGAGCGCGGGGCACGGGCGAGAGGGCCTGGGACAGGGGGCGCGGCAAGAGGACGAGGCACGGGAGGACACGATGCCGGCCAAGGGCGACAGCAGTGCGCGCATCAAGGAGATCCGCCGCAAGAACGAGCGGCTCGATGGGCAAACGGTAGACCTGATCAAGTCGACGGCCGACGAGATCAACAAGCGCATTCTGCGCCGGGGCAAGCCCGAGCTGAAGCTGCCCGTGCGCTCGCTCGCCAACGTGACCTACTCGACCGACAAGGGCTACTTCGAGATCGGTCGCCAGAAGAAGGTGCGCACCCTGACCGTCAACACGGTCAAGACCTTCGCGCAGACGCTGCGCTTGATGAGCCTGTCGAAGGAGCTGGTCGAGACGCGCGACTTCGCCACCAAGCGAGACGCCTACTACCAGTCGAAGAACTGGGGCGAGGCGATGTTCCATGAGCAGGATGAGTCGGACGCGGTCATGGATGACATCGAGGCCCTGTTCTCGACCCACGCACTCAGCCGCGAGCAGCTCCGCTTCATCCCCGACGAGCACGGAGGCGCGGTCGCCGGCGACTTGGTCGTCTACGATCCGGACATCGAGACGGGCGAGATCGAGCGCATCGACTGCACGCGGTTCGGCTCGGGCGCCTACTCGATCCCCAGCTCGGTCGAGCACCTCTCCTTCGAGACCAAGGCCAAGTTCATCCTGGCGATCGAGACCGGCGGCATGTTCCAGCGGCTGCAGAGCCACAAGTTCTGGAAGAAGACGGACTGCATCCTCGTGAGCATGAGCGGCGTGCCGACGCGCTCGACGCGGCGTTTCATCCGGCTGCTGTCCGAGCAGGCGCGAATTCCCGTCTACGCCTTCGTCGATTGCGACCCCTACGGGATCTCGAACATCTACCGGACGCTCAAGGTCGGTTCGGGCAACGCCGCGCACATCAACCAGTTCTTCTGCGCTCCCGCGGCCCGCTTCCTCGGCGTCACCCCGCAGGACATCAAGGACTACAAGCTGCCGACGCACCCCCTGAAGGAAGTCGACGTCAAGCGCGCCCGCGACGCGTTGAAGAACGACCCGTTCTTCCGCGAGCACCGCCCGTGGGCCAAGGCGCTCGAGATGCTGATCAAGATGGGTGTGCGCGCCGAGCAGCAGGCCCTGGCCAAGTGGGGCCTCAACTACGTGATTGACGAGTACCTGCCGGCCAAGCTCAAGGATCCGAAACAGTTTCTGCCCTAGGCGCCGCGCGGGCTGGCGCGGGCGGAGGGGAGGAGGCGCCCATGGAGGCCAGCGATCGCGGCCCCCGCGGCCGGCCGCTCACCCGGGTTCTCGCCTACCTCGCGATGATCCTGACGGCGTCGCTGGCGGTGGGGGCAGTGGCGGCGCTCATTCTCGATCTGGGAGAGTCCGCGGACTCGCCCGCGCTCACGCCGATCGACCTGCTTCTGACGGGTCTCCTGCTCGCGCCGGTCCAGCTCCTGATCACGCACCTGTTCCTGCGACGCGTCGATCGCTGCGGCTGGCGGGTGATCCTCGCCGCCTGGACAGGCCCTGGGGGGAACGCCGCGCCGCCGCCCGCGCGCGGATCCCTCGGAGGCGGATCGGGCGGGCGGCAGTTCGCGCTCGGTTGGGGTCTGGCGGCCGGGATGCTGGGCCTGGTGCTGGCGGGGTGCGCGGCCGCGACCCGGTTGCACGTGGCGGGCTGGGGTCCGGTCGCCGCCGCCGGGTGGCTGCCCGCCGCGGCGACGGCGGCCGCGTCGCTGCTCGCCGCGCTCCTGCAGGGCGGTCTGGAAGAAGTGATCTTCCGCGGCTACGTCATGCACAACCTGGCGCTATGGCGCGGGCTTCCGGCGGCGATCGGGATCAGCTCCCTCGCCTTCGGAGTCGTGCACGTCGTCAATCCCGGCGCGCAGCCCATTGCACTGGCGAACGTCACCCTGATCGGGGTCTTCCTGGGGCTGCTGCGGGCTCGTTCCACGCTGTGGACTGCAATCGGGTTGCACAGCGGCTGGAACGGGCTGCTCGTGCTCCTGTCTCTGCCCTGCAGCGGGTATCGCTTTGCCGGTCTCCTGGCGATGGAGGTCTCGGGACCCGCCCTGTGGACCGGCGGCGGTTTCGGGCTCGAGGCGAGCCTGTTCGTGACGATCATCTTCGCGGCAGGCGTCGCGGTCCTGGGTCTCAGCCGAGCGGGCGGCCCCGCTCATCCAGCAGGCGCACGCGCACCGTGCGACAGCGAGCCAGCTCCTCCTCGGTCCACTTGAACACCTCGCGGAGCACGGGGAAGGGCCCAGCCACGTGACCGGCCGCGTCCTGCAGGCGCAGGTCGAGGCGCAGGACGGCCCCGGCGCCCGGTCCTCCGGGGCCAGGCTCTCCTGGGCCGGGCTCTCCGGGGTTAGGCTCTGCGGGGCCAGGCGCTCCGGCGCCCGGTCCTCCGGGGCCGGGTCCGGCCGCCTCGCCGGTCGCCCACTCCAGCCGCAGCACGCCGCGCTTCAGATCCACCGTGCGCTGCCGGCCCTTGGAAGCCTTGAGCAGGGGCACCGCGCCGGCGGCCGCGAAAGCCTCCAGCCGCAGCTCGCGCCGCGCGCGATCGGCCAGGTCGCCCGGCACGCGCACGCGGTACTGCGCCGCCGCGGCCGCCGCCGCCAGGCTCGGCGCGCCGACCGGCACGGGGCTGTCGCCCAGGAAGGTGAGCCCCTCGGGCGCATGTTGGTTGGCCGCCGCCAGAAGGAGTCCATCGAGCGGCGCCGTGAGATGGATGTCAATGAGCTCGCGTTCGCCCTCGACCCCCAGCGGCAGCGGCGGGCCGTAGGCGATTCGCGGGTGAGGATTGTGCCCGACCGTGAAGGCGAGCGGCCAGCGCGCCATGCGCAGGACGCGATTGAGCAGCCGACCGGCCTCCAGGTGCGAGATGAACCGCAGGCGCCCGGTCTTGGCGAATAGGATGCGCCTGCGGATTGTGGTCTCTGCCCCCGCCACGATGGCTGGCGCCGGTGGGGCGGCGGCCGGTTGCGATGGACCGGTGCCCGGCGTCATCGCGGGCTCGCTGCGGCCCGGCTCCGGTGCGAGTTCGGGGCCGCCTGGCTCCAGCGCAGGCTCGCCGCCGCCGAGCGCCGCCGCCAGTCGGTCGCGGAGGCGGTCCCACGCCGCGGCGTCCAGCTCGGGGGCCAGCGCGCGCTCGTCGCCGCACGCCAGGCCGCAGCCCTGACAGCGCCCGTCGCGGCAATCCGGGCTCGTCTCGCCCCGCAGCGCTCGTTCGCGCTCGGCGCGCAGGAACGACGGGGCGATTCCCAGGTCGATGTGATCCCAGGGCAGGCTCGCGGCCGGATCGAGCGCTCCCGTGTACGCGGCCGGATCGACTCCCGTTGTGCGGAAAGCCTCCTCCCAGCGCGCAAGATCGAAGTGATCGCTCCAGCCGTCGAAGCGGCCGCCCGCGCGCCAGGCCGCCTCAATGGCGGCGCCCAGCCGGCGATCGCCGCGCGAGAGCACGGCCTCGACGTACGAGACATCCGGGTCGTGCCACTTGACCGGCGAGAAACGCGTGTGGGCGCGCTCGCGCAGGTGCGCGATCTTCTCGTGCAGGACTTCGCGTCCGGCGAAGGCCTCCCATTGAAATGGCGTGTGGGCCTTGGGCACGAACCCGCCGATGCTCACCGTGACCCGACTGCCCGCACCGTGCCGGCGGCCGATCTCGCGGATGCGAGCGGCCAGCGCCGCGATGGCATCCAGGTCGGCGGGGGTCTCGGTCGGCAGGCCCACCATGAAGTAGAGCTTCACGTTGCGCCAGCCGCGCGCGTAGGCTGCCTCGACCGACGCCAGCAGATCCTCGTCGCTGACGCGCTTGTTGATGACATCGCGCAGGCGTTGCGTGCCGGCCTCGGGCGCGAAGGTGAAGCCCGTCTTGCGGACCCGCGCGACCAGTTCGGCCAGCTCGACGCTGAAGGTGTCGACCCGCAGCGACGAGAAGCTCAATCCGACGCGCTGGCGGGCGAAGGCCTCCGTGAGCGCCCTTGCCAGCGGCGCGACCTGGGAGTAGTCGGCGCTCGAGAGCGACGAGAGGCTCACCTCGCTCCACCCCGTGGCGGGCAATCCCGCCGCGATCAGATCTGCCAGGCGCTCGGGACGGCGCTCGCGCACGGGCCGGTAGAAGGTGCCCGCCTGGCAGAAGCGGCAGCCCTGCGTACAACCTCGCTGGATCTCGAGGGTGAGCCGGTCCTGCACGGCCTCGATGAGCGGCACGATCGGCCGTTCCGGATAGGGGGCCGCGTCGAGATCGGCCACGTGGGTGCGGCGCACCGGCAGCGGCACGGCCTCGATCGCGCGCATGCCCACCTGCCGTCCTGCTTCCAGGATCGGTTCGTAGAAGCGCGGCACGTAGATGCCGGGAAGCTGCGCGAGCGCCAGCAGCCGTTCGCGGCGCGGCCGGCCCCGCGTCGCCTGGAGCGCGGCGGTGATGCTGCCCACCATCTCCTCGCCGTCCCCGATGAGGAAGAAGTCGATGAAGTCGGCCAAGGGCTCGGGATTGCCGGTGCCGGGCCCGCCGGCCGCGACGAGAGGGTCGTCCTCGCCGCGCGCGACGCTGGGCAGGGGAATGCCGGCGAGGTCGAGCAGGTTGAGGATGTTGGTGGCCAGGAGCTCGTACTGCAGCGAGAAACCGACGATGTCGAAGGCGCGGGCGGGACGGCGGCTCTCCAGCGAGAAGAGCGGCAATCCGCTGCGGCGCATGCGCGCTTCCATGTCGATCCAGGGGGCGAAGGCCCGCTCGGCCAGGGCATCGGCGCGACGATTGAGGATGTCGTAGAGGATCCGCAGGCCCTGGTGGCTCATGCCGATCTCGTAGACGTCGGGGAGGATCAGCAGCCAGCGCACGCGCTCGTCAGCCCAGGGCCTGCGCAGGACGCCGATCTCGGTGCCCAGATAGCGCGCCGGCTGCGTGACGAGCGGCAGCAGCGCCTCGACCCCATCGGACAATGACTCGTCTGTGCGCGAGGGCAATCGATCCTCCCTGGGGGGCTACCTGCGCGGTGTCCCCCGCTCCGCCGGCCGGGGCTTCCGCGGGCCGCGGCCTCGGCGCCGACGTCAGGTTCCCGGCATCAGTTCCGCGGCATGAGGCCCGGGCATCAGGTGCCAGGCATGAGGCTCGGGCATCAGGTCCCCGGCATGAGGCCCGGGCATCAGGTCCCAGGCCGAACGGCCGCATCCGGCGCGACTTCCCGGAAAGGTCCCTGACGCCAGGCAAGCACTACCCCGGCCACTGCGGATCCGGCAAGCGCAATCATCGACGCTGGCCCACAGCGGACCTCGGCGTCTCGGCTCGGTGCGCGACAAGTTCGTCGGGAGGCCCTTCGTCGGGGGGCGACGCGCGGGGGTGATTCACGAGGCTCGAGACGCACGTCAGCCAGTCGGAGGTGCTTCGGACGCGTCGTCGTGCGCCGCGTGGGGAATGACGCGTTTCAGGCGTCGTCGTGCGCCGCGGTGGGAAGGTGGCGGTACCGGGCTCACATTCGCCCGCGATTTGGGTGTTGAGAGTGGCCCCAGTCTTGCTATAGGCGCTCTTGGGGTTCCGCCCCAGAAACATGCAACAAAGAAGACGCCGGAATCGTCAGACCTCTCGCACGCCTTGTACAATCAGCTTGCATCTCATCCGCGCCGGTGGTACAGTCCGACGAGTTTTCCGCACGTCACGCATCCAACCGGCTGTTCTTGACAGGAATTCACGCAGGCACCCGTCCAACCCGCGTTGTTGGAGGTCTGTCCATGTCTTCTCGTCCGCTGGGCGTTCACTCCGGGGGCCGTACCGCCCAGGTCGGGGGTTCCGCCGCGAACCCTGACACCGCGAGCGTTTCCTCACAGGCAGCGACGGCGTTGACGGAACCGACGGCGTTGACGCAAGCGACGGCGGCCGCGGCCGTGCCTGAGGGACACGCCGATCTGGCTCTTTTCCCGCGCAACCTGCCCGCCGCCCAGGTCCACGCCGAGCTGCGCCGCTGCTTGTCCGAGATGCACCGGGCAGAGCGAAGCGCCTTCCTGTGGTTCACCGAGCTTGTGCAACGGCGGCTCTACCGCGAGCTGGGGTATGCCTCGGTACAGGCCTATGCGTCCGAGGAGCTTGGTCTCACCGCCAATCGGGTGAACCGCTACCTGCGCCTGATGCAGGACCTCGAACGGCTGCCGCGCATCCGGGTGGCGCTCTGCGAGGGGAAGATCGGGTGGACGAAAGCCCGGGCGATCGTCAGGGTGTCCAGCCCGGCGACGGAAGCGCGCTGGTTGGCCGCGGCGGGACGGCTCGGCCGGCGTGAGCTGGAAGCGAAGGTCGTTCGCGCGCGGATGGCGGCCGCCGCCAGGCGCAGAGGCAACCCTGCCCAGCCTGAGCTGGCGGCCGCGGTCGAGCGGAGTGGGGGAGGAGGTGAAAGCGCCCGTCGCCCGGCAGCCTCGGGCGAGAGCCCGTGCGAGCTGGCGGTGGCGCCGATGGTCGAGCGCGAGGGGGATGGCATCGCGGTCGCGGCACCGCTGGATGGGAGCCAATGCTGCTCCTCCGGCGCGGAGGCGCTCACCGTGTCGCCGGGTGGCGGCGGCGAGCCGCTGACCGACGATGGGCCGGTGTCGGTGGTGCTGCGGTTTGACCCGCTGGAGCTGGCGCGTTTCGAGTCGCAGATCGAGAAGCTTCGCAAGCAGGGACGCGTGGACAGAGGGGCATCGCGGGAGCAGATCGTACTGGGCGCGCTGGAGGCGCTGGTTACCGGGCCGGAGGCCCCGTCCCGAGGCGCGGCGGACCGCCCTCTGGACCACGCGGCCGCACCCGCCGGCGCGGGCGAGCCTGGTGCCGTGGCCGAACCCGTCGGCGCGGGCGAGCCTGGTGCCGTGGCCGCACCCGCCGGCGCGACCGGGCCCGGTGCCGCGGCCGAACCCGCCGGCGCGGGCGAGCACGGTGCGGATCACGCGCCGGGCCATGGGCTTGAGCGTGAACCGGTGACCCTTGGGCCGTCGGCGGCGGACGCTGTGCCCCGGGGCACAGTCGCAACCCCTTATAATATAGTCATATACAGGTGCGGGCTTTGTCAGGCGGCGGTTGTGCAGACGAGCCGGGGACCACTGAAGGTGGCGGCTGCCGGGGTGGCGGCCGCCGAATGCGAGGGCGTGGTGAGCACGCCGGGCAAGCCCAATCGGGCGGCCATCCCTCCAGCCTTGCGCCGGGAGGTTCTGACGCGCGATCGGCACCGCTGCCGCGCGGCCGGATGTGGGCACACGGGCTTTCTCGAGGTGCACCACATCGTGCCGCGCGAGCGAGGGGGCACCAACCGGCCAGAGAACCTGGTCACGCTGTGCAGTCGGTGCCATGTGCTATGGCACGCGAAGAGGCTGGACGCGCGTCTGCTCGGGCCGGTTCCCGGCTAGGAAGCCAATTGGGGCTCGGCCGGATGGATTGGGGCCATGGCTCCCTTGGGGCGGGCGTGTCCGCGGTTCGGGCCTCCCCACGGGCCGTGCATCCTCTCCGGCCGGGCCTCCCCCCGGGGCCTAGTAGAGCTGCACGCTCACCCCGGCGCGCAACTGGAACGGCTGGCTGTAGTGGCGTGGGTCGGTGATCCGCTTCGCGTACTGCTCCCCGGTGACTTCGGACGGCCACGCGCTGCTGCAGCTCTCGAACTGCGCGCAGCCGTCGTCGTCGGGCTCTCCCGTGGCGCGGTAGACGCCCTCGGCGTTCTTGAGACCCAGCAGATTGAGCGCCTCCACGCGGAAGACGACGACGTGGGCGGCGACCAGGAGCTTGCGCGTCAAGGCGAGATCCACGGTGAAACGCGCCGGCATGCGCTGTCCATTGCGGGGCGCATCCTCGGGCGGGACATCTGTGAGCACGAATGCGCCGTCGACCCGCTGGGGCAGCACGCCGGCGGCATAGGCGCGAGTCTGGGTGTAGGGTTGGCCCGTCTCCAGTCGCACCACCACGCCTTTCGTCCAGCCGCTGGTCAGGGCGGTGAACCAGTCGGCGTATCCCGAACGCTCGCGGCCGCGGGCGATCAAGGCCAGGCTGACTTGATGCGCGCGGTCGAGGTTCGAAGGCCGGTAGATCCCGCGATCGAGTTCATTGTCGTCGTTCACCGCATCATAGATGCCGCCCCGGTATCGACCGAGGCCTTCGGATTCGTATTCTCCCTGGGGGTGGTCGGGATCGAGCCATCGGCTGTTCAGCAGCGGCGGCTCGTAGCTGTCACTCTCGATGCGTCCCAGATCGTAGGCCACTCGCAGCCACCACTTGCCGTGCTGATCGCCGGTCGTCGCGTCGACGTGCAGCCCATAGCGACGCAGCGCGCCTCCGTTCACGTAGACCGGGACGATCAGACGCTCGTCGTCCGCATCGCTCAGCATCCCCAGGTCCGCGTAGTCCATGGTGATGGCATCCGCCAACCAGCCGGCGTGCGCGGAGGCCTGCAGGGTCCAGGCGCCGCCGCCCAGCGCCAGCGGCGTGGCCGCGCCCAGCTCGACGCCCAGCTCCTGCTCGGGCTCGAGGGCGGGGTTGCCCATCACACCCTCCTTGTTGGCGGCGTCGACCAGGAAGGCGCGCGGCGAGAAGAGCGCTTCGAGCGGAGGATCGTACATGCGCCGGAATCCCACTGCCCACAACCGGCGGTCGCTGAGTGACACCCATCGCAGGCCCAGGTAGGCCTCGGGGTCGATCTGCACGTCGGTGCCGCGCAGATCGCCAGCGTCGAGACCCTCGGGGTTCGTGCCGCCGGCCAGCGGGCGGTCCAGCGAGACCAGCCCCGAGTCGTCGCAGGCCAGCCAGTGGGCACCCAGTTGGGCGTCGATTCGCACGCGGTCGCCGACGGCTCGCCGCAGCCAGACTCCCGTGCGGCCCGACAGCGCTTGTCCGGGGTCGTTGTCGCCGGCGTGGGCTTCGCGGCCCGTGGCGTCGTAGCCGATGGCGAGGACCCGTCCGTACGCCACGTCGAGGTCCTCGATCCAGGTGTCGAGCGGGGAGAAATGCTCGTAGCGCCGGTAGGTGTGGAAGCTGTTCTCCGCTCGCAGGCCGATCAGCGTGCGCCCGTCAATGGCGCGGCGCGTGTCGAGTCCGGCCGTCCAGGTCGAGGAATACTTGCGCCCGAAATACTCGAAGACGTGCGTGGGTTCGAACACGTCGTCGCCGGCCGGCCAGTAGATCAGCGGCTCGTACTCCTCGCCGAGCGGCGGGCGACCGTACTTGGAGAGGTTCTTCTTGTACAGCCCATCGCCGATCCAGGTGAGATAGCGCTCGTAGGCCACCCACAGCTCGCCCGACGCGTCGTTCCCGAAGCGGCGTGTCAACGCCGCCCGGCTCTTGAAGAGGGCGGTTTCCTCGAAGGGGGCATGGTCTTGGTTCTTCCGGTACTCCTCCAGGAAGTGATTGCGCTGCCAGCCGCGTGAGGAGAGGTCGCAGATGAGGCCCCACCGGCTCTCGTCTCGCCCCGAGGCGGTCGTCCCGGCTTGCAGCACCTTCGCTGTGGCATCGCCGAGCTCCCAGCGGGCCACCAGATCGAGGACGTCGGCATCGTTGTGGGGCAGCACGCTGCCGCCCGTCGACCGCGGATAGGCGTCCCCGAGGCGCGAGAAACGCCCCGACATCCAGCCCCGCGTGGACACACCCAGAACGCGGCTGTCGCGCAGGCCCACGTGCCCGCCGAGCTCGAGCCCTTCGGCCGTCGTGCCGGCCACGGTGGCGGCGAGCCGCGGATTGCCGCCCGCGGCCGTCAGGGGGGCCGCCGGCGTTATCTGCCACAGACTCCAGCCGGCTTGCGGCCCCGGGGGAGACGAACTGAGCGCGATGGGGCCCGCGATCTCACGCTGGCCGGGCAGGATCTCACGGCGCTCGGCCGGGATGTCGATGGCGACGTCGCCCTCTTCGGCCCCGGGCCTCCAGCGCGTGTGCGTGTCGAGCGCGGCGAGCAGCCGCTCGTGATCGCCGGGCAGCGCCAGCGCCGCTTCGGGCGACAGCAGCAGGAGCGCGCCCACCGCGTCGTCGCAGCCGTCGCGAACACGGACGCGTTTGCCGGCCGCATCGAGGGCGATCCGGGTGGTGAGGCCGTCCCAGATCGTGATCGGCCCGGGAGCCGCCCCGACTCCGCCAGCCGCCACGCTGTAAGAACCGGCCGGCAGGTCCCACAGCGTCGCGCCTCCGCTGGGGATCGCGAAGGTCCGCGACCATCCGGCAGCATGAGTGAGCGTGAGGTCGTGCTCAGCCGGGGTGTCCACGCGCAGATTGCCGGTTGCCGCCCATGCCTCGGCGCACGCGATCAGCGCCACCGCGGCCAGCGCCGCGAGGGTGCGCCCCGCGGCGGCTGCGACGCGGGCTGCGACCCTGCGCCCGTACGTGGCCGCCGGGCGCGCTGTCGAGCCCGCCGGCAGGCCAGCGGGCCGGGCTGCAGGGTGCTGCGGGCGATGGGTCGGCTGTGTCTTCATGCTCGGCTCCTCTCGCATCGCGGGGTTGGCGCGCCTCCTGCGTCCCAGGGTATCCCGTGGGGTCCGCAGGCGCCGCCCCCGCGGCCAGCATAGGCCGGTTCGAGCCCGGTCACCCCAAGTTCAGACGGCGCCAACGCGGCATTCTACCCCTGTCCGGCCACCCAATCGACATTGTTGTCCGACCAGGGTCTCGGTAGACTCGCCGCGATGCGTTTGGGACGCCCCGCGCCTCGGGAAGCGGCCGAGCGCCGGGACCGCCCGGGGCGACCGAGGAGTGGGACCGCGCGGGGCGATCGAGCGCGTCCCGCGCCTCGGGAAGCGACCGAGCGCCGGGACCGCGCCCGAAGGTCGAGCGAGCAGCTGAGGAG
>CAZRWW010000009.1:0-57645 GCA_964603725.1 uncultured bacterium
CTGCTCGACGATCTGGCGCAACTGGTCCTGAGCTTGCGCGGGGAGGTCGTGGTCGTGCCCACCGCGCAGATGCCGACAGCGACGGGGGCGGCCGCGATCTGCCGGTTCTGATCTCCCGCCCCGAGTTTGAGCGCGCGAGCAGGCATGCTAGAATCAAGCTCGCTAGTGCGTGCTGCCTCAGGCGAGGGTTGCCTGCCCCGGGCGATCAACCGTCTCCGAGCCGGCCCGACCGGCGATGCGGGCGGGCGCGCGAGTCCACGGAGGTGCGGCATGTTTCCGCGGCGCACCCGACCGGTAGTTCCCGCCGTCAGCGTCATTCTCCTTCTCGGCCTCTTGACGGCGCTGACCGGGCCCCGCTGGTGGGGGACAGCCCGGGCCCGCCCTGCCGATGTCCCGCGTGAAGCGCCCGTCTGGCGTTACGGGGACGTCCCGGACGTTCCGGCGCCCCGCCGCTCGGCGACCCGGCCCGACACGGTCTGGTTCGGCGGCGACGACGGCAACGGCATCGCTTTCGAGGGCGGAGTCTGGGACTGGGATTCGATCGCCGCCGACTCCCTCCAGGGCTGGTATGCGATCGACGAGGTCGCCAACCCCGGGATCTACTTCGCCCGCGTGACGGCCGCCGATTTCGCCGCCCACGGCGATCCCTGCACCCCCATGATTGCCGGCACCGGGGGCATGCTCTGGTGCGGCATCCACGAGGACGAGGCGATCCGGCGCGATTTTCCCACGGGCATGGGCTATCAGAACCGGATGTGCCAATGGGCTGTCTCGCCGGAGTACGCGATCGATCCCAGCACCGATCAGATTGCCATGTCGTTCTCGTACTTCAACTACACCGAGCCGGACTGGGACTACACGCGCCTGTACGTGCGCTGCTTCGGCGCCGGGGGCGCGCTGCTGGACGAGCGCGAAGTGGAGCACTTCACTGGCGTGATCGGCAGCGCCGAGACGCCGGGGACCTACGACGACGTCCTCGCCCAGGCCGGGGTGCTCGACCCGGGCACCGCCACGGTGCGCATCGCCATCGAGGTGTGGGCCGACTACGCCTGGTCCGACGAGGATGGTCTGTGGGACAGCCCCTGCGGCCCTTTCGCCGCGGACGACATCACGATCTCCGTGGGCACGAACATGAACTCCTATGACTTCGAGGAAGGCTCTGGGGGCTGGACCTTCGAGCGCTGCCAGTTCGCCGGCTCGCACATGGCGGTCATTCCGGAAGTGGTCTGGAGCCAGTGGATCGATGAGCAGATCGCCTGTCCGTGCAACCTGGCCGGCAATGTCCTGGGCTTTATCGACCCCGAGAGTCCCTACTGGCCGCCCGGACTGACGCCCGGCCAGAAGGAGGCGGGCGTGAGTGGGCCGGTGCCGCGCTCCGGTTACACCGGCACGGACTGGGGCGCTGCCGTGGCCGAGTATGACGCCTATCTGTGGTTGGACCCCGAATCCGGAGGCTACTACCGCGCAGGCTACATGATGTACCCCTACACGAGCGCGGTGAATCCCGCGCCGCATTGGTCGCCGCGCCGCGGTCCGAGCATCTGGCGCTTCGCGCAGTCGCCCCTCTGCGCCCGCCAGCGTTACGACCTGACCGCCTCCGAGGATCCCCTTCCAGCCGAATGGGATTCGGTCCGCTTCGTCTTCGAAGTCTACTGCACCTGTGATGCCTTCTATGTGCCTACGGTGGTTTGTGATGAAGAGGGCCGGACCGAAGGGTCGCCGCTGTTAGACAATGCCCGCGTGGGGCTCACCGCGAATCCCAGCATCTACGGGCCCAGTTTCAGCTTCATCGACGGCGGCTGTTTCCACGACGGCTTCGGCCAGCTCTACCCGACCTACCTCGAGCCGAGCGATCGCGGCGACGCCAACATCGGCTACGACCTGAGCCTCTACTACACGCAGAAGAACGACTGGCTGGGCGATTCGACCGTCGTCTGCGGGCCCGTCGTGCAGACCGAGGCCGGGCGCTGGCTGGCCCAGCTCTGCTTCCGCGTGGCTCGTCTGGGGGCGCGCCAGGCGATGATCCCCGCCTACCAGGCCTGGAAAGCCCGTTTGGGGAGCGACCCCGAGCGGGGGTTTGTCTATGTGCTGATGGACTCCCTGGAAACGAACAACCACACCCAGATCTGGAACAGCAAGTTCGCCTCCTACTTCCATGAGGACGCCACGGGGTTCGATCGGAGCCGTCCCGACTTCTCGCCCGAGCAGGAGATCCTGCCCGACCAGGTCTTCACGCCCGGCACGCGGGTCGAGTACTACGTCCGCACCTACTGGTTCAACAGTGGTGCGCCGCCGGCCGACTACCACGCCGGCGCGGTGCACGAGTTCGAGATCCTACCGGGCATGGAGTCGGTTCCGGGCGAGCCCTACTCGCTCGCCTGGCCGAGCGTCCTGTACATCGACGCCGACAACTGCGGGAGCGAGAAGTACGTCGTTCCGGCGCTGGATCATCTGCGTGCCCAGCTCGGAGTCGCCTACGACAAGTACGACTACGATGGAGGCGGCTCATGGTCCTCCGCGCCGATGAAACGCAGCTACGGCGGCACGGCGTTCAACCCGGGCGGTTACGGCAACAACGGATGCACGACCGAGCAGCTCCTCGGTTACCGGCTGATCCTGCTCAGCACAGGCCGAGCCTCGATTGGAGCGATGCGGGAGGAGGACTTCGAGCTCTTCGCGGAGTGGCTGGCCAGCACCGTCTGCGGGTTCGAAAGCCTCAGGCGGGGAATGCTGTTCAACGGCGACCGCATCGCCGACATCATGGGCGATCCCGCCCTGGGGATCGCGACGGAGTTCAGCCGTGAGGTGTTGGGGATCGAGCCGCTGACGGGCGCCGGGCTGTCGAGCGGATCGTACCGGGAGTACAACAACGACGAGGCCTACTGCGTCTACGTCGAACCCTCGGCGGAGTCCGCCTTCGCGCCCGGCGGACCGGGCCTGGCCCTGTACGGCAACGGATGCCCCCAGCAGTTCGACTACACGGTGCTGGGCAAGCGGCCAGGGATCACGGGACTGCTCGGGAACCTGCGCTACTACAGCTATGAGCAGACCGGGACGCAGACCTACGTGGAGTACGCCCAGATCGTGCGGCAGCACACCGTGCCGGGAATCGCCAATTGGCGCATCTCGGTCGACGGCTTCAGCTGGCACCACCTCAGCGAGCGGGGCTGCCAGGGTCTGCCCTGCGCCGCCGACAGCGCCTGCATCGTGACCGGGATCGTGAATCTGCTCGAACCGCAGCTCGCGTGGCTGAGCGACGGGGGCGCCCCCTTCGAACCGTGGCGCTATCCGTGCATCGACACGGGTGTGGCAAGCCCCGAACCAACCGCCCATCTGGCCGGGCCGGTCGATCACCTCTACCGGCCGCTGCCCAATCCCTTCCACGCGCGGGCGACGATCCGCTTCAGCCTGGCGCGCGACGGCGCGGCGTATCTGACCGTCTACGACGTCGCGGGACGCGCGGTCCGGGAGCTGCTCGCGGGGCCACTGACCGCGGGTGAGCACGTCCTGGTGTGGGACGGCGCCGGCGACGACGGGCGGCGAGCTGCGAAGGGCCTCTACTGGACGCAGCTGCGCACCGCCGGCGGCTACCGATCGAGCATGCGATTGGTGTGGCTCGAGTAGCGTCGCGGGCTGAGGCGATCCGTTGAGGGTCCCGGCGCCTGGCGATCGAGTTCGCCCTGCGCGAGGGGCTCTACCCGGACCCCAGGTATGCCTCGGCCACCTTAGGATCCTGGGCCACGTCAGCGGCCGGGCCCGCGTGCACGATGCGGCCCGTCTCGAGCACGTAAGCGTAGTCCGCTTCCTTGAGCGCCATGCGCGCGTTCTGCTCGACCAGGAGGATCGTTGCGCCCGCGCGGTGGATGGTGCGGATGATCTCGAAGATCGTCGCGACGAGAATCGGCGCCAGCCCCAGCGAGGGCTCATCGAGCAGGAGCACGCGCGGATCGGCCATCAGGCCGCGGCCGATCGCCAGCATCTGCTGCTCGCCGCCGCTCAGGGTCCCGCCGGATTGGTGGTAGCGCTCCTTGAGGCGCGGGAAGAGCTCGAAGACGCGTGCGCGGTCGCGGGCGATGCCGGCGCGATCCTTGCGCCGCCAGGCGCCCAGGTCGAGGTTCTCGCGCACGGACAGGTTGGCGAAAACGCCGCGGCCCTCGGCCACGTGGATGACGCCCAGATCGACGATCTCGTGCGGCGAGCGGTGGGTGATGTCGCGGCCGTCGAGGACGATGCGTCCGGCGGCGGGGCGATTGAGCCCCGAGATCGTGCGCAAGCAGGTCGTCTTGCCCGCGCCGTTGGCGCCGATCAACGTGACGATCTGGCCCTCCTCGACGCGCAACGAGATCCCGTGCAGCGCCTCGATGCCGCCATAGCGGACGACCAGGTCCTGGACCTCAAGCATGCGCCACGCCCTCCGGACCCAAATAGGCCTCGATGACCTTCGGGTGCCGGCGGATCTCGGCCGGCGTCCCCTCGGCGATCCTCACGCCGTAGTCCAGCACGCTCACCCGCTCGCAGATGCCCATGACCACCTGCATATCGTGTTCGACCAGCAGCACCGCGGGCCCGAACTCGTCGCGTATGCGCTGGATGAGCGCCATCAGCTCGGCGGTTTCCTGCGGGTTCATCCCGGCCGCGGGCTCATCCAGCAGGAGCAGCCGCGGCCCGCTCGCCAGCGCGCGCGCGATCTCGAGACGCCGCTGCACACCGTAGGGCAGCATCGCCGCGGGGGCGTCTTCGAGCTGGGCGAGATCCATCAAGCGCAACATGGCCCGGGCGCGCTCGAGCGTGCGCGCCTCCTCGCGACGATGCGCCCCGGTCTTCCAGATCGCGTCCCACGCGGTGTTGGCGGCTTGCAGATGGCAGGCGGTGCGCACGTTGTCGAGCACGCTCAGTTGCCCGAAGAGCCGGATGTTCTGGAAGGTGCGCGCGACTCCCAGCGCCGCGATGCGGTGCGGCGGCATGCCGGTCAGGTCCTTCCCCAGGAAGATGACCCGCCCGGCCGTGGGGGGGTAGACGCCGGTGATCGCGTTGAAGACGGTCGTCTTGCCGGCGCCGTTGGGCCCGATCAAGCCGACCAGCTCGCGCTCCCGCAGGGCGAGATCGAAGTCCGCCACCGCCTTCAGTCCGCCGAACGCCACGGTCAGCGACTCGAGGCGCAAGATCTCGCGCCGTTCGCGCGGCTGTCCGCCACGGTCCGCGGCCGCCGGCTCGCGCGCGGCCGGCGCCTCGCCCGTGGCCGCGACCGGCGCTGCTGCCACGCCCGCCGCGAGCGCGGCGGGGGGCGTCGCCCGGTCCCTGTCCCGGCCCGCGTCGAGGCCCGGCGTCTCGCCCGGGCCCACCCTTCGCGCGAGGCGCGCCAGCCGTGCGCGCCACGCGGCCGGCAGCGGCAGGCGCAGCTCGCGCGACCCGAAGAACCCCTGCGGCCGCAGGATCATGAGCAGGATCAGGAGCAGCGCGTAGAGCACCATGCGGTACTCTTTGATCGGCCGCAGGACTTCCGGTAGCAGCGTCAACAGAATGGCGGCCGAGATCGAGCCCGTGATCGAGCCCATGCCGCCCAGAACGACCATGATCACGACCTCGAAGGACTTCAGGAACGTGAAGCTGTTGGTGTTCAAGTAACGCAGGTAATGGCCGAAGAGCGCGCCGGCCATGCCGGCGAAGGCGGCGCCCACCGCGAAGGCCAGGACCTTGTACTTGGTCGTGGGCACGCCGAGCGACTCGGCCGCCACCTCATCCTCGCGAACGGCCAGCAGAGCGCGGCCATGACGGGAACGCACGAGATTCCAGTTCACCACGACCGTGACCGCGACCAGCAAGTAGACCCAGAAGAACGAGGTGTAGCCGGGGATGTTGGTGAGCCCGCGGGCGCCGCCCACCGCATCGATGTTGAGAATCACGACGCGGATGATTTCGCCCATCCCGAGCGTGGCGATGGCGAGGTAGTCGCCTCGCAGGCGCAGCGTGGGGATCCCGATGATGAGTCCGGCGATGGCCGCGCAGACGGCGCCCACCACCAGGGCGAGGATGAGCACCACCGCGC
Organism: uncultured bacterium; assembly: GCA_964603725.1. Classification (GTDB taxonomy): domain Bacteria; phylum Eisenbacteria; class RBG-16-71-46; order CAIMUX01; family WJJG01; genus CAZDKK01. Next base: position 6,047 of record CAZRWW010000009.1, read on the forward strand.
CGGCGGGGCCCGCGCTCTGCGCATCCGCGCCCAGCGCCCGCACGATGCTCGGTCCCGCGTGAATGGAGAAGAACGCGCTCGTGTAACCGCCGATCGCCATGAAGCCCGCGTGACCCAGCGAGAACTGGCCCGTGAAGCCGTTGATGAGATTGAGGCTCACGGCCAGCATGATGTTGATCCCCGACAGGATCAGGATGCGGATGATGTACTGGTTGACGAAGGTGGGCAGGAACCGATCCAGCAGCCCGAGCGCGACCAGGAGGACGGCGGTCGCCGCCGCCTGGCAGAGCAGCCCGCGCCCCCTCATACCTTCTCCGTCACGGCGCGGCCGAACAGACCGGCGGGGCGTACCAGCAGGATCACGATGAGGATCGAGAAGGCGATGGCATCCCGATAAGTCGAGGAGATGTACCCCGAGACCAGGGTCTCGGCCACGCCCATGAGCAGGCCGCCCACCATGGCCCCGGGGATGCTGCCGATGCCCCCCAGCACGGCGGCCACAAAGGCCTTCAGCCCCGGCAAGAGGCCCATGAGCGGATCGATGCGCGGGTTGCTCAAGGCGACCAGCACGCCGGCCGCGGCCGCGAGCGCGCTGCCGAGCGCGAAGGTGAAGGCGATAATGCGGTCGGTTGGGACGCCCATCAGATTGGCCACGTCGCGGTTGAAGGAGAGCGCGCGCATGCCCAGCCCGATCTTGGTGCGGTAGACGATGAGGTTCAGCCCCACCATGAGCAGCAGCGAGCCCCCCAGCACCAGGAGCTGATGGGTGGTGACGTAGGCGCCCCCGGGCAGACGCAGGGACTTGCTGGCGATGATCTGGGGGAAGAACTTCGGCTCGGCGCCGAAAGCGAGGATCCCGGCGTTCTCGAGGAACAGCGAGACCCCGATGGCGGTGATGAGCGCGGTCAGGCGCGGCTGGCGGCGCACGGGCTTGTACGCCAACCGCTCGATCGACACCCCCAGCAGCGCCGCGGCCAGCATGGCCAGCACGATCACCGCCAGCGCGCCGATGGCGCCGGCGGCGCCGCCGCGCAATCCGAGGAAGAAGACGCTGTAGTACGCCACGAAGGCGCCCACCATGTAGACATCGCCGTGCGCGAAGTTGATGAAGCGCAGGATGCCGTAGACCATGGTGTAGCCGAGGGCGATCAGCGAGTAGATGCTGCCCCAACTGATCCCGTTGACGAGCTGCTGCAACAACTCCTGCATCGTCGCTCAGCCCTCTAGCGGCCCGCGGGCCACTCCCAACAAGCGATGCCTCGAGACTCGCCCCTCACGCCACGACACGCGTGACGAAGCGGTAGTGACCCTCGCGCACCTGCAGCACCACGGCCGGCTTCTGGGCGTTGCGCTGAGCATCCAGGGTGATCAGCCCGGTCACCCCGCGGAAGTCGCGCGTGGCGGCGATCATGTCGCGCAGGCGCGCCAGGGCCTGCCGCCGCTGCTCGCGACCGCCGGCGTCGGCCGGCAGGCCGCCGATGAGCGCGGCGAAGAGCTGCTCGTCCGCCTGCTGCATGGCGCGCAGCTTCTCGATCAGCAGGGCCGCCGCGTCGTATGCGGTGGCGGCAAAAGCATCCGGCGAGCCGCCGTACTTCTGCTTGTAGCGCTCGACGAAGTTCTGCACCTCCGGAGCGGGATCGTCGATCGAGTAGTGATTGCTGAAGTAGGCGCCCTCGATCGCCTCGGCGCCGATCTCGGCCAGCTTCGGCGAGTCCCAGCCGTCGCCACCCATGAGCGGACCCTTATACTGGAGCTCGCGGGCTTGCCGCGCGATCAGCCCAACCTCGGTGTAGTAGCCCGGGACGAAGAGGCCTTCGGGTTGCCTGTTGATGAGCGCCGTGAGGGGCGCTTTGAAGTCGACGTCGCCTTGTTGGTAGGACTCGTCACCGACGATGGTGCCACCCAGCCGCGTGAACTCCTGCGTGAAGAACGTCGCCAGGCCCACCGAGTAGTCGCTCTTGACATCCCGCAGGATGCCGACCCGCTTCAGTCCCAGGTGTTCGGCGGCGAAGCGGGCCATGACGGTGCCCTGGAAGGGGTCGATGAAGCAGACGCGGAAGATGTAATCGCCCACCTCGGTGACGGCCGGATTCGTGGAGGAGGGGGTGATCATCGGGACCTTGCTGTCCTGGCAGATGGGCGCCCCGGCGAGCGAGTTGGAGCTGGCCACCTCGCCCAGCACCGCGATCACCTGATCCTGGGTGACGAGCTTGTTGACCGCCGTGGCGGCCTCCTCGGGCTTCCCCTGATCATCCTCGGTGATCAGGCGCAGCATCACCCCGCCGACGCCGCCGGCGGCGTTGGCCTCGCTGATCGCCAGGCCGAGCCCGCGTGTCGTCGACTGGCCGAAGGTGGCCTTGTCGCCGGTCAAGGCGCTGAACTCGCCGATGCGGATGTCCTGCGTCTCCGGCCCGCAGCCGAGCGCGACCATGCAGGCGACGCAGGCGCACGCCGCCAGCGATTCCAGCACTCGCCTCAACATCTCCGTACCCCCTTGTCTTCCCTGACCTGGGCCGAGCAGTCGATCCTAGCACGCCCGCGGGCAGACTCCCACGTCCCACGTGTTCCCGCAAGGGTAGGCCCGCCGCCGAGAATCGGTCGTGTTGGCCTGCCTGGGTGAGCTGATCGGTCTTCTTCGGCTTTTGGGCGGCCCGCCGGGCATCGCGACTGGACCCGGTCGACGCGTTGCGGTATGAATGAGCTGCGCCGCGCCATTCGCGGCGCCGGGTGTGCGGGAGCGTCCATCGCGAGGACCGCGAACTGCTCGGATGGCGTGGACAAGGCCAAGGCCAAGGCCGAGGCGCCCCGCACGAGGGGTTTGGAATCCACAGGAGGACATGCTGATGTCGCGTTTCCACAGAGTCGTGGCCGTGCTGGCCGTCATGGCCGTGGGCGCCGTCTTCACCACGGCCCGCGGCGATGCCTACTTCAAGCAGATCCGTCACACCGATGCTCACCAGGTCATGGGCCAGCAGCTGCCGGCGGAGACCGACACCACCGAGATGTGGTTCTCCGACAAGGCCGCTCGCATCGAGACCGGCGATGGCAACTGGGTGATTCTCCAGGCCGATAAGAATGCCGTCTACATGATCGACAACCAGGAAAAGACCTACGTCGAGATTCCGCTCGACGGAAAGGGCATGCTGGAGGCGATGGTGCCTGAGGGTGAAGGCGAGGAGGGCGCCGAGGCGGCGGCCATGATGAAACAGATGGCCGCCAGCATGCTGGCCAACACCCAGGTGACGGTCACGCCCACGGACGAGCGCAAGAAGATCCGCGACTGGAACGCGCGCAAGTACATGGTCGAGATCAAGATGCCCATGGGCACCGCCAGCTCCGAAGTCTGGGCTTCCACGGAGATCAAGATCGATGCGCGTCTCTTCCAGAAGCTGAGCATGGCAATGTCGGGCATGATGGCCGACGTCGAGAAGATGATGAAGGAGATGGAGAAGATCGAGGGCATGGAAGTGTACAACTCCACGGTGGTCGAGATCATGGGCAACAAGATCAAGTCGACCCAGGAGATCATCGAGCACGCCCAGAAGCCCGCCCCGGCGGGCGCCTATGAGCTCCCGGCGGGGTACCAGAAGACGACCATGAAGATGGGCCAGTAGCGGACCGCCCCGGGCCGCCGGGCGGGATTCAAGGCGGTCCGGGCGGATCGCCGGCGCCAAGGCTGCCGTACGAACGAGGCCGCTGGGCGGCCGAGCTCCGGACATCACGGCCGTGAAGGGACGTTCCGGAGATGTCGAGGGACCGCCCAGCGCACTCGGTCGCGATGGCCCTAGCGCAGCAACACCACGCGGCGGCTCTCGGTCCGCTGCCCGGCTTTCAGGCAGCAGAAGTAGAAGCCCGCGTTCAGGCGCTGACCGGCGTCATCCCGCCCATCCCAGGCGACGGCGCGACGCCCAGCCTCCATCCAGGCCTCCGCCAGCAACCGGCGGACGGTCCGTCCCGCGGGGTCCACCACCCGCAGCGTCACCTTGGCCGGCTCGGGCAGGTCGAAGCGCAGGGCGGTCACGCCATTGAAGGGATTGGGACAGCCGCCGTGCAGGCGCCAGGTGGTCGGAAGGGCCGTAGGTTCCGGCGTGTCCGAGAGCCCGCAGCCCACCGGCAGGGCGCCGATCTGCCCGCAGGTGGGGTTGTTCTGTGCCGCGCAGGGCGATTGATCTTCGAGCGAATAGGGCTCCGCGGGATTCGCCTGGCCGCAGAAGAGCGGATCCTCCGCGATGTTCCCGTGGGTGCCAAAGTAAGGCTCCAGCATCCCGATCCAATCGCCGCCGGTATTGCCGTAGATGTCGCAGCAAGTAGGTGCGCAGGTTTCGGATCCTGCGGTGCGGAGCGATCCGCCCGCCGTGCTGAACGCGATGATCGTGTTCGTCAGGGTCAGCCTCGCCTGGCCGGCGAGGTAGACGCCGCCTCCCCGGGAAGCCGTGTTCTCGGCCAGCGTGCAGGCGTTGACGACGAGTTGAATGGCATCGGTGCCCGCGATGCCGCCCCCGAAATCGGCTTCGTTCCCGCTGATCAAGCACAGGCTCAGGTTCGGGGCGGAGGCGGAGCAGTAGATCGCGCCGCCCCACGACGCGGCTCGGTTCCCATCGAATGCGCACTCGCTGAACGACGCGGCGCTGCTGGCACAATGGAGCGCCCCGCCGTCCTCGGCCGCCGAGTTCCCGGTGAAGCGGCACCGGCGCACCCGCAGGCCATCGCTCTGCCGGCACAGCATCCCGCCGCCGTCGGTGTGCCAGAAACCGCTGGCGCGCCCGTTGGCGAGGGTCAGACCCTCGATGATCGATTCCTGCGTGAGCCCCTGGCAGCTGAACACCCGACCGCGAAGCTCGGCGTCGATGGTCACGCACTCCGGCTCTCCGGTCTGGCCGCGCACGGTGACCCCTTCCTTCATGCGCAGGTTGTACTCGTGGTAGGTTCCGCAGGCGATGAGCACCGTGTCGCCAGCCTGCGCGGAGTCGAGGCCCGCCGCGATCGTCGGGGCATCGCCGCTGCCGTCGGGCCGGATGTGCCACACCCGTGGAGCGTGGCAGCCGGCGGGAAGCGCCCCGATCGAGATGCACCCGGGCGGGGCACACCCCTGTGCGCACGGCGAGCCCTCGAATAGGCGCAGGTTGCCGCCCTCGCGGTCGCAGAAGAGCGGATCCTCGCAGATGTTGCCGTTGACCCCGCTCTGGCCCGCGACACACCCCACCCAGTCGCCCCCCGCATTCCCATAGAGATCGCAACAGGCGAGCGTGGCCCCGCCGCTGGCGGTGCAATAGACGGCTGCGCCACCGAGGCCGAACGCGATGATGGTGCGCTCGACCGTCGCCACCGATCCCTGGCTGAGGCAGATGCCCCCACCCGATGTCCCGGCGGAATCCTCGCAGAACGTGCAGCGGGCCACCGTCGGGAAGGAGTTGTCGCAGTAGATCCCACCGCCCTGCTCCGCGGCCCGATTGCCGCTGAGAACGCAGCCCGTGATGCTGGGCGCCGAATCGCGACAGTAGATCCCGGCCCCGTATTCGGCCGATCCCCCGGTGAGGGTGAGCGTCTCAATGAAGGTCGTGTTGTCTACGCCATCGCAGTAGAAGACGCGGCCCTGCCCCTGCGCGTCGATGATCGCCAGATCGGCCTGCCCGCTCTGGCCGAGGATCGTGATTCCGGACTCGAGCACGATATCGTGCTCGAGGTAGGTGCCGTCGGCCAGGGCCAGCGTGTCCCCGGGGCAGGACCGGTCGAGGGCGGCCTGGATCGTCGGGGCATCGCCCGTGCCGTCTGGCTGCAGCACCCAAACGCGCGGTTCATCATGCAGCTCATAGCCAGCTCCGATCGTGTTGCAGCCCGCGGGCGAGTTGGCCGCGGCGCAGGGCGAACACCGGACGATCCGGAAGTTCTCGTGCTCCGGTCCGACGAACATCGGATCGGCCGAGAAGTTGCCGTCGATGCCGTACTGGTCGGCAATACAACCCACCCAGTCGCCGCCGGCGTTGCCGTACACATCGCAGCAGTTCAACGAGGCTGTGGCATCCGTGCCGCAGGCGACCGCTTCTCCGAGGGAGCTGAAGGCCAGGATCGTGCGATCCACGACCGGATGGGAGCCGATGGTGCAGCCCATCGCTCCACCCGTGGGGGCGGCGTTAGCGTGGAAGGTGCACCGGGACACGAGGGGCGAGGAGGAGGACAAGCAGAAGAGCCCACCGCCGTATGACGCCGCCGTGTTGTCGGTGAACACGCAGCTGTAAAACCTCGGACTGCTCGAGAGGGCGCAGAAGATCCCTCCGCCCGCGCCCTGACCGGCGGCCGTGTTGCCTGAGAGCAGGCAGTCGCTCACCATCGGCGAGGAGCCGTGGCAGGAAATCCCGCCCCCGTGGCTCCCGCTCTGGTTGTCGCGAATCTCGCAGTCGTAGATGTTGGGGGAGCATTCGTTGAGGAAGATCCCGCCCCCCTCGGTTTCGGCCATGTTGCCCGAGATGACACACCGGCCGAAGTGCAGGTCGGCGTGCTGGAAGTAGAGCCCGCCGCCGAGCTGCATGGCGCCCCCGGTGAAAGTGAATCCCTCGATCCTGGTCGAGCTGCAGGGGCCGAGGCAGTAGAGGACGCGGCCCTGCTGCTGAGCGTCGATGGTGACGCAGTCCGGCTGTCCGGTTTCGCTGGTCAGCCAGACGCCGGCCTTCATCGCGATGTTGTGCTCGTAGTAGGTCCCGCAGGCGACCACCACGCTGTCCTGCGCCCAGGCCGAGTCGAGCCCCGCCTGGATCGTGGGCGCGTCGCCCAAGCCGTCGGGCCGGATCCGCCAGGCCCGGGGTGGGCGGGGCAGGTCGAGCTCGGCGGCGAAAGCGTCGTAGAGGCCGTTGAAGCTGGGGTCGAAGGCGCCCGCGGTCGTCGGGAATCCCATCGACGTGGTCGATCCGACCACCACCGCATCGCAGTTCGGCCTGAGCGCCAGCGCGTAGATGTTGTCGATTCCAACGCTGCCCAGAAACGTGCTGTACCGCAGGGCATCACATTCCATGCTGAAGGCCGTCACGAATCCGTCCGGGCCGCCGTTGTACGAGGTGTCGAACGCGTTGGCGGTCGTGGGAAAGTCGGCGCCCCAGCAGGATCCCACCACCACCGGGCGCCGCCAGGCGTCGAAGGCCACCGCCCGGCCCGCGTCACTTCCCTCGCTCCCCAGGAACGTGCTCCAGGAGAGCGTGTTGGCGCTTGACCCAAACTGAAGCAGAAAGGCGTCCGCTGTGCCGCCGTTGTACGACTGGTCGAAGGCTCCGGTCGTGGTGGGGAAGTCCGCCGAACCGGTCTCGCCGGTCACCAGGGCCCGACCCACCGGATTCGAGGGACTGGCATAGGGGTGGATCCTTATCGCGTGGGCGGCATCCTGCCCCGCCCCGCCTAGGAAGGTGCTGTAGAAAAGCACGTGGCCGTCATAGCCGATCGAACTCACGAATGCGTCGGTCACCCCGTTGAAGGTGTCGTCGTAGGCCCCGCCGGTCACCGGAAACCACGGCGAGGCCGTCGTTCCGGCGACGACGACGAAGTCCCCCGGGGTCACCGCCACGGCCCGGGCCTCGTCATCGTTCCAGCCTCCCAGGTACGTGCACCATGCCAGCGAACTGCCGCTGCCTTCCAGCTCCGCGACGAAGGCATCTTCGCCGTTGTTGTACGATGGGTCATAGGCCCCCGGGGACGCGGGGAAGTTCGAGGAACTCGTCCTGCCCGCGACGACGACGCCCTGTGCGCCGTGGGGTGCGATGGCGTAGCCGACATCATCCCCGGATCCACCCAGGAAGGTGCTGTAGACCAGCGCGCTGCCCGCGGAGTTGAGCATGGTGACGAACACGTCGGCGCCCCCGTTGTGGGTCGGGTCGTAGGCGCCCACGGTTGTGGGAAAGGTCGCCGACGATGTGTGCCCGATCACCAGCGGCTGGTCGGCAGAGTCCAGGATGATGCCCCAGACGCCATCGTCATACTCGCCGCCCAGGAAGGTCCCCCAGAGCATCACGCTGCCGGTGGCGTCGAGCTTGGCCACGAAGGCGTCGAAGGCGAAGTTGTAGGTGATGTCATAGCCGCCCGGAGTGGTCGGGAAGTCGAGGGAGTTCGTGTAGCCCGCCACCACGGGAGTGCCGTCCCCGTCCAGGGCCACGGCCTGAGCGTGCTCGTTGTTGATACCTCCCAGGAAGGTGCTCCAGAGGAGGGGCAGTCGCGTTCCGTCGCCGAAGCCCCCGGGGTCGGGCGGCGCATAGGCGTCCCGGTGCGCGCCGTCAGAGGTTTCGTTCTCCCCGGGGCTGCCGGCCGGGTCTCGAGACAGGTAGAGGCGGCCCAGCGCTGAGCCAGGCCCTGGCCGCTCGTGTACAAGTCGGCCCAGGTCAGTCTCGATCCACTCGGTGCTGGGATCGACATCTCGCACTTCCCGCGCGCCGTCGACCGTGAAGCGGACGGCGGCCGGTTCAGCGCCGGCACCGGGGCCCTCGTGGGTGCGCGTGCTGGCGCCGGAGAGGATCTCATAGGTGAGAACACCGTCCTCCTCGTGCCAGCGCAGATCGACGCCCGGCCAGAGATCGCGGTAGGTGATCTCTGCGAAGACGGGCACGTCGGTCTGCCAGGCAGCCGGGTCATTGCCCAGGAAGTAGTGGAGCCGGGTCGGCAGCGGTTCCCGAGCCTCGATCACGGGGTCCGAATCGGCCTCGGTGAAGCGGATCCAGACTGCCCAGCCACGGTCTGGCCCGCGCAGATCGACGATCACCGCCTCGGAGGTGAAGTAGACGCAGGCTCCGGGGCCGAGCGCGAAGTACTTGGCGGTCGCGTCGAGCTGCCCGCGGTTTTCGATGAAACTCGTGGAGCTGCCGGCCGCGCGGGATGCCGGCGAGATGAGCGCCGCGGCGCCGAGGATCGCCAGGCAGACCACGCGCCGAGGCCCCGACTGCGGGCCGACCTTCTTCTGCCGCACTGTCCCAAGGCCATTCGAGCTGATCGAGGTTCCCATGATGCCCTCCCCGTCGCAGCGCTCGGGCCAGTCGGTCCGCACCCGCCAGCGCGCAGACAGCCACAGGGTTCACCGAGCGGGCGTCCGGGGCCGCCTACATCGGCTCCGAAAGCCCCCGCATTGGAAACACGGCGGGGCGCGGCCTCAGAGTTGCACTGCAACTTCCGAACGCCCTCGATCAGTCTGGATCCAGAAGGGAACCCGCAGACCGCGACGGCAGGCACATGTGCTATCCTTGAATAGAGTTCGTTGCTGCGCATCCCACGATCCGCGAGCCCATCCCTGTCGGAGGTGGTCGATGCGAACCGTCGCCGCCCGGCCATGGGGATATTCTGGCCGACCCCAGCGTGCCCACGCTGCTTCTCGCGTGAGGCTCCTGGCGCTGGCAGGGATTCTCGGCGCCCTGACCATCGTCGTGGCCGTCGGGGAGCCGGAGGCGCTGCCGCGCGCGACGCCGCGCACGCAGACTGCCGATTCCGCTGCGCCCGGCGCCAGCCATTCGGAGGCGGTGGCGCGCGCCGACAGCCTGCTCCGGCGCTCCGAGCGCGAGGGCCGCGAGAATGCGGCGGCGGCGCTCATCTGGCTGCGCGAGGCCCTGGCGCTGCTGGAACCTCTCGGCCCGAGCGAGCGCCTCATGCGCTGCCACCGGACGCTGGCCATCGCCCTGAAGCGTTCCGGCGAGATCGATGCGGCCGAACCTCACTACCAGGCCGCTCTGGAAATCGCCCGCCTGCTCGGCGACCGCATCCAGGAGAGCCGGGCGATCGCCGGTCTGGCCCAGGTCCAGAAGGGACGGGGCGCGATCGAGGCAGCGCTGGCACTGCAGAAGCAGGCGCTCGAGATCGCTCAGGACGCCGGCAGCGCGGAGGACATCGCCTCGCGCATGAGCGAGATCGGGACGCTGCACACGCAGCTCGGCCATTTCCGGCAGGCCCGGGAGCAGCTCGAAGTCGCGCTGCGTGTGATGGAAGAGGCGCGGCTCGATGCTGATGATGTGGCTTTCACGCTCGATGCGCTGGCGTCCGTCGAGGCGCTCACCGGGCGCCTGGAACGTGCGCGAGGACACTGGGAACGGGCCCTGGCGCTGTGCCAAGCGGCCGGCGCCAAGAGCCGCACGGTCTTCCTGCTGCTGCACCTGGCCCAGCTCCACCTCGATCTGGGGGATCCGCGCCAAGCCGGAGAACTGACCGCGACGGGCCTGGCGACGGCTCGCGAGGTGGGCCATCGCCGGGCCGAGCTGCCGCTGCTGGCGCTCGCGGCGGCGGCCGCATTTCAGGAAGGCGAGCCGGCGGCGGCGCTGCAGGTCACCCGCGAGGCCACCCGCCTCGCTCGCCAAGTCGAGCCGCGCTACTTGTGGGAGATCTCGCGCATCGGCGCCGCGGCCTTGCATGGCCTGGGGCGCACCGGGGATGCGATCGCCCTGCTCGACAGCACGATCGCCCTCTTTCCCACGATCCCGGACTCGATGCGTCTCGGTCTGGCCCTGCGCCTGCAGGGGACCCTGTACCGCGAGCTGGGTCAGGCCGCGGCGGCCAAGCCCCGGCTGGAGCGCAGCCGCGCGATCGCCCGCGCTCACGGCGATCGGAACCATGAGGCGGCCGTCTGCCTCGAGCTTGGCGCAACGCAGCTAGCTCTGGGCCGCTCGCAAGAGGCCATCGCGCTACTCGAGGAAGGATTGGCCTGGGTCGATGAAACGCGCGCGGGCATCGCGTCCAGCGAAGAGCGGCGCGACTACCAGGCGCGCTGGTACGACAGCTATGTCGCGCTCGCGCAGGCCTACGCCAGGGAAGGCCGGGCGGCTGACGCGTTCGCGACCTTGGAGCGCACGCGCGCGCGAGAGATGCGCGAGCTGTTCGGCACCCGCACCCCGGGCCTGCGGGCCAAGGTGTCCCCGCAACTCGCCGAGGCAGTGGAGGCCGTGGAGGCGGACCTGACCGAGACCCAGATTCGCATGGCCCGTGCCCAAGATGCTGCGGATCCCGCCGGGCCGCGACTCGCGGCCCGCGCCGACTCGCTCAAGGCAGCGTGGGTCGAGCTGTCCCGCCGCGTGCAGCGCGAAGCGCCTCGCTATGCGCGCGCCGCGAGCGTGCTCGAACCGGTGACGGCCGCGGAGGTTCAGGCCGCCCTCACTACCGACGAGCGAGTGATCGCTTTCATGGTCGGCGTGCAAGGTACGCTGCGGTTCGAGCTGGAAAGCGGAGGGCTGCGCGTGCGCGAGATCGCCTGGTCGGAATCCGAACTGCAGAAGGCCGTCGCGCACCTTGAGCGGCTGCTGCGGGGAGCTGACGGAACAACGACGGGTGCGGGGTGGTGGGATCGGGCGACGATCCTGGCCGACGCGCTCCTCGGAGAGTCGGCAGACCCTCGTCCGGTGCGGTTGTACGTGCTCCCGGACGGCCCGCTTCATCGGCTGCCTTTCGAAACGCTGCCCGTCGCCGACGCCGGCGGAGCCCGGACCCTGCTGCTCGAACAGGCCGAGGTCATCTACGCGAACTCGGCGACGCTGCTCCTGGCGGACCGGGAGAACGAGCTGTGCCGGCAGCGCGAGGCTGTCTACCCCTTGCTGGCATTCGGCGATCCAGCGGGGGCGTCGCTGCCGTATGCCCGCCAGGAAGCGCTCCATCTGGCCGACCTCTTTCCGGCGGCGCGGGTCCACATCGGACTCGAGGCCAGCGAACAGCGCTTCTTCGATGAGGTGCCGCGAGCCGAGGTCCTGCACATGGCCGCGCACGCCTTCGTCGACGACCGCCATCCGGCGTTTTCCGGCATCAAGCTGACCGCCGCCTCCTCCTCGGCCGGCGCGCCTGCCGCTCACCAGGTTGTCTGCGACGGACTTGTGCAAGCCCACGAGTTGCTGGAGTCCGATCTCTGCCTCGAGCTGGCGGTGCTCTCGGCCTGTGAGACTGGGGCGGGAGCGCTCCTGCGCGGCGAGGGCCTGGTCGGCCTGTCCCGCGCCTTCCGTCTGGCGGGGACGAAGAGCCTGATCGTGAGCCTGTGGAAGGTGGACGATCGCGCGACCGCCGAGTTCATGGCCGAGTTCTACGCCCGACTGAGCCGCGGCGATACAGCGCCGGCGGCCCTGCGGGGAGTCAAGCTGGCCTTTCACCGCGATGCTCTGACGGGCGCGAGCGACACCGCCGGCCAGAGGCCGACGAGCCTGCGCGGCGTGGGCCGGCGTTCTCGGACGGTGTCACTCGGGGCCCCCGAGGTCTGGGCGCCGTTCGTTCTGATTGGGACGCGGGACCATTGACGCCGAGCGAAACCGCGCAGCGGGTTCTGGAGCCGCGAGGGTCGCTGGTCCGCGACCCAGGTGTTGGCATCGCGGCGCCGCATATCCCGCGGCGTGTCCTAAGGTGCGTGACGTACGCTGAGAGATGCCACCGGCCCGAGGCGGTCGGCCAGTAGCGCCTCGAGGCCGATCACCGCGCGATCGCGCTCGGCCGAGTCGCCCGCGGCCCGTCGCGCTTCTTCCAGCAGACCGGCCAGGTCCACGCGGGCGCGCGCCGTCACAGCCACGAGAAACGTCTCGGAACCGGGCTCGCCCTCGAAAGCCCATTCATCGCCGCTGGAGGCGGGGGGCAGCTGCGTCGTCATGCCGCCGGGAACGCGCACGAGCGCAGCAGCCGGGCCCTCCGGGTGGAGCAGCGCGATCCTCCCGGCCGGATCGACGTGGAACACCACGGGGAAGCCGTCGCGGGCAAGCGTGAAGCGCAGGAAGAACGACTCGCCCGTGCGCCAGACGCGCTCGCCCGAGGTCGCGACATTCCGGCCATCGGTCACGCTTGCTCCGCTCTCCCGGCCGGCGCTCCGCTCGTCTCCGCGCAGCGTGGCGGCCGGGATGAGCTGGAGGTCGTGCACACCCGGGCCCGGTTGGGGCAGGAGCCGCATGGCCACGACGATCAGCGCCGCCGCGGCCGCCACGGGAATGAGCAGGCGCGGGGCCGAGCGCCGCGAGAGAAGCGTCCCGAGCGGCCTGAGTGCCGCCTCAAGGGGGCGCAGCCAACCCCGCGCACGCAGGGCCGCCCCGGCCGCTCTGGCGTCGTGCGCGGATAGCCCGAGTCGCTGGCGCATTGCAGCCAGGCTGGCCGCGGCCTCGCGGGCCTCTTCCGGGGTCAGGCGCTGGGCGGCGCCGGCGAGATCCGGAAGCGATCCCAGGGGCCCGGGAGCGCGCTCGATCTCCTGCAGCCGCGCGAGCAGAGCGCGGCACGTCGCGCAGGCGGCCAGGTGCTCGCCCGCCTGCGCGCGTTCTTCGGGCGCCAGATCCTCGTAGGCCAGGATCAGCTCCTGCCATTCCTCATGCGATGGCGTCATCCGTGGTTCCCCGCTTGAGAAGACCGTTCTCGCCGGCGAGGAGTTGCACCCAATCCGGAGCCCGGGTTCCCGACCGGCGCGCATGCTGCCAGACCCAGCGCACGAACCAGGCACTTGCGCACGGCCAGTCGCCCGCGCCGGATCCAGGCCTTGACGGTGTTGAGCGGAGCCGCGAGAGCCTCGGCAATGGCCTGGTAATCCATCTGCCGGAACAACAGCATTTCCAGGGCCGATCGTTGGTGAGCGCTCGGCAGCTTCCGGACGCAGCTCTCGAGCGCCGCCAGGAATTCGCAGCGCTCCAGCTCGACGAGCGGATCGCCTCCCGGGGCAAAGCCTTCGAGATCCGGCGACTCCTCGCCGGAGCGCGCGCCCCCCTCTCGTTCCAGTCGCCGGCGGGATCGGCGATACTCGTCGAGAAGACGGTAGTAGGCCCGCTTGCGGAACCAGGCCCAGAAGCTCCCCGGACGCGTGTAGGTGAATCGCCCGCGTTCGATGTCGCCGAGCACCCCGAGCAGGGCCTCTTGCGCCCAGTCGTGGCGCTGCTCGCGATCGGCGGTCAAACGGCAGGCGAGGCAGTACACGGGATGGTGGGTGCGGGTGAGAAAATCGGAGATCGCCTCCGTCCGGCGGGAGAGGAGTCCCGCCACAAGCTCCCGCTCCGAGATCTCCGCGGAGGGGACGCCTGAATCCCGTCCGGTGCCGGCCTGCTCCATGCATGCATGCTACCGCACGCCGCGGTGGCTGGGAATCGGCAGCGAGCGCGTCTCGCCCGGTCGTCAGTGGGTCGGCGCCCAGTCTCCCCGGGCACTCGGCCGCCACCACAATCTCAATAAATACAATCGTTTACGTTCGATGACCCAAGGTTGCATTCTCCGGTTTTTCCCTTTGCAACGGAGTGGCCTCGGGTATAGAATCAATCCCGACGGGTAACACCCGATCAGCACCAGGTGTTGCGATAGGCGGCGCGGTTCTCGGTGAATCGCGATGCCTGATCGACCAAGGAGGCCACCTATGAGAGCATTGCTACCAGTTGCACTGACCTTGGCGTTCGTCTGCTTCGGGACTGGCTATGCCGTTGCCACCGATGACGGCTTGACGCATGGCCCGAGCGCCACAGGCGGAACCCTTCAGCGGGAGTACGGCCAGGGCTCGCTGACGACCATGTTCGCGTCCAACAACGGCTTTGCCGGCAACTCGTTCGACGTCACCGCGCTCGTCGACCTGACCGTCGTCGGTTGGGACTGCAACCTGGACGCGGGCACGTGGAACATCGAGATCTGGACGCGCAACGGCACCTGCAACGGCTTCGAGCAGAATCCAGCCGAATGGTCGCTGCTGGGCACCGTCGTGGTCCAGGGTGCCGGCGTCGATCTGCCCACGCACATCGACATCGGCGGACTGACGATGACGGCCGGCCAGCTCGTCGGCGTGATCGCGCGCTGTCAGGAGTACTCCGCCTTCAATTACACGAACGGCGGTCCCAACACGTACTCGAACGCCGACATGTCCATCACGACCTATCGGGGGCTCTCGGATGGTTGGCCTCCCTCGAGCCTCTTCACGTATCGCGCGTGGAACGGCACGGTGCACTACGATTACGGTGGCTGCAGCCCGGTCGAGGCGACGACCTGGGGCGCCATCAAGTCCTTGTTCTAGCACCTGCGCTGTAGAGCTTCGGGTTGTGGGCGGTGCCTGGTACGCCGCCCACAACCGGTTTCCGAGCGGTTCCGACCCGCTAATCCCACTCTCCCGGGGCGCGGACGTCCCGTTCCAGCGTGCGCACCAGCCGACCGCCGGCATCGTGGATGCTCATCCGAATCGCGGAGGCGCTCGCCAGGACGAAGCGAAGGGCGACGTCGTAGCTGCCCGCGCCAAAGGACTGCGTCTCTCCCGCGAAGATGATGTCGGGCGGCGGCGCGCTCTTCCGGGGCGCCTAGGGAGCGGTCGCGCCCGCCTCCGCCCGCCGGGCGGCACCGTTCGCGCGGGCGCGCACGACGATCGCCTCGAAGGCGGGGTCTCCATGCAGCACTGACAGATCGGCGTCGCGCGTCATCCAATCGGCGTCGAAGTAGCCGTGCTCAACCGCTTCCCGCAGAGAGCCCAGCGCGGCCGCCCGGTCGCCTCTCAAGGCGGAGAGGCAACCCAGGTTGTAAACCGAGTTGAGCGTGGCGGGGTGATGTTCGCCCAGCACCCGGCGCTGTTCGCCCAGGGCAGCGCGCAGGAGCGAGTCGGCTTCGGGGAAGCGCTGCTGGCTCGCGCAGTTCATGGCGGTCGCAAGCAGGCAGGCCAGCGTGTTCGGGTGGCTGTCGCCCAGCACGGCGCGCATGCCCTGCAGAGCCTCGCGATAGAGCGTGTCCGCCGCCGCGTACCGCTCGAGACGGTTGAGCACGGTGGCGTGGTTGTGCTTCGCCTTGAGGGTCTCGGGATTGTCCTGGCCCAGGACCCAGGTCATGGTTGCGGCCGTCTCGCCGATGAGCGCCTCCGCTTCGGCGTACCGCCCTTGCTGTTGCCAGACGAGAGCCAGGTCGACCGCCGAAGACAAGGTCTCCAGGTGATCAGGGCCGCGCACATGGCGCCGCAGCGCGAACACCCGCTGGTGGAGGGACTCGGCCTCCGCGTAGCGGCCAAGCGTGTTGAGGGTGGTCGCGAGATTGGCCATCGAGGTGAGGGTCAGCGGGTCCTGCTCGCCCAGCCCGATCCGGCCCGCGTCGATCGCCTCGCGGTACAGCTCCTCGGCATCCTGATATCGCCCGACATCCCAGTAGACGACCGCCAGATTGTGCATGGTCTCGATCGTTCCCCGCCGGTTCGTCCCCAGATGCTCCCGCTGCAACAGGAGCGATCGCGAGAGCATCTTCGCCGCCTTGTCGTAGAGCCCCAGGCCCTCGTAGGTCCTGCCGAGGATGCTCATCATCCGCGACCGCAGCGCGGGGTCGCCCGAGGTTTCCGTGTCGATCCGGGCCGCGCCGCGATCCAGGAGCTCGCGCGCCGTGACCGTTCGTCCGTGCGTCAGGCTTGGGTCGGGCGCCAGGAAGAGACCGACCAGGAACTCCGCCACCCACTCGGCCCGGTTGCGCTCGAGGGCGATCCGCCGCGCCTGCCAGCTCATCATCCCGGCGAAGGCGATCAGCGCTGCGAGGCCCAGCGTCGCGACAGGCACCAGAACCCGGTGGCGCCGGAGAAACTTCCTGGCCTTGTAGCCGACGCTCGGCGGGCGGGCCAGCACCGGCTCATGGGCGAGGTAGCGGCCGATGTCGGCGGCCAGGTCGCTGGGCGAGCCATAGCGCCGCGTGCGGTCCTTCTCCATCGCCTTCATGGTGATCCAGTCGAGATCACCTTTGAGGACATGCGCGAGTCGGATCGGGTCGGTCCGCCGCCGGCGGGCCACCTCGACCGACTGGTCTTCGCGCGAGGACATGCGCTCGCTCGGCCGCGGCGGCTCTTGTTCCCGAATCCGCTGCCGGATCGCATCCAGCCCGGCCTGGCGCAAGCGACGCGGATCGAGCGGCAGAGCCCCCACCAGGAGTTCATAGAGCATCACACCCAGGGCATAGACATCGGTGCGGGTATCGACGTCCAGCTCGGCCGCCTCGGCCTGCTCTGGGCTCATGTACTCCGGCGTCCCGATCATCACGCCCCGCTCGGTGAAGAGCGTTCGCTCGGTCAGCTTCTGCTGGATGGCCTTGGCCACGCCGAAGTCGATCACCTTGGGGCGGGGCGTGTCGCCCGTGAGCGTCACCAGGACGTTGGAGGGCTTGAGATCACGGTGGATGATGCCCTTCTGATGGGCATGTTGGACCCCGGCGCACACGTCTTGGAGCAGGCGCAAGCGCTCGTCGATCGCTAGCCGATGGCGGTCGCAGTAGGCCGTGATCGGCTCGCCGTGGACGTGTTCCATGACGAAGTACGGGCGGCCCTCGGGAGTCGACCCGGCGTCGAACACCCTGGCGACGGCCTGGTGATCCATCAAGGCCAGAGCCTGGCGCTCCGCGGCGAAGCGAGCGATGACCTGCTCGGTGTCCATGCCGAGCTTGACGATCTTGATGGCGACGCGGCGCCGGATGGGCTCGATCTGCTCCGCCAGCCAGACCTCGCCCATGCCCCCTTCGCCGATCCGCTGCAAGAGCTTGTAGGGGCCGATCCGAGATCCCGGGCTTCCGGCGGCGGGCCGCAGGGTCGTCGTGACGGCGGGCGCATCCGCCGGGCTCCGGCCCTGCTCGCTCTGCTCGATCCTGTCCATGCCGGCGCACACCGCCCGTTCTGGCCTGGGTCAGACGACTCGCGGCAGAGGGCAGCCGCGGTCCTTTCACACACGCTCGCCCGCGGCGCCGACGCATCCGTCACTGGTGTCGGCTTCGTGGCCCGGCGGCGTCTGGACGCCGCGGCCTGCCAGCGCGCGAGGGGCGAGCACGTGGTCCTCCAGGAAGACGTGCTTCCAGAGTTCGGTCTCCAGGCGGGCCAGTCCGCGGTAGAGCTCGCGCCAACTCGCGCAGGCTTCCGGGGGAGGTGTCAAGTTGCGGGTGAGCGTCCGCGTCAGTCGCAGGCTCTCGCCGTGTTCGACGTGCTCTCGCATCATGGCCTGGATCGGCGCCTGCACCGTGTCGGCGAGTCCCGCGAGGATCCGTGGGAACAGACCGCGCTCTTCCTTTGCCAGGTGACTCTCCACGGCGGCGTGGATTCGCGTGAGGTGCTCGGCCAGCCCCAGGGGGCACGTCGGCTTGTCGGCGTGCAGGCGCTCGACTTTCCGGGCCAGGGCGATCAACGCGGGCAGATCCCGGCGCAGCGGCTTGTGATAGCGCTCGAGAATGTGGTCAATGAGCTCGCTCAGCGGGCGCCGCCTCCAATCGGCCTCCGCGGGCTCCGTGGGGGCGAGCCGGGCCAGCTCGGCTTCCACCTCCAGGACGGCGAGGCCCGCCTGCTGGCAGGCCGTCGCGAGGGAGCGGTGGCCGCGGCAGCAGTAGTCGAGACCGTGGCGCTCTAAGACCTCCGCGGCTCCGGGATTGGTCAGCACGATCTGCTTCAGGGTCATCGCGGCAGTGCTCATGGGCGTCCACCTCCTTCCGGAGTGACCGGGAGCACAATGCGCGCCACGCCGAAATCGACTGCCGTGATGTGACTTGGGCTCGTGGATGTCTCCAATACATCGATCGGGGTGTTGTGCATTCCACATCCAGGATGTACTATTGTCACCATGGACCAGCTTGATTTCCTGGTGGCCATATCCCGCGACATCACGAGCGCGCGCAGCGCCGAGGAGAGAAATCGCAACCTGCTGGCCGGTCTCCGGCGCGTGATCCCCTTCGATGCGGCGGTGATCCTCCGGCTCGATGGAGATGCGCTCGTCCCCGTCGCCTCTCACGGCCTCTCGCCGGCCGCTCTCGCCTATCGCTACGTGCTGCGCGAGCATCCGCGGCTCGAGATCATCTGCCGGTCTCCCGAACCGGTGCGCTTCCCGCCGGACACCGCGCTGCCCGACCCGTTCGATGGCCTGCTCGCGGACGACCCCCGGGCGACACGGCGCATTCACGCCTGTCTGGGGTGTGCCCTGCGCGTCGGCGGCGAGCTCGTCGGCGCGCTCACCGCCGATGCGTTCGAACCCCAGGCCTTCGATGGCCTGGACGAGCGGCTGCTCGCGGCCGCGGGGGCGCTCGCCGCCGCGGAGATGCACACCGCGCAGCTCATCGCCGTCCTCACCAGAAGCGCGGAGCGACAAGGATTGATCGCCCGCGATCTCATGCGCGATGCGCTCGCGCTGCAGGGCGGCCAGATCATCGGGGCGAGCCCGGAGCTGGCCCGCTTGCGCCGGGAGATCGAGCTGGTGGCGCAATCGGATTTCACCGTGCTCATCACCGGCGAGACGGGCGTCGGCAAGGAGCTCGTCGCCCGAGCCGTCCACGGGGCTTCGCGGCGCCGTGACCAGTCGCTCATCTACGTCAACTGCGCCGCGCTGCCCGAGACCCTGGCCGAAGCGGAGCTCTTCGGCCACGTGCGGGGCGCGTTCACGGGCGCCGGCAGCGATCGGCCGGGCAAGTTCGAGGTCGCCGACGGCGGGACGCTGTTCCTCGATGAGATCGGCGAGCTGCCGCTGGGGGTGCAGCCGAAGCTGCTGCGCGTGCTCCAGGATGGGGAGATCCAGCGCGTGGGCGCCGACCGCACGATCTCCGTCGACGTGCGGCTGCTGGCCGCCACCAACCGGGACCTGGCCGAGGAGGTGAGGGCGCGCCGGTTCCGCGCGGACCTGTACCACCGCCTCAACGTCTACCCGCTGGCGGTTCCGCCGCTGCGCGAGCATCGCGGGGACATCGCGCTTCTGGCCGGCCACTTCTGCGATCTGGCGCGCCGCCGCCTCGGGCTCGGTCCGGTCCGCCTTACGGCCGATGCGCTGGATGCGCTGGAGCGATACGACTGGCCGGGCAATGTGCGCGAGCTCGAGAACGTCATCTCGCGCGTCGTGCTGAAGGCCTCGGCGACGGTCCGGCGGGGGGGGCCAGTCATCCTCGCGGCCCAGCACTTGCGCTTCGAGCTGTCGGGCGACAGCGCGCCCTTGCTCGGCGAGCTTGCCGCGCCTCCCGCTCGCGCACCCGCGCACATCTCCCTGCGGGACTTCGTGCGCGAGCAGCAACGCAGGTTCGTTCAACAGGCGCTCGACGACCATCGAGGAAACGTGGCCGCGACCGCGCGGGCCCTGGGCATGGACCGCGGCAACCTGTACCGGCTCGCTCGCCGGCTCGGATTGCTGCGCGGCGCCTAGGCGAACCAACCCGGGCCCGGCCCCTCGCGCTCAGCCTCGCCGGCTGATACGATCGATAGGCGCTCCGCCCGAGTCGGTCGGCAGACGCCGAAATGCCGACGGGCGAATGAGGCGGCGGCGCACGCGCTCGCGGCGCAGGGCATGGCCGGCGCAAGGGTGGGAGCATGCGCAAGAGCAAGATGGGGCGGCCGCTGCTGGCGTTGCTGGGGCAGGTCTTGGCATCGTCGCTTCTTCCGCCGGCCGTCGCTCCGGCCGCCGCCGGCGCGGATGGAGCACGAGGCGCGCAGGCGGCGCCGGAGATGCCGGCGGCGCACGAAGCCCGCGCAGCACGAGGAGCAGCCGTGGTCCAACAAGGCTATCAGCGATCCGTCGCTGGCCGCACGATGAACTACCACTCGCCGCTGCCGGGCCAGCGCAGCGCGCTCCTGGTGCGGGCGCAGGCGGACTGGCCGGGGATCGTCTGGCA
Source organism: uncultured bacterium (assembly GCA_964603725.1). GTDB lineage: Bacteria > Eisenbacteria > RBG-16-71-46 > CAIMUX01 > WJJG01 > CAZDKK01. The sequence continues at coordinate 26,549 of CAZRWW010000009.1, forward strand.
GACCGAGCCGGTGCGCCTGCCGGTGGTGGGGGAGCCGGTCCGCGCGACGGGCGCAGGTCCGACCCTCCCCGCGGGCGAAACGATCCGCTTCGCCTGGCTGGCCGGCCTGGGCTGCAACCTCGGGGCGCCCGAGTTCCGGCTCGAGGTCGATGGAATCGGGTCGCTCGCCTTTCGCACCGTCGCCGATTCGACCTGGCTTGCGACCGGCGAGGGCGGCCTCGCGCTTGCCTTTCACAGCGCCCAGCGCGATCTCCACGGCGACCACTTCGGCATCATGGTGCTCGACGTGCCGCGCGCCGCGGTGCGCCCGGGCGAGCACCTCACCCTGCGCATCACGGGCGCGCCGGCGGGGAGCCAGGCCTGGGTGATGACCTTCGAGGAGCCGCTCAGCGAGGGCGCCGCCGTGCGCCCATTGCCGCTGCTGGCGCGCCGCCCCCGCGGCCCGGCCCAGCCGGTGGACGTGACCGTCGTCCACCTGGGGGAGCCGGCCACGTTCGTCCTGCGCTGTCCCGACTGCGAGCCCGTCACGCGGCCGCTGGCCTTCGGCTTCAACCGGGTCAGGCTCTACCTCCCGCCCGCGGACACGGCGCGCGAGGTCGAGCTGGAGATCGGGCGCGGCGGCCGGACGAGCCGGCACGTCTTCACACTCGAGCCCGTGCGGGCGTGGACCGTCTCGCTCGTCCAGCACACGCACACCGACATCGGCTACACGCGCCCCCAGACCGAGATCCTCTCCGAGCACCTGCGCTACATCGACTACGCCCTCGACTACTGCGACGCCACCGATGAGTACCCCGAGGAAGCGCGCTTCCGCTGGACGTGCGAGGTCGCCTGGCCGGTGGCCGAGTACCTGCGCGCGCGTCCGGCGGAGCAGCTCGAGCGGCTCGCGCGTCGCGTGGGCGAGGGTCGCATCGAGCTCACCGCCATGCCGCTCAACCTCGCCGAGGTGATCGACGAGAACGCGCTGCGAGCCTCGCTCGGGCTGCTGGGTGAAGCGCGCCGCCGCGGCCTGCCGGTCGCGACGGCGATGCAGAACGACGTCAACGGCATCGCCTGGTGCCTGATCGACTGGTTCGCGGACCTGGGCGTGCGCTTCGTCGCCATGGGCGAGCACACCCACCGGGCGCTCGAGCCCTTCGATCGTCCTACGCCCTTCTGGTGGGAATCTCCGGCGGGCCAGCGCGTGCTCGCCTTCCGCGCCGATCACTACATGACGGCCGACTTCTGGGGCGTCCTGCAGGGCGACCTGAATCTGATCGAGACCAATCTGGTGGACTACCTCGGCAACCTCGCGGCCAAGGGCTATCCCCACGACGAGATCGCCGTGCAGTTCTCGGGCTACATCACCGACAACGCGCCGCCCTCGACCTATGCGAGCGATCTCATCCGGCAGTGGAATGAGGCCTACCTCTGGCCCCGGCTGCGGACGGCCACCATGGGCGGCTTCCTGGGGCGCATCGAGCGCTCCAGCGGCGGCGAGCTGCCCGTCTACCGCGCGGCCTGGCCCGACTGGTGGACGGACGGCTTCGGCAGCGCGATGCGCGAAACGGCCGCCCTGCGCCACGCGCAGAGCGACCTCATCGCGACGCAGGGCTTGCTCGCCATGGCCGCGTTGCTGGGCGCGGAGATCCCGGCCACCCTGCGGGCGCAGTCGGACGAGGCGGCCGAGCTCTTGATCTTTGCCAACGAGCACACCTTCGGCGCGGCCGAAAGCGTGCGCGATCCGCTCTGCGAGAACAGCGTCGTGCAGTGGATGGAGAAGGCTTCCTACGTCTGGCAGGCGGTGATGCGCGCGCGCCTGCTGCGCGAGGGCGCCCTGGGGCTGCTGCAGCCGCACGTGGGAGCCGAGCGCGTTCCCACGCTCACGGTCTTCAACACACTCAACCATGCGCGCGCGGGGCTGGTGACGTTCTTTGCCGATCACGCGCTTCTGCCGCGCGACGGTTCGTTCGTCCTGCGGGATCCGCAGGGGCGCCCGGCGGCGGTGCAGTGGGTGTCGGGGCGCGCCGAGGGCAGCACCTGGGCGCTGTGGGAGGAGGACGTCACGGCCTTCGGCTGGAAGACCTACCGGGTCGAGCGCCCGGACGGCGCGGCGGCGCCCGGGGGGCCGAGGGCGGCTGAAGCCGGGGATGCGCGCCGGCTCGAGAACGACGACTACCGCATCGTGGTGGATCCTACGCGCGGCGGCATCACCGAGCTCCTGGACAAGCGGCTTGGCCTCGACCTGCTCGACGCCGGGCGTCAGCACCAGCTCGGTGAAGTGATCTACGAGCGGCTCGACGACCGCGCGGCGATGGAGCGTCACGAGCTGGGCGGTCATCGGCGCGCGAGCTGGTCCGATCTGCAGGTCGAGCCTGGCGAGGCTGGACCGGTGTGGCAGAGCCTGCGGCTGCGGGGACGGCTCGAGGGCTGGGACGAGCTCGCGCTCGAGATCCGCCTGTACAGGACGGCCAAGCGCATCGAGCTCGTCTACCAGGGGCGCAAGCAGCGCGTGACCGATCCGGAGGCAGTCTACGTCGCCCTGCCGTTCGACCTGCCGGGCGCTCACCTGGAGTTCGAGGCCCAGGGTGGGACGGTCGTCCCGGGCGTGGATCAGCTTCCGGGCACCGCCTCGGACTGGAACACGATCCAGGCGTACGCCGCAGTGCGCGGCCCGCGAGGCGAGATGGTGCTGGTCAGCGACGAGGCGCCCCTCGTGCAGTTCGGGGGCATCAACACCGGCCGCTACGAATACGAAGGCAAGCCGGCGTCGAACCAGATCTACTCGTGGGTGCTCAACAACTACTGGGTGACGAACTTCTGCGCAAGCCAGGAGGGCGAGTTGCGCTGGAGCTACCAGATCACCTCGATGCCCCCCGTTGAGCGGGGGGCGGCCGCGCGCTTCGGCTGGAGCGTGCGCGTGCCCCTGGTGGCCCGCGTGCTCCCGGCCGCCACGCGCCCGAGCCCGGCCGCCGAGCCCGTGAGCCTGGAGGGGCTCGAACGGCCGAATCTGCTCCTGGTGGCGGCCTTTCCGGCTGCCGGCCGGCGGAGCGCGGTGCTGCACTTGCGGGAGATCGGCGGTGAGGACGTGGCGCTGCCTGCCCGCGACGACGGCGCGGGCCTGCATTGGCGGCGCGTGAACGCGCTGGGCGAGGAGATCGACGGGGATCCGCGTCTGCCCGCGCTCGGGGCGCGCTTCTTCGAGGTGACGCGGCGGTAGGAGCTCCCGGTCATCGGCTTGGCCGACAAGACCACTCCATGGTATAAGTTCCTCATCGGGTGCTCAGTGTTTCTGCCCGACTCCTGTCGCTCCGGATCGAAAGGAGGCCGTGACATGAACAGGTCATGGATCGTCCTCACCGCGCTCTCGGTTCTCGTCTGTGCCCTCCCGGCCCGCGCGACCGCCTGGGAGATCTTCACCATCGACGGTCCTGGGGACGTCGGCGCCTACGCGTCCATAGCGCTCGATCCGCTCCAGAATCCCGGGATCTCCTACTGCGCGTCGGGCACCGACGACCTCAAGTTCGCCCGCTGCGACGGGACGAGCTGGCAGGTCGAGGTGGTCGATGCGACGAACCGCACCGGCTGGTACACGTCGCTCGCCTTCGACGCCAACGGCGACCCCCGAATCGCCTACTGGGATCTCACCAATTCCGCGCTGCGCTATGCCCGGTGGAGCGGGGGCGCCTGGATCAAGGAGACGGTGGACAACTCCGCCTACGTCGGCCAGTGCTGCAGCCTGGCGCTCGACGACCAGGGCCGTCCGGCGATCAGCTACTACGACTACACGAACGGCGACCTGAAGTACGCGCGCCACGACGGCGCCTCCTGGCAGATCGAGGTCGTGGAGAACGGCACGCCGCTCATGGGCGCCGGCTTGTACACCTCGCTGGCGTTCGATTCTCAAGATCGCCCGCACATCTCCCACGCCGACCACACGACCGGGCAGCTGCGCTATGCCCGCTGGGACGGCGCGCAGTGGATCCGGGAAACGGTCGACGGCGGCACACCCGTCGGGACCTCGCTGGCGCTCGACGCCGCCGACGTCCCGCACATCAGTTACGCCTACCAGTTCGGCATGGGCTCGCACCTCAAGTACGCCGCGCGCACCGGGGCGGGAGGCACGTGGCAGACGCAGATCGTCCGCCCCGGCGGCCAGAAGGGGTGGTACAGCTCGCTGCGACTGGCGGCAGGCGGCAAGCCGCGCATCCTGAGCTGGGACCTCGGGCTGAACATCGTCCAGTATGACGAGTTCGAGGACGGTCTCTGGCGGCACGAGGACGTCGAGGCGATGGGCTGGACCGACCAGTGGTGCTCGCTGGCGCTCGACGCGCAGGGCAATCCCCACGGGGCCTACCGCAGCTCGCTCGAGCAGGATCTGCACTACGCCCGCCGGGTCGACACCGCCGACGTGGCCGGACCTATCGAACCGCGGTCCGGCACGCACGTCCTGCGCCTGCGCGCGCTGCCGAACCCCGGCGCCGCCGCGGCGGCGATTCGCGTCCAGCTCGACCTGACATGCGCCGCGGCGGTCCGCCTGAGAATCCTCGATGTCACCGGCCGGCCGGTGGCCGAGCCGATCGCGCGGCGATTCGAACCCGGCGCTCACGAGCTTGCGCTTCCGGCGAACCTGCCGGCAGGCGTCTACACCGTCGCCGCCGAGACCGATGATGGCGCGCGCACCGCGCTGCGGGTCGTGCGGACGAGGTGAGCAGGCGGCTCCGCGGGTCCCGTCAGCTCAAGGCACGACGACCAGCTTCACAGCCCGGGTGCGGCTCTCATCGTTCGCACGCACGTAGTACAACCCCCGGGCAACGGGACGCCCTCCATCATCGCGACCGTCCCAGTCGATCACGTGCTGTCCGCGCTCCTGGGGCCCGTCGACCAGGACCCGCACGCGCCGGCCCGCGACGTCATGAACCGACAGGCGGATCGCCGAGGGCGCCTGGAGCGTGTAGGCCAGCCTGGTGCGATCGCCGAACGGATTGGGCTGCGGCGCAGCGAGCCGAATCCCTCCGGCGGCGCCGGCCGGCGCCGCCTCAACAGCGCTGAAGGTCCGCCCGGTGCGAAGCTGCTGCTGGGAGGGCACGCTGCGGGACATCGACATCCAGGGCGTGACGGGGAAGAACGGCGAGCGGCACCCCATGCGCAGGCGCCAGTGGCAGGGCGTGTCCTCCCCAAACCCGGTAACCGTGGCCGCCAGGTCCACCTGGCTACCGACGCCGAGTACCGGCATGCTGGTGAGCGTCCATGGGCCGCTCGCGATGACGAGGGGACCTAGAGGCGTTCCGAATTCGGCTGCTTGCCATTCCAGGCGCACGCGCGCGCGGCCGGCCGCGCTGCGGCCCAGGGCCGCGAGGCAGAAGCCATCCAGGCTCGCGGATCGGCCGAGCAGATCGATCGGCGCCTGGGTCGCCGGCTGCTGATGGCGTGGGATCAGCGGCAAGCCGCCATAGGCTGTGTTGCGATCGTTGCCCATGAACATCTGGACGCGGCCCTCCGCGGCGCGCGTTCCCGCCACCGTGTAGATCGGACTGCCCAGGAGGAGGTCGTCATAGCCATCGCCGTTCGTGTCCCCGGCGCAGGCCAGCGCGGAACCGAGGTGCTCTATCCCTTGAGTTCCTTCGTGGAACCACTCCGGAAATCCGCTCGGACCGCTGGCCGCGCCGAACTTGACGAACGCGTAGCCGACCTCCGCCCCCGAGACCTTCCAATCCGGGGCCGAGGCCCCGAAGTCGGCATACCCGTCCCCGTTCACGTCGCCGGCCGTGCCCACGCGCCGCCCCAGGTGCATGGCGGCCTGGGCGCCCCAGGAGAACCAGTCCGGATTCGCTTCCGGGCCCGCGGGAGAACCGCGGTAGACCGCCACGGCGCCCGTGTTCTCGGGGTATCCCGGATGATCATAGTTCGGCGCGCCCACGATGATGTCGTCAAACCCGTCTCCGTCGATGTCCCCGGCGGTGGACACCGAATTGCCGAAGCTGTCGCCGACCTGGCCGAGACTGCCGGTCCAGACCGGGGTCTGGGCGAGACCGGCGGGGCTGCCCAGGTAGACGTACGCGTATCCGTAGGCGCCGACGATGACATCGCTGTAGCCGTCGCCGTTCACGTCGCCCGCCGTCGCGACGGAAACGCCCAGCGAGTGACTCGGGAGGTTGCCCTCGACCTCCCAGGCGGGCGCGCCCCCCAGACCGGTGGCCGAACCGAGATAGAGCAGGACCTTGCCCTCAAAGAACTCCGGGTTCGTGAAGCTGCTGGATCCGAAGATCACGTCCGCATAACCGTCACCGTTGACATCGCCCGCTCCGGCGATCTCGCCGCCGAGCCGCATCTGGGCCTGTTCTCCGACCGCCGTCCAGACCGGGGCGGGGGACAGTCCCGCCGCCGACCCCGCGTAGAGGTAGACCTTCCCGTGCGACTCCCCGCCGGGCAGATCGAAGCCGCTGGCGCCGACGAGCAGGTCGCTGTAGCCGTCACCGTTCACGTCCCCGGCCGGGGCGACGGCCATGCCGAAACAGGAGCCGGCCTGCTCGCCTGTGCAAGTCCAGTCCGGCGACGCGCCCGGACCCCTGGGTGCGCCGTGGTGAACCCAGACGCGGCCAAGATCGACACCCGCGATCTCGTCACGATAGGGCGCCGCGATGGCCACATCGCCGTGGCCGTCACCGTTCAAGTCCCCCACCGCGCTCAGCGCTTGACCGAGCTGCTGCAAGGCCTGATCGCCGACGATGGTCCAGCCCAGCAGATCCGACAGGCCATCCGCACTGCCCTCGAAAACCCAGGCCCCGCCGGCGTTGGACGCGGGGGTGTCGTAGCCCCACGTGCCGATGACCACGTCGCCGAAGCCGTCGCCGTTCACGTCACCCGCGGTCGCCACCGAGGATCCGTAGCGCGCGCCGGCCTGATCGATCTCGTCCATCCACACAGGCTCGGTGTAGATGCCCACGAGCGGCCCCTCGTACACGTAGACCCTGCCTTCGTCGATCTGGCCCATGTCGTAGCCCCAGGCTCCGACGACCAGGTCCGCGAGAGCATCGCCATTCGTGTCGCCCGCGGTGGCGACGGAGGTGCCAAAGTGCGCGCTGGCCTGTCCACCGGCGTATATCTGATAGTAGGCGTTCACGATCCCGTAAGCTGCGCCCCGGTGGACATAGACCCGACCTTCATCAACGATGCCCATCGGGCCGTCGGCCTCGGGGGCCCCGATGGCCACATCGGCATAGCCATCGCCGTCGACGTCCCCGGCGGTGGCCACGCACCACCCCAGATGGTCGCCGGTCAAGTCACCGTCCCGCTGCCACACGGCCGTGCTCGACAGGCCGGCGGCTGATCCCAGATAGACCCAGGCGCGACCGCAATCGGTGGAAATCCCGTCGAAACGCTCGGCGCCGATGATGACGTCGGCGTAGCCGTCGCCATTGACATCGCCAGCGCTCGCCACCGATCGGCCGTAGCGCGCGTTCGCCTGGTTCGAGCCCATGGCCCAGGCCGGCGTGGGGGAGACGCCGGTGGGTGTGCCATAGTAGAGGAACGCCCTCCCCGCATCGCTGCCGCTCTGGTCGAAGAACGGGGCGCCCACGAGGACATCGTCATAGCCGTCGCCATTGACATCGCCGGCGGTGGCGACGCTGAGCCCGTACTGCGCACCCGACTGGTCCGCCTGCCCAGTCCAGACCGGGGTCGCGGCCAGCCCCGTCGGCGTGCCCAGGTAGACGAACGCGCAGCCCTCATCGAACTGTCCGAGGTCGTAGATATCCGCGCCGATGATCACATCGTCGTAGCCGTCGTTGTTGACGTCCCCGGCGGGCGCGACACAGACGCCCAACGCGGCCCCGCTCTGATTGCTTTCGACGGACCAGGCCGGGGTGCTCGCGAGCCCCTCCGCCGAGCCGAGGTAGAGGAAGGCGGCGCCTTCGTACGTATGCCCATTGGAGTAGTGGCGCGCGCCGACGATCAGGTCGCTGTAGCCGTCGCCGTTGACGTCGCCGGCCGTGGCGACGCAGTAGCCGTATTCATCGCCCGCCGCGCCGCCTTGCCCTTGCCAGGCTGGGGTGGTGCCGAGTCCACGCAGCAAGGGGATCGTGTTCCCGTCCGAATCACCGCCCGAGATGACCGGCCCGGGAGAAGGTCCGGCGCACGCCGGAGTCGCCAGCCCCACGCTCGCGGCGACCACCGACGCCAGAAGGAGGACTGAGGCGCAGCGAGAACTCTTCATGGTTCACCTCCGATCGCGCGGCAGGGGTTGCCTCCGAGATACGTCAGTTCACATGGCACACTCCCGCTAGAGCGCAAGATCACCGTGCCGCATCCACGTTCAACTCGCTGTTATTGTCGCTCTCGGGGGACGCGCCGTCAAGGGCGCCCATGCGGGCCCGCTGCGAGGAAGAGGCTGTCGCGGGAATCGCCGCGGAGAGGCAGCCTCGGCACGACCCTCAAGACCGGCGTTTCTGCCGGGACCTCGGACCGGCGCGCCTCCGCCCTGCCAGCCAACACCGGCCGTCCGCAGCGAGCTTGAGTACACTTACGAACACGACGATGAACTCCAGGCGCCCCAGGTACATGGCGATGGCCTCCGCCCACAGCGCGGCGCCGGGCATGGCGGCCGAGGTCACCCCGACGGAGAGCCCGACCGTCCCGATGGCCGAGGCGAACTCGAAGAGGGCGTCCTGCAGAGAGAAGCCGCAGCCGCACAGGATCGCGGCGCCAAGGCCGTAGTGGAGCATGTACAGGAAGATGAACACGGCGACCTGTCGCACCCGCGCATCGTCAATGAAGACCGGGCCGCGGCCTTCCCAGACCGGACGCTCCATGACCGCGGTCCGCGGGAGCAGGCTGCGCCGCAGTTCCCACAGAAGCTGCCTCCAGAGCAGGTGGATGCGGTACTGCTTGATTCCCCCGGCAGTGGAGCAGGTGCCGCCACCGATCAGCATCAGCACGATCAGCACCAGGATGCCGGCGCCATTCCAGTTCCGGTAGCTCACCGTCTGGAAGCCGGTGGTGGTGAGAGCGGAGACAGTCTCGAAAATCGCTACGCGCACGGCCTTGCCCAGGTGCGGATAGAGCCCCTGGGACGTGAGCACCAGCACGGCGCCCGCCGACAGCGGAATCAACGTCGCCAGGAGCTGCACTTCTCCGTTGCGCCGAACCAGATTCAGCTCCCCGCGCCAGAGGAGCCAAGCGGTGACAAAGCTCAGGTTGCCCAGCAGCATTAAGGGCACGGTCACCGCCTCGACGGTGGCCGAATCCCAGTGGCCGATGCTGTCGGCCTGGGTCGAGAAGCCGCCCGTCGACACCGCCGCGAAGGCATGATTGACGGCATCGAAGGCCGACAGGCCCGCTCCCCAGTAGGCCAGGAAGCCGACGGCGGCATAGATGCCGTAGATCGTCAGGACCAGCCGCGCCGAGCGGCGGACGTGCGGGACGAGCTGATCCCCGCGCCCCTCGGCAACGGTGATACCCACGCCGGTGGGTCCGATGACCGCCGACATCATGATCACGGCCAGGCCCGCGCCTCCGGCGAGCTGCATGACGCTGCGCCAGAAGAGAATCAGCCGGCCCGCCGAGGCCACGTCGACCACCGACAGCCCGGTGGTCGTCCAGCCGCTGACGGATTCGAAGATCGCGCGCGAAACGGGCAGTCCGAGCACCGCCATGAATGGCCAGGCCGAGAAGAGAATGACGGTGGTCCAGCTCAACAGGACGATCACTCCGCCCTCGCGGATCGAGAGGGTGGCCCCGGCGGCGCGGCGCAGGCCGAGCCGCAGCGCAAGGCCCGTCAGCATGAGGCCGCCGGCCGGGACCGCAAAGGCGGGCGCGCAGGCCGACTCGCCGGGATAGACCGGCAACAGCAGCAGCGGGGAGAGCATCAGCATCCCCGCCAGCGCCAGCGGCAGGCCCGTGGCAGCCAGAATCGCGGCATAGCGCTGCGCCAGGTGCTCTCGCTCGCGCACGGGATCGCTCCTAGCCGCGCTCTCCGGTCAGCACTCGGACGGCGGGCCCATGGTTGTCGGGCAGGGTGATCAAGACAACCCGGTCGCCGGGCAGCAGCCGGGTGGCTCCGCCCGGAACCACGGCTTGGTCATCGCGGATGACGACCGCGATCAACGTGTTGGCAGGCAGCGCCAGTTCCTTCAGACACTTGCCCGCCACGGGCGACTCCGCGTCGAGGGCGACCTCAGTGACGTTCACACGCCCTTCCCCGACCGGCAGCAGATTGGTGACCTGTTCCAGGGCGGCTCTTTCCTCGATCAGGCTGCTGATGATGTGCGTAGTCGAGAAGGCCGGCACTCCCAAGGCCTCGAAGACGGCCAGGTTGTCGGGGTCGTTGGCCAGCGCGAGCGTTCTGCGCGCGCCGAATTCGTGCTGGGCGAGCTGGCAGATGACGAGGTTGTCCTCATCGTCGGGGGTGATGGCCAGCACCGCGTCGACCCCGATCACTCCGGCCTCCCGCAGAGTTTCCGCATCGCTGCCGTCCCCATGGACCACGGTCGCCTTCAGTCTGCGCGCCAGGGTTGTGCACCTCTCCTGATCGCCGTCGATGATGATCACCCGATGGCCCTTGGCAGTGAAAGCGCGGGCCACGAAGTAGACCAGCCGCTCCCCACCGACGATCAACACCTTCACGACGCGCCTCCCCGGGCGACCGCGGTCGCGTCCGCAAGCTCCTGCAGGAACATGTGGCTGGCCGCCGTGGTGGGGCAGATAGTACGGATTCCAAGTCGCGAGTAGACCTGCTCCCGGCGAGGATCGAAGACTCGGGCGAGGACATGGGGCACGGAGAAGATCTTCCGGGCCACCTGGGCGACCATGAGATTGACGTTGTCGTGGTGCGTCGTAACGATGCAGCCGTGAGCGCCGCTCAGACGCGCTTCGCGCAGGACCGCCAGTTGGGTGGCGTCTCCCTCGACTCGGAATCCGCTGAACCCGGGTGAGAGGCGCGCGAAGGCGGCCTCGCTGCGATCGACGACCACGACGAGATGCCCCTCATGGCTCAGCGTATCGGCCAGCAGCGCGCCCACGCGACCACATCCCACGATGACGATGTAGCGGCTAGCCTTCATCGGTGCCTCCTTCGCCCGGCAACCCCCGCGGCCGGCTCTCGCGAGCCTCGGGCCCTAGGTCGATCCGACCACGCCCCTCCCAGGCGGTGACTCTCTCCAGATTCGACCAGGCCGGCTGGTACGTGGGGTCAACGTTCACCGCCGTGCGATAGAGACTCTGGGCGTCAGTGCTCTCGGCGCGCATTTCGTGGAGAGCGCCCAGCAGGTTGTAGCCCTCGGGCCGCGTGGGATCCCCTGCGATGGCGCGCCGGGCCAGTTCTCGGGCCTCAGCGAGCTGCCCCGCTGCCATGCGTTCCCTGATCATGTCGATCAGGTCCTGGTAGTCGTCAGCCGAGATTCCCTCCGCCCCGTTGCGCGCCAGAGCGCGTGTTGCGGCAGCCCGGAGCTCCTCCGGGGTGAATGGCTTCTGGATGAAGTCCGCGGCGCCGAGCTTCATCGCCTCGACGGCCGATTCGACCGTGCCATAGGCGGTGATGACGACCACCCGGCTGCGCGGCCGCGTCTCCATGATCCGGCGCAGCGCATCCAGACCATCCATGCCCGGCATCCGCAGATCGAGAAACACGACCGCGAACTCCTGTTGCCGGAGTTTCTGGAGAGCCTCTTCGCCATTCACCGCGGTCTGCACGAGCAGACCCATGGACTCCAGACAGCGAGCCACCGCCAGGCGAATGCTCTGCTCGTCATCCACGACGAGAATCGCAGATCCCGCCACGGCTGCCTCCTACTCCGCCACGCGGACGGCGAACGTGAAGGTGCTTCCCTGACCCGGCTGAGATTCCACCCAGATGCTCCCTCCATGGGCCCGCACGATCTCCCGGCAGATCGCCAGCCCCAGGCCGGTCCCTCCGGTTTCGCGCCCCTTCACCTGGACAAACTTCTGGAAGATCCTGGCCTGGAACTCGGGGGGGATTCCCGGCCCGTTATCGCTCACAGACAGGTGCACGTGCGGCCCCACGGGTTGCGCCGTGACGTGAATATGTCCACCGGGGCTGACGTGCCGCAGGGCGTTGGACACCAGATTCGTCAAGACCCACGCGATCTTAGTCGCATCGGCTCGGATGGCTGGGAGGTCGTCCGGCGCCGAGATCGCCAGGTGCACCCCCTTCTCCGCCAACTGTCCGCGGAAGACCCCATGAACGCGGGTCACGAGGTCCCCGACCTGAACAGGGGCGAAATCCAGAGGAATCCTGCCGACCTCGACCTTGGCCAGATCGAGGAGGTCGCTGATCAGAGCCTTCATCCGCTCGACCTCTTCGTGGGCCGTTGCCAGCAGTTCCCGTTCCCGTTCGGCCAGCTTCGCCGCGGCATGCTCGCGCAGCAGGTCGACGCTCATGCCGATGCTCGTGAGCGGCGTGCGCAGTTCATGGGAGGCGGCCATGACGAACTCGCTCTTCAGCCGCTCCACCTCCTTCAGGCGCGTCACGTCCCGAAGCAGCAGGACGACGCCGATCAGGTTGCGGTCCTGGCCGTGAATCGGCGTCACGGAGTAGAGGCAGTGGCAGGGGGAGTCGCTCCCGGGGAGCAGGACCAGCCGTTCGTCTTCAGGAGCGCTGGGCGGCGTGCCGATCTTGACAGTCGCCTCGATCAGTCGCAGCACGTCGCCGGCCGGGAGCATGTCCCCACATCGAAGAGCGGTGTCGGTGGCGGATTCCAGACCCAGCATACGGCGGGCGGCGGGGTTGATGCCCGTCACGGCGAGGTCAGTGTCAAAGACCACCAAGCCGTCCTCGATGCTGGCCAGGATCGCCTCTCCCTTGCGTTGCTCCGTGATGATTTCGTCGATCCTGAGCTCGTGGAACCTCCCGAGCTGAGCCGCCATCTGGTTGAATTCGCGGGCCAACTCACCCAGCTCGTCGGCGGTCTCGCTGGGGACGTGCACGCCGTAGTTGCCCGCCGCGATCTGTCGGGAGGCTGCCATGAAGCGCCGCAGGGGTTGCACGATGCGTTCGGAGAGGAGCAGGCTGAAGGCCAGCGTCAGGAGCAGGGCAGCCGCGGCCACGCCTCCGGTCGACCAGATGGCGAGGCGCGCCAGGCCAGCGGCCCGGACGCTGGCGGCCTGCATCGTCTCCTCGTTGAGCCGGAGCAACCGCGTGCAGGCGGATCGGAGACGAGCCAACGCGGGGCCGGCCGCCTGCCGATAAGGAGCAAGCAGCTCCGGATCCGGTCCCTGCGCGCGCGGCCCGGACGCAGCGGTGGAGGCGGCGGACGCGGATGCCGCCGGGGTGACCAGCTCGGATGTGGCCTGGCGATACTCGGCGTAGGCTGTCTCGATGGACGTGACGACGTCTTCTTCGCCCGCGATCGTGATGTTGTCCTTGGCGCGGGCGAGCCACTGGAGGAAGAGCGTCTCGCTGTCGCGCACCTGGCGGGCGCCGATTTCCCGATCCCCCAGTAGAATGAGCAGAATCCCGCTGTCCTGCCGATCCAGGGCGGCCAGCATTTTCTGCGCCGCCTGGATGCTGCGATAGTTCTCATGCAGGATCGCGTCGCTGGCGCGGCCCAGCGTCACCAGGTTCGACACGGCCCAGGCGATCACCAGGCTCATCAGGGCCGACGCGACCCCGTATCCCAGCAGGAGGTTTCTCTTCAGGCTCATGGCGCCAAGTGCTCCTTTGCGCCGCAGCGCTCGATAGCGGTCACGGCAAGATCCCTGCCACGGCGCGGGTCCTGCAAGCGTGCGGATGGGGCCGGGGGCCCAAGGCGTCCTTGAAGTCTGAAAGATCAGCGGCGGCGGCGCCTTGCAGAATTCAAGGCGCTGCCGCCGGGTCGTGGATCAGATGCCGTAGGCTTTTCTCCTGCGCCAGAGCGTTGCCTGGTCGATTCCCAGGATGTCGGCCGCTTCCTGCAGGGAAGCCGTGCCGGCCAGAATGCGGCGGATGTGGAGCTCCTCGATCACGGACAACGGCACGCGGTCGCCGATGGCGGGCGGACTCCCATCGGCGACGGCGATGCCGGGCAGATCCTGCTGATCAATGCGGTCGCCGATTCCCAGGATGACAGCCCGCTCGACCGCATTGCGCAGCTCTCGGATGTTTCCCGGCCAGGAATGGGCCGCCAGTGCCGCGGCGGCAGCCTCGGAGAATCCGAGGATGGTCCTGTGGTTCACGCGGGCGAAGTGAGCCAGGAAGCCCTCCGCCAGCGGCAGGATGTCTTCCGCGCGCTCCCTCAGCGGTGGCAGCGTCAGGCAGATCACATTGAGCCGATGGAAGAGGTCCTCGCGAAAGCTGCCCGCGCGAACGCGCGCCTCGAGATCGGCGCTGGTCGCGGCGATGATGCGAACATCGGCCTGCCGGCTGGTGGTCTCACCCAGTCGCTCGTACTCCTTGTCCTGGATGAACCGCAGCAGCTTGGCCTGCACGGCCGGTCCCAGCTCGCCCACCTCGTCCAGGAACAGCGTCCCGCCTTCGCAGGCGGCGATCCGGCCCGGGTGATCTCGGACCGCCCCGGTGAAGGCGCCCCTGGCATGGCCGAACAGCTCACTCTCGAGCAGGTCCGGCGGAACGGCGGGGCACGCCACGGTCGCCATGGGCCTCGCCGCCCGGGCGCTCGATCGATGGATGACCCGGGCGAAGAGGGATTTGCCCGTGCCGCTCTCACCGCGCAGCAGGACGATCGCCTCCGACGCCGCGGCCCGGCGCGCCAGCTCGGTGAGACGCAACATGGCGGGACTGTGGCTCTGAGGGGCGGCATCGGGAGCCAGTCGCTGCACGTCCTCCTTGAGGCCGGCGACTTCGGCTTCCAGCGCGCGCACGCGGCCCACGCGGCGCGCCAGCAGTTTGATCTGATCCGAACCGAAGGGCTTGGCGATGTAGTCGGCCGCCCCGCGGCGCATGGCCTCGACGGCGGTCTCGATGCTGGCATACGCCGTGACCACGATGATCTGCAGCCACGGGGAGTCGGCCAGGAGCTTCGGAATCAGATCGAGGCCGTCGTCCGCTCCCAGTCGGAGGTCGACAAAGGCCATGTCGAAGGAGCGGCGATTGGCTTCCGCGACAGCGTCGGCGGCATTGCTCACCGCCGCCACCGAGTACCCTTCCGCCGTCAAGCAGTAGGAAAGCGTCCGGCGGATATTGGCCTCATCGTCTACGATGAGGATCTTCATGGCCGGGCTGAGATCCATGCCGCCTATTCTACGCGCTCAGTCCTGGACGGAAAAGGTCTCCCCGAACGGACCTCGCGGGTCAAGATCCGATCGTGGTCTGCGCGCGGCAGGCCGCGCCGGGCCGGCCAAAGATGCCTCAGAACGCCGCCACGAGGCCCAGCACGCCGCGGTTGCGTTCGGCCTCCACATCGTGCGTGACTTCGGCGATCAAGCGCAGGTTGCGCGCCACGAGGTAGGTGAAGCTGCCCGTCACGGTCTCGTAGTCCGCTTCGATCAGGTCGTCCGGATCGCAGTTGACCTGGTTGTAGAGCAGCGTCACGAGCCACCGGGAACGGTCGAGCTGCGGCGCCAGGATCATCTCCGCCACGATGCCGGAAGTTTCCATGTCCTTCTTCGGCCCGGCGCCGTCGGGTCGGTAGACGGTCGTGGGGGCCGAGTCCGTCCGAAGCAAGTACTGGGCGGTGAGCTCCACGGGTCCGAACGCCGCGTTCAGATCCGGGCCGTAGTAGACAACCTCGTTCTCCCGCCCAGGGCGGGCCTTCTCCTGGCCCTGGTAGAAGAACCCGCCCAGGGCGAGCTGCTCTCCAATGCCCTGGCTCACGCGCACGCCGAAGTTCTTGAAGCTATCGCGGTCGAACTTGTGGTCATCGCCGGCCTCCGCCGCGCCGTTGCCGTTGACGATCATGCCAACCAGATCCGTGCCCGACAGGTCGATGCCGTAGGTGACCATGACGCCGCGGTCGTAGGCCAGGTTGGTGGCCGAGCCGCCGGGTCGGACTTTGTAGATCTGATAGTCCTCGAAGGTAAGTCGCAGCTCGCGCTTCATGAGCGGGTCGGAGGTCTGGAACTGGCCCACCATCACGTCCCATGGCTGTCCGGCGATGTCATTGAAATGAACGTAGGCATCCTCGATGCCGGCGACCTCGCCCCGCTCGGACATGTAGAAGTAGAAGTAGTATCCGATGTTCCGGTAGAGGGTGCCGCCCGAGAGGAGCTTCAGGCCCCACGGCGTCTGCAGATCGTTGTCGACCTCTTCATCTTCTGCGAACACGCCATACGCATCGATCCGGGCCGCGATGGGGAAGTCGCGGCTGAGACGCAGCAGATCGTCGCCCGCGCTGACGTAATCACGATCGCGATCCTCGGCCGGGATCGCGAAGCCATCGCCGGCAAACTCGTCGCCGTAGGGCTTGAGCTTGGGGAACGGCGCGTGGCAGGTCGAGCACGAGGTTTGGTGGCGGCGGGCAAAGGCGGGGATGGCGGCCGCCTCTTCGGGAAGCACGGCCAGCAGGCCGACCAGCAGCCCCAGGCACCAAACCAACCAGCCGCGCTTCTTCATCGAATGCCCTCCTTTCAGTCGTAGACCTCGATCCAGGTCGTGGCCTGATTGACCAGCAGGATCTCGCTCTCGTCCTCCGGAACGTTGAGGAGATCGGCCACGGGCTTGACCAGCTTACAGAAGTTGAGCTCGGCGCGGAGCTCCACCCGACCCGCGGCGATCTCGGCGGGCAACTGCCACGTGAAGGTCTCGATCTTCGTCTCCCGCGGGCCAATGCGGTAGTCGACGCCCAGGCTCTTGGTGTTCCACTGCATGATCGTCATGCGTCCTTGGGGATCGAAGTAGGGCATGCGGAAGATGCGATCGCCCGGGGGGATGCCGTCGCGGAGCACGCCGGGGAAGTCGGGTCGCCGCAGGGGCACGGCCATGTCCTGATAGGCCAGAACGTCGGCGGCGATGGTGTATTCCTCGCCCGCGAAGCCCTGCCGGTCGACCGGCAGGTGATAAGTCCGACCGGCCGCGTCCGTGGCGGTGACGTGCAGCCAGACGATGCGATCCTCGACCGAGCCGGTCGGAATCTTGTGCCCGGCCTTGCCGTTGAAGAGCTGCACCTTGATCGTGACCGCCTCGTCGAACGCCACCTCCCGGCGATCGGGATGCATGCGCAGCTCGATCGCGCCTTTGACCTTGCCCGCATCGTGGGCGCCGTGAAACAGGTGCTGCGCGACCATGCCCTCGGCGCCCATCGAGGCGCTGCGGCCGCGGGCGTGCGGAGCGTGGCAACGCTGGCAGGGCACGCCTTCGGCCGCGTAGGGCCCCTCGCTCCACTCGATCTGCGTGGCCTTGACCCAGGCGCCGAAGGGGCTCATCTCGTTGTGACAGGTTCCGCAGAACTCGGCCGTTTGCATGAAGTCGCTCTGCTCTGTGTCGTGGTGCGGCGACCGAAGCCCCGGCTTGGGCCCATACTTCGTGCGCCCGGGACTCGAGACGAAGTTGAAGTTGTACGGCCGGTCACCCTCGAAACCGGTGATGGTATGACAGACATCGCACGAGACCGACTCGTTGGCGCGGCTGTTCTCGGCCGGACGGGGTGGGGGCACGTCCCCGGCCATGAACGCCATCGGCGTGTGACAGCCGTTGCAGCCCTCATGGACGTGCGCGAAGTCCGGATCGGCTGCCGAGTGCGCCACGGCCAAGTCGAAGTACTCGATCTCATCCCAGTGGTGCGTATAGGCCTGGGACATCATCGACTGCTGCCACTGGAAGTAGAAGTCGGCGTGGCAGCTTTGGCACGCGGCGGGCTTCTCGAAGTCGTCGTAGGAGCGCGTCCCCAGGGCCGCATCGCCGACGGCCGCGCCGCCCGCCGTTGGAGCGGTGGCGGTCAAGGCGATCGCGATCGCGACCGCGGGCGTCAGGCAGCCGATCTGGATCCACCTCGGGCGCACGGCAACCTCCCTGTTGTCCGGGTCGGGGATTCAACCTGGCGGAGGGATGATGCCGCTGGCGCACGGGAAGGTCAAGGAACTTGGCCGCGGCGCCAGGGGCACGCCGCCAGGGGCACGCCGCCAGGGGCACGGCGCCAGGGCCGCGGCGCCGGGGCTGCGGCTGCCGTGCGCCCGCGCAAGCCTACGCTGCCCCGCCCGCCCTCGGCCGCACCCACGCATACAGCGTCGGCAGCACGATCAGCGTGAGCAGCGTCGCCGTGAAGAGCCCGCCGATGACCACCACCGCCAACGGCCGCTGGATTTCCGCGCCGCTGCCGGTCGCATAGAGCATCGGCAGCAAGCCCAGCACCGTCGTCGCCGCGGTCATGAGCAGCGCGCGGAAGCGCAGACCGCAGCCGGTGATCACCGCCTCGCGCAGCTCCATCCCGTTCCGCCGGAGCTGGTCGACGAAGGTGACAAGTACCGTGCCGTTCTGCACAGCGGTGCCGAAGAGGGCGATGAACCCCACCGCGGCGGGGACGTTCAAGCGGATCCCGAAGGCCAGCATCGCCAGGATTCCGCCCACCAGGGCGAAGGGCAGATTGGCGAGCACCAGCCCGGCGCTCGTGAACGACCCGAGCGCGCCGTAGAGCATCAGATAGATGAGTCCGATCGCCAGCGGCACGACGATCGAGAGCCTGCGCATCGCGCGCTGCTGGTTCTCGAAGGTGCCGCCGTACTCGATCCAGTATCCGGGCGGCAGGCCCGCCTCGAGCGCCGCGAGCCGACTCTGCGCCTCGGCCACGAACCCGCCCAGATCACGCCCGCGCACGTTGGCCTCGACCACCACGCGCCGCATGGTGTTCTCGCGGCTGATCTGCGCCGGTCCCTCGACGCGCCGCAGCTCGGCGATGTGCCCCAGCGGCACGCGCGCGCCCGCCGGCGTCGGCACGAGGATCCGGCGGATCGCTTCCTCGCTGTTGCGGGCGTCCTCGGCGAAGCGCACCTGCACGCCGAAGCGCTTCTGGTCTTCGACGATCTCGGTCGCCACCGCGCCGCCCACCGCCACCTCGATGATCTCGTTGAGGTCGGCCATGTTGAGCTGATGGCGGGCCATCGCGCGCCGATCGGGAATCACCTCGAGCTGCGTGAAGCCGGCGACCTGCTCGACGCTCACGTCCTGCGCGCCGGGGATGGCGCGCAGCGCGGTGGCGATGGCATCGCCGCTCTGCTTGAGCCGGTCGATCTCGTAGCCGAACACCTTGACCGCCACGTCGCTCTTCAGCCCCGAGATGAGCTCGTTGACCCGCAGAGCGATCGGCTGGCTGAAGGCCGGACGGATGCCGGGCACGCGCGCGAGCCGCTCCTGGATCGCGGCGATCAGCTCCTCCTTGTTGCGGCCCGTCTTCCAGGCGCGCCTCGGCTTCAACATGATCAGGAGATCGGTCTGCTCGGGGCCCATCGGGTCCTCGGAGATCTCGGCGCGGCCGGTCTTGGAGACGACCGTTGCGACCTCGGGGAACTCCAGCAGCGCCTTCTCCAGGTAGGTGGCGGTCGCGACCGCGCCCTCCAGGCCGGCATTGGGCAGGCGCACGACATTGATCGCGATCGCGCCCTCGTCGAGCGTGGGCAGAAACTCGGATCCCAGCAGGGGCGTCAAGGCCAGCGTGACGGCGAGGATTCCGGCGGCCGCGGCGAGCGTGAGCCCCCGGCGGCGCATCGCCCAGGCGAGCACGGTCAGATAGCGCTCCTTGAGCCGCTGCAAGAGGCGGGGCTCCTCCAGGCGCTGCGCGGAGCGCAGCAGGAAGCTGAGCGCGACCGGCACGACGGTGAGCGCTGCGACCAGCGACCCGATCATGGCGAAGACCATCGTGAGCGCCAGGGGCTTGAACATCTTGCCCTCCATGTCCTGCAGCGAGAAGAGCGGCAGGAACACGAGGATGATCGTGAGGATCGAGAAGGTGATCGGCCGCGCCACCTCGCGGACCGCGCGCCCGAAGAGAGCGAGATTCGGCCGCCCGCCGCCAGCGCGCACGTGGCGAGCGACGTTCTCGGTCACGACGATCGATCCGTCGACCACCATGCCGATCGCGATCGCCAGCCCGCCCAAGCTCATCAAGTTGGCGGTGACGCCGGAGGCGCCCATGAGAATGAAGGCGATGAGCGCGGTCAGGGGGAGGCTCAGGGCCGTGATGAGCGCGGTGCGCACGCTGCCGATTGCCAGGAACAGCACGAGGACGACCAAGATCCCGCCCTGCAGGAGCGCGCCCGATACGGTGCGGATCACCGCGCTCACGAGGTCGGTGCGGTCGTAGAAGGCATCGAAGCGCACGCCCTCGGGCAAGGAGCGCTCGATGGCGGGCAAGGCGCGCTTGACGCGTTCGACGACCTGCTTGGAGTTCTCGCCCTTGAGCATGATGACCATGCCCGCCGCCACCTCGCCGCGTCCGTCCCGTGAGACGGCGCCCAGGCGGGTCATGTGGCCCGGAACCACCTCGGCGACCTGCGCCAGGTACACCGGTGTGCCGTCCGGGGCGTGCAGCACGACGTCGCGGACGTCCTGCGGGGAGCCGAAGAGGCCCACGCTGCGGACATTCTCCTGCTCCCAGTCCTTGACGATGAA
Source organism: uncultured bacterium (assembly GCA_964603725.1). Taxonomy (GTDB): domain Bacteria; phylum Eisenbacteria; class RBG-16-71-46; order CAIMUX01; family WJJG01; genus CAZDKK01. The sequence goes on from CAZRWW010000009.1 coordinate 47,019, forward strand.
GCCGCCGCCGGCGTTGGCGTTGTTGGCCGCCAGGGCATCCATGATGTCGCGCAACGTGACGTCGTACTCGAGCAAGCGTTGCGGGTCGACCACCACCTGCACCTGCCTGACCAGGCCGCCGAAGCTGTTGACCTCGTTCACGCCCGGGATCGCGCGCAGGCGGGGCGCCACCATCCAGTCCTGGATTGTGCGCAGCTCGGTGAGGTCGTGCCGGTCGCTCGCCAGCGAGTACTGGAAGATCTCGCCCAGACCGGTGCTGATCGGCCCCATCTCCGGCTCGACGCCGGGCGGGAGTTGCTCGCGCGCGAGCTGCAGTCGCTCGAAGACCACCTGGCGGGCGAAGTAGGTGTCGACGTGATCCTCGAAGACGACGACCACCTGGGAGAGCCCCGTCTTCGACATCGAGCGCACCAGGCGAATGTGGGGGAGCCCGCCCATCACGGTCTCGATCGGCAGCGTCACCTGCTGCTCGACATCGAACGGCCCGAGGCCGGGCGCCTCGGTCAGGATCATCACCTGCTGGCTGCTCGCGTCCGGGAAGGCATCGATCGGCAGGCGCTGCCAGGCGACGACGCCGAGCGCGACGATCACGGCCGCCGCGAGCACGACGAGCATGCGATTGCGAAGCAGGATATCCACGAGCCGGCTCATGCCGCCCTCCTGATACGCGCGGGCCGGCAGGCCGCCCCTGCGCGGTTCCTCACCTGGCTAGTGCGCACAGCCTTCGCCCATCTTCTGGCGCAGCACGTCCGACTTGAGCAGGAATGCTCCGGTCGTGACGATCGCCTGCCCGGGGACGAGGCCGCTCACCACTTCCACATGGCCCTGATCCCGCCGGCCCGCGACGATCGGGCGGCGCACGTAGTAATCCTCGGTGCAGTGGACGAAGACGAAGTCGCGCCCCTCATCGCTGAGCAGGGCGGCGGTGGGCACCGCCAGGCCCCGGGTCGTGGGGCCTGCGGTGAGGCGCACGCGGGCGAACATCCCCGGGCGCAGTTCGCCGGTGGGATTGGGAACCGTGACGCGGGCTCGCACGGTGCGGGTGGTGGCGTCCATCACGCGTCCCACGAAGTCGAGACGTCCCGGGAACCGCTCGCCGGGATAGGCCCGCACGGTGATGCTCGCGGGAGCGCCGGCGAGCTGTGCGCCGCGCAGCGCGGCGAGCTGATCCTCGTAGAGGTCCACCCACACCCACAGGCTGGATGCGTCGCCGATCTGGATGACCTCGGCGCCGGCCTCCACCCGCTCGCCCCGGGTGGCGTGCAGGGCGAGGACCTCGCCGGCCAGCGGCGCGCGCAGCCGGAGCACGCCGGTCGTGGCCGAGAGGCCGTCGCGTTCGAGCGCGGCGATCTCCTCGCCGGTGAGCCCGTAGCGGGCGAGGGCCTGTCGGACGGCCTGGGCCCGGATGCGGGCTTCCTCGTGCCGTTGGACCGCCTCCAGGTGTTCACGCTCGCTCGTGATCTGCGCGGCGCGCAGCTCGTTCTGGCGCCCGAGCGCGCGCTCGGCCACCCGCTCGGCGGCCCGGGCCTCGAGGAAGTCCGCCTGGGCCTCGCCGAGCTCGGTGCTTTCCAGCTCGACGAGCAGGTCGCCGGCCGCGACCGACTGGCCGAGATCCACGGCCGCACGCCGGACGATTCCCGGCGCGGATGGCCCGAGGTGTACAACCAGGCGTTCATCGAACTGGATCTCGCCGCTCAGCTCGATCTCCGCCGTGAGCGGGCCCGGGGCGATCTCGACGACCTCCACCAGACCGCTGGCGATCAGCTCCGGCGGGACTTGCGCGATGCCGACCTCATAGCGACACTCTTCGCAACGGTACGCGGGCAGGTCGTGCTCGCAGCGTTGCGCGAGCAGGCTCTCCACCGACTGGTCCAGATCGCCGCCGCTGGCGTGGTCGTGGCCTTCGTGGGCGTGGTCGGCATGGTCGCTGCCCGCCTGAACGCAGTCCGCGTGGGTCCCACCCGCATGGTCGTGGCCCGCGTGGTCTTCCCCCGGCTGGTCGAGGCGCGCCTGGTGTTCAGGGTGCCGCTCGGCGCTCGAACCCTCGGACTGGCAGGCGGTCCCCGCCAGCATGAGCGCGAGCGCGAACAGGGCGGGCCCCACCGAGCCACAACTACTGACGCTGCGCGTTGTCGTCATCCGCGAATCCTCCCATCAACGTGGATAGCCTCAGGGCGGCCAGTTGCAGCTCCAGCCTGGCGTCCCACAGCTGCGCCGCGATTTCGGTCGCCTCGCGCTCCGCGGCCAAGGTCTCGAGCACGTCGGCTTCGCCCACCTGGTACATCTGCTCGAGCGCGGCGGCCGCGGCCGCCGCCTTGGGCAGGATCTCCAGCCGATAGCGGCGCTCGCGCGCCAGGGCGGCCGACGTCTCCGCGTGCGCCTCGCGCACCTCCGCCTCGAGCTGCCTCTCCGTCAACTCGCGCAGCCAGCGCGCCTCTTCTTGCTGCGCGCGCGCCCGGGCCACGGCGCCGCCATTCCAGTTCCACAACGGCACGGCCAGGGCCAGCCGCGCGCCGCGGCTCTCGGCGTCCAGCTCCCGCTCGTAGAATCCGCTCGCGGAGACGTCCGGCCAGCGCGCCCACCGCTCGGCCGCCAGCCGGTGGCCCGCGGAGCGCACCCGCGAAGCAGCCGCCTGCAGCTCGGGCTGCCGCTCGCGGGCCACCGTCAAGGCCTCGGCGAGCGCCGGGACTTGGGGCGGGTCCGCGAGGTCGGCCTCCAGGCGCACCTCCGGGGGCAGACCGCCGCCCAGCCAGGCAGAGAGCGTCTCCAGCCCCGCGGCGTGATGGAGCGTCGCGGCATCTTGCTCGATTTCGATGCGCGCCAGCTCGATCTCGAACTGCTGGGCTTCCAGCGGCCGAGCCTCGCCGTGGCGCACGCGCAGGCGAGCCACTTCGGCCAGATGCGCCACCTGCTGCTGGGACTGCGCCAGCACGCGCAACCGCTCCTGGCCGTGCGCCAGGCTGAGGAAGAGGCCGCGGAGCTGGGCGAACGCTTCCTGGCGTCGGGCTCGCGCTTCCCAGGCGACCGCAGTGCGCTCGGCCGCGGCCGCCTGTGCGCCGCCGCGGCGGGCGAGGGGCGAGAGCAGCGGGAGGGTCACCTCGACTTCCCAGACGCGCCGGCTCTCCGCTCCCTCCAGCGCCTGGCCGGATCCCAGGCCCAGACCGACCTCGGGGTTCGGGTAGGCGCGGGCTTCAGCAGCCTCGCCGTCCGCGGCCGCCACGGTGCTGAGGGCCGCCCTGTACAGGGGGTGCCGGTCGATCGCCGCCGCGACGTCGCCCCACGTCAGAGTCGCGGGCCCCTGGGTCGTGACGCTGGCGGCCGAGTCGGTCAGCGGACCGTCCACTGAGCCGGCGACCGAGCCGGCGACCGAGCAGGTCACCGAGCAGGCGACCGAGCAGGCCGTGAAGACCAGCACACCTCGAAGGCCCGACGCGCGGGCCGGATGCCGATGCATGGTTCCACCTCGTCTCGCGGCTCGAGCGGCCCTCTGGCAGGGGCGCTCCACCGCACGGCTGATGCTTCGTTCTGTGAATTCGGGCGAAGAAGGGCGCTTGGGTCAGCCCCGCTCAGCAGCGGGGAGGGCGCTCGAGGGGCAGGGTAGAGAGCCAGGGGATTTGCTGAGGGGGTGGGAGGATCAGATCACCGATGAGCGTTGGCGGGACGTTGCCCGCGGGTGTGGGTGCGATGGCCGCGGCATGGCAGGCGCAGGGGCAGCCGCTGCCGCCGCAGCCCTCGCCGTCGCCGTCGCCGGGAGCGCCCGGGTGGCAACCAGCCGGGTCGTGGTTCTCGTGCTCCGCCGGCGAGCCCGGGCGGTCGGGCCGCGCGCCCTGGCAGTCGCCGCATCCCGCCGGGGGCAGCTCCACGACGCCTGGGTGCTCGCCCTCGCACCGAGCCGCCGGCGGCTCGGCGGCGACTTCGCGCGCGCCGCAGGCATTGTTTGCCATGAGCAGCATCAGACCCGTCAGAATCGACGGCAGGAAGAACCGCAGGGATGACTGCAGAAAAAGCTGTCGCTTCATGCTTGCCAGAGTTGACCGCCTTCCGGACTCAGCGCCGAGCACCTGTCGCTTGGCCGACCACCACGCGGCCATTGCCGCTTCAACACTCCGCCCTGGCGTGATGTTCCACCCGAATCCGCGCCGGGCCGCGCTTCGGCGTCTGCAACATCGTGGACTCCGGCGGGGGGAGTGCCGCAGCCGTGGCGCGGGGCCATCCCGCGGATGCGCCGAATCTACCTCAGCGCCTGGACCTTGCGCACGGCCACGCCCTCGGGCGCGCTCACGCGGACGAGATAGAACCCGGTCTCGGAGACGTCTCGCGCGAGGTCGGCACGCAACCTGTGCGACCCCCCGGCGAACTCGCCCTCGGCAAGCACCGCGACACGCCGCCCGCTCACGTCGAACAGCTCGGCGCGCACGCTCCCACCATCGGACAGATCGAAGCCCACCTCGAGCCAATCGCCGGCCGGATTGGGCTCCAGGGTGAGCTGCAGGCGGCTCGCTCCGGCCGAGTCCGGCGCGCCGCGCGCGCCGTCGGCCTGCACGTTGGCCGGATCGAGGGGCAGGTAGTCCCAGATCCCGCGGCCGTAAGTGCCGAAGCGCGCCGCGCCGATCTCGGGCACCCATTCGACGCACCAGTAGGTGGTCAGCGGCGCCTCCGTGCCCAGCAGGCTCACCCACCGGTCCGTGGTTTCGTCATACCCGTAGGGCCCCGCCTCGCAGGCCGCATAGGGCGTCTCCTCGATCAGACCGCCCAGCGCAAGGCCGAGCACCAGCGTTTGCGGCAGGCCGGCGCCCAGGCCGGTCCAGTGGACGCCCCCATCCTGCGTGCGCCAGACGGCGTGGCCGCTGTAGCCGCTGCCGCCCACGTAGGCGACATCGCGGTTCGTGGGCGAGGCCACGATGGCGGTGCCGTAGAAGTAGTGCGCGCCTGGACCGTGCGCGGCCTGCATCCAGTGGGCGCCGGCGTCGTGCGAGTACCAGAGCAAGCCCTGATTCGTCGTGGCGTACCAGTATCGGTGGTCGGCGGGCGAGATCGCCAGGCCGGTGAGGAAGCCCCCCGTGGCGCCGAAGTCCTGGGGCAGCTCGGTCATCAGGTAGGAGTACCCGGCGCCTTGGCGCTCGTACCTCCACAAGTGATCGCCGCAGAAGAAGAACACGTCGGTGTCGAGCGGATCGGCGGTGATGGCCGGCATCCAGCTATGCTGGCAGTTGGGGAAGTCGATCTGCATCAGCACGTACGGAGGGTTCTCGTTCTTCTGCAGCAAGACGAAGCCGGGGTAGACCGAGTAGAGCCAGCTGTGATTGCGCGTGGCCGAGGTCAGGTGGCCGTAGTCGCCGCTGATGAGCTGCTCGAAGGGCAGGTAGGCCTGCCGCCCGCCCGGTCGCGACTGCTGGTAGCCCTGATCCTGGGATCCGCCGACGATCAGATAGGGGTCGGTGGCGCTGGTGAACGTGCTGTAATACTGACTGATCGCCAGTCCCCACAGCGACAGGTTCTGGACCGTCGAGCCGCCGTCGTAGGAGACGTAGGTGCCGCCGTCGGTGTTGAAGTAGATCGCCTCCTGTCCGTTCACCATGTGAATGTCCATCCCGGGCAGGTCGGCGTGTAGCTTGTTGGCCGGATCGCCGTAGTATTCCCACCAATCGTTGAGCTTGGTGAAGGACAGCCCGCCGTTGGTCGAGCGGAAGCACTCGACGCCCGCAAAGAAGACCAGGTTCGGGTCGCTGATCGAGGCCACCAGCGTTTCCCAGAAGTCGGGGATGTCGTAGCACCAGGCCCATTGGAGCCCGCCGTCGCCGGAGCGGTAGAGCTTCCAGGCGCTGCCCTCCTTGAGCGCGGCGTAGAAGGAGGGCGCGCCCGCCTCCGAGCCGGCCAGCAGCACGCCCCCGACGCCGGCCCCGCTGGGCGCGCTGCCGAGGGTCTGGAAGCTCAGGGCCCCGTCGTGCGAAACGAGCAGGGTATTGCCGTCCATCGCAAATAGCGGTCCCCCGGCCACGCGGTCGATCCACAGATCGCACGGCGGCGAGCCGCCCAGATTGCAGCGGTACTCGAAGTCGGCCCCGCCGTTGGTCGAGCGCATGATGAGGTACCCGGTCTGATAGCCCCCCGAGATCGTCTTGCGCCCATTGACCAGCAGGTAGACTGTGCGCGGCTGCGCGGCGTCGTGCACGATGCGCTTGACCGTCCACATGAGCTCGGGCAGACCCGCGGGCACGAACCAGGTCTGGCCCCCGTCCGCTGTCGCGTGAACCGTTGTCGCCGTGAGCGTGATGACCATCTCGGGCTCGCCGGGGCCCGCGCCGGGCGGGACGACCAGGAGCTGGTGGGATCCGCGGCCGAGGCCATCCGAGAGCGCCGTCCAGCCTTCACCGGCGAGCGTGCCGCGCCACACGCCGCCCAGGTCGGAGCCCACGTACAAGTGCGTCCCATCGCTGCTCGGATGGGCGGCATGCGTGCGCCCGGCCAGATCGACGCTGCCCAGCTCTTGCCAGCGGTCGGTGCGCTCATCGCGTTCGAGGCGGGTGTAGCGCTCCAGCGCCAGCGCCTCGCGGTTGGCCGCCTCGATCGCGCGCCAGTCGATGCCCGGCTCCGCCCGATGCAGGCTCTCGTACCAGGCCTCGCGCTCGCGCCGGTGCTCCTTGCGCGCCGACTTCCACAGCGCGATCTCGGTCGGCGCCGGCGGCGTCGCGCCGCGCGCGGCGTCGCGCCGAGGATCGCTGAGGCTCACGGGCCTGCCCGTGGCGATGCGCCCGGCGTCGGCCGGCCGCTCGCCGAGCCCCAGCATCGCGACGCCGCCCGCCGCGATCAGCGCCGCGGCGGCCACCCATCCTCCCCAGGTCGCGAAACGGCGTTTGCAGCGCATGCACTTCCTCCCGGGTGCGACCGGCGGCGCCGGCCAGAATCCTCCCGAATTCCTCATTCTATCATGGAATCCGCGGCGGGATCGCCGGATCGCACCGGGCCGGACGCGGCGCGCGGCGGCAACTGAAAGCCCGCAAGCGCGGGCTTGCGGGCCTCCGGGATGCACTTAGCGGGGGCTGGATTTGAACCAGCGACCTTTGGGTTATGAGCCCAACGAGCTACCGGACTGCTCCACCCCGCAGCACCATGTGAGGGCGAAAAACGAACCATACGCCCCGGTGCCGGCTCTGTCAACTGGCTATCCTGCCGCTCCGGGCTCAATATCCCCCGGCCGGGGCCGAGCTCGGGGTGCCGACCCAGTGCCTGGCTCGATCGATGAGCTGACGGTCCAGGTCGTCCTCGGGCAGCACGTAGATGCGCTCGTTCGCTCGCACGAAGCCGAACTCCTCGCGCGCTACCCGCTCCAGCGCCGTCGGATCGCCCCCCTGGACCGCCAGAATGACACGCTCGAGCGAGTCACAGGCCGCCTCGAGCCGCGCCACCTGCGTGTCGGTCCCCCGGGCCTGGTGCCGCAGCTTCAGGAGTTGAAACGTGCCGCCGGAGCTGAAGAAGATGGCGTAGAGCCCCCAGATCCCCACGCCCAGGACCGCCATGCGCCACCATTGCTCGCGGCTCGACTGCCAGAGCTTGCGCAGGAACCGCCCCTCCTGACGACGCGCGGCGGTCTCCTCCGTCGTCGGCGGGTGGTCATCCCAGGGGGCCGCGGGCCGGTGGCGATGCCCCCCCGACCGCAGCGCGCGGTTCCACGCCTCCGGCCAATCTCCGAAACCCATCCCCATCACCTTCTGGGCGCGGCCTGCCCGCCGCTCGCGGCCACCGGGTCGCCCCGAACGCCCCCGTCGCTCACCGCCGCCAGCGGGCGAAAGCGGCGTGGCCGGGGTAGCGGGCCTCTTCCTCGAGCTCTTCCTCGATGCGCAGGAGACGGTTGTACTTGGCGATGCGCTCCGAACGCGACAGCGACCCGGTCTTGATGAAGCCCGTGTTCATCGCCACCGCCAGGTCGGCGATCGACGTATCCTCGGTCTCTCCGGAGCGGTGCGAGACGACGTTGGTGTAGCCGTGCCGCGTCGCCAGGGCCATGGTCTCGAGCGTCTCGGTCACGGAGCCGATCTGATTGAGCTTGATCAGGATCGAATTGCAGATGCCCTCGGCGACGCCGCGGCTGAGCCGCGTGGTGTTGGTGACGAACAGGTCGTCGCCCACGAGCATCACGCGGTGCCCGAGGCGCTCGGTGAGCATCTTCCAACCCTCCCAGTCGTCCTCGGCCAGGCCGTCCTCGACCGACACGATCGGGTACTTCTCGATCAGACGCTCATAGAAGCGGATCATGTCTTCCGCGGTGAACTCGGTTTGTTCTTCGGCCTTCATGACGTAATTGCCGCCCGCGTACAGCTCGCTCGCGGCGACATCCAGCGCGAGGGCGACCTGCTGGCCGGGTTCGTAGCCGGCCTTTTCGATCGCCTCGATGATCACGTCCAGGGCATGGCTGTTGGACCGCAGGCTGGGGGCGAAGCCTCCCTCGTCGCCCACGGCGGTCACGAAGCCGTATCCCTTCAACACCTTCTTGAGACTGTGAAAGACCTCGGCGCCCATGCGCAGCGCCTCCGTGAAGGTCTTGGCCCCCACCGGAACGAGCATGAACTCCTGGATGTCGACGTTGTTGTCGGCGTGCGATCCGCCGTTGAGCACGTTCATGAGCGGCACGGGCAACGTCCGCGCGCTCACGCCGCCCAGGTAGCGGTAGAGCGGCAGGCCCAGCATGTCGGCCGCCGCGTGCGCCGTGGCGAGCGAGACCCCGAGGATCGCGTTGGCGCCGAGGCTCGATTTGTTCGGCGTCCCATCGAGCTCGCACATGGCCTGATCGATCAGCGCCTGCTGCGTGGCGTCCTCGCCGAGGATCTCGGGAGCGATCTTCTCGTGGACGTTCTCGATGGCCTTGAGCACGCCCTTGCCCAGGTACCGATCGGGGTCGCCGTCGCGCAACTCGAGCGCCTCGTGCTCCCCGGTCGATGCCCCCGATGGCACGATCGCCCGGCCGCTCGCTCCGCCGGCCACGTGCACTTCGACCTCCAGCGTCGGGTTGCCGCGCGAATCCAACACCTCCCGGGCCAGCACTTGCTCGATCGTGGTCATGGTTCCTCCCCGCGCCCCCGGCGCCCCCTTTGCGAATCTCCAAAAGCTGCAGTGTAGCCGACGCGCGGGCGAGTTCAACCATCAACCCAAGCCCCCCGCCCGGACACAGGTCGACCAGAGGCCTTGACCCGGTCGGCCGGCATGTCTACGCTTCACGGGCGGTTGTTCCTAATTCTATGCGGCACCAATGCTTGGAGCCCGGCCGCCCGTGACGCGCCAGCGTGGCGTTCTGGATCGCGCAGGATGGAGTCCACGGGGGCGGGTGACGGGGCCGTCAGGCGGAACCGAGGCTGGCCGTTGGTGAAGGCAGGCCCAGACGATCATGCCCTGGTGCGAATGTCCCTGGCCGGCGACGAGCGGGCGTTCGCGGAGCTGGTGACGCGCTACTCGGGAGCGCTCTATCGGCTTTCGTGGCGAATGCTGCGCAATGACGAGGAGGCGCGGGACGCGGTCCAGGAGGTCTTCCTGCGGGTTCACCGCGCGCTGGGCAGCTTCGATCAGCGCCGCAAGTTCTCCACCTGGGTCCTGCGGATCACGACCAACCACTGCATCGATCGCATCCGGCGCCGGCGGCTGAAAACCCTCTCGATCGACCTGGACGACTCGGAGGAGGATCGGGCCCCGATCATCCTCGTGGACGGGGGCCCGACGCCGGAGGTTGTCCATGGACGGGCCTCCCTGCAGGAGCTGCTGGACGGCCTGGTGGCCAAGCTGCCGCCCATCTACCGCGCTGTCGTGGAACTTCGTTACAAGCAAGAACTTGCATATGAGGAGATCGCCGAGGTGCTGGATATCCCCCTGGGGACGGTGAAGGCTCGCCTGCACCGAGCGCACCGGCATCTGAAGGCCGGATTGGAAGCTACGGGGATCGACCCCGGGGACATGGTCCCCTGAAACCGGATCTGGGCGGGTTGCGTCAGTGGGAGAGAAACACCACAGTATAGGAGTCTCTCTCTCCGGGGGGAAGATCCCCGATGTGAGGCGCCGGGTCAGCTAGGGGACGGGTGGTGCCAGGAGCGGAATGGAAGGGGACGCGATGAGTTGTCGTGACCGCCAGGACCTCCTCCAGGAGTACGTGGAGGGCAGGCTCAGGGCCGACGTCAGGTCGGAACTGGAGCTGCACCTGCGTGCCTGCGCATCCTGCCGTAAGGACTTGCGGGCGTACCGCGCTTTGCTGGTCACGCTGCCCGCAATGCCCGACCCCCAGATCCCGGTGGACCTCTCCGCCCAGGTCATGGCAGCTGTGCGGGCGCGTCGTCTGATGCACCGCCCCGCTCGGGAAACCGCTGCCGCCACCGTCATTCGCAGGAGCGTGCTGGCCGCCCTGGCCGGCGCCTGCGCAATCTCGCTGGGGATTGCCCTGTGGGACTTCTCGTCGCGCATCGCGACCTTCGCCGGTCGGACGATGTCGCGCGATCTGGTGGCGCTGTGGGATGCCGCGCGGGACCTCTGGTCGCTCGTGAAGCTACTCGGGGAAGTTGCCGTCCTGCTTCGTCCCGTCGCGCAGCAGCTCGGGTCCGTCGCCTGGCCGGCCGGCGAGCTGCTGCAGGCCTACGGGGTGGTCATCCTG
>CAZRWW010000009.1:57655-102885 GCA_964603725.1 uncultured bacterium
GCCAAAACCCTGACCATGTGGGGGGGGTTGTTCATCCTGGCGGGCTACATCGGGATCTTGCTCGTGGGCGCCCTGCTCTGCTGGCGGGCGCTGTTCCCCCGGGGAGAAAGGAGGCTCACCCATGCTTCTTCCTAGAACCCGTCGCCCCTCCGCGCGCTCTAGCGATTCCCCGCGGCCTCGCCCGGCCCACGCCCTCGAATCGGCCGCTCTGGCCGTCATCGTGCTGGGATGGCTCGCAGCGGCTGGCGCGGCCGCTTCCGGCGAGAGCCGGCCGGCGACCGCGGGGCAGGAGGTCAGCGAGCAGGGTTCCGGCGAGCGCCGCGGCGGGCGGTTGCGCATGACCGCGGACCAGCCCTCGGGCAGGAAGATCCGCGTCGTCGTGGAGGAAGACACGAGCGAGATCGGCCAGGACGAAGGAGTGGACCTCGGCGCCGAGGGCGATCGCCACGGCGGCCGTCCTCGGGATCAAGAGAGCGTGCAGATCAACATCGGCCGAGGCGGGCGCGTCGATGCCGATGACAAGGTCGCCTTTGGGCACGATCTGCACGTCGGCAGCGGCGACGTGGTTCCCGGCAACGTCGTGTGCATCTTCGGGTCGGCCCGCATCGATGGGACGGTTCGTGGAGACGTCGTCGTGATTGGCGGCGACGTCGAGGTGGGTCCCGCGGGCCTGGTGCGCGGCGAGGCGATCGCCATCGGCGGGGGGAGCATCCGCGTGGCCGGCGGGGGCATCGTGGAAGGCGAGGCCGTCACGGTCGGCGGTCGGGTTCGGCTGGCGGACGACGCGCTGGTGGGCGAGCGCGTCGAGATCTCTTTCGTGCCTTCCTTCGGCCCTCGCTTCGGCGTCTCGGGTCTGCTGTGGCTGCTGTTTCTGATGCACTTCTTCATCATGGGGCTGATCGGGTGGGTGCTCCTCAGCCTCAGCCGCAAGCGATGCGGCCTGGCCGTGGCCACCCTGCGCGTGCGCGGTTGGGAGTCGCTGCTGGCGGGCGTCGGCGGCGCGATCCTCTACCACATCGTGATCGTCCCGCTGCTCCTGTTGCTCGCGGTGGTGATGGTGGCGATCGTGATCGGTATCCCGCTCGTCCCCGTGATCGTGCTGCTGGGGCTGATCTTCCCCATGCCCGGCTACCTCGTCACGGCGACCCTCCTGGGGCTGTCGGCCGCGGGGACGTCCGGGCGGCTCGCTCCCTTGCCGGGGCCGGGCGAGGCGCCCGCGCCCAATCCCTGCGGGGGAGGGCGCAACTACTTCCTGGGCCACTTCTTTCTCTCCCTGCCGGGCCTGATGAGCCTGCTGTTCGCCTTGCTGGCCGGCGGGCCGGGCCTGGTCTCCAAGAGTTTCCTGCTGCTCGGCTTCGCCGTAATCAGCCTGGCCATCGCCCTGGGGTGGGGGGCCATCCTGCTGTCGCGCTTCGGCCGGCGGCCGCCGGCCGCAACCGCCTGAGATCGAAGCCGCCGAGCCCCCAGATCGAAGTCCCGGCCCCCGCAGAGCGGCGGCGGGCCGGCATGCGCTCTGCATTGCGCTTCTGCAGGGCGCACGGCTCGAACGGGTCCGCTCCCGTACCGGCGCGCCGAGCGCTGCGACGGTCTTTCATTGTAATTGAATATCTGGATGTAAGATAAGCGCTGTGCCCCTGCCGCTGAGCCTCGGACCTGGTCCGGCACGCGGCTTGCCCCCTGGACGGCCAGGAGCTGGTCCAGGGGGGAACATGAGCTGCCGCGCCATCATCGGCTGGTCTCTGACCGCCGCCATCGCGCTGCCCTCCGCCGCGGCGACGAGCGACCCGCGGCCGGGCGCCTGGGCTGTCATTGGGCCGGCCGAGGTGCTGGAATCCTGCCATCAGGGCAGCGACGGACCGGTGTTCACGGACTGCGAAGGGCGCGACTGGCCCCTGGTCACCGATCCGAGGGATTCGATCATCGCGAACCCCGGCAGCGGCCGCTTCTGGCCCGCTCCGGCCGCGTGGGTCGAGGAAGCGATCGGAGCGCTGCCCTCGCGAGTAGCGGAGCGGGTGGCGGGCCGGATCGTGATTCTGCCCTTTCCCCGGCGCGGGCTCACGCGAACCTCCTGCGACGGTCAGGCAATCTACCTCTCGCCCGGAGTGCGGCCCCTCACCCGCGAGCAGATTCACTTCTACGTCTTTCACGAGGTGGGGCACCTGGTGCAGCGCCAGCTCCTGCCCGACTGGGACGCGGCCGGGTGGCGGCGCTACCGCCGGGTGCGCGGCATCGAGGATCTGCGTCGCTTCCACAGCGACGCCCCGCACGGCGACCAGCCGCACGAGGTCCTGGCCGAGGATTTTCGCCAGCTCTTCGGCACCTCCGAAGCGCGGGCGACCGAGCCGTTCATCCCGTCGTCGGCGCCGCCCCTGGCTGCCCGGGCCCCCGCCGTGCGCGCCTTTTTCGAGGCGCTGTGGCGTCCGGAGCTGGCCGGGCGTTGAGGCTTAGCCCCGTTGCCGGTCGCGATGGGCAGTCGAAAGCTGTCCGCAGGCCGCCTGGATGTCCGCCCCCTTGCTCTCGCGCAGTGTGACTTCCGGGGCGATCGGCAGAAGCTCGTTCAAGAAGCGCCGCACGGCTTGCGCGTCCGGCGGCTGCAGCACGCACAGCGGGTGAGGATTGAACGCGATCAGATTGATCTTGGCGCCGCAGCGGTGCCCCAGCGCCGCCAGTCGGCGGGCGTCGTCCGGGGTGTCGTTGATGCCCCGCAGGAGCACATATTCCAGCGTGACCCGCTGGCCGGTCACGCTCCCGTACTCGGCCACCGCCGCCAGAGCCTCATCCATCGGGTAGCGCCGATTGATCGGCATGAGCCGCGAGCGAATCTCATCGGTGGTGGCGTTGAGCGACAGGGCCAGCCGCACCGCCACACGTTCCCGGGCCAGGCGACGGATCTCGGGCGCCAGGCCGACGGTGCTCACGGTCATGCGCCGGCGGCCGACCGCCAGGCCGTGGTCTTCGTGGAGGACCTGGATGGACTGGACGACGGCGTCGTAGTTGGCGAGCGGTTCGCCCATTCCCATGAAGACGAGATTGAAGTGTCCCGGGCCGCCGCTCGCGATCAGTCGATCACGTCCCACCAGGACCTGCGAGACGATCTCATGGGGCGTCAGATTGCGCAGCAGTCCCATGGCGGCGGTGGCGCAGAAGGCACAGCCGTGCGCGCAGCCGGCCTGGGTCGAGATGCACAGGGTGTCGCGCTCCGGCGTGCGCAGGACGACCGCCTCGATCCGCAGGTCGTCGGGCAGCTCCAGGAGGAGCTTCTCCGCGTCGCCGGAAGCCGATCGTCGCGCGGTGATGACCGGGAGCCGCGCGACGCTGCAGCTCTCCTCGAGGCGGGCGCGGAACTCCTTGGGGAGATTCGTCATGGCGGCGACGGACTCGACCCCGCGGGCGTAGAGCCATGACGCGACCTGGCGCCCCCGGAAGGCGGGTTGGTCGCCGAAGACGGGCAGAGCGGCGATCTGGCTGGACGTCAGGCCGACCAGGGCCTGCTTGTTCGCGCTCGGGGGGCTCGTGGATCTCCTCCTGATCGGAACGCTTCTCGGGTGACCCGAGGAAGTCTACCTTGACCTTCCCCCCTGCAGAAGATCCTCCTTTCGCAGCCTGATGGAACCGCCGCCGGGGGTCGATGGTGGGTGGGGAAGCAGCGCGCGCCGGCTCCTGGTCGCCATCGGCTCGGACGCCGCCCGGCAGGGGCGGCCGTGTTCGGGGGTCCCGGGAGCTGGCGTCGCATGGCTCTGCTTGGCAATGGCTTGGCTTGACAATGGGCTGGCGGCACCTATACTCTCATAGGTGAGAAGGGAAGGACCTCCCCCCGGGTGCTCCTCCACCCCAGCCCACCAACACGGGCACCCCGCGGGGAACGCGCTTCCCCCTCCCGGTGTGGCCCGCTCAAGCCAGGAGGTAGGTGTCATGAAAGGACAGCGTAAAGTCCTCATTCGCGGGACGCTGGCACTGCTTCTTTGCTCGCTCCTGCTGTCCACCTTCTTCACGGCCACCGTCTTCGGGGGCAAATCGGACCCACTTGCCGACCGCGACATCGTGGCCCCTGCGACCACGGATCCTGGAGATGGCGCGCTAAGCGACGGAGGCGGAACAACCGATCCCCCGCCGGATGGGGATCCCGACGACTACGACAAGATCATACTCGACTTCTGGGTGGTGCTGCTCGAGTTCCCGCTCTTCCCGATCTTCTAGCGGGTCGGGAGGGATAGGACCGCAAGCCATGGATGAGGGCAGGCAGAGAAGGACCGGCGACCGCGATCAGAGTGTGCGGTCTGATCCGCACACCGCCGCGGATCGCTCCGGTCGCGAGGCGGCTCTGCAGGAGATCGACCGCCTCGTGCGGGTCTCCGAGCTTCACCTGGCGGCGGACAACGTGGTGGCCGCGCTGGAGTGCCTGGATCGGGCCGAGGCGCTGGCCAAGGAGAGCCCGGCCAGTCCGCAGCTTGTCGCCGAGCTGAAGTATCGCGTCTCCGACTGCCTGCGCAAGCGCGGCGATCTGAGCGCCGCTCTCGATCGTATCCTCGAGGCGAGAGCGGCCCTCCCGGACGTCTCCGACCCTCTGCTGAGGGGAAGAATCCTCTCGCGCGAGGGTGCCATTCACGCGGGTCTCGGCGACTACGAGAGCGCCCTGGAGTGCTGCCAGGAAGCCTACGAGCTGCTGCGCGAGTCGGTCGAGCACGCCGAGGTCGGAATGCTGCAGCTCACGCTGGGCACGATCCACGTGCGCGCCGGCCGGGTGCGCGAGAGCCAGGAGTGCTTCGAGAGCGCGCTGTTCACCTTCCGGCGGATCAACCATCGGGAGGGCATTGCCCGGGCCCTCAACAACCTGGGGCTGTTGCTCAAGAACGGCCCGCGCTGGGCGGACGCCCGCGACTATCTGAAGCGCGCCCTGGCCGTGAGCGAGGATGCCGGCAACTACGCCCGCATCGCGACCCACTGCGCCAACCTGGGCATCCTGTTCACGAAGCTGTGCGAATGGGAGCCGGCCGAGCAGCACCTGGCGCGCAGCGTCTCGATCCACAAGGAGGTGGGCAACAACTTCTCCCTGGCCAAGGCGCTGCTGGCTCACGCCATGCTTCACCGGCGGCGCGGGCAGCGCGAGCTGTCGGCCAGCTGCGTGGCCGCGGCCCGGGAGTTGAGTCAGGAGCACGGCTACGGCCGGGAGCTCGTGCTGTGTTGGGAGGCCGAGGGCGACCTGCTCCTCGACGGGGGCCGGCTGCGCGAGGCGGCCGAGTCCCTCCATCACGGCCTCGAGCTGGCCATTCACGTGGCGCCCGGCGGCGACCTCGTGCCGGAGCTGCAGCGGCGCCTGGCGACGGTGGCGCTGCGAGAGGGCAAGCTGAGCGAGGCCCGCCGCATGGCCGCGCGGGCCGTGCGCGGCGCGCGGGCGGTGCGCGACAACGCCGAGGCGGGCGCCGCGATGCGGGTCCTGGGCGAGGCGCTGTCGCAGCGGGGATCGGATCGGGCCGCCGAACAGGCGCTGACCAAGGCGGTGGAGATGCTCGGCCAGACGCCCGAGCGCCTGGAGCAGGCGCTGGCCCAGATGGCGCTGGCCAGGCATCTGGCCAAGGGCGCGACCGGTCGCGGGCCCAAGAACGGTCCCGAACGTCACAAGCTGGCGGTCGATCTGCTGCAGAGGGCGTGGGGATTCTTCATCTCCGCGAACCTGTCCGATCGGGCGGCCGAGGCTCTCACCGATCTGGCGGAGGCGCGCCTGAGCTTCGCCGATGTCGAGGGCGCGCTGCGCGACATCGCCCGCGCGCACGCGTTGGCGGAGAAGGTGGGCCGCGCCGATCTGCTGGGACGGCTCGAGAAGACTCGGGGGGCCCTGGAGTCGCGCTCGGCCGAGACGGCGTTGTTGAGCGTTCCCGAGGTGGCGATCATCCAGGAGTGGACGCGCCTCTCGGGCGAGGGCGGCAGTGTCGGGACCTGGATCCAGAAGATGCTGGCCTTCGTCGTCGACCGGCTCGAGAGCAGCACGGCGGTGCTGGCGGCCCCGACGGCCGCGCGCCGGATGAAGATCGTGGGCCGAATGGGGCTGGAGGCCGAGCAGGCCCGGGGGCTGCTGCGGATCGTCATGCCGCACCTGGCGGGCACCGGGATCACCCTGGGGGCCGATCCCCGCAACGACCCCCGGTTCGCCGCGCACGTCGCTACCGACATGGCCGCGGTCCGATCCTTTGCGGCGTTGAAGATCGCCCTGCCGGCCGGTTTCGCGGTGCTTTACCTCGACCGCCGGGAGCCGCGCGAGCGTCCCTATGGGCGTAGCGATCTGCGGTTGCTCAGCGTTCTCTCCGGGCTGCTGGGCCTGGGGCTCATCCAGGTGCGCCGCGAACGGGCGCTGGCGCGCCAGCGCGCCGAGAACCGGTCGGTCCACGCCGACGGTCCGTTCGCCCGCTACATCACGGCCGACCCGGGCCTGCTGCAGACGTTTCGCCATCTCGAGCGCGTGGGCGACTCGACGGCGAGCATTCTGATCCTGGGGGAGACGGGCACCGGCAAGGGGTTGCTGGCCGAGTGCATCCACCGGGCCAGCGCGCGCCGCAACGGTCTGTTCGTATCGGTCAACTGCGCGGCGATTCCCGAGACGCTGCTCGAGAGCGAGCTGTTCGGGCACGTCCAGGGATCCTTCACCGGCGCCTACAAGGACAAGCGCGGGCTGTTCGAGGAGGCCAACGGCGGCACGCTGTTCTTGGATGAGATCAGCCGCACGAGCCGGGCCGTCCAGGCCAAGCTCCTGCACGCGCTCGACACCCGCGAGATCCGGCCCGTGGGCGCCGTCCGAGGTCATGAAGTCGATGTGCGGGTGATCTGCGCCAGCAACGTCGACATGCAGTCGGCGATCCGCGACGGGGAATTCCTCGAGGATCTCTTCTACCGGTTGAGCGACTTTGCCCTGACGCTGCCGCCCCTGAGGAAGCGGCGGGGGGACATCCCGCTCTTGCTCGATCACTTCTTCGAGCTCGCCTGCCGCGAGATGGACCGCCACCCGCGGGGTTTCCATCGCGAGGTCAAGGAACGATTGCTGGATCACCACTGGCGCGGCAACATCCGCGAGCTGATCCAGGTGGTCCGGCGGCTCGTGGCGCTGTGCGAGGACGGCGAGCTGGCCACGGCCGATTTGCTGCCCGCGGAGTTCCGCGTGGGGGCCGCCGGCGGGCTGCCTGAGGCGACGCCGCACATCGTCGACTCGGTGGGCTCCCTGACGGGCAGCGAGCAGGCGAGCAATCTTCGCCACCAGGTCCTGACCCTGGAGCGCCGTCTGATCCGCGAGGCGCTCGACCGCCACGCCTGGAACCGCTCGGCCGCCGCCCGTGACCTGGGCATTAGCTACCCCAGCCTGCTGGCCAAGATCAGGCTCTTCGATTTGACTCCTCCGCTGAAGTAGATCCAGCCGCGCTCCCGCCGTACATGTCACATCGCTTTATAAACTTCCTTTATAGTGCCAAATAGTTACATTTGAATCAGTTAGGCCGATTCCGCCGGCGACTATAAAGATCCTTGATAACGCATACGTCCCGCGGATGATCTGAGGCACCCATCGGCGCCGCGGCAGCGATCTCGTAATCTCCACGAATCATTAGACTTATTCCGTGAAGACGCCCCATGTCCCGGCGATCGCATGAGTGGCATGGTTTGTGCACCCGGCTCGCCCGGAGGGGGGGACCTCCAAGGAGATCCGACATCCGGTCGCCATCGGCGGGGCAACGGCGCACAGGCCTCGACCAGAACCGCGGATGGAGCCGGCGCAAGGTTCACGGAGGGGGGCAGGTTGGCCGGACGGTGTCAGACCAAAAACATGGGGGGATGTCCAGGCTGTCCCGGGTGAAGGCTTGACCTGTTCCTTTCCGTGATGAGGGGCCCGTCGCAAGGCGGGCTCCTCGTTTTTAGCGTTGTCTTTCGTGATCGATCCCCAGAACATTCGCCCCCGATCGCGGGTACATCGTGACGGCCGCCATTCCCGCCCCTTTCGGGCCGGACGGGCATCGGCGCCGCGCATGGCTGTGCCAGGCAGGAGGTGGGTATGTCTCGGTGGTTGCGCTGTGGGCGTGGCTGGATCCTTCTGGCGGCGCTGCTCCCAACGCTCGCCGGCTGCGATGACGACGATGACTGCCCGTGCCCGGGGCCCGATCTCACCGCCCCCGCCGCCCCGCGCGGGCTCTACTCGATCACGGGGGATGGTCAGGTGACGCTGGTCTGGCTGGCCAACACCGAGCCGGACTTGCACGGCTACGACGTCTGGTGGAGCACCGCCTACGATGGCGAATACCACCACATCGCCAGCCTGGACCCATCGGGCGAGTACTACGAGGAATATGTCGATCAGGCCGCGCGCAACGGCGAGACCTACTACTACGCCGTCACGGCCGTTGACCTGGCGGGCAACGAGAGCGAGCTGAGCCGGGAGGATGTCTGGGATACGCCGCGTCCCGAGGGAATCGCCCAGGTGCGCGCGCGGCACGCGCTGCCGTCACAGGCCGGGTTCGACTTCGACGACGGGCACACCTACGGGCGCGTCGTGCCGGCCGATGCCCTGGACGCCGACTTCTACTACGACTACCTCCCCGAGACCGGCGAGGCGTTCCTGGTCGTTGCCAACCCGCAGTACGTCTTGGTCCAGGACATGGGGTATGCGAGCAGCTTCCAGGACATCGGCTTCGCGCCCGGCGCGACCGAAGGATGGTCCCCGACGGGGGTGGTGGAGGCGATCGCGGGCCATGTCTATGCGTTCCGGATCCTGGACCATGCGCTGGGATTCTACGCCAAGGTCTGGCTCACCGGCGTGACTCCGGGCCAGATCGCCCTCTGGTGGGCCTACCAGACGCAACCCGGCAATCAGCAGCTGAGCGTTCCCTAGCATCCGCAGCCCGGACGTGGGATCATCGCGGCCGGGACTCGCAGGAGAGCGGGACCGAGGGGACGCCGATCGAGAGGGCAAGGAATGAGAGCACTTCTGGAGAAGGCGGTCGTGGGGTGGCTGGCGCTCGGGGGGGCCTGGTCCGCGGTCGCGGGGGCCGAGTCCCTCACCGGATTGGCCTTCCTGAAGACGGGGGTCGATGCGAGTTCGGCGCTCGTGGGAGAAGCGGTCGTCTCACACGTGGGTGACGCTTCGGCTTGCCACTGGAATCCGGCCGGTCTGGCGTCGCTCGAGAGCGCGCAGCTCATGGTCTCGCACATAGAGAGCTTCGCCGATCTGCGGCATGAGTTCGGGGCTGCCGTGCAGCCGGTGGGCGGAGTCAGGGCGGGGCTCTTCTTCAACGGCATCTGGACCGACGACATCGAGGGCTACGACCGGCAGGCCAATCCCACGGGAAAGTTCGGCTACGCCTCGTACGCGCTGGGGCTGGCCCTGGGGACGGCCGTCACCTCATCGCTCGACGCCGGCCTGGCCGTCAAGTACCTCAACGAGAGCATCGACGCGTATTCCGCCACCGGTTGGGCGGCCGACCTGGGCGTCCAGTGGGACGCCGGGAGCGTCTGGGGCGCCTTCGCGCGTCCGAACGGCCCCACCCTCAATCTCGGCGCGGCTCTGGCCAATCTGGGCGGCCAGGTGAGCTTCATCGACGAGTCCATCGACCTGCCCCTGACGTTTCAGGGCGGGGCGACCACGACTTGGCCGTTCGACTCGATCGCGGGGCGAGTCCTCGTGGCCCTCGAGGGCCGGCGGGTGCGGGGCGAGGACCCGGCGGCGCTGATGGGGGTCGCCTACGAGTTCCGTGAGCTGCTGAAGCTGGGTCTGGGCTACCAGGCGGGCCGAGACACCCGCGACCTGAGCCTGGGTCTCGGCGTCCGCCAGCGTGGCGTGGCCTTTCACTGGGCCTACCAGCCCATTCGGGAAGACCTCGGCGACGAGCACCGGTTCTCACTGGGCCTGAACCTCTAGCGGTTCGCGGGAGGCCACGCGGCGGGCTCGATGCGCTCGGCCGCCCGTCCTGGCAGCCGGCGCTCCAGATGGAACACGCCTTGCTCCAGACGGACGTAGGAGAAGTTCTCCAGCCAGTCGCCCAGAATGAGGAAATCCCGGCCCTGCGGATCGCGCAGGTGGATCGGGTGATGGACATGCCCGATGACCACCGCGTCCTCGCCGGCGGCGAAGCGCGGCGTCACCAGATGACGGGCATAGCGGGCCAGGAGAACGTCGATGGGCAGGGAATGCACTCGGCTGGTCTGGGACACGCGGTAGGCGAGCGGGATGCCGAGGTCCGGGTGGATCAGGCGATAGAGCGCGATGGCCCAGGGATGCCGCAGCACGGCTTTCAGGAGCTTGTAGCCCCAGTCGCCGGAGGCGATCCCGTCGCCGTGGGCGAGGAAGAGCCTGCGCCCTTGATGGGTGACCACTGCGGGACGCTGGTGCACGACGAGGCCCACCTCCTGCTCGAGGTAGCTGCCGCACCAGAAGTCGTGATTGCCGCCGACGTAGTCGACCGGCACACCGCTCGCGACCAGGTCGGCCAGGGCGCGCAAGACCTGGAAGTGCCCCTTGGGCACCGCGTGCCGGTATTCGAACCAGAAGTCGAACAGGTCACCGAGGACGTACAGGTGAGATGCCCGCGGCGCCAGGCTGCTGATCAGCTCGACCAGCGTGTCGCGCCTGCGGATGAGATCCGGCCCGCTGCCCAGGTGGGCGTCGCTGATGAAGTAGACGGCTTTTGATTGATCGGCCACGGTCCGGATAGTATCAGAGCTGCTGAGAAGCGCTCAAACCTTTGAGACGCGAGGAGGATTCCATGGAGGAAAGCCGCAGCGCGCGCCTCCTGAGGCAGATCAAGGAGGTGTGCGAGATCGCCGGGATCAGGACCGAGGAGTATGCCAAGGTCACCAAGAAGCGGCTGGACGTGCTGAGTCTGACTCGCGAGCTGGGGCGCGAGCGCGCGGCGCTCGGCGAGCGGGTCTATGACCTCGCCCGGCGCCGCGCCCGGCGCGACATCCTCGAGGACGTGACCGTCCAGGCGGTGATGGGGCGGATCGGCAACCTGGAGGCGGCCCTGGCGAGCTGTGAGACCGAGATCTCAGGCATCCACGGCTCGGCCCAGGAACGCGCCCAGGACGTCCGGCGCCGATACGACGAGGAGGGAATGCCCGCGGAGCCCGGCGACTACGGCGCAGGAGACGCCGGGGGAGACGAACCCGACCCGGGCCAGGCCGCGCGCACCGCGGCCGAGGAGGCCGAGCTGGCCGGGGCGCTCGAGGTGGAGCGCGTCCGCCAACCGCAGCCATCGGCCTGGTCGGGCGACGGGGAGGCCGGCGAGGAAGAAAAAGCTTGAGGTGATCCCGCACGCCTGCCGACGGCAGAGATGATGGGGCGAGAGCCGACCGATCCGGCCTCGGCCAAGCCCGATGGGTTGACAGCGAGAAGCTGCTTTGTTAGCGTGCCCCCATTCGCGGGCAAAGGGGAGCTCGATCCCAGGGAGGGGGCTGGACACGCCGCCCCGAGAGCGGGTCGCGCGTGACTTGGGGAAGAGGAAGTCCGGATGGCGAAGCAGTACGCCAGGCTCATGATCATACCTGAGGATGGCGGCCAGCTTCGCCAAGTTCGGGTTCGGCTCTGGTCCTTGTACACACTGGGGGCCGCCGCGACCTTGACGGCGGCTCTGCTCGTGGGCGCAGGGTGCATCTACCTGCGCCTTGTTCGTTCCGAACAATGCCTCGCCGAACTGCGCGCGGAGAACGAGGCGCTGCGGTCCGAGCTGGTGTCGATGGGCACGGCGATCTCCCAGCTCGACGGCCTGGCGCGCAATCACATCAAGCTGGCCAACGACTCGCGCCTGCTGGCCGGGTTGCCCCCCATCAGCGAGGAGGTGGCCCTGCTGGGCGTCGGCGGAACTCCGGAGGTCGCATCACGCGGCGCGCGCGGAGGGCTGTCGGCGCCGCTGAACCGGAGCGTGGAGGTCTTCCGCGACCGGCTGCAGCAGCTCGCGCGGCAGCTGGAATTCCAGGAGGAGAACTTCGTCGAGGTGCGGCAGGTGATCGAGGTGAGCCGCGATCGCCTGGACCATATCCCCACCGTCAATCCCGTGCTCGGAGCCTACCATTACAGCAGCGGCTTCGGCCGCCGCCGCGATCCCTTCACGGGAGAAGCCGCGTTTCATCCGGGTATCGATATCTGCGCTGCCCGAGGGACGCCCATCCGCGCGACGGCCGACGGCACGGTCGAGCTGGTCGAACGCAGCGGCGGCTTGGGCCTGACGGTCGTGCTGGGCCACGGCAACGGTTACGAGACGCTGTATGGGCACTGCGACGAGATCATGGCCCGGACCGGTCAGGCGGTCCGGCGGGGCGAGGTCATCGCCGAAGTCGGCAGCACCGGCCGCTCCACAGGACCGCACGTCCACTACGAGGTTCGCTACCACGGCCAACCGATCAACCCGCGCCCATTCCTGCTCGAGTCTCAGAGCTTCGGCTCCTGATCCCCCGGCGGACCCAGTGCGCGGCATCAGCGCCTGCCTGCTGGGTCTGGCCTGTCGGTACGACGGCACCGCGCGGCCCGATCCGGCGGCCCAATGTCTGGCTGCCCAGGGGGCGTGGGTGCCGTTCTGCCCTGAACAGCTTGGCGGGCTGCCCACGCCCAGATCGCCTGCGCGGATCGAGGGCGGCGACGGCACCGACGTCTGGGCCGGGCGCGCCCGCGTGATCGATGCCCAGGGGCGCGACGTCACGGCGCACTTCCTGAGGGGCGCTGTCGAGTCAGCCGCCCTGTGCGCCTTGCTGGGGGTCCGCGCCGTCGTGCTCAAGGCCCACAGCCCGTCGTGCGGCGCGGGAACGATCCGCCGGGGCGAGGATCTGGTCGCGGGCGACGGAGTCACCGCGGCGCTCCTGAAGTGCATGGGTCTCCAGGTGATCGAACACGGAGAGTGACCGGGCGTGGCGGGCAGAGCATCACGGCGGCGCGAGCATCGTGGGTTGGCGGTCGCAACCGGCCTGGCGCTGGCCGGCCTGGCGCTGGCGGGCCTGGCGCTGGCGGGCCTGGCGCTCGGCGCCGCCGCCAGTGCCGCGCGACTCGAGGGCATCCGCACCGCCACCTGGGAGGATCGCTTCCGGGTCGTTCTGGACCTCAGCCAGGCCGCCGCCTACCGCGAGCGCCCGCTCAGCGGCCCCGACCGCATCGTCATCGACATCGAGCGCACCGCGGCGGCCGGCTTGAAGCCCGCGGCTGTGAAGGACCGGATCGTGCGCGGCGTGCGAACCGAGCCGGGAGAAGGCGGCGCGCTCCGCGTCGTCGTGGACCTCGCCCGGGCCGCGCAATACAAGGTCTTCACGGTTCCTGCCGGGCAGGGACGCCCGTTCCGGATCGTCTGCGACGTGCTCTACGCCGGCCTGCCGGCCGGGCAGCCGACGCCGGCACCGCCGCCGCCGCCGCGCGATTGGGTGGTCGTCCTCGATCCCGGCCACGGCGGGCGCGACCCGGGCGCGGTCAGTGAGTCGGGGAGTCTGCGCGAGGAGGAGGTCGTCCTGGACGTCGCCCGGCGTGTGCAACGCACGCTGGCGGCGAGCAAGGGCGTCAAGGTCGTGCTGACCAGAGGGAGCGACAAGGGCCTCCGGCTGGGGGAGCGCGTGCGGCTGGCCGAAGAGGCCCAGGGCGACGTCTTCGTGAGCATTCACGTCAACGGCTGTCCCAGTCACTCGGCACGCGGGGCGGAGGTGTTCTTCCTCTCGCTGCAGGGAGCGACCGACGCCGAGGCCCATGCCGTGGCCGAGCTGGAAAACGCCGCGGATGCCGAGGATCTGCCGGTGCCCAGCGAAATCGCCAGGCTGCCCTTTGGAGGAGATCTGATCCAGACCGCCACGCACCAGCGCAGCAGCCTGCTGGCCGAGGTCCTCCTGGAGGCTCTGGGCAACAGCCGGCTGGCCGCCGCACGGGGGGTCAAGCAGGCCAACTTCGTCGTCCTGCGGTCCTACCGCGTGCCGTCGGCGCTGGTCGAGCTGGGCTTCGTCTCGAATCCCGCCGACGCCCGCCAGCTGGCCTCGCCCGAGCACCGCCAGGCCCTGGCCGAGACGATCGCCAGGGGGCTGCTCGTTTACCGCGAGCGCGTCGCGCGCGCCTCGTCCGACTGACCCCGGAGAGGCGTCCCCCCAGTTTGGCTTCAAGTGCTTGGTTTTCCCCGACGATAACTCCCTTGAGACGCAGTGACTCTCGACCGCGCCCCCGCCAGGGGGGATGGGGAAGGAGTGTGCATGCCCGGCCCGGGTGACTTCACCGCCGAGGAACTGCAGGTCCTCAGGCCGCTCTTCGTCGGCTCGGCTCGCGAGCACCTCGAGGCCTTTGCCGGAGCGCTGGGAGACCTGTCGCGGGACCCCGGCAATCAAGAGAAGCTCGAACTCCTCCAGCGCAGCATCCACAGCGTCAAGGGTGCGGCGCTGCAAATGGGCGTCCTCCACGTCGGCGCTCTGGCCAAGTCGATGGAGGAGGTCGCCAAGGCGGCCCGGCAGGCCGGCCGCGCTCCGGCGGCCAGGGAAGCCGGCGTGCTGGCTGAGAGCCGCCAGAAGCTGCTGGCCTACCTGGTGGCGTTCGAGCGCGGTGAGGACGCCCCGGAGCCCCCGGCCGAGCTGCTGGGGCGGCTGAGCGAGGCGGCTCGGGCCACGGCCGCCCCGGACGCCCGCCGGCGCGCGACCGGGGAATAGGGGAGCGCGAAAGGCAGGGGCCGCATGTTGCGCGAAGAGCTGGATCGGATCGACTCGGTGCCGATGCTGCCGGAGCTGGCCAGCCGCATCCTGCTGATGGTCGACGATCCCCAGGTCACCTCCCACCGACTGGCATCCGTCGTCTCGCGCGACCAGAGCCTGGTGACCTCGATCCTGCGCATCGTGAACTCGGCCTACTACGGCTTCCACTGGCGCATCTCCTCGGTCAGCCAGGCGGTGGTGCTGTTGGGCTTCCGCACCATCCGCAACCTGGTTCTGGCCGCATCGGTGATGAAGGACTACGGCGGCCGCTCGCGCGCGGCCGGCTTCGACCGGATGGTCCACTGGCGCCACTCGATCGCCTGCGGGTCGGCGGCGGCGCTGCTGGCCAAGCGCTGGAAGCTCGCCGGCACCGATGAGGCCTTCCTCTCGGGGCTCGTGCATGACATCGGGCGGGTCATCATGGATCAGCACTTCCCGGAGGAGTTCGCCCAGAGTCTCCGCCGGCTCAAGCCGGGCGGTCCGTCGCTGACCGCCGTGGAGGACCAGGTCTTCGGCCTGACGCACGCCGCCGTGGGAGCGCACGTGGCGCGCAAATGGAAGCTGCCCGACAGCGTGGTCTTCGCCATTGCCGATCACCACGGCCCCGCCGCGGGACGCGACTGGACGCTGCACGCGGCGCTCGTGCACGCGGCCGACGTGATGGCGCGCCGAGAGGGGATCGCGGTGGGCCAGTGGAGCGAGGACCTCGACCCGGCGGCCCTGGCGGCGTTGGGCCACGAGGCGGCCGAGCTGGACGGGCTGAGTGAGCAGTTCCGCGCGGAGTATGAGCGGTCGAACATCTTCGAGGTCCTGGTCGGCTAGCGCGCGCAGCGAGGAATCGGCATGGACATCGCGACACTCATCGGGCTGATTGCGGGGACGTTGCTCGTAGCATCGGCGATCCTGATGGGCCCCTCGCCGATGGTCTTCGTCAACATGCCCTCGATGCTGATCGTCTTCGGCGGCGTCATCGCCACCACGCTGATCAGGTTCCCGCTGAAGACCGTGCTCATCACCTTCAAGGTGGCGACCAATGCCTTCATCGACAAGGTGCAGCCCCCGTATGCGTTGATCCAGAAGATCGTGGAGCTGGCGGAGAAGTCGCGGCGCGACAGCCTGCTGTCGCTCGAGAACGTGCCGATCGATGATGTCTTCTTGAAGAAGGGCATTCAGCTCTGCGTCGATGGCACCGAGCCCGAGGTCTTGCGCGAGACGCTGCGGACGGAGATCGACGGCATCATCGCCCGGCACAAGACGGGTCAGCAGATCCTGCGCTCGATGGCCGACGCCGGACCGGCCTTCGGCATGATCGGCACGCTGATCGGCCTGGTGCAGATGCTCGTTGCCATGAGCGACCCCAGCACGATCGGGCCCGCCATGGCGATCGCGGTGCTGACCACGTTGTACGGCTCAATCCTCGCCAACCTGTTCTGCATCCCCATGGCCGACAAGCTGGCGCATCGCTCGGCGCTCGAGACGCAGAACAAGGAGATCGTCATCCAGGGCATCATGGGCATCCTGGCGGCCAATCACCCGCGGGTGGTGGAGACGCGGCTCGTCTCCTACCTGGAGCCCAAGGTGCGCGAGCAGGTTGCGGCCGCCGCCCAGCAGAAGCGGGCCGCGGCGGCCTAGCGGCGCGAGGCGAGCTGAGAGCGCGGCCGAGCGCGGACGGGTTCGATGGCGGACGAGAACTACCAACAGGACGAGGTCCCCGAGGAAGCCACCGCCGGGCGGGACGACTGCCCCAAGGCCGAGGACTGCCCCGCGGGCGCGCCCCTGTGGGTCGTCACCTACGGCGACATGATGTCGCTGCTGCTCTGCTTCTTCATTCTGATTCTCTCCTTCTCCACGATGGACGTGATCAAGTACCGCCAGCTCGTCGGGTCGCTGCAGGTCGCCTTCGGGGCGCAGAATGCGCAGCTCGTCTCGGTTCTCACCGGCAAGGAGGCGACCACCCGTCTGGGACAGTTCCACAGCGGCAGCTCGACGATGAGCGAGCAGGAGCTCGAGAACGAGCTCGTCGCCGCCGTCGAGCAAGAGGGCATGACCGGGGAGGCCACGCTGTCGCGAACCGATCGGGGGATCGTGCTGCGGGTGCGCGAGCAG
The DNA here is from genome assembly GCA_964603725.1 of uncultured bacterium. Lineage (GTDB taxonomy): Bacteria > Eisenbacteria > RBG-16-71-46 > CAIMUX01 > WJJG01 > CAZDKK01. The sequence goes on from CAZRWW010000009.1 coordinate 74,429, forward strand.
ATCATGTTCGAGCCCGGCAGCGCCAAGATCCTCCCCGAGTCGATGCCGCTGCTGAAGAAGGTCGCCATCGTCTGCCGCTACTTTCCCCGCAAGGTCTACGTCGAGGGACACACCGACAACATCCCCCTGCGCTCCGAGGTCTACCCGTCGAACTGGGAGCTGTCGGCGGCGCGGGCCTGCGCCGTGGTGCGCTTCCTGCTGGACATGGAGCACCTGCCCCCCGAGAAGTTCGTCGCCTCGGGGCTCTCCTCGACGGTCCCCCTGGTGAGCGGCTCGAAGGCGGAGGACCGCGCCAAGAACCGGCGCGTCGAGTTCATCTTCTCCGGCCGGCCCGGCGGGGAAGACGACGAGTAGCCGGGGACCGCGCTCCACCGTCGCCCCGGCCTCGCCCCGCGCGCCACCGCGCTCCTCCGTCGTCCCGGTCTCGCCCCGCGCGCCGCCGCGGGCCGGCATCACCCACCGTCTCCGGCCCCCTGGCACACCATTGGCTATGACACTCCCGGAGGCTCCAGGTTCATCGCCATCGGGAGGGCGTCGTGACGCAAGCCGATCGACTCGCGCGGGCGCTGGTGGGACTGCTGCTCATGGCCCCGCCGGCCGCGGCCCAGGGAACCGTCTGCATCAACGAGGTGCTCTACGATCCGGCCGGCCCGGACGAGGGCGCCGAGTTCGTCGAGCTGTACAACGGATCCCAGCAGCAGGTGAGCCTCGCGGGGTGGCGCCTGGAAGCCGGCAACGGCGCCACGCAGGGGGATTGGCGCGCCCAGTGGCAGGGCGATGCGCGGCACGACATCCGCCCGGGGGCGTTCTTCCTGGTCGCCGGCGACGGGGTGGCGAGCGCGGCCGACGCGCGCGCGCCGCTCTGCTTGCAGAACGGGCCGGATGCCGTGCGCCTCGTCTCGCCACAGGGCGTGGCCGACCTGATCGGTTGGGGCGCCCACGCGCACGCGGAGTTCTACGAGGGCGCGCCCGCGGCCGACGTCGCCTCGGGCTGGTCGCTCGCGCGCGTGCCCGACGGGCGCGACACGCAATCCAACGCGGCCGATCTCCTGGCCCGCGCCTGGCCGTCTCCCGGGGCGCCCAACGCCGCGGCGGGACTGCTCGCCCTGAGCGACCTGCGTTGCGATCCGCCGGCGCTCGACGCCGACACCGAGGCCCTGCTGGAGGCGTCGGTCACGAATCTGGGGCTGGAGCCCGTCGCGCTCGAAGAGCTCGCCTGGCAACTCGCCGCCGATCCCCTGCAGGTTGCGCGCATCGCCGCCCCGGCGGGGCGCCTGCCACCGGCCGCAACGGCCGTCTGCCGGTGGACGCTGGCGCCGCCCGGCTCCGGGGCGGCGGGCGTCGTCCGCGTGACGGCGAGCGTCCTGAGCCCGACGGTCGAGGGCGGTCCGCTCGAGATCCAGGTGCGGCTCGGGCGATCGCAGGTGGTGATCTCCGAGATCCAGTACGATCCCGCGCCGGCCGAGGGAGAGTGGATCGAGGTGTGCAACCTCTCCGGGGAGGAGGCTGACCTGGCCGGCTGGGGCCTGCGCGACGCCTCGGGCCGAACGACCCTGATCGGCGCCGGCGCCGCCCCGATCTCGCCGGGCGCGTGCGCCCTGCTGGCCGAGGACGCCGCGGGCCTGCGGGCGCGTTGGCCGCAGGTGCCGGCGGACGCGATTCTGGAGCGCAGCGGAGCCTGGCCGAGTCTGAACAACGCCATAGTTCGTGAGCTGGGCTACGCCGACGAGGTGGTCCTGATCGACGGCGACGGCATTGCCGCGGACTACGTTCGCTACGTGCCCGGCGGGCTCGACGGCGGCGGTATCACGCTCGAGCGCTGGATCGAGGACGGCCGGCTGGTCGAGCCGCGCCTGCTGATCGCCTGCCCGTCGTCCGGCGGGGCCACCCCCGGATCGGCGGCCGGGATCGTCGTGTCCGGGGCCCCGCGCGGTCAGTGGCTGCGGCCCGAGCCCCGCATCTTCGCTCCGGATGATGAGGGCGGCGCGCGGCTGTGCGCCCTTCGCGTGCCCGCGCCCGCGGGAGGGTCCGGACGGCTGAGCGCGGCGGTCTACTCCCTGGCCGGGCGCCACGTCGCGACGCTGTGCGCGGCGGCGCAGGTGCACGGGCCGAGCGTGCTGCTCTGGGACGGCCGCGACGGCGCGGGCCGCCGCCAACCCACCGGCCTCTACCTGGTGCGGATCGAGCTGGCGGCTTCCGGGCCAGGAGGAGACCACCGCACCGTACGCCCGCTGGCGCTGGTGCGAGGCTAGCGGCATGCGGCAGCGGCGGGCGATCACGGTCTTCACGGCCATGCTCGAGGTCGCGGGCGCGCTCAGGGTCGCGGCAGTGCTGAGGGTCGCGGCGGTGCTCGGCGCCGCCGCGGTGGGCGCGTGCGGCGATGCCGGTGCGGCGCACGAGTGGCGGGCCGACTGGGGCGCCCCCCAGAGCCTGGAGATCCTCGAGCATCTCGCGCAGCCGATGGCCGAGAAGACCGTCGTGGAGGTGCGTAGCTGCGTGCCCTACGGGGTCTCCGGGCTGAGCTTTCACGCCGCCCGCCTGGGTCACCCCGCCGGGGGATGGCAAGCCCACGCCGGCAGCCTCTGTTCCGAGAGCTATCGCGAATGGCACGTGGGCGCGGGCTGGACGCTGCGGGTCGGCCGGGATCTGCGAGCCCTGGCGGGGCTGCGCGCGCTGGGCATCGACGCGGAGCGCCCCGCGCCGGTCCGCCTCGCGGGCACGCTGTTGCTCACCGCCTCCCCGCCTTGGCTGCGCGCCCTGGAGGTAACGGGCGGGCTCGTGGATGGAGGATCGGAGGCGGTCGAGGAGATCGCATCGATCGCCGTCACCCGGGTCGCATTGACGGCGCCGCGGGTGCGCCTGGTGCTCGACCGATCCTCGGCGCGCGGCGCGGATGCGGAGACCAGCCTGCTCGTCTGGTTCGGTCTCGGCTCGCTGGGGCTTCTCCAGGGATACCGCTGGGGCGTCGGCGAAGCCAGCGCGGCGGTCACCCTGCGCAGCGGGCGCTGCCGCGTCACGATAGGGGAACGCTGGCATCCCGCCCTGGGCGCGACGCCGCGCGTGGCCGTCGCCTGGACGAGTGAGGAGGGGCCCGGGTGGTGACGCGCTGGGCGCTGGCGCTATGGCTCGGTGTCGCGCCGGCCGGGGCGATCGGCACGATCGAGGCCGATGGGCGGTTCGATCTGGCCGCGTTCGGTTCGCGGGCCGACGATGCTCGTGCGGATGCCCGCGCGGGGGTTGCCACGACGACCGGCGTCGGTGATCTCGCCCTGAGGGGTTGCCTGCACGGCCTCTCCGTGGGCGTGCGCGCGGTCCGCTCCGGGCCGGTCGGGCAAGCGCTCGGGCGACCCGTCGTGTCGCTGCGCTGGACGCCGGCGGCGGAGACCGAGCTGATGGCCGGGCTGCTGCGGGTCCACCTCGGGGCCGGGTGTCTGGCGGCCGACGGCGACTGGGATGAGCTCGATCCGACCCGCGCCTACTCGCCGCGCCTGCTCCAGGCGGCCACCACGCTGTCGCGATCGACCCCCGCGCGCGCGGGCGGTCTCGCCCGGGCGGCTCTCGGGCGCTGGCGCCTGGCGGCCTGGTGGGCTCAGGGCGTGGGAGGGGGCGCCGGCCTGACGGCGACCGCGGCCGGCGGACCGGCCCTGGATGTGAGCGCTGTCGCCCTCGAGGGCGTCGCGATCGGCACGCGGACGCTGATGCTGGCGGCCGTCCGCACCGAAGCGGCCGCCGGGCCGTGGGCCTGGTCGGCCAGCGCGGCGCTGAGCGGCCGGGAGCGGTCGGGGCTCGTGCTCGAGATCGCCGGCCCGCTGCCGGCGCTCCGGCGACCTGCCCCAAGCCGCTGCGAGGCGGCCGACGCCGCGTGGAGCGCCTCGGGACGCTCGTGGGGGCAGGACCTGGGCGATCGCATTGCCGTCGTGGGAGGACGCTGGCGTCTGGCGGCGGGCCAGCTCGCCGGCGAACTCGACGGCGCCTTTCGCCTGTTGGCCGGCCTCGAGCGCGCGCGCGCGGTGAGCCCGGGCAGTGAAGCCGGAACCAGCCCGGCGCCGGAGCGCTTCGGATGGCGATGCTCGTGGCGCCTGCCGGCCCTGGCGGGCGTCGCGCCCACTATCTCGCTGCACGCCCTGCAGGCGGCCGACGGCGGCGATGGGCCTGGATCGGCGCAGCGTGGGGCGCGGCTCGACTTCGCGGCCCAGCCCTGGTCCGGGGCGGCGCTGCACTTCGGATTGGACTCGCGCCACGAGGATCTGCTGCGAGCCGCGGCCAGCAGCGGGCAGACGAAGGACCCCGTCCGATCCACGACGTCCGCTGTCGATCTCGAGGCGCGCTTCCTGCTCGACGGCGGCGTGTCGTGCGTGCTGCGGTACCGGCAGCGCGGGGTGTCGCAGACCCTGGACGCCGAGCGCGCGCCGCGGCTGCGCGAGATCGTCGAGGAGGTGGAGGTCTCTCCCGAGACCGCCCCGGAGCAGGGGCCGGCGGGGGGTTCGTCGGCCGGGCCGGTGGTCGATGCGCCGGCCGAGCCGGCCTGGTTGCGCGAGCGCAGCGGGTCGGTGCTCTGGTTCCGGCTGGCATGGTCGGGCGCGGGGCCGAGGCGGGGTGGCGTCGGCCTGGCCGCCGCGCCGCAGAGCTCCAGCATTGCCGCGCTCGTTCCGGCCCGCAGCGCGCCGGGTCGCACGAGCTGGCGCCCGCTGGCGGCCGGAGCGCACATGGCGGAGGCCTGGTTCGGCGTGCGCCGCGGCAGCCTCAACCTGGAGGCGGCGGCCCGCTGGCTCGTCCCGGCGCCGGGCGCGCCGCCGGAGATGACGCTCTCCCTGGGCGCGTCCTGGCGCGGGCAGATCGGCGCGCGGCTTGCCGCCCCGGCGATGGCGCACTAGCATGCGGTCGGAGCTCTGGCCCGACGCGGAGAAGTGGGGGATTCGTGCGAGAGGAGATCCTCGACCGGATCGCGGCGCACATCCGAGAAGGCGGCGAGCCCTTGCCTGCCCAGGATATCGCCCGCGACTACCTCAGGCTGGTCCAGGCCGGGCCGGCCGCGCGCAAGCTCGTCGAGGCGATGCTGGGGCGTGACGCGCGGTTCGTGCAAACCGCGCCCGGCCTGTGGGGGCTGGCCACCGGCGGCCCGGGCCTCGATCCGCCGGTCGTGCTGTGGACGTGCGAGTCGCCCGCCGGGGCGCAGCGCAGCCCCTGGCTCTGGCGGGTGTGGACCACGCTGTGGGGGGCCGGCGAGCCCGCGCGCATGCACTGCGGCGCGCAAGCCTCCACCGAGCTCGGCGCGATGCTCGCCCAGATCGCCGCCCACCCGGTGGCCGCCGAGCGCCCCGGACTGCTCCAGCGCTGGCTGGGCACGCAGGAGCGCCTGCACGCCTGCCCCGAGTGCGACGCGGTCGTGATCGACTTGCGCGGATGGGCCAGTCTGCTGGCTGGCCAGGCGGCCGAGAACGCGGAGACCGCGGAGACCGCGGAGACAGCGGAGACGGTGGTTGCGGACCCGGCGACCACCACAGGCGCACAAGCGCTGGCTGCGATGGGTGCGCAGATGGAGCGTATCGCCGCGGCCGCCCGGGCCCACGGACTGCGCACCTGGCGCGAGGTGGCCCTGGCGCCCCGCGCCGCGGTCCGGGAGGCGGCGGAACCGGCCTGGGGCGAGCACTGGACTTTCACGCGGGCCGAGATCGCCGAGTTGCCGGAGGAGCCGGGCGTCTACCGGTTCCTCGACCGCGAGGGGCGCCTGCTGTACGTCGGCAAGGCGAAGAACCTGCGCGGCCGGGTGGGGTCCTACTTCCGGCCGCTCGACGCGGGATCGGTGCGCCGAGCGGCGTTCCTGGCCGAGATGAGTCGGCTGGAGACGGAGACGACCGGGACGGAGCTGGACGCGCTGATCGACGAGTCGCAGCAGATCCGCACGCGCCGGCCCGCGTGGAACGTGCAGATGGGTCCCGCCGGAGGCGAGGAGAGCTTCACGCCATTCACCCGGGATCTCATTCTGCTGCTGCCGCGCGCGGACGGCGCGCTGGGGCTGTTCGCCCTCGGCGGCGAGCGGGTGGCGCGCGCGCGCATCGATTCGGCCTGCGACCTCGACTCATTGCGCGAGGCCCTGCGGGTCTTCTTCGTCGAAGGCACCGTCGCCCGGGGTCTGGAGGAAGTGGCGGCGCCCGAGCGCCAGCTCGCGCGCCGCTGGCTGCGCTGGCAGCGCGAAGGGCACACCCTGCTGCGCCTGTCGGATTTCGCCACCTACGTCGGGGTCGTGGAGGCCATCGCCGAGGCCCTCCGCGAGTTCCCGGATGCCGGCTCTGGCTCCAGCCCCGGTTCGGGCTCCGGCGCCGGCTCCTGCTCCCGACCCGGCACCGGCGGCCTGGGCGCCGGCAAATTGCTCGTCCGGGAAGGCGGCGCGTACAGGGACCCGGGAAGAGCCTGAATCCGCGCCGCGGCCCTTCGAGCGGTCGGGATGGACACCTGCCGGACTTTGCCCTACCCTTCTTGTTTCTCACTCGACGTTGCCGACCTGCGAGGGCGGCTGCCGCCGCGGGCGGGGCTCTCGCCGCGGGCGCGGCCGGCGGTTGGGGGGCAAGTTGCCCCCTGAATCGGTCGATAGCTAAGCGTCCGGAGGCGCTGGGCGCCTCAGTCGAGTGATGATTGGTCCCGCGGCGCGGATGCGCTCGGGTCCCGGAGCTCATTCATGGCATCCAGAACGGTTCTCGCCCTGGGGGGCAACGCCATCCAGCCGGCCAGCGGGCCAGGCACGATCGAGGAGCAGTTCCGCGTCACCGAGGCCACCATGGCGCAGGTGCTCGAGCTGCTGCGCGGCGGCGAGCAGGTCATCCTGACGCACGGCAACGGCCCCATCGTGGGCAACATCCTGATCCGCAACGAGGCGGCGGCCGACACGATCCCGCCGACGCCGCTCTACATCTGCGGCGCCGATTCCCAGGGCGGCATCGGCCTGATGCTGCAGCAGGCCCTCCACAACGTCTCGAACCGTCAGGGCATCGACACGCACGTCGTCACCGTCGTCACCCAGACGGTCGTCGATGCGAACGATCCGGCCTTCCGCAACCCGACCAAGCCGATCGGCCCGTTCTACACCGAGGTCGAGGCGCGCCGGATGGAGAAGGAGCGCGGCTGGACCATGCGCGAGGACGCCGGCCGCGGCTGGCGGCGCGTGGTGGCCTCGCCCGATCCGATCCGCATCGTCGAGCTCGAGACGATCCGCACGCTCGTGGGCATCGGCCAGGTGGTGATCGCGGCGGGCGGCGGCGGCATTCCCGTCGGGCAGACGCCCAGCGGCGAGTACTACGGGGTCGAGGCGGTCGTGGACAAGGACCTGGCCGCGGTCGTCCTGGCCGAGGCGGTCAAGGCCGACCGCCTCGTCATCGTCACCGCGATCGACCGCGTGGCGCTCGATTTCGGGAAGCCCAACCAGCGCGACCTCGACGTCATGACCGCGGATGAGGCGCAGGAGCATCTGGATGACGGGCAGTTCCCGCCGGGGAGCATGGGCCCGAAGATCCTGGGGGCGATCCGCTTCATTCGCAACGGCGGTCGCGAGGTCCTGATCACCTCGCCGCGGATGCTCGCCGAAGCGCTCGCCGGTCGGGGCGGGACGCGCATCGTGCCGTAGCGACGCGCGGCGCGTGTCGTGGCGCGCCGGAGGGCGTCCGCGCATCACCGCAGCAGCACCCCGCGCGTCGTCATCTGCTGGCCCGCGCACTCCAGCCGGAAGAAGTACAAGCCGCCCGAGGCCGCCTGGCCGCTCTGCGTGCTGCCATCCCACGTCACTGCCTGCCAACCGGGAAGGGCCGGGCCGTCGATCAGACCACAAACGCGCCGGCCTGCGGCGTCGAGAACGTCCAGCCGCGCTGCCTGGCCCGCGGCCGCGGCGGGGATCGAGAACTCCACCCGCGCGCTGGCGCAGAAGGGGCTGGGCCGCGGCGGAGCGAGCACGGGCGCCGGACCTCCGACCCGCGGGTCGGGGACCGACTGCGGCGAATCGCAGCCGACCGGCCAGGCGCCGATGATGCCGCAGCCTCCCGATGCCTCCGGCGCGCAGGGCGATTCGCCGCTCAGCAGGTAGGGCCGCAGCGGATTGGTCGTACAGAAGAGCGGATCGCGCGTGATGTTGCCGTTCACGCCAAGCTGGTTGGCGATCACGCCGGTCCAGTCGCCGCCCGCGTTGCCGTACAGGTTGCAGCAGGTGAGCTGGCAGGTCGAGGTCGCGTCGGCGTAGAGGGCCTGACCCTGGGTCGAGAAGGCGATGATGGTGTTCTCCATCTGCAGCGTGCTCAGATAGACCCGCACGCCCGCGCCCGCTCCGGTGGCATGGTTGCCGGCGAACGTGCAGCTCTGCACCAGCAAGCTGGACCCTTCCGCATTGATCCCGCCGCCCATGCCGCCCCCGTTGCCGTCCAGGGTGCAGCGGATGAAGCGGCTCTGCACGGGCGATGTCTTCAGATAGCAGCCCCCCCCGATGAGCGTGCTGTGGTTCTCGGTCAGCACGCAGTCTTCCATCGACACCGAGCCGTCGAAGACATACGCCACGCCGCCCGAGCGCGCCTGGTTGCCCGTGAAGGTGCACCGGGCCAGATGCGCGCGGCTGGCCTCGAACACCGCGATGGTGCCTTCCTGGGTCGTGATGTTGTTCGTGAAGACACAGCCCTCGATGCGCGGCGTCGCGCCGTTGCCGCAGAAGAAGGCGCCCCCCTGCACGCCCGCGCGGTTCTGCTCAAACCGCGACCCGCTGAAGCGAGCGGTGAGCGCACGGCAGTATACCGCCCCGCCCTCGCCGGCGGAGTTGTCGATGAATCGGCAGTTGCGAAAGATGACATCGGTCGTGCAGTACACGGCCCCGCCTTCGAGGGCCGTGCAGTCGAGAAACGTGCAGTTCTCGAAGAGCGGCGCACCGTAGCGATAGCAGTAGACCCCACCGCCATAGCAGTCCGGTCAGGTCGAGCCCGCGGCGCCGTTGTAGATCGTGATGTCGCGCACGACGGCGGTGGAGTCCTCGTAGTTGTGGAACGTGAACGCGCGGTGCGGAATGTCCGGATCGCCCGGCCCGCTGGTGCATTCGATGACGCAGGCCGCCGGGTTGCCGCTCTGCGAGCGCAACGTCAAGGGCTTGCCGAGGAAGTCGAGGTTGTGGTTCTCGGCGCCGGTGAAGACGCCGTCGGCCAGCAGGATGACGTCGCCCGAGTCGGCCGCGACGATCGCCTGCTGGATGGTGGGGAAGTCCCCGCTCCCGTCGGGCTGGATCACGTGCAGAGCGCCGTGGGCCGAGAACGAGTAACCAATTATAAGGAATGCGGTTACGGCGAAAACTCGCCCGGCGCTCGACCGCATGGCACTACCCCCCCGGTGAATCAGTGGGCTCGGAACCTCTCGCAGACGATTATAGCCCATCCGCCCGGGCGCATGTTCCCTCGTTTGTGCCCGCGGCGTGCCTGCGGCGTGCCCGCGGCGTGCCCGCGCTTCGACCGGACCCGGCCCGCTGCCAACTCCGCTCGCCTGCCGGCTCTGCCAGCCTGCCGCCGGCCATACCCTCCCGCCGATCCCGGCCGGATGATGGTTCGGTCGGCCCCTGGCTTGCTTCGGGATCCATCCCAGCGGGTCGGCCGCGCGGGGAGAGGCCCCGCTGCCGGCCGGTCCCGGAACCTCGATTCAGGAGGGATCATGGGCAAGACCATGCTGGGTGCGGCGCTGCTGGCCGTGTGGCTGCTTCTGCCGGCCGGGGCGCAGGCGGGGCTTTGTCTCAACGAGATCATGGCCGATCCGGCCAGCGACTGGGACGGCAGCGGCGCCTACAGCAGCCGCGACGACGAGTGGGTCGAGATCTACAACTCCGGACCGGGTCACATCGACCTCGGCGAGTACCTGCTGTCGGACGATGCGGGCCTGCTGACCTGCGGGTTCACGGCCGGCGACGCGTTGGCGGCAGGCGAGGCGCGCGTCATCTTCGGCGGCCAGTCGGTGGCCTGGCAACAGGGCCACGGGCAGCCGGCGTACGGATTCCGTCTCAGCAATGACGGCGACACGGTGATCCTGTGGCAGGTGGCGGGCAGCGACACGCTGCTGGTCGACAGCCACACCTTCAACACCTACGAGGCCGAGGACGATCGTTCGACGGGTCGCAATCCCGACGGCGTGGGCGTCTGGGAGATCTTCGATGCGCTCAATCCGTACACGGGGTCGACGCCGCCGCCGGGCAACGGCCTGGCGCCGACACCCGGCGCGCCCAACGCCGGGGATCCGCCGCCCGTGACGGTCGAGTCCTACACCTGGGGCAACGTCAAGGCGCTCTTCCACCACGAGTAGGTCGCGGGCGGGCGGCGCCTTCCATCGCGGCCGCCTGGGCGGCGCCTGACGGGCCGCCGGCGCGGGCTGTCGCGGCGGAGACGGGGTGCGGGTCGGCCCGTGCCCCGTCTCCCGACCCTTCCCGGCGCGAGCGACGGTCTCGGGGGGCGGCCCCAGGGGGGTCTGGAGGGGCTCTCGTATGCGGGGTCGTTACGGCTAGGGCCGGGTGAGCACCACGCGGGTTGCGGCCGACCGGCCGCAACCGGAGACGCGCACGAAGTAGAGGCCGTGCGCCAGCGCCTGGCCATCGTCCGTTCTTCCGCTCCAATCGAGAGCATGCTCGCCGGCCCCCGCGGCGCTCAACGGGCAGCTCCAGGCCAGGCGGCCCTGCACGTCGTAGATGCGCACCGCCCAGGACCCGGCGGTGGGGACGTACGCGCGGATGGCGGTCGCCGACCTGAAGGGGTTGGGGACGCACCGCACGCTCGGCCGGGACGCGGGGCCGGGACCATCGGGCCCCCAGGGCTCGTCGGGCGGCCGCTGGAGGTAGTAGATCTCGCGGTTGCCGTCGCGATTGTCGCACCAGACCAGATGGGCGTGGCCGGAGCCGTCCACGGCCAGCGACGGGCTTTTCGCGTCGCTGGGGACGATCGTCACGCGCTCGTGGCGCGACCAGCCGGCGGCGGGGGACCAGCGGCGGTAGTAGACGCCGTGGTAGTCGTTGCGGTTGTCCGACCAGGCCAGGTGCGCGTTGCCGCGGGCGTCGACGGCCAGGCTCGCCTCGAGCGACGACGGCACGGTGGGCAGCCGCGTGAGCCGTTCCTCCGCACTCCACTGCCCCTCCAGGCAGTGGAGCGCGTAGAGATCGCGGCGAGCCTGGCGGGTGTCCTCCCAGATCACATGGATGCGCCCCTCGCCGTCGGCGCCGATCGCCGGGCTGGAGGCGGTGGGGCGCGCCGGATTGAGCGTCTGCTCCGCCGACCACCCGGACTCGTCGCGGCAGCGGTAGTGGAGCTCGCGCCGGTAGGGCGGGACCTTGATCCAGGCGGCGTGCACGCGCCCGCTGTCCTCCACCGCGAGAGCGATCTCCCCGAGGTACTCGCGCCCCGCGGCGATGACCTCGGGCGCGCTCCAGGTCTGTCCGTCCCAGCGCAGGTAGGCGATCTCGTTCGGGCCGCTCGGCTGGTTCCTGTAGATCACGTGCACGTCGCCGCGCGCGTCGGCGGCGACGGCGTACTCGGTGATCTTGCTGACGTAGGTCATGTATTGGGGGTCGGACCACTGCGACCCGTCAAGGCGACGGTGCTGAAGATCCTGATGCGGACTGGACGCGTGGAGCCAGAACGCGTGCGAGGCGCCATCGCTGTCCGCGGCGACCGCCGGGAGGAGCCCGCAGGGTCACCCGCCCGCATCGCTCAGAACCTCGGTCGCTGTCCATGCGCCGCCAGCCATTCGCCGGTACTGGATGTCGAACGTGCCCGAATCAGCTCCGCGGCCGTTCTGCCAGACGACGTGGACACGCTGGCCGAGATCGACGGCCAGCGCGGGGCGCTCGGAGGCCTCGGGCTCCTCGGTCAGACGCACCGGCTCCAGCCACGCCGGGTGCGGGGCGAGCGGACGCACCTCGAAGCACTGCGGCTCGACGTGCACGTCGCCGGACCCGGTGGCCAGGCGCAGGTCGTACCAACCCACGGCGGCCTGCCTGAGATCGAGGAAGAAGCGGAGCGAGTCCCCGGCGACCGCAGGATCGACGGCGGCGATCGCCGCGCTTTCCGGCCCACGCAGGCTGATCGAGTCGGGCGCGGCGATGGGCGATCCGATGACGAGCGCCTCGATCCAGTCCCCGGTGTCCCAGGCGGACGGCGTGATCTCGAGCGGACGAGCGGAGCTCACCCAGGCGAGCAGGCCTAGCATGCCGAGCAGCCCCGGAGCGGCCGCCGCAATGCGCACCATGGTCGGTTTCCTTGCCATGCGATCCCCCGGCGATGGAGTCGCCTCCCCCGCGCGATCGCTGTCATTATAGGTGTCTGGGGGTGGAAGCAAAACGGCCCGGGGCTGGAACCCCGGGCCCGCGCTGTGCGGAAGGGGGGACTCGAACCCCCACGGGCGCAAGCCCACTAGACCCTGAACCTAGCGCGTCTACCAGTTCCGCCACTTCCGCGAACCAGGACATAGTGCCATCCGCGCCGGGTCCGTGTCAACGTGCGGCCGCGGCTCGACCCGGGAACAGTTGCCGATTGCCCGCGTATCTGATACCCATTGCTGCGGGTAGAACGTCGGCGGCAGTGAGGCTCGGGGGAGTCGGGGCGTGCCCGGCAAGAAGACGGACAGCGATGACCTGAAGGTCGTCGTGCGCAATCGCAGGGCGCACCACGACTACGAGATCCTGGATCGCTTCGAGGCCGGCCTCGTGCTCCAGGGCTCCGAGGTCAAGAGCCTGCGCGCCGGCAAGGCCAGTCTGGCCGATGCCTACGCCGCGCCGCAGGGTTCGGAGTACTTCCTCCTGAACCTGCACATCGCCGCCTACGAGAAGGCCTCGATCGATCCGCACAATCCGCTGCGACCCCGCAAGCTGCTGCTCCACAAGAACCAGATCCGCCGGTTGCTGACGCGCACGCAGGAGCGGGGCTTGACGCTGATTCCCCTCCAGATCTACTTCCGGGGGCATCTGGCCAAGGTGGAGCTGGCGTTGGCCCGCGGCAAACGGAAATACGACAAGCGCGAAGCGATCGCCAAGCGCGAGGCCGATCGCGACCTGGAGCGCCTGCGTAGCGCCAGGGAGAGGGACTAGGGCATGCCACACGCCCTGCGACGGGTCCTCGCCGCGACGGCGCTCGCCGGTCTCGGGCTGCTCGCGCACGCGACCCTGCCCGCCCCCGTGGCGCTGGGCCAGGGGCCTGTCCCCGCCGGGCGGGGCTCGTTCGGGCGCACGCTTCCCCGGAGCGAGACCGAGATCTGGCTGGAGGACTCGCTGCGCTGGGGCGGCCTGGTGATGCCGCCCGCGCCCGGAGATTGCCCGGCGACGCCCCTCGGCCCTCACCGGCTGCCCGCCCGGCCGCCGGGCGCCTGGCTCGGGCTCGTCTTCGCGGACGGGCGTCAGTCGCGCTGGGACTCGCTCAGCATCGCGGGCGGCGCGCTCTACTGGCCGCTCGAGCGCGTCTGTCACGCCCTGGGCGTGGACGTGACCTGGGACCCGGAGCTGATGCGCGGCGAGCTGCTCTTGGCCGACACGCTGCGCTGCGCGTTCATCGTCGGGGCGGAGTTCCTCCACTGCGGCCCGCGGGTCTGGCAGATGAGCGCGCCGGCGCTCTATCTTGGCAATCGCGTTCTTCTGCCGCTCGAGTTCCTCGATCTGATGACCCGGGAGACCCTCGCGGACCGCTTCCGCTTTCGAGCGGACTCGCTGCTGCTCGTGCAGCGGCCCGCGCCGGGGCCGCTGGCGGCGTTGACCTCGGAGCAGGTCGGCAATCGCTGCTACTTCGTCTGGAAGCTCGCCGACAGCCGTGGGGTGAGCTTCACCACCGACGGCCTGGCCTCGATCACGGTCGAGGTTCCCGGACTGCGCCTGGATCCGGGGCGCCCCCCGCGTTCCGGGATGAGGGCGGCGGGATGTCTGTGGGCCGTGCGGCCGAGTCCCGAAGGCGTGGCTTTCGTGCTGCGCGTCGACCCGAGCGTCCGCGCCTGGCGCATCCAGACGCGGGAGCAGGCGGGCGAAGTGCGCCTGGCGCTGTCGACCAACGCCGCCGACCGCACTCGCGAAGGCTATCGTGCCTGGTATCCGCCGCAGCCGGCCGCGCGTGGAAGAGCCGCGGGAGCCGTTGTCCTCGTGCTCCCGGATGCCCGCGACGGGGACCTGGCCGAAGCGCCGGAGGCGGTCAGGTCGCTGCTGCGCGATGTGGCCGAGCAGGTGCGAACACGGCTGGCGGAGAGCGGGACGCGGGCCGTGATCCTGGAGACCGCTGGCCGATCCAACTGGCTGCGCGGCGTCGGGGCGCATCAGCCCGCGGCCTGCATCTGCCTGCTGCCCGACCTGGCGGGGCACGCGCTGCTGCCGGGCTGCCGGCTGATGACGGGCGAGCCGCTGCCCGGCGAGCGGCCGCAGTTCCCGCTGGATGCGCTGTCCGCGCCGGCGGGGGCGGGTGATGGGAGTCGCGGTGGCCGGGAGGCGCCGTTGTTGCGTCGCTGGGAGGCGGTGGCTGCCGCGCACGCCGGCGGCACGCACCGGCTGGCGTGGCTGATGCAGCTCTACCTGGAGACGGCCTTCCCCAGCGGTCGGTTTGAGCGGGGGCACTGGCCCGGCGCGCTGCTGGACGGTATCGATGCTCCCGCGTTGGCGATCTACTTCGGCGAGCCCGGGGGCTGGACTGGCGAGGGGCCGCTCGGCGCGCCGAGCGACTCCGCCCTGGTCGCGCCGCCCTTGCCGGAGCGGCTGGCGGACGCGATCACCGGCGCGGTGCTGATGTTCCTGATGGGGGCTCAGAGTGGGTAGGCAGCCAGGACCGCCGGGCGGGGGCATGCCCCCGGAACCCAGAGATGACCGGCGCACGTCCGTGTCGGCCGAGGAGCGCCGCCTGCTCGCGGGCGCGGAGGCGCCCGACGAACGGCGCACGAGCGCCGGCCGCCAACGCCTGCTGCGCGAGCGCCATCGCGGCCAGAAGGCGCAGGGCGGCTGGCGGCGCTGGGGCTGGATTTACGTGCTTGTGGCGGTCACGGCCCTGCTGCTGGTAGTGCTCTGGTTGCTGCGAACGAAGGTGCCCGAGTCGTTTCCGCCGGCCGCCGACGAGGGCGGCTCTCGCCAGCGAATCACCCTGGCGGCCGAGGCGCTCACCTTCGCCAGCCCGGACGGACGGCGGCTCGTAACCGAGACCCATCTGCTGCCGAGCGCGCCGGCGGTCGAGGAACGCGTCCGCGCGGTCATCGGCGCGCTCATCGCGGGTTCCACCACGGGACTCCTCAATCCCTGGCCGCGCGAAGCCGCGTTGCTTGACCTGTTCCTGGCCGAGGACGGCACCGCCTACGTGAACATGAGCGGGGCCGTGCGCGCGCGGCTCGGGCCCGGGGATGCGATGGAGTGGCTGCTGGTGGCGTCGCTGACCTGCACGCTGGCCGACAACTTCCCATCCGTGCGGGGCGTCCGCCTGCTGGTGGAGGGCGAATCCCAGGGGCTCCTGCGCCGGTGCATGCCGCTCGAATGGACCTACGTGCCCGCCATGTTCACGGAGGCGCGATGACCACGGCGCGCGGACAGGACCTCGTCGCCAGGCCGATCGGGGTGTTCGACTCGGGCATCGGCGGGCTCACGGTCGTCCGCGCGCTGCGGGCGCGCCTCCCCAACGAGGACATCGTCTACTTCGGCGACACGGCCCGCGTGCCGTACGGCACCAAATCGGCGGAGACGGTCGTGAGGTTTTCCCGCGAGTGTTTCCGTTTCCTGGTCCGACGGGGCGTCAAGCTGCTGGTCGTGGCCTGCAATACCGCCAGCGCCATCGCGCTGCCGGAGCTGCGCGAATCGTGGCGGCTGCCGATGCTCGGGGTCATCGAGCCCGGGGTGTCGGCCGCGCTGGCCGCCACGCGCACCGGCATCGTGGGGGTCGTGGGCACCGCGGCCACCATGGCCAGCGGCGCCTACGAGCGCGGCCTGCGGGCCGGCCAGTCCGGGGTGACAGTGGTCCAGAGCGCCTGCCCGCTCTTCGTGCCCCTGGCCGAGGAAGGCTGGGTGGAGGGCGAAGTCCCGCGCCTCGTGGCGCGCCGCTACCTGACTCCGCTGGCTGCCGCGGGCATCGACACCCTGATTCTCGGGTGCACGCACTACCCGATGCTGCGCGCCGTCATCGCCGAGGTGCTCGGGCCGTCGATCAGTCTGGTGGATTCTGCCGAGGAGACCGCCGGCGCCGCGGCCGCCCTGCTGGCGCGCCTGGGGTTGGCGCGAACCGCGCCGGGGGGGGCCTGCCAGGTGTTCGTGACCGATGCGGCGCAGCGCTTCGCCGCCGTCGGCGGCGCCTTCCTGGGCAGCCGGCTCGAGGCGGTGACGGTGGTGGATCAGAGCGACTTGCCGTGGTATGAACGGTAGCGACGCCGTGGGGCGAGTCCGAGGGGGGTGAGTCTTGAACGCAGTCGAATCGGGATTCGAGCGCGCCGATGGCCGCTCGGCGAAGCAGATCCGCAAGGTGTCGATCGAGACGCCCTATTTGCGTCACGCGGAAGGATCGGCCTCGGTGCGCATCGGCAACACCTGGGCGATCTGTTCGGCCACCGTCGAGGACCGCCAGCCGACGTTTCTCAAGGGCACGAGCAAGGGGTGGGTGACGGCCGAGTACGCCATGCTGCCGCGGTCCGTGCAGACGCGCCTGCCGCGCAATCCGAGCGCCGGACGCGGCACCGAGATCCAGCGGATCATCGGGCGCAGCCTGCGGTCGGTGATCAACCTCTCCGGAATTCCCGAGCACACCATCGTGATCGACTGCGACATCATCGAGGCCGACGGCGGCACGCGCGCCGCCGCGGTCACGGGCGCCTTCGTGGCGCTGTGCCAGGCCTGCCGCTGGATGGTGTGGCAGGGTCGCATCGCGCGGATCCCGATCCGCGATCAGGTCGCAGGCGTTGGCGTGGGCATCGTCGGGGGGCGGGTGCTGTGCGACCTGAGCTACGAGGAAGACTCGCACGCCGACGTGGACCTGAATGTCTTCATGACGGGCCAGGGCGCCTTCGTCGGTCTCCAGGGGACGGCCGAGGGCGGCCCGTTTGACGACGCGCAGCTGCGCGCCATGCTGGGCGTGGCGCGCGGCGGGCTCAAGCGGCTGTTCGCGGCCCAGCGGCGCGCGATGGGTCTGAATCCGGGCGAGGACTTCGATCCGAGCCGCATCTGGCCGGAGAAGCCCTGATCGGCCGCGCCGCCTTCCCGCCCGCGAGGACACCGCCGTGCATCTGATCTTCGCCAGCCGCAATCAGGACAAGATCGACGAGCTGCGCGACGCGCTGCGCGGGCTGCCTCTCGAGGTGAGTAGCGCGAGTGACCATCCCGAGATTCCCGACGTCGAGGAGACGGGCGCCACGCTTGAGGCGAACGCCCTGCTCAAGGCCCGGGCGGCCCATCGGGCGACCGGGCGACTGTGCCTGGCCGACGACACGGGGCTCGAGATCGACGCCCTGGGCGGAGAGCCCGGAGTGCACAGCGCTCGCTATGCCGGGCCGACCCAGGAGTATGCCCGCAACGTGGCCAAGGTCCTGGCCGCCATGGCGGCGGTGCCCCAGGACCGCCGCGCCGCGCGCTTCCGCACCGCCGTGGCGCTCGTCTACCCCGACGGCCGCGAGGAGGTGCTTTTCGGGGAGTGCCGCGGCCGCATCGCCGCCGCGCCCCGCGGAACGGGGGGCTTCGGCTACGACCCGGTCTTCGAGGTCCCGGAGCTGGGCCGAACGTTCGCCGAGATGACCCTGGCTGAAAAGCAGGGCCTCAGCCACCGCGGTCGCGCAATGCGGCTGGTCCGCCGAGCCCTCGAGCGCTGGCTGGCGCAGACCTGAGCCGCGCCCCGGCCCCGCCCGCAATCCATGAAACCCGGGGACCCCCTCGCGTGTAGATCGGGTGTGGTTGCAGAGAACGGGGCGCAGGACCGCAGCTCGGACGCCGAGCCACCGGAGTCGCCGGATGCGGCCTGAGCCGACAGGTTAGGGCACACCCAAGCCTCCATGGTGATGCCACGGTCCTCGCGAGGTTGAGGGTTCCTCTGAGGACATGGGCCCGGCGGTTGAACCGCTGGGCCCTTCCTGTTTGTCTGCGGGCATCCTGCTGGTCGTTGGCAAGCCGCTTGCCACCTGTGAAAGTTCTTGAGTCTCGATCGCTCGCGCAGGCTCACCCAATCATCAGCAAGAAGAATACACCGCCGCCGACCTTGACCGAGGCGAATGCTCTTCCTATGCTTCGCAGTGTTGATTCCCGCCTGGCGATTCCCCCAGACCAGGACAACGCGCAAGTCTGAAGTGTTTCCTGATTCCACCACCCCCCACGAAAGCACGGTTTCACAGGCGTCCCCGCGCCGGACGACGCGCTCGCCGCGCGCTGACGCCGCCCGAAGAGCAACGGGATGCACCCCTGAATCGCCGCCAAGGACGCAGGCCAAAGCGCTGTGTGAAGGGAGGTGATGTGCAGTCAACCGTTCGGCCCGTTTCCGCGCAGGGGCTCGGTCATACCCTCACCGCCCGGCCGGGATCACGCCCACGCGGCGTACAGCGGAAAGGGCTGTCCACGACCATTGGAGCGAGATGCCCACGGGTTCGCTGGGAGCGATCGGCGCCCGCCAGGGGTGCCCCGCGAACCCATCATCCATGTGGAGGCAAGCATGCGAAGAAGCTCTGTACTCATCATGATCCTGCTCTTGGCGGCAGGCGGTGCCTTGGCCGTGTCGCCCGGGCCCTCTTTGCACAGGGAGGCCTATCAGCCGGGTGACGTGCCGGACGAGCTGGCGGCGCCGTCCTTTACGGATGCCCGGCAGGACACGGCGTGGTTCGGAGGCGACAACGGCTCCGGCCGCCCGTACTTGGAGGGGGTCTACGACTTCGAGACGCCCGGGTCGAACGGATTCCAGGGCTGCACGTCCTGGGACGCGACGGCGAATCCCGGGGTCTACTTCGGCCGCGTGACGGCGGCCAGCTTCGCGCCGCACGGCGATCCCTGCGTGCCGATGATCAACGGCACGGTCGGTCAGCTCTGGTGCGGCATTCACCAGGACGAGGCGGACTTGCGCGACTTCATCGGCGGCATGGGCTACCAGAACGACATGTGCCAGCGAGCTGTCTCGCCCGTCTACCCGATCAATCCAACCACCCAGAGCGTCGACCTGTCGTTCACTTACTTCCAGAACTCCGAGCCCGGGTTCGATTACACGTACATCTACCTGCTCTGCCACGATGCCTACGGTGAGGTGACCGAACACGAGGTCCAGCGCCTGGACGCGATCCACGGCGATCACATGCTGCCCGCCCTGTTCGATGAGGGTGTGGAGGTGCCCGCCGGCGTGCTGCCGGCCGGCACGGTGGGCATCCAGCTCGAGTTCCGCTTCGACGCCGACGGCGGCTACTCCGACGAGGATGGTAGCTGGGACACCCCGTGCGGGCCCTTCGCCGCCGACAACGTTCAGATCGTCGTCGGCTCGACGCCGTATTCGTACAACTTCGACGATGGGTCCCAGGGCTGGAGCTTCGACAAGTGCGCCGGCATCGGGGCCTACATGCACATCGTCCACGACTACGAGTACCAGGAATGGCTCGACGATCTCGGCCTGACCTGCGACTGCACGCTGGTGGGTGACGCCGTCGCCTTCGTCAGCACGATGTGCCAGAACGGTCCCGGTCTCGTGCCCGGGCAGAAGGAGCAGATGGAGACCGGTTCGCTGCCGCGTACGGGGTATCCGGCACCTTACTGGAACTCGGTGGTGGTCGAGTACGACACCTTCATGAACCTGCCGAACGCCACTGGGGCGCACTACCGCCCGGGCTGGCGCATGTACCCCTACTCCAGCGAAGTCAATCCGACGCCGCACTGGTCCAAGCGGCAGGGCCAGGACGTCTGGTACTTCGTCAGCGCGCCCTATTGCGCCCAGAGAACTGAGAACCTGACCACGATGGCCGATGCGCCGCTGCCGACCGAGTGGGATTCGATGAGGTTCACGTTCGAGGTCTACTGCAGTTGCGACGGCTTTGGCACTCCGTCGACCGTCTGCGTCGAGGAGGGCTGCACGGCGGGCGCGCCCGTCATCGACAACATCAGAATCGGCATCTCGAACACCTCCGACGCGCCACCGATCTCGTGGGTCGACGGCGGGCTGTACATGGATGGTTTCGGCCAGAACTACCCCACCTATCTCGAGCCGAGCGACCGCTGCAATGCGAACATCTCCTACGACTTGAGCCGCGACGACACCTGGAGAAACGACTGGCATGGCGACAGCACGGTGGTGAGCGGCCCGGTGGTGGGGTCGGAGGCGAGCCGGTGGCTGTGCGAGATGTGCGTCAAGGTGGCGCGGCTGGGCGCGCGCCAGGCGATGATTCCGGAATACCAGGCCTGGAAGGCCCGCCTGGCTCAGAACCCGGAGACCGACTTCGCCTGCGTGCTGATGGACTCGCTGGAGACGAACAACCACACCCAGGTCTTCAAGCACAAGTTTGCCGGCTACTTCCACGAGGACGATCCCGCGTTCCGGGGGAGCACGGACTTCAACGAGCTGAACGAGATCCTGCCGGATCAGGTGTTCGTGCCGGGAACGCGGATCGAGTACTACTGGCGGTCGTACTGGTTCCGCAATGGGGCGCCGCCCACCGACTACTTCCTGCTGGGGGCGAATCCGCTGCGGGAGGTCGAGTTCCTACCGACCATGGAGGTCCGTCCGGGGGAGGAGTACACGGTGCAGTGGCCATCGGTGCTCTTCATCGACGGATTCAATGCGGGCTCCGAGCGGTTCATGCTGCCGGCCATGCAACAGCTCGGCGTCGATTTCGACAAGTTCGACTATACGGACGCGGCATCCAACTACAACGCGCCCATCAAACGTTCGCTGGGCGGTGCGACGTACAACCCGGGTGGCTACGGCAATAACGGATTCACGACCGAGCAGCTGCTCGGTTACCGGCTGGTCATCTTGAACAGCGGGTCGTTCAGCCACGGGTCCATGGAGCGGGCCGACTTCGAGCTGTTTGACCAGTGGCTGGCCAGCTCGAACTGCGGGCTGACCAATGTCCGGCGCGGTCTGGTGCTCGACGGGGATCAGATCTGCCAGATCATGGCCGATGACGTCCTCGGGCTGGCCATCAACTTCGCCCATAACATCCTCGGCGTGACGCTGGTGGCGGAAGCCTACCGGGACCACAATGAGGATCCGGCGTTCTGCGTCTACCTCGAGCCGGTCGGGGGCGCGCAGTTCTCGCCGGGCGCTCCGGGCATAGGCCTGTACGGCAACGGTTGCCCGCAGGAGTTCGACTACAATGTGTTGGGCGTTCAGCCCGGTGTGTCCAACGTGACCGGCAACCTCGCCTTCTGGAGCTACGAGCAGACCGGCAGCCAGCAGTACGTCGACTTCGCGCAGGTCGTACGGCGCAACCAGGAAGCGGGAGTCGCGAACTGGCGATCGGTGGTCAATGGGTTCAGCCTGCACCACCTCTCGGAGCGAAGCTGTCAGGGTGCTCCGTGCGGTCAGGACAGCGCCTGCCGCGTGGCGGGAGCCTCGGACCTCTACGGTCCCATGATCCAATGGCTCGCCAGCGGCGGGAGTCCGTTCACGAAATGGGTCTATCCGTGCATCAACACGGGCGTGGAACCGGGGGAGAGTCACCTCAGCGGGCCCGTGAACTACCTGCACCAGAGCCGACCGAATCCGTTCAACTCGCGGGCGATGATCCGCTTCTCGCTGGCCAGCGCGGGGGAGGTGGATCTGGCGGTCTACGACGTGTCAGGTCGCCTGGTGAAGACGGTGCTGCACGGCGAAGCGCCCGCGGGCGAGAGCTCGGTGGTGTGGGACGGCACGGACAATCAAGGTCAGCGCGTGGCCGGCGGCGTCTTCTGGATGCAGATGACGGCTCACGACGGCTTCAGTTCGGGCAGGAAGATGCTGGTTCTGAGGTAGGCCAGCCATTTCGAGCCTCACTCATTCATCAACGCGTGGGCGCGAGGCTCGGGGGCCATCCCCCGAGCCTCGCGCTGTGCGCTTCCCGCGCCCTTGCACCCGACTGGCTGTGTCGTTGGGCCGCTGGATGCCAGCCGCCGCCGCGTTCTTGCGCGGCAGCGTCCCGAGCATCACAGAGCATGGCAGAGTGGGTTGCCGCCGGCAGCTGTTTAACCTAGGCTTGAAGCGGTCAAGGTAGTTTCCCTCGGTGCCTTCCAGCGTCCCCCCGGGCTTGCGCCTGGACACCCCAGCAGGGCCGCGCAGTGGAAGCGCCTTCCTCCCTCCTCGGTCGGCGCCTCTCGACTGCGGCGGGTGCTGTCACCCGACTCAAGTGGTCGGGTCAATGCAGCGGGTCAATGCGTCGAAGCAAGGCGTGATGGTCAGTTGAGGGTTCGGCCCAGCCCACGGGATTCCATCCTGAATTCGTTCTGTCGACGGCCCGCGCCCCGCGCGCGGGCGCGGCGGTGAGCCGAGCCAAGGAGGGAGAGATGCGCGCGTCACTGGCTGCTCTACTCACGCTGCTGTGCCTGGGGGCAATCTTTCAGCCCGCGGCCGAAGAGCAAATTCGGGACTACCAGGCGCTGGCGCCCGGCGCCTGCGACAGCGGGCCGGGCGGGTCTGAATTCACGGATGCGCGTCAGGACACGGTCTGGTTCGGCGGCGATGCCGGGGCCGGGCAGGCCTACGTCGATGGCGTGTGGGACTTCGAGACGCCGGGCTCGAATGGCTTCCAGGGGTGCACTTCGTCGGATGAGACGAGCAATCCGGCCGTGTACTTCGCCCGCGTGACCGCGGCGGACTTCCAGACGCACGGCGATCCCTGCGTGCCCATGATTGCGGGGACGGCGGGGATGTTGTGGTGCGGCATTCACCAGGACGAGGCCGACCTGAGGGACTTCCTGACCGGCATGGGCTATCAGAATGACATGTGCCAACGCGCCTTCTCCCCCGAACGCGCGATCAACCCGACCACCCAGGCGATCGATATCTCCTTTCACTACTTCAACCACACCGAGGGCGGGTTCGACTACACGTACGTCTATGTACTTTGCTACGACAGCCAGCACGACCTGATCGCCGAGCACCTGGTGGCCAGCTTCGAGGGAGCCATTGGCGACGCCGCCGATCCGGCCTTCTTCGACGAGGACGTCGAAGTGCCCGCGGGGGCGCTGGACCCGCAGACGACACACGTCCAGCTCGAATTTCGCATGGACGCCGACGGGATCGCGTCGGACGAGGACGGGCTCTGGGACTCCCCCTGTGGGCCATTCGCGGCGGACAACGTCTCGATCGCCGTGGGCGGCGTGAACCAGAGCTACGATTTCAACGCCGGGTCACAAGGCTGGACCTTCGAGCGCTGCGCGGGAATCGGCACCCACATGCACGTGGTGCACGACTACGAGTACGAGGAGTGGCTGGCGGACCTGGGACTGACCTGCACCTGCTCTCTGGCGGGCAACGCGCTCGCGTTCGTCGGCACGAGTTGTCAGAACGGGCCGGCCCTCGTGCCCGGGCTCTTGGAGCAATTCGAGACCGGAACGGTGGCCCGCGCCGGGTACCCCGCGCCGTTCTGGAACAACGTCGTGGTCAGCCTCAATGCCTTCTACAATCTGCCCACTTCGACCGGCGCTGCCATCCGCCCCGGGTTCCGCTATTACCCTTACACGACCGAAGTGAATCCCACGCCGCACTGGTCGCCCCGACTCGGCCAGACGCTATGGCAGGGGACCGCCTCGCCCTATTGCACCCACAGCCGGATCAACCTCACCCAGATGGCGGATGAACCCCTGCCCGCCGAATGGGACTCGCTGAGATTCGTCTATGAGGTCACGGCGAGTTGCGACGCGTTCGGCTTCCCGCCGAGCGTCTGTGTTGAGGAAGGCTGCACGGCCGGGTCGCCGGTTATCGATCACCTGCGGGTCGGCATCACGAATACGGCGGACGCCCCGCCCATCGCCTGGGTGGACGGCGGGCTGTATCACGACGGGTTCGGGCAGAACTACCCCGTCTACCTGGAACCGAGCGATCGCTGCAATGCCGACATCTCCTATGACCTGAGCCGCGATGACCCGCTCAAGAACGACTGGCACGGAGACAGCTCGGTCGTCAGCGGCCCGCTCGTGTCGTCGAGTGAGACGCGTTGGCTCTGCGAGCTCTGCTTCCGAATCTCGCAGATGGGCGCGCGCCAGTCCATGATTCCCGAGTACCACGCCTGGAAGGTCCGCCTGGGCGGTGACCCGGAGGAGAGCTTCGTCTGCGTGCTCATGGATTCGCTGGAGACGAACAACCAGACGGTGATCTGGAAGAACAAGTTCGCGACCTACTTCCACGAGGACGATCCGGGCTTCCGTGGCTCCCGGGATTTCGATGCCCAGAACGAGATCCTGCCGGACCAGGTCTTCGTGCCGGGGACGCGCATCGAGTACTACTGGCGGTCGTTCTGGTTCAACGACGGCGCGCCGCCACAGGACTACTACCTGCTGGGGGCCAACCCGCCCCGCGAGTTCGCCTGCCTGCCCGGCATGGAGGTGCGTCCGGGGGCGCAGTACACGGTGCAGTGGCCGTCGATCCTGTACATCGACGCCTTCAACGGCAATGCCGAGCCATTCATGCTGCCGGCGCTGGATCAGCTGCACCTGCCGTTCGACAAGTTCGACTATCTCGACACATCCACGAACTTCAACTGCTCCATGAAGCGGGACATGGGCGGGAGCACCTACAACCCCGGCGGCTACGGCAACAACGGCTGCACGACCGAGCAGCTGCTCGGCTATCGGCTGATCATCCTCAATACCGGGTCCCTCGGCGTCAACACCATGGAGGCCGAGGATTTCGCCATGTTCGACCAGTGGTTGGCGACGACCGACTGCGGCCTGGCCAACAGCCGGCGAGGCATCATCTTTGATGGAGATCAGATCTGCGAGATCATGGCCGATGAAGTGCAGGGCTATGCCATCAACTTCGCGCACAATGTCCTGGGCGTGACCCTCCGATCCCAGTCATACCGCGACTTCAACAGCGACCCCGCCTTCTGTGTCTACCTCGAGCCGACAACCGGCGCGCTGTACGTGCCGGCCGCCCCGGGCGTGGGGCTGTTCGGCAACGGGTGTCCGCAGGAGTACGACTACAACGTCCTGGGCATCCAGCCGGGCGTGGCGAACGTGATGGGCAACCTCAAGTTCTGGAGCTTCGAGCAGACCGGCGCCCAGCCTTTCGTCGAGTTCGCCCAGGTCGTGCGGCGCAACGAGCAAACCGGCCTGGCGAACTGGCGCTCGGTGGTCAACGGCTTCAGCTTCCACCACCTGGCTGAGCGCGGTTGTCAGGGCGCGCCCTGCAGCGCCGATTCGGCCTGCCGGGTGGCGGGTACGGTGGAGCTCTTTGGACCGATGATCGAGTGGCTGGGCAACGGTGCGACGCCGTTCGGCAAGTGGATCTACCCGTGCATCAACACGGCGGTCGATCCGGAGGAAAGCCATCTGAGCGGGCCGGTGAACTACCTGCACCAGACGCGGCCGAATCCCTTCAACGCGAGGGCGACGATTCGCTTCTCGCTGGCCGGGGCCGGCGAGATCGATCTGTGCGTCTTCGACGTTTCCGGGCGCCTGGTCAAGACGCTGGTGCACGGCTCGGCCCCGGCCGGGGAGAGCGCTGTGGTGTGGGACGGGACCGACAATCAGGGCCGCCGCGTGGGCGGCGGCATCTTCTGGACGCAGCTGACGACCCGCGACGGCTTCAGCTCGGGTCGAAAGATGCTCTTCTTGCGGTGATGAGGACCGGCGGGGACAGCCGGTGTTTCCCGCCGAGGAGTCGCGGCGACACGCCGCCCGGATGAGGCCCGCCCGGTGCCGCCTGGGTGGGCCTCTCGCGTTCCGAGCAACGACACCCGGGCGGGTGCGAGCCCGACCGATGGGCCGGGGCGCGGTCCGATGCCGGCCGGGGGGCGATCCAATGCCAGGCGGAGGCGGTCCGATGTCGGACCGGGGCGCGGTCCGATGGCAGGTCAGGGACCCTTTCGCGGGCAGCGGCTCGCTCCATATCCCGGCCGATTCCTGTTCCCCTGCGCGCGAGCGACGATTCCGGCGACGAGTTGACACTCTGTAGCACCGCTGGTAGACTCGGATCGAATCCGGCGGAGAGCCCCGCGCTCAAGCGGCGCGTTCGGGCTCGGACTGCACCCCCCGCACCGCCTCAACAGGGGAACCAGTCCTGACTGGGAGGAGGTGATGCCCGTCGGCCATCGAGCAGACCGCCTCGGCTCCGGGAGTCGGCCTACCCTCACCGTCACCTGGTGACCTGCATCCTGCCTTGACACTTCGTCCGAGCCGGTCCGATCCCAAAACTGGCATTTTCACGCCCCGGGGATCTTCGGGACCATCTGACTGCGACCGATCGCGGACAGGCGGCCTCGGGACCTCAGCAACCATGGAGGCTTACGATGAGAAGAGGCTTTGCGTTGTTGGCTATCCTGCTGTTCGCGGCAGGCAGCGCGCTGGCCGTGTCGCCGAGTCCGTCGCTCTGTGCCCAGGCGCCCAGGCCGGGGGAGGTGTTGGACGATCTCGCGGCGCCCCAGTTCGTGCCCTTGCGCCAGGACACCGCCTGGTTCGGCGGCGACAACGGTAGCGGCGTTGCCTATCTGAACGGCATCTGGGATTTCGAGACCCCCGGCAGCAACGGGTTCCAGGGCTGCAAGTCGTATGACAAGACCGCCAATCCGGGCGTCTACTTCTACCGGGTGACGGCGAACGACTTCACCACTCACGGCGACCCGTGCACGCCGATGATCAGCGGCACGACCGGCATGCTCTGGTGCGGCATCCACGAGGACGAGGCCAATCTGCGCGACTTCGTGGGCGGCATGGGCTACCAGAATTCCCAATGCCAGCGGGCGTTTTCGCCAATGTACACGGGCTTCAATCCGAACACGCAGGCGATCGATCTCTCCTTCACCTACTTCAATCACACCGAGCCCGGGTTCGACTACTCCTACGTGTTCATTCTCTGCTTCGACGCGGCCGACGAGCTGGTCGAGGAGTACACGGTCGCCACACTTGATGGGATTGTCGGCGACTATCAGCTCCCGGCCACTTTCGACGAGGGCGTCGAGGTGCCGGCCGGCACGCTCCCGGCCGCGACGGTCAAGATCCAGGTCGAGTTCCGCATGGTGTCCGACGGCGGCTGGTCGGATGAGGACGGCTTGTGGGACACGCCCTGCGGCCCGTTCGCGGCTGACGACGTGTCCATCACGGTGGGCTCCACAGCCAACACCTACAACTTCAACGACGGCGCCCAAGGCTGGACCTTCGACAAGTGCGAGGGCAAGGGCGCCTGGATGCACATCGTGCACGACTACGAGTACACCGAGTGGCTGGACGACCTGGGCCTGACCTGCGGCTGCACGCTGGTCGGTGAGGCGATCGGCTTCGTCGGCACGATGTGCGCGAACGGCCCGGCCCTGGTGCCGGGTCTGGACGAGCGATTCGAGACCGGTCCCGTGCCGCGCGCAGGGTATCCGGCGCCGTTCTGGAACGCGGTCGTCGTAGAGTACGATGCGTTCATCAATCTCCCGCTCAGCGCGGGGTCGTTCTATCGCCCGGGCTATCGCAAGTTCCCCTTCACGACCGAGGTCAACCCGGTCCCGCACTGGTCGGATCGCCGGGGCCAGGCGGTCTGGCACTATGCCTCGAGCTCGTTCTGCGCGGGAGCGGCGTGGAATCTGACGACGATGGCGGATGCTCCGCTGCCGGTCGAGTGGGACTCCGTCAAGTTCTGCTATGAGATCACGGCCAGCTGCGATGCCTTCGCCTTGCCCACGTCGACCTGCACCGACCTCGGCTGCACCGGCGGCTCGCCGGTGATCGACAACTTCAAGATCGGCATCACAAACGCCGCCAATGCTCCGCCGATCACCCTGATCGACGGCGGCCTCTTCATCGACGGCTTCGGCCAGAACTACCCGACCTATCTGGAGCCGAGCGATCGCTGCAATGCCAACATCTCGTTCGACCTGTCGATGACCAACACGCAGAAGAACGACTGGCACGGCGACAGCTCGGTCGTCAGCGGCCCGACCGTCGGGTCGGAGGCCGGACGCTTCCTGTGCGAGATGTGCTTCAAGGTGGCCCGCCTCGGGGCGCGCCAGCACATGATTCCGGAGTATCAGGCGTGGCGGGCTCGGCAGGCCAGCGATCCTGAAGCCGGCTTCGTTTGCGCCCTGATGGACTCGTTCGAGGCCGCCAACCACACGCAGGTCTACAAGCACAGGTTCTACACCTACTTCCACGAGGATGCCGTCGGCTACAACGGCCCGCCCGACTGGAGCGAGAATAACGAGATCCTGCCCGACAAGATCTGGGTGCCGGGCACCCGCATCGAGTACTACTGGCGTTCGTATTGGTACAACGGCGGCGCTCCGCCGACCGAGTACTACACGCTGGGGTATCCGCCCCCGCGTGAGATCGAGTTCCTGCCGTCGATGGAGCTGAAGCCGAACGAGCTGTACGAGGTGCAGTGGCCGTCGATGCTCTA